>JAEYYX010000037.1 GCA_023428245.1 Pseudomonadota bacterium
AACCCCCGCGCGCCCGCCCCCGCCCCCCCCCGCGCCCTATCTTAGGCGACCGAAGCCGCGCGTCGCGCTTCCGCCTGAGGAATCCCTCGTCAGTTTTCTTCGAAAGTACGGACCTGAATCGCCTCGATGCGCTCGGGGCCCGCCTGGATATCGCTCACCACGACCACGTGGTCTCCGGGGAGCAAGCGGTTGCGCCTCCGGAGCTCGGCCATCGCGCTGGCAACGGTGAGCTCAGGGTGCTCTTCGTTGAACTGGATGACGATCGGAACGACCGAACGAACCGCCCACAGGCGGCGACGTGCGCTCTCGTCATCCGTGCAGCCGTAGATGATCGCGGTGCGCGGGCGGAACGAGGACACGATCTCGGCGAGACGACCCGAGCGGCTCGTCACGACGATGGCGCGGGAGTTCAGCGAATCGGCCAAGCTACAGGCAGCGCGTGCGAGGTGATCACGAACCTCGGTCACCTTGCGCTCGAGGTGGAAGCCAATCGATGGCTCTTTCTCCATGCGGCGCGCGATGCTGTCCATGATCTGGACGCACTTGACGGGGTACTTCCCTGCGCCGGTCTCACCGCTCAGCATGATGCAGTCGGCGCCTTCGAACACAGCGTTGGCGACGTCGCTCACCTCGGCGCGCGTCGGCGTCGGGCTCGTGATCATCGACTCGAGCAGGTGCGTCGCGACGATGACCGGCTTGCCGGCGAGCGAACAGGCCTGAACCATGCGGCGCTGGCGGATCGGAAGATCGCGGATCTGGATTTCGACGCCGAGATCGCCGCGGGCGACCATGATGCCGTCGGCCTCAGCCAAGATCTCGTCGAAGTTGTCGACGCCCTCTTGGTTCTCGATCTTGGCGAAGATGCGTGTCTTCTTGCCGGCAGCCTCGACGATACGGCGACACTCGCGGATGTCGTCGGCGCTGCGCACAAAGGAGAGCGCGATGATGTCGACATCGCTCTTCAGACCGAACTCGATGTCCTTGTAGTCCTTCTCGGTGATGCTCGGGAGGTTCACGCGGATGCCCGGGAGGTTCACGTGGCGGCGTGAGCCGACCTTTCCTCCGTCGATCACCTTGCAGCGGAGGCGTGCGCCTGCGATCTCGAGGACGTCGACGTTGATGATGCCGTTGTCGATCGTGATGCGGTCGCCGGCCTTGAGGTCGGTGACCAGGTCTTTGTAGGCGACGTACACGTACTGTTCGTCAGCCGCGTCGTCGAGAGAGACCGAGAGTGTCACCTCTGCGCCCGGCTCGAGGACGAGCGGGTTCTGGCGCTCGCCAGTCCTGATCTCGGGCCCTTGGGTATCGAGCAACTTTGCGATGGGGTGATTCAGCTCTTTGTTCAGAGCGTCAATCATCGCAAAAGCCTTGCCGTGCGATTCGTGATTGCCGTGGCTGAAGTTGAACCGGGCGATGTTCATCCCGGCGGCGGCCATCTCTCGAAGAATCTCCGGCGTGCTGCTCGCGGGGCCCAGGGTGCAGATGATTTTAGTGTGCCGGAAGTCGCGGCGCTGAGCTTGGGTTGTCATGAGTTCTCAAATGGGAGGGTAAGGGCGGCCTTTAGCATCGGGGGTGGCCTAGAAAAATGCCCCAATTGCATCAGGCTGTTTCTTCCTCGCCTCCCGGGTCATAGTCCGCGCCCCCCGGATGTCAGCCCTCTCTCTCGAAGACCAAGTCCTTTCTCGGCGTACCTTTGCGATCATTTCGCATCCTGACGCTGGTAAGACCACATTGACCGAGAAACTCCTCCTGACCGGCGGCGCCATCCAGCTCGCGGGCGCCGTGAAAGCAAGAGGAGATGCCCGTCGCGCCCGCAGCGACTGGATGAAAGTGGAGCAGGAACGCGGCATTTCCGTGACGACGTCCGCGATGACGTTCGAGTACAACGGACATGTCTGCAACCTCGTCGACACGCCCGGCCACCAGGATTTCTCTGAGGATACCTATCGGACACTCACCGCCGTCGACTCGGCCATCATGGTCATCGACGCCGCCAAGGGCATCGAGGAACAAACTCGGAAACTCTTCGAAGTATGCCGCCTCCGCGACATTCCCATCCTCACCTTTATCAACAAGCTGGACCGCGAAGGTCGCGATCCGTTCGAGTTGATGAGCGAAATCGAGGAAACATTGGCGCTCGACGTGACGCCGCTCTCCTGGCCGATCGGCATGGGACGAGACTTCCTCGGCTGTTACGATCTCCGGCGCGATCGCCTTTTGCTCATGGAAAAGAGCAAAGACAGGCTGGTCGACCACGCCGAGGAGTGCAAAGGGCTCGGCGATCCGAAGCTCGATGAGCTCCTGCCCGAAAGCCGGGTCGAGGCCCTCCGCGAGGAGGCCGAGATGGCCCGGGGGCTCTGCCCCACCTTCAACCACCAGAGTTTCCTCGAGGGTCACATGACCCCCGTCTTTTTCGGCAGCGCACTCAACACTTTCGGGGTCGGTGAGCTCTTGAATGGCGTAATTGAGCTTGCTCCGCCCCCCCGGCCCCAAAAGGCGCGCGAGCGCGTGGTCGAGGCGACGGAGAAGAAGGTCACAGCCTTCGTCTTCAAGATCCAGGCGAACATGGATCCGAAGCACCGCGACCGCATCGCGTTCATCCGCCTCTGCTCCGGTCACTTCAAGCGGGGCGCCAAGCTTGTGCACGTCCCGAGCGGCAGCACCATGAACGTGCACAATCCCGTGCAGTTCCTCGCTCAGGATCGCGATCTCGCGGAAGACGCCTTCGCCGGCGACATCCTCGGCATCCCCAATCACGGAAAGCTCAGGATCGGCGATACTCTGACCGAAGGCGAAGATCTCCACTTTATGGGCATCCCAAGCTTCGCGCCCGAGCTGCTCCAAAGGGTCCGACCTCTCGATCCGCTCCGCGCCAAACATTTGGGGCGCGCCCTCGAGCAGATCGCGGAGGAAGGTGGCGCTCGCGTCTTTAAGCCCTCGTCCGGCTCAAACTGGATCGTCGGCGTCGTGGGCGCGTTGCAGTTCGACGTGCTCGCCGATCGCATTCGGACCGAATACGACGTTCCTGTCGCCTTCGAAGGCGCGGGCCTCTTCACGGCGCGCTGGCTCGCCTACGACGATCATAAGGAGTTCGAGAAGTTCCAGTCCCAGAACGGCGGCTATCTCGCGACTGACCATACGGGGACGCCGGTGTTTTTGGCTCGGAACTCCTGGCACCTCGAAACGACCCAGAAGGAGTGGCCGAAGATCCGCTTCTTGAAGACCTTCGAGCAAGGCTGAGTGAGCGCCCGAGCTGGCCAGTTCGCCCGACTTCGGCCAAATTGGGCGCCGTCGGCGCAGCATTTTCTGCGCCGACCGCGCCCCTTGTGCTGAAGCGGGAATTCGAAAACAATGACGGACCCGGCGAGGGTCCTTCCGACGTGCCAGAGTTTGACTCCGATGAGCGGCCAGAACGATTCCGATTCCGGACAACGACGCGACACACACCGCGGGTTGGGTGAGGTCGAGGCTGGCTTCATCCCATCCGACTCGAGTGAGCTGCGCCCGTCCTTTCCGCCGGAGCAGACGGAGGCAGGCTCGCCCTACGATGTGAAGCTTCCTTCGTCTCCGAAGGTGCCCCAGATTGACGATCTCACGACAGCGCCAGAAATCGAGGTCCCCGAACACCGGGCCCTCTTCGACACCTCGGTCGGCGGTGGCTCGAACCGTGTCTCCGGTGGACGGGAGACCGCCCGCGCCTACGTCGCCCCGCGCACTCCGCGCCCGGTCCTCTTTCATTCTCAGGACACGATGAGCATCGAGGTCGCCGAGCGGAACAACGAGTTCGACACGATTCCGAGCCTCTCACGCCGCAAGGTCGCGCGCCTGCTCGAAGACGCGATCCCCGGTCTCGATACTTCCCCCGCCGAGCGCGGCGTGAACCTCTGGTTCGTCATGGGACTCGCGCTCTTCGGTGGCATCTTCCTCATATTCTTAGCGAATCGTGAGACACCGGAGGGCGACCTGGCCGGAGGCGAAGCCCCCACCGAACCCGTCGGTCACCTCACGCCCCCCGCGGCGAGCCTACCCCCAAGCACGCCTCCGCCGCGACCCGTTGCGCCCCAGGAAGAGCCGAAGAAAGCCACCGCCTCTCAGGCCGAGCCCGAAGAGCCAGAAGCTCCCCCACCGAAGGTGAGCGCAAGCGCCCCCGCAGGGCCCAGCCCCGCTAAGAAACCCGCTCAGGCTTCGAAGCCCAAGGCCCCCGAGCCAAAGTCGACTCCCGCCACGAATCACGATCTCTGGCTCGAGTAGCGCTCCGTTCGGCGCAACGTCCTCTCCTTCAGGCCGAAGCGGGGAGGCGTGCCGAGCCAACTCCACGAGGCCATCCTCGATCTCTTCCGAGCGCAGCCGAAGCTCGCTCCCGATCTGCTCACGAAGGGCCTGGGCCTCGAGGTCCCCTCAGAGCGCGTGAGTGTCCTGCCCGCCGACTTCGGCGAGACGCGCCCCGCCGAGTACCGAGCGGATCACGTCGTCCTGGTCGAAGACCAAGAGACAAGCCTCGGCATCGTCGTGGAGGTGCAGCTCTCCCGGGATGAGAGAAAGCGCTACTCCTGGCCCTACTACGCGGCGAGCCTCAGAGCGCGCCAGAGCTGCCCCGCGATCGTGCTCGTCGTCTGTCCGCTTCGCCGCGTCGCCGCTTGGGCCCGAGTTCCGATCGAGCTCGGCGGCGAAAACCGATTCCGAGCCATCGTCTTCGGTCCCGACGACATCCCAGCGATGGCGAGCCCCGAGGAGGCCCGCGCCGATCCGGAGCTGGCCGTGCTCTCGGCGCTCGCCCACGGAAAGTCCAAGGATATCAGCCGCGCGGTCGAGGTCGCCCAGAGCGCGCTCGCGGCCGCAGCGGAGCTCGACCGTGAGCGATCCACCTACTATTATGACATCATCTGGTCCGGGCTCGGCCCGAAGGTACAGGAGGCCCTGCGCGTGGCAAAAGCAAACTACCAATATCAAAGCGAATTCGCTCGAAGGTACGTCGAGGAAGGCCGCGAGGAAGGTCGGGAGGAAGGCCGAGTGGCGGGCACACGCCGCACCCTCGAGAAGCAATTGCGCCTGAAGTTCGGCGCGATCTCGCCCGAGACCGAGGCGCGCCTCGCCGCCGCGACGGAGGCGGAGCTCGACCTCTGGACAGAACGCATCCTGACCGCCAAGAGCGCTGAAGCGGTCTTTTCGGAATCCTGACCCCACTCATCCCGGGCTCGGCCCGAAGGTAAAGGAGGCCCTTTCCGTGGCAAAAGGAAAACACAAGTATCGCAGCGATTTCGCACGAAAGTACTACGATCAGGGTCTGGAGGAAGGGCGTGAACTAGCGCGACGGGAAGGCTATCTCGTGGGCATACGCGGGGTCCTTGAGGTGATATTACGCTCGAAGTTCGGCGCACTGTCGCCCGAGACCGAGGCACGTCTGGCCGCCGCGACGGAGGCAGAGCTCGACCTCTGGACAGAACGCATCCTCACCGCCACGAGCCTGGACGTGGTCTTCGGCGAGAGCTGATCGAAGGGGCGCAACGCGCTCCGGTCGCGGCCGAGAGTCGCTGGGTGCCGAGTCAGCTCCATGAGACGATCCTCGATCTGTTCAAAGCGCAGCCGAGGCTGGCTCCAAAGCTGCTTCGGGAGGGGCTGGGGTTTCAAGTCTCGTCCGAGAGGGTGAGCGTGTGCTCGAGCGATTTCGGAGAAGCGCGCCCGGCCGAGTATCGAGCCGACCATGTACTGCTGGTCGAATGGGAGGCGGGAGCCCTCGGCATCATCGTGGAAGTGCAGCTCTCGCGCGACGAGCGAAAGAGGTACTCATGGCCCTACTACGCAGCGAGCCTTCGGGCGCGCCAGAGTTGTCCAGTGATTGTCCTCGTGGTGTGCCCTCGGAGAGGGGTGGCGCGCTGGGCGAATGAGCCGATCGATCTGGGAGGAGGCAACGAGTTTCGGCCTGCGGTACTCGGCCCAGCGAACGCGCCCGTCGTGCGGGATCCGAATACGGCGCGAGCCGATCCAGAGTTGGCGGTGCTCTCGGCGTTGATCCATGGAAACTCGAAGGAATTCGAGGTCGCGCTCGAGGTAGCGACTGTTGCGATTGGAGCGGCGGCGGAGCTCGACCGTGAGCGGTCCACTTACTACTATGACATCATCTGGTCCGGGCTCGGCCCGAAGGTACAGGAGGCCCTGCGCGTGGCAAAAGCAAACTACCAATATCAAAGCGAATTCGCTCGAAAGTACGTTGAGGAAGGCCACGTGGCAGGAACCCGTCGGACCCTCGAGAAGCAATTGCGCTTGAAGTTCGGCGCACTGTCGCCCGAGATCGAGGCACGTCTGGCCGCCGCGACGGAGGCCGAGCTCGACCTCTGGACAGAACGCATCCTCGCGGCCACGAGTGTAGACACGGTCTTCATCGAACCCTGACGCACGCAACGCTGACGGCCCGAGGCCGAAGCGGGGAGGCGTGCCGAGCCAACTCCACGAGGCCATCCTCGATCTCTTCCGAGCGCAGCCGAAGCTCGCTCCCGATCTGCTCACGAAGGGCCTGGGCCTCGAGGTGCCCTCGGAGCGCGTGAGTGTCCTGTCCACCGACTTCGGCGAGACGCGCCCCGCTGAGTACCGAGCGGATCACGTTGTCTTGCTCGAAGACCACGCGAGCAGCCTCGGCATCATCGTCGAGGTCCAGCTCTCCCGCGATGAGCGAAAGCGTTACTCCTGGCCCTACTACGCGGCGAGCTTAAGAGCGCGCCAGAGCTGTCCTGCGATCGTGCTCGTCGTCTGTCCGCTTCGGCGCGTCGCCGCCTGGGCCCGAGCTCCCATCGAACTCGGCGGCGAAAACCGATTCCGAGCCATCGTCTTTGGCCCCGACGACATCCCAGCGATGGTGAGCCCCGGGGAGGCCCGCGCCGATCCGGAGCTGGCCGTGCTCTCGGCGCTCGCCCACGGAAAGTCCAAGGATATCAGCCGCGCCATCGAGGTCGCCCAGAGCGCGCTCGCGGCCGCAGCGGAGCTCGACCGTGAGCGATCCACCTACTATTATGACATCATCTGGTCTGGGCTTGGCCCGAAAGTACAGGAGGCTCTGCGCGTGGCAAAAGCAAACTACCAATATCAAAGCGACTTCGC
Organism: Pseudomonadota bacterium; assembly: GCA_023428245.1. Classification (GTDB taxonomy): domain Bacteria; phylum Myxococcota_A; class Polyangia; order Polyangiales; family Polyangiaceae; genus NIC37A-2. The sequence goes on from JAEYYX010000037.1 coordinate 7,093, forward strand.
TCGAAAGTACGTTGAGGAAGGCCGACAGGAAGGCCGACAGGAAGGCCGACAGGAAGGCGCGCGAGAGGTCCTCGCGAAGCTGTTGCGCCTGAAGTTTCGTGGTCTGCCGCCCGAGACCGAGGCGCGCCTCGCCGCCGCGACGGAGGCGGAGCTCGACCTCTGGACAGAACGCATCCTCACGGCGACGAGCGTGGACGCGGTTTTCACCGCCGAATGAAAGCGTGAGCGCGGGGTCGGATGGTCAGATCGTCTGCCCTCACCCAAGAAAAGGGTTCTCTCCGATCACTCTTGACGCAACGGCGCGCGTGTCCGTCCGAATGCCGCCCCACTGCCCAGTCGGGTTCACCCGGTCGCCCCCGCAGAAGGTCGCCTTTTCCCGCGAACTTAGGTAGACCAGCCCCCACTACCCGAGCCCGCTCCCCATGAATCGCTTCGTTCCCCCCAAGAGCGCCCCCGCCCCGAATGCGACCCCAAAGGCCCCGAGCGCCGCACTCCCGCGCGCCCCCCGTCGCAGCCGAGTCGCCTGCGCCGCATTCCGCAGACCGGCCCACGCCGCCGCCAAGTCCAACGAAGAGGCCAACACGCTGTACCAGCAGGCTGAGGCCATCCTCGGTCAGGACCTCCCGTCCATTCCGCTGTGGTACCAG
>JAEYYX010000023.1 GCA_023428245.1 Pseudomonadota bacterium
TCCCCCGAGGGTCGCGCGCCGGGGCCCAAGAACAACAAGAGAGGATCAGGCGGGCGGAGGCTCGATCGCGTTGCACCCAAAGGACAGGGTAACTTCTGCGGTCGGATCGGCCTTGTACGCGTCGCAGGTCGCCGGACAGAGGACGATCTGGTCGCCGCTCAAGGTCCAGCCTTCCGAGCAGTCCGCCGGAGAGTCGTCGCGCAGGACGAGGACCTGCGAGCCGTCGCCCTTCTTGACGATAAGGTTCGTCTTGTCGACGTCGAACTCTTCTCTGTTCGTGCCGATGTCCGAGGGGATGACGAAGGTGCACGCATCGACGACGCCCGTCGTCACCTTGCCGAGCGCCTCGGCAAGTGCCGCCGCAAAGTCAGGCGTCGCGCTCATATCGAAGTGGCAATAGGGAGCGCTGTCGATCTGGCAGCCGTCAGGCGCGGTCCCGCCGAGTTTCGCCGCCTCCGAGAGGAAGGGCCGCATGTCTTCGCCCGTTTGGCCGTTCTTCTCGCTGCCGGGAGAGCCGAGGATGTAGGTCTTGATTCCCTTCGCTGCCGCGCCCGCGATTTCGTCGAGGATCGGCTGGAGCGGGGCGGTGGCGCTTCCTTGTGGCATTCCGCAACCGAGCGCCTGGGTCGGCGCGCCGTCGGTCAAGAGCACCACGAACTTCGCGCCTCCGCCTTCATACGGCTCGAGGCTCTCGGTCAGCGCGAAATGCAACGCGTCGTGCGTCGGCGTGTTGTAGACGAGGTTCACAGTCGTCAATGCATTCGCGAGGGCCGCGCGCTGCATCGAACCCGCAGCGCCCAGCGTCTCGATGGGGATCATGCTCTCGTCGCTGACGCATTCATCCCTCCCCCGCGACGAATCCGCAGTCGGAAAGAGCAGCATCCCGACGGACATTCCATCCGGGAACGCGTCGAGGGCAGCGAGCATGGGAGGAACGCTCAACAGCCACTTCGAACCTTCGACAGGCTCGGGGGGATAGTTTCCACCAGTGACGCACCCACCACCCGGTCCCGGGCCAGGACCGATGCCCCCACCTGCCCCCATGCTCCCGCCAGCGCCGGGCGCTCCTCCGGAGCCGCCCACGTCGACACACGGCGGGTCGTTCATCGACATGCTTTTGTCGACGATCAGCTGCAGAGTCGGCAGGTAGACGTCCGGCGTGTCGCTAAACCCGGCGCACTCACTGTCGGTCAACTCGAGAACCTGCTCGGGGGTGAGCACCTGGGTCCCGCCGTTGAAGACAACGCTTCCACCCGAGCCCGCGTCGTCTCCGCCCACGATCAGGCCATCCGCGGAGTTATCGTCGCCCGCGCCCTGAGCCCCGCCGCTACCCGACGGATTGCCATCGCCATTTCCATCCCCATTTCCGTCGCCTTGGGTCGAACCGCTGCCCACCGAAGGTCCGCCATCGGCGTCACCCTGGGTCTTCGACGAGCCGCAAGCCAAAACGGATCCAACCACGAGCAGAGAGCCCAAACCTGAGTATGCGAGTCTTCGGTTCATCGGGTGCATCGGGCTCGATCGCCCGCTCCAGCCGGACTCACGTGGCCCAGCTTAGGAATGGTAACGCGAGGCACCTAACGAAGGTCGCGAATGTGCTTCCACTTTCAAGATTCCGCGATGAGGACCCTGTTTGAGTGGAATTGTGTAGCAAGGCAAAATGTTACGGTTCACATTCGCCGCGCTCGCGCGAGTCGCTGTGCCTTAGCACTTCAGGCGAATCCAAGGCCGAGCGAGGGCGCCCAGTTCGTGAGAGACCGCTGAGCGGCTCGAGTCGGCGCGTCGGCTTTTCGGGGAGACGAATGCGTCCTCACCCCGCATTCGGGCGAAGGGAAGCGCTTCATTTCGAGTTTCCGCGATCGATGATGCTGGTGAGTTCTTTCGCCGTTTGATCGACAGTCTCGAGAACCGTGACCTGAGCCGACACGGACGCGCCGGCATCAATCATCTGAACGAAGGCCGCAGCCAGGTCGCGACTCTCGGGCGAGAGCTCAACCTGAGCCGCTGCCGTCTGTGGTTGAAACCCGCGCGCTACCTGCTCGGCGGCTGACGCGTGACGTTCAAAGGCGTCACCGATCGCGACGATGGCACTCTCCCCTACTCGACCGATTGCGCTGGTCATCTTTCCGGAGAACGACAGATCCGACGTTCCCTTGAGTCCATCTTTTTCTTCCCTCGCTGCCAACTGTCTTTTGACCCTGACGCTCTCGGCGGCGCCTTGACGCCTCTCGACTCTCACTTCAGAGTTCGCGCGTCTCTGGAGCGTCTGGTCGCGTGTCCACTTCTCCTTCCGCTCCTTCCTGGTCCAGAGCCCCTGAGCGCGCCCTCTTGAAGCTCGCCGGGCCCCTCGTGCTCCAGCTCGTCTCCTTCAGCATGATGAGCGTGGTCGACACGCTGTTCGTGGGGCGACTCGGGGAGGCGGCTCTGGCCGCGGTCGGGCTCGGTTCGATGTTCGTCCTGACCGTGGCCTCCTTTGGTCAGTCGGTGCTCTCTGCTTGCCGACTGCTCGTAGGGCAGGCGGTGGGCCGGCGAGACCAGACGGAGCTCGATCGCCTGCTCGGGGTTTTTCTGCGACTCGGGCTCGGGCTCGGGCTCGTCAGCTTCCTGGTCGCGCTCGCAAGCGCGGCGCTTTTGCCTTGGATGGCGGCGGATGCAGAGACGGGAGCTCAAGGAGCCCGCTACGCGGCCATCCGCGGACTCGGCATTCCGGCGATCCTAGCGAGCGCAGCTCTCGGGCAATGGCTCACCGGGCAATCCTGGGCGAGCGCACCGATGCGCGCGGCGATCGTCGCCAACGTCGTCAACATACCGCTGAACGCCATCTTCCTCTTCGTGTTCGGCCTCGGAACGGATGGCTCGGCCCTCGCGACAGCCATCGCTCACGGGGTCGAACTGCTCGTTCTGCTCATGGCCGCCAAAGAAGCGCTCGGCGCCTCGGGAGGACGGCGCACCGGACTCTGGAAAGGAGCCTGGAAGGCTTCCAATGGAGAGGCGCTGGCCCTCTTGCGCCTCGGGACACCAACAGGCGCGGAGCGCGTGCTCGACATGATGGCGTTCGCAGCCGTCCCGCTGCTCCTCTCTTATGCCGGCTCAGCCCACGTCGCCGCGCACCAGATCACGCTCCAGGTCAGCCTGTTTGCGTTCTTGCCGCTCATCGCGCTCTCCGATGCGGCCTCGGTGCTCACGGCCCAGGCCTTCGGGGCGCGCTCCTTTTCCCTCATCCGCCGCATCAATCAAGCGGGCGTCTGGCTCGCGGTGACCTTCGCGGTGCTCTTCAGCGTGACCTGTGTCCTGCTCCGTGCGCCGATCGCTCGCGCTTTCACCCACGAACCGACGGTCCTCGAAGCGACTCTGCCCGCCCTGATCGGCACCGCGAGCATCCAGGTCGCCAACGCGGCCTACAACATCCTCAAAGGGACCCTGCGCGGGCTCGGCGATTTCCATTTCGTCGCCTGGTGCGCGGTGCTCTGCGCCTGGATCGTCACCCCGCCGCTCACCTATCTCTGGAGCGTGCGCGGTACGATGGGCGCGTCGGGCGCCTGGGCGGCGATCTTCGTCGAGGTGACGATCGGCCTCGTGATCATCGCCGTGCGCACCCGGAGGAAGCTCGCCGAGCTCAGGGACGATGAATCGATTCCGCTCTCACTCGCTGAAACGGAGGCCCTATGACGGATTATTTGTTGATTGGGATGCTCGACTCGCCCTTCGTGCGGCGCGTCGCGATCGCGCTCGAGCTCTACGGAAAAACCTACGAGAATTTGCCGCTCCGCACCGTCGGCGACGCCGCGCGTTTCGCTGAGTACAATCCGCTCCGCCGCGCCCCGACCCTGCGCTTGCCGAGCGGCGAGCTCCTGATGGATAGCCACATCATCCTCGCGCACCTCGATGAACAGGAGCCGAAGGAGCGCGTCCTCTTGCCGGAGAGTGACCCCGACCGCTTGCGAGCGCGCCAAGTCATCGGCGTCGCCGCCGGCCTCGCCGACAAAGCAGTGCAAGGCGTCTACGAGCTCTCGTTCCACAGCCCGGAGGCGCAAAGCGCGGTTTGGCTCGAACGCATCCGAGTCCAACTCGAAGACGCCGCCCGCTGGCTCGAGCAGAACGCGCCTGAATCCGAGTTTCTGAGCGAGCGCATCTCTCACGCAGACATCATCGTCGGCACTGCGCTCCGCTTCGCCCAGGATGCGCACCCCCGCTGGTCGCTCACCGAGGAGACGCCGCTCCTTCGCGCGTGGCTCGAGCGCCTCGAGGCGCTGCCCGTCTTCGCGAAAACCTATCTCCCCCTCGAACTTCCAGGCGCCCCCCGGCCTCCGGGCGCAGCTTAGCGGTTCGGCTCAACCCTCAGCGCCCACACGTGGGCCCGCCTCCCCACGAGGAGAAGGGGCTCCCTGCTTGCCTCCCAGTTGCGCCCAGTTGCGCCCGGCTGCCTCCCAGCTGCGCCACTCTGCGCTCCTCTGCTGCGCCCAGCTGCCTCTCTGCTGCCGCGAGCGACCCTGACTTTTGTGCGCCTCCCCCTCGTGGAGATGCGCTATAGGCTGAACACCCAAGATGAAGCCGAGGTCCGCATGACCGAGAGCGACCCCGACGTCCCGCGCGTCTTTCGCCCCGCGCGCGCGCTCCCGACCGACGTCGTGCGCCCCACACGCGCGATCGTCGACCTCGACGCGCTTCGGCACAATCTCCACCTGCTGCGCGGCGTGGCGCCCGGCGTCGCTATTTGGGGTGTGGTCAAAGCGGACGCCTACGGCCACGGGGCGAAAGCCGTCGCGCGCACCCTCGAGCGCGCCGGGATCGATGGACTCTGCGTCGCGCTCGTCGAAGAAGGTGTCGAGCTGCGCGAAGCGGGCGTGACGGCGCCGATCCTCGTCATGGGCGGCTATTACGGAAACGCCTATTCGGAGCTCGTACACCACCGGCTCACCGTCGTGCTCCAGAGCGAAGGTGAGCTCGAAGCGCTCGCCGATGCGGTCCGTCGCAGCGACGGCGCGCCCCTCGAGGCACATCTCAAGGTCGACACGGGCATGGGGCGCCTCGGAGAACGCCGCGAGAACTGGGACCGCTGGGCCGCGCGCCTCCGCGCGCGCCCTGAGATTGTCTTCGACGGCCTCATGACTCATCTCGCAACCGCCGATCGACCGAGCTCGGGAAACGCCCCCGAGCAACTCCGGAACTTCGAAGAGGCGACAAAAATCTTCGGGAGGCACGGGCTCGTCCCCCGCGCGCGCCACGCCGAAAACAGCGCCGCGCTGCTCGGCAACCATCCTCACTATGACCTCGCACGCCCCGGCATCGTCCTCTACGGCGTGAGCCCCTTTTCGGACGGTGAACTCCCCGCATCCGAAGCGTGCCGCGCGCTGCTCCGCCGCCTCCGGCCCGCGATGAGCGTGAAAAGTCGCATCGTGTCGCTTCGGATCCTCGAAGCGGGAGATCCCGTCGGCTACGGGAGCGCGTTCCGCGCCCGGCGTCGCTCGCTCATCGCCACCGTGCCCATGGGTTACGCCGACGGACTTTCGCGCGCGCTCTCGAACAATGGGGAGCTGCTCGTGCGGGGAAGACGCGCACCGATCGCGGGCGTCGTGAGCATGGACATGACGATGATCGACGTGACGGACATCCCGGGCGCTGCCCTCGGTGACGAGGTCACGCTGCTCGGAGGGCGAGCCGCGCCCGACTCAGGAGAGGGCGCTCACGCCTTCGAGCTCGGCGCGAGTGAGCTCGCCGCGCGCACCGGGACCATCCCCTGGGAAATTCTCACCAACATCTCCCGCCGCGTGCCTCGCTTCTATCGAGGCGCCTAAGCTTCAGAAAGGCGCCATCGGGCGCCCCCCGGCGCAAGCTCACTCGAGGACGTAACCTTTGCCGCGCACGCTGCGAATGCGCAGGCCAAAGTCGAGCACGCGCGCGCGCAAGAGCGCGATCTGGCTGTGCACTGTGTGTTCTGCGACGAAGCGTCCCTGCCAGACCATCTCCGCGATGCGAACTGTCGGAAGCGGCTCCGTGCTCTCGAGCAGCGCCGCGAAGATGCGACTGTGCAGGCGCGAGAGCTCGAGAGAAACTCCGTTCAGAACGATATCCGGGGTTGTCGCGACCTCGATCGCTCCCACCGAAGTCTGGCGTCGCACTGGCGCGCGCTCGACTCCACTCGCCGGAGCGCCTTCGAGATCGTGCTCGCTTTTCCCCGCACCGTGTTCCCTTGGGGGGCGCTCTTTCGCGCCAGAAAGCTCGTTGCTCGGCCAAATCTCCTCGCGGCCAATCCTCGTCCCCGTTGTCATCATGCGCATCTGCACTGCTCCGTCCATCGCCACCTCTCGGTTCTTGGGGGGCTCGCGAAATGACCTCGCCGAGCGCCCTGTCAGGACCCCTTGAGCAACCGATGTGCCAGCGCGAGCGGGCCTCCGTTTCCCTCTTCGCCCGCCCGAGTTCGTTCCTCCTGCCGCGGCCGAGCGAAGGCTCCGAGAGCGCACAATCCCAGCCCTTTTCACGCTGGGAAAACGCTCCCTCCGGTCCCCGCACCCCTCCTAGGTAAGGCCGAGCTCACGCGCGGACCTTCCCGACGAACCCGCTCCGGAACTCAAGAGTGATCGATCATGTCCGATCACTCGAGCACCGCCCGCGCCGAGCCCCCGGGCGCCCCGAATCAGGGCGCTCCGAACTCGCGGCTCACTCCTCGGAGGCGACGGGCAGCGAGAGCGACGGGACGCTGAGCTCGGGCTGCGCCGAGTCGACCTCGAGGGGCTCACCGAGCAAGAGGCGCTCCTCCGAGAGCGCAAGTCCCACTGGCCTCACCCGCTCGTCCTCCCTCGCCAGACGGATCAGCGCTCGCATCGCGTGGAGGTACTCCTCTTTCCCGAGCCCTCCTCGAAGGAACTCGACCCGGAGAAAAACGCCCGCCGTTTGCACAACATCGCACAGGCAGTAGTTGCGAACCTCGTCGAGGCGCCCCGCGTGGACCAGCGGCCCCACGTCTTTCCCATCGACCCCCACTTTGCCAGGCATGCCGCACAGCTTCGCCACGACATCGAGCCTGGAGCGCGGACTCGCGCCATAGTCCGAGAGATAATCCATCAGATCGTAGTGCCCGTCTGCACTGAAGCGATACCGCATGTCGCTCCGCCGGTAGTAAGCAGAGAAGGGAACCCCGTGGCGCAAACAGCGCATGGCGATCACCGGCAGATCGAAGCCGCGGCCGTTATAGGTGACGAGGGTCGGCTGGTGACGCTCGACGAGCTCCGCGAACTCTGAAACGATGACTCCTTCGTCTTCCGTCTCACGGCCGACGAGCCCGAGCCGGCGCGGCGCCAGGTCCGCACCGAGCAGAAGCGCCCCGATCGTTACGATCTTATGGTGAGGGGGAGCCGGCAGCTTGGTCGGCTCGGCGCTCTCGGTGATGGGAAGCTCGGGGTCGACGATGGTCTCGATGTCGAGCACGAGCACTGACGAATGCGCCACGAGAGAGAGCGTCGCTGAGTCTTCCGAGAAAAGCTACTCCGCCGTTGGGTTCGCCCCCCGAGGGCCGCCGCGGGGGTCCGGGCACCCAAAAAACATGAACGATTTCGATGGCATTTGACAAATCTGCTTGCCCGTGATCCCGTCTGAAATCAGTGTTCGCGTGCAGGCTGCGCCCATGCCGGGCGGGTCCCTAGCGGGCTCTCGGGGGTCACTCGAAGGTCTCGCGGGCACTGACTGCACCAAGGTTTTTCATGCTCGCCGAGCATTGCATCTCTCCCTTTTCCGCCCCCCGTCTCGGGTCTGGGCGGCGTGTCCCGGTCAGTCGACTCGGAGACCTCGAAGGAGCCACTTCTCTCTCCGAGCGCGGGAGGATGTTGCAGCGCATAGGCGGGACCGAGCCGGGGATCCGTGAACCCGGCTCGCTGAAAGGTAGATTTTCATGTCCCCCAACACTCTCGTCATCAACTGCGATCTGCGAGAGACGCGTGTGGCCCTCATCGAAGATGGGGTCATCGCTGAATTGCAGATCGAACGCGCCGCCCATCGCGGCACCGTAGGAAACATTGTTCTCGGCCGCGTGACCCGGGTTCTGCCCGGCATGCAAGCCGCATTCATCGACGTCGGTATGGAGCGCGCCGCGTTCCTCCACGTCGAAGACCTGATCCGTCCGAACGACTTCGAAGCCTATTTGTCAGGAGATTTCGGCGAGATCGATAAGAGCGAGAGCGGCAAAGACCTCGCGAAAGGCGGCGCAGACGACGACGCCCCCGAGAGCGGGCCGAGCGAACCAAGTCGCGTGTCCGTTGCTCCCGCAGCCGCTGCCGTCCTTGAGGACGACGAGCTCGATGACGACGAAGAGTTGATCGCGGAGTCCGACGACGACCTCGACGACGACCTCGACGACGAGGAGTCCGATGACGAGGACGACGAAGAGGACGACGACGATGATCACGGTGTCGATTCGGAGAGCGGCGACTCGAGTCCAGAAGCCGCTGGCGACGACGCCATCGACGACGAGGAGTCCGATGACGAGGACGACGAGGAGTCCGATGACGAGGACGACGAAGAAGTCGACGACGACGAAATCGACGGCGATGATGACGAGGACGACGAAGAGCCCGAAGAGCTCGACGACGATCCCGACGACGACGAAGAAGAGGAAGAAGAAGAAGAGCTCCGCGCTCGCCGCAAGCGTCGTCGCCGCAAGACGAACGACCGCTCCCGCAAAAGTGGCGGGAGTGACCGCCGCGCTTCTCGAGAAACCCGCGAAGCGTCGAGCTCAAACGGTCGTTCACGCGACGAGTCCCGCAAGAGCTCACGCGTTTCCCGCAGCATCCCGATCACCGACGTCGTGAAAGAAGGCGACGCGGTCATCGTCCAGATCTCCAAGGAGCCGATCGGAACCAAGGGCGCCCGTGTCACGAGCCATGTCTCGCTCCCCGGACGTTATTGTGTGTTCCTGCCGACCGTCGATCACATCGGCATCTCGAAACGCATCGGCTCCTCCGGCGAGCGCGCCCGACTGCGCGAGGTCATCAACGGCATGAAGCCGAAGACCGGTGGCGTCATCGTACGCACCGTCGCCGCCGGCCTGACCAAGAAGGCTCTCAAGGCCGACCTGGGCTACTTGATGCGGCTTTGGAACGACGTGAGCAAGAAGGTCGAGAGCGCGAAAGCTCCTTGTATGCTCTACGCCGAACTCGACCTGGTCCTGAAGACGGCGCGCGATCTGTTCACCGATGAGATCGGAAAGATCGTCATCGACGACCGGGAGCAGTACGCGCGCCTGATCCGCTTCGTCGAGATGTTCTTGCCGGAGCGCGTAAAAGACATCGAGCTCTACCAAGGTGACGAGCCGGTCTTCGACGCTTACGGCATCGAAGACGAGATCGCCCGCGCTCTCAGCCGGAAGGTGCCGCTCAAGAGCGGCGGCTACTTGATCATTGATCAAGCCGAAGCGCTCACGGCCATCGACGTGAACACCGGTCGCTTCGTCGGTAAGGGTCAGAGCAATCTCGAGGAGACAGCGCTCATGACCAACCTCGAGGCCGTCGACGAGATTGCCTACCAGCTCCGCTTCCGCAACGTCGGCGGGCTCGTAGTGCTCGACTTGATCGACATGGAAAACCGCGCAAATCGCGAGAAAGTGTACCGCGCGCTCGATCTTGCCCTCAAGAAGGACAAGGCCAAGACCACCATCAACCGCATCAGCGATCTCGGGCTCATCGAAATGACCCGCAAGCGGACTCGGGAGAGCTTGAGCCGTACGCTGAACGAACCCTGCTTCTACTGCGACGGCACCGGCCATATCCAATCGCGCACCACCATCGCTTACGAGATCCTCCGGCAGGTTCGACGTGAGCGCGGTAGCTTGCCCGGTTACTCGATCACCGTGAACGCTCACCCTGCTGTCATCGACACGCTCCAGGGCGAAGAGCGCGTGGCCGTGAAGGAAGCGGAAGCACGCTACATGCGACGCATCAAGCTCGTCCCGCGCAAAGAGTATCACATCGAGCAGTACGACCTGAAAGGTGAGTGATGCATGAGGCCCCGGTCCATCACCATCCGTGGTGGACCGACCGAGCCTTCATCTCCGGCCCCGAAATCCGAAGCATCCACGCGATCCGAGCGCGCTTCGCGCGTCCTTGAGCGCGCGCGATCGTCATCCAGAGACTCCCTCGAGGCGCGCTCTCGCCACTTTGCCCTCGCCAAACCTTTCACCTTGCACCCCTCTTCGATCACCCTCCGCTGGTTCTGAACAGAAGGTCACCCGCGCGCCTCGCCCGCCCCAAAAAACGTGAGAGGCGAAGGGGCCTCTGATTTCATTGAGGAAAAGGGAAGCCTCCTGACGCACGCACCGGCCAGCGTTTCAGCGGGTGAGCACCCTCCTTTTCACCCCCACTCGCCCACATAGACATCGCCCATCAAGCCAGCTCGAATAGGGGATACCGCCGTGGGGGATGGTCCGGAGCTTACTAAAGAGACGAAGCCGAGTGAGGTGCGTTGTCCTCTCGCGGAGATGCAGCACAAGCTCTTACGCGAGTTCCTGCTCACGGTGACGCTCGCGTCCGCCGCGGTGACGCTTCGCGAGCTCTATCTCGGAACGTCGCCGCTACTCGCGCTCACAATGACCATTGTGAGCTTGAGCGTCTGGCTTGTCTCGTTTAGGAGCAGGCTCGGCGCCACCATTATGTTTCCCGTATTTTTGGCGCTGGTCCTTGTCTTTCACAGCGCTGCTGTCGGCCGAGGAGGCGCCACCGCGTCGACCCTCGCGCTCGCCTTCTTCCCCGGGTTCCTCGCCATCCTCGTGCTCGGACCCGCACTCGGGCTGCTCATCGCGGGCGCGATGCTCACAAGCTTCGGATGGCTCGCTTGGACCACGGAGCTCCCGACCCTCGTCCAGCGCCTACGCTTCTCCGATCAGGTGGCGATGGCCGTTTTTGCCGCTGGACTCGCCTACACACTACATCGCTCGTTCCGCGCCTACGAGCACGTGATCGAAGCGCGCAACGCCGAACTTTCTCGGCTCAAAAATGAGCGGCGCAAGCTCACCCAGACCATCTACGACGAGCTCGAGCCGAACGCTCATGACCTCGTGCTCGCCGCCTCAGCGAATCCTTCTCTCAACGAAGAGCAAACCGCCGCCTTCCAAGAAGTCCTCACGCGCCTGATCGAGACCCTGCGCAAAGCGAAGGTTCTCGCTCGTCATGACTCGAGCCGACCGAACGAAGCCGTCGATCCAGACAGAACCATTCGCGTCGACGCGGTGCGCACCTGGCTCCGGCTCGGCGCTCTGCTCATGTTGTTCTTCGCCGTGCGCAATATGCTGACCGGCGCCGCGTACATGCCGGCCTTGGCAGCGCTCGCGCTCAGCCTGCTCATGGAGAGCTGGCTCCAGAAGCCCCACGGCAGTCGCTTGCTCGAGTCGACAGCTCTCATGATCGGCGTCTTGGCTCTCGGGCCTCTCTGCGCCCAAATCGCGGCCTACGGCGCGACTCCGGAAGCCCCCGCACTCGTGCTCATGCCCGGCGCCGTCCTGCTCGTCGTCCTCCTGAGCCGAGGGCCCGCCGCCTTCTTCACGCTAGCCCTTTACGCCTCGATTCTCGCCTGGGTCGCGCTGCGCGCTCCGCTCAACCCGTACCAAGAGCGCTTGCTCACGAATCTGCTGCTCAGCTTCGTCGTCATTGTCTTCGTCGTGCGTCGGCTGCTCTCCCTCCGCACGCACTACTCGCGCACCCTGCTCGAACAAGAAAAGTCGCTCCAAAGAGAGCTGGCGCAGCATCGTCGTCTCGCAGGAACTCTCTTCCACGACGCGAGCAACAACCTGCAGGCCATCGCTCTCTCCCTCGACGGCGCCGAGCCAGACGCACAGAGCGCGCGACTGCTCTCCTTGAGCCGTCGCGTCGAGCGCCTCATCTCTCTTTCCAAACACTTCCTGCTCGACGCCGGACGCGAGCCGAAGCTCACCCCCTATTCACTGAGCGATGCGTTTGCGCTCCTTCGCGAAGCCTTCGAACCGCACCTTGACCAAAAAGGCCTCCGGCTCACGATCTCGGGAGCCGGCGAGCCAAAACGCCAAGCACCTTTGGCGCTCGCTGAGCCCGTTTTGCTGGTCGAGAGTGTGCTCGGGAACCTCGTGAGCAACGCGATCAAGTTCTCACCGGAAGGGTCCGATATCGCTGTTTCAGCCGACGAGGTCGGTGACGAGGTTCGCATCAGCATCCGCGACTGGGGCCCGGGCCTTCCTCCGGACGTGCTCGCACAGCTCGACAGCGATGGAGCATCACCGAGCTCCGCGGGAACCGCCGGAGAACGCGGTCAGGGCTTGGGCCTGAAGCTCGCGCGAGAGCATGTCGAGCGAATGGGCGGGAGTCTCGAGCTCGCAAACGCCGGTGACGGCACTGAGTGTATCGTGAAGCTCAAGCGGGCACAAAGCGGGAACGCCCCGGTGACCGCTTAGGGTGACCGGGGTGACCGAGATGCCAAGGAGGCGCTTGCCTTACTTCTTGAGACCGTTGCGACGGCGACGGTTCTTCTGACGGGTCTCGGCGTTCTTGAGCGTCGAGCGCTTGCGGTCGGTCTTTCGGGAGTGCTTGAGGCGAAGGCCAGGAAGGAACATGGGGCGGGGGATCTAGGCGCAGCCCGCTCCTGAGGCAACCCTTTTTCCCTCAGCGCTCGGGGGCCGGTTGCCCCTTCCCGGGAACCGCGGGGCTCGCCCCGGGAGCGCTCGGCGCGGGGACCGAACCGGTCGGGGTTTGTGTCGGCGTCGTCGGGACAGCCGAAATCGGCTCCGCGGCGCCCGGGGCAAGAGCAGGAGGCTCGCCGGGAAACGGCTGCGGCTCGGCCGTCGTGCCTGTGCCCGGCGGCCGCACCTCGAGGAGCTCCGGCGGCAGGACGTCCTCCTCCGGAAGAGCCGTCGGCTGCGTCAGACTGGGCGCCTTCGGGAGATTATCGAGCAGAACCGGTGCCGCGGCTTTCTTCGGAGCTGTGGCTTTGCGCTGGGCGTCGGACTTCGTTTCCGGCGCAGAGCGACTCGCTGTCGCCGATGCACCGGTGGCTCCCGCCTTGTCGGCCTGGGGCGCATTCTTCTTTGAAGAGGAGCGCGCCGCCGGCTTCGCCGTCTGGAAGAAGCTCGCCACCTCGGGGAGCTTGATGCCCGCTCGATTCATTCCGAAGACGAGACCGCTCCCGAAGATCATCGAGACGACGCCGAGGATCAGCGCGCTTCGGCCCAAAGAGCTCGCCTGTACCGGGAGCGGCTCAGCCACAGCGTGACGCGGAATGCCCGGGCCCAAGGAGCGAAACTCCGGCGGCCGCACGTCCTCCAAAGTCCGGTCGGTCATGCTCGCCCAGACGTCGCTCGACCGTCCCGGGAACTCGGCGCTGAGGCGAGCTTCCGGCGCGTAAGGTGTCGCCACCCGGGCTACCTCGGGGGCATAGGGCGTGACCATACCGGCCGCTTCCGGCGCGTAAGGTGTCGCCACCCGAGCCACGTCAGGCGCGTAGGGAGAGCGGCTCACCTCCGGCGCATAGGGCGTGAGCGGCCGCGCGACCTCGGGCGCATAGGGCGTGAGCGGTCTCCCGAGCGAATCGGGCCCGAGGTCATCTCGCCCCAGCGAGTCAGGCCCAGTCTCCCGCACGATGCCGAGAGCATCGGCGAGGGCGTCGATCTGAGTCCGCGCCGACTGGAATCGCTCGTCCGGATCGCGCGCCACAGCCCGAAGAAACCACTCATCGAACCCAGGCGGCACCGGCGCAACCTGACTCGGCAGGATGATGTCTCGAATGCAGATCTGGATCACGAGGTCGCCGAGCCCATCGCTCATGAACGGACGTCGCCCGGTCAAGCACTCGAAAGCGATCACTCCGAGCGCCCAGAGGTCCGATCGATGATCGATCTCCTTGTTTCCCTGAGCCTGTTCAGGGCTCATGTAATAGGGAGTTCCGAGGAGCGAACCGGTCCGCGTTTCGGTCCCCGAGAGCACCTGCGAGCCGACCTTTGCGACACCGAAATCGAGCACCTTAGCGATCTCGTCCCCCTCGTTGTGAACGAGAAAGACGTTATCGGGCTTGAGGTCACGGTGGATGATGCCCGCTTCGTGCGCCTTACTGATGGCCCGTGAGACATGGCTCAGGATCTTGTAGGCCTCCGCGGGAGTGAGACGGTGAACCCGCTCGAGGCGCCCTGCCAGGGTCTCGCCCTCGAGCAGCTCCATCACCATGAAAGGGACGTCCCCTTCGGTCCCGTAGTCGAGCACCTGCACCACATGAGGGCTGCGGAGTGACGCAGCCGCCTGGGCCTCCCGGATGAAGCGCGAATAGGCGACATCGCCCTCGGTGACCGCCTTGTCGATCACCTTCACCGCCACTGGAGCCTTGAGCGCAAGGTGTTCGGCCCGGTAGATGGTCCCCATGCCGCCTTCGCCCAAAGGTTCCTCGAGCCGATACTTGCCGGCGAGAACGGTACCTGGCTCCAAACGAACGGCTTCCATATCGACGGCGGACGGACGAACGATAGCGCCTGTCGCTCCCGAAACCACGTCTGGATGAGACAGAACTTTCCCGCTCGTCTCGCGGGCTCAGCAGAATTCCGCTCTCAGTGCGAAGTTTACCAGCTCATCATAGCCGCGCGGAGCCGGGAAACAGGCTGGAAGAGCTAAAATGGGCTGGTTGAGCGTCTTGAGCTGTTCGCGCGCCCGCTCCTCGGCCACCTCGAGTCCGGCTCGCTCAAAAAAGATGCGGAGGGCTGGATCGTCCGACGCTGCGGCCCCGAGGAGCCGTTCCCGCTCCGCATTGGTCAGGAGCGCCGGGCGATGCTGGTTCAGGACGATGGGCCCGAGGGGATACCCGAGCTCCTGTTTCACTTCCTGGCACAGCTCCACGACCTCGGAGGCCGCGAGCGCTCGAGGCACGCTCACCGGGACGACCGCGCTGCGCCGCGAGTCCATCAGCAGCTCATAACAGCTCTCTGCGTCCCGACGCAGCCGCCCCGGCGGCGCAATCTCGACCACGATCTTCGGAACTCGCAAGAGATCTGTGCCATCCCCGGTCGCGAATCCATCGAATACGACAAGGTCATAGGGAGCTCCCAGCAGCCCCGGCCCCTCTTTCGCGTTGGTCGTCGCGTACCAGGCCTTCCCAAGCAGAGCCCAAGGCAAGAGCCCGGGGATGCCTCGCAGGAATCCGCGAGCAATCTGGGGGCCGAGGATGGCCGAGGCGAGCAGGCGACTGCCCATGGCGTCCTCCGCGTATTCTCGCAGCGCCTCTTCCGGGTCGATGATGATTGCGGAGAGGCCGCGAGCGATGACCGTCGGCTGAGACCCGACCTCCGCGTTGAACAGAAAGCCCGGCGCGCGGTTGCCTTGTGCAGAAACGAGGAGCACGCGCTTGCCCTGACTCGCAGCGAAGGCGGCGAGCGCGGCTGCGACCGTGCTCTTGCCGACGCCTCCCTTGCCAGTCACAAAAACGAATCTAAGACGTATGAGCTCGTGCATTAGTCCCGCTGCTCTCGCGCGCCGCTCGGACTGTCCTTAGCAGAGCCTCGACGACCATGACACTCTCGCGCCTCGTTCCGCTCCTCCTCTTGCTCGTCCCCCTCGCCTGCCGCGAAAAGAGCGAACCTGCGTCCCGCGGATCTGAACAACCCGCCACCTCTCCGCCCGACGAGAAGCCTGCAGAGGCCGCGCCCGCGCCCCCACCGCCCGACTATCCGAAAGGCTCCATGGACCTGATCGGCCCCGAGCTCTGGGTCACGCCCGGCAAGGGAATCGGCGCGCTTTTCTTTGGTACCTTCGAGGAAGTCGTTCAAAAGCGCCTCGAAGCACCCTGCACCGCTCAGAAAGTCACGAGGGAGACGACTGACTCGGGCGTGGTCGAAAAGAAACGTTGCGCGTACATCGATCACGGCTTCGAGCTCACCTTCGAAGACTCAGTGCTCACCGGGATCCATGTGCACCGTCGCGACCGCGAGGTGCGGGGCTACGATCTCAAAGAGCCGCGGTACTACGGAACCTTCAAGGGCGGCGTCCCACCGAAGGCCGTGATTGGTCTCTTCAAGCACATCGTCGAAGAGGAAAACGGCAAGCCCCCTCGCGAAGAGACGCTCCCCGAGCCCGGCCCCGACGGCCTCATCGCGCGCGCCTTCTACCCCGGCGTGACCTTCGAATACGACGAGCTGCGTGACGGCAGCGTGAAGCTCGCCGGCTTCATCATCGAGCCCGACGACCAAGCCAAGAAAGTCATCGCCAACTCGAAGAAAGAGCAGCGCTCGAAGAAGTAAGCTCTCACTCTCCCCGCACGCCCCAGCGGCGCGACGGAGCGCTTTGGCCTGCGCCGCTCATGCGCTTTTGGGCTGCCGGGAGCTCGAGGAGGGTCCAGGTGTCGATGCGGTCCTTGTCACGTCCGAGCTCCACGAGAAGCTCGAGGGCCAGCTCGGGCTCGATGAGCTCCAGAGCTCGGCCGGGGAGCTCAACGATGGCTCTGCGAGCTCCGAGTTCGACAGCGCCGTCCAGCATGCGCTGCACGACGTGAGAGAAGATCTGGGGGCTGAAGTCGCTCCGAGCGCCGGCTCCGATGATCAAGATTTGCTCGAAGCCCGTCTTCGGTCTCCCGGGGAGAACCTGCGCCTCGAGTAAGCTTCCTCGGATCTCGTCGCTCGCGATGCCAGCAGAGAGATGGCCCGCGAGGCGGTAGTCAATGAGCCCAACGGTCCCGATCGGTGGACGTTGGTCTTCGAAGAGCGGAAGGATCAGAAGCTCCTGAGTCACGAGATCCAGGACTCGAAGCTCCGGCGCGATGAAGCGAATCTCCACCGGGCGTCTCCTCAGCGATCGAGTTCCGCGCGATCGAGATCGACGCGGCCGAGATCGTCGGCGACCTTGGTGAGCACACCGTTGACGAACTTGCCGCTCTCTTCGGTACCAAACTTCTTGGCGAGCGAAACCGCCTCGTCGATAGCGACAGAGCGCGGAATCTGCGCAGACTTGAGCTCGAAGGTCGCGAGCCGAAGTACGTTCCTATCCACTCGGGCCATGCGCTCGAGCCTCCAGTTCTGACTCGCCGCGCGCACAGCTTCATCGATCTCGGAGAGCTCGTCCGTGACGCCGCGCGCGAGCTCATCGGCGTACTCCTTCGCCTCAGGATCCGCCGGGGTTTCGCGCCAAAAGCCCGAGATCACCTGCTCGATCGAGTTCGGCCCCGCCTCGAAGGCGTAGAGCATCTGGAGCGCCGCCTCGCGCGCCAGTGTACGGGCGCTCGTTCTATCGCTCTCAGAGCCCATGGCTCTTCAACTTCCGACTCAAGCTGGCCATCTCGAGCGCGGTCACCGCCGCCTCAGCGCCCTTGTTCCCAGCCTTCGCTCCTGCTCGATCGAAGGCTTGTTCGAGAGTGTCCGTGGTGAGCACGCCGAAGATGGCCGGGACACCGGTGACCGAACCTGCGTGAGCGACACCACGCGCCGCCTCTCCCGCTACGTAATCAAAGTGCGCTGTGGCTCCGCGAATCACGCAGCCGAGCGCGACCACCGCATCGAACTTTCCGCTCTGGCACAGGCGGAGACAGGCAGGGGACAGCTCAAACGCACCCGGAACGCGCACGACCAAGACGTCAGCGCGGGCAACCCCGTGGCGAGCGAACGCCGACAGAGCTCCCTCGAGCAACTGGTCGACGACCAGCTCGTTGAAGCGGGTCGCGACGATAGCGAAACGGCTCCCGGTCGATCGAACGAGGTCGCCTTCGATAAGCAGAGGCAGCTCTTGGCTCATTTGTCTTTCACGTTGCACGAGCTCCGGAAGGGACGCAAGGCCACCCTGGAGCTCTGTCAGTCAGCCCGCCTGGACCGCTCCCGCGTCGGGGACAACGATCTCCGGTGCCCCGCCCAAGGGGACACTCTCGATCGAGAGTCCGTAGCCGCGGATGCCCGCGATCTTGCGGGGGTTGTTCGTGAGCAGGCGCACCTCGTGGAGCCCAAGATCGCGGAGCACCTGCGCGCCAAGGCCGTATTCGCGCAGCGTTCCCGCCGGGCGCGTGCCCTCGGCCTGGAGATTCTGAGTGCTCTTCTGACGCTGGCTCAGCTCGAGGGAAATGTCCCCGCGCGGCGGGAGATAAACGATAACCCCGCGGCCCTCCGCTTCGATGGCGCGCATCGACTCAACAAGGCTGCGCCGCCCTTCGCTCGCGGTCGAGGAGAAGATATCTCCGAGCACCGAACCTCGATGCATGCGGCACAGAACCGAGCCGCCGCCGCTCAGATCACCCTTTACGAAGGCCAAAATCGGCTGGTCGTCGAGGGCAGCCTCGTAGTTGATGAGTCGCCAGGAGCTCTTGGTTTCGTCGAGCTCGATCTCGGTTTCTTCTTTGCGCGTGACGAAGGTCTCGGTCTGGAGCCGGTACGAGATCAAATCCGCGATCGTCAGGAGGCGCAGGCCATGAATCTTCGCGAACTCCTCGAGGTCGGGCATGCGCGCCATGTTCCCGTCGTCGCGCACGATCTCACAAATCACGCCCGCAGGGGTCAGCTCCGCCAACATCGCGAGATCGACTGAGCCCTCCGTTTGGCCGGCTCGGACGAGCACCCCGCCCCGTTTCGCCTTGAGCGGGAACACATGTCCTGGAACGACGAGGTCTGAGGGCCGCGCGTCGGGGCGGATCGCCGTACGGATCGTGTGCGCGCGATCTTTCGCGCTGATGCCCGTGGTGACGCCGTGGCGCGCTTCAATGCTCACCGTAAAAGCCGTCCCCAGGGGAGGCCCCGCACGACCCGGCGCCGTCATGAGCGGCAGATCGAGCTGTTCGATCTGCTTCTCGGTCATGGTCACACAGATCAGGCCGCGCCCGTAGAGCGCCATGAAGTTGATCGCTTCGGGCGTGACGCGGTCGGCGGCGAGGCACAAATCCCCTTCGTTCTCCCGATCTTCATCGTCGACCAAGATCACCATCTTGCCGGCGCGGATATCGTCGATCGCTGCCTGAACGTTCTTGAGATGTTCTGGGCTGATATCTAAGCGCGTCGGCTCGTCCCGGCTCATGCTGCGCGCTTCCATGGCGCTCAATTCGGGCCTTGGCAAGGGCTGGTCGGCCGAGTGAGGGCAGCAGAGTCCAGTGTCACCGCCCAAACGAGCCTCCGGCTCCACGGGGAGCCCCCCAGTGAAGCGAAAGTTCTTGACGGACTCGGACCTCTCGAAAAAAGTCCCGCCCACCCATGACCCTGAGCCCCTCCGTCCGCTCCGCGCAAAAAAAGCTCAAGAAGCCCCCGTATCCGGGCGTCGTCGGCGCGGCCTTCTGGTCCCTCGCAGAGCTCCGGATGCGAAGCTGGGATCGGGCGCTCGTCGATCTCGAAGAGACGCAGAAGAAGATGATGCGCCTGGTCGCGGCCGCCAATGGTCCGAGCGACTACGGGCGCAAGCACGGGATTGACCGGACTTACTCCTACGAGCAGTGGAAGCGGAACGTCCCGCTCGCGGACTACGACTCCTATTTCCCTTACATCGAACGCATGATGCTCGGGGAGCACGACGTCCTCGTGAAGGGCGGCGTCACCTACTTCGGAAACAGCTCGGGGAGCTCGACCGGCGGCCGCTCGAAATTCTTGCCGATCACGCTGCAACAGATCGAGCTCACCAAGAAAGCGAGCGCTGACGCAGCTCAGCGCTACGTCGTCGCCCACCGCGATCTCGCCTTCACGAGCGGCTACCAGATCGCGATCCTGCCGCCCCCGAACTTCAAGCACCAAGGCCCGGTCATCGTCAGCAACAACCCTGCGATCATGAGCGTCCACATCCCGAAGATCGCGCAGCCGCTCCAGCTCCCCCGCGGCCCGATCAAGCTCGAAGCGGACATCAACACGAAGCTCGAGAAGATCGCCGCCGAGTACTTCGACTACGACATCTGCGGCATCGCCGGGACCACCTGCTGGTTCTCGCTCCTCTTCGACAAGGTCCTCGCCGAGGCAAAGAAGCGCGGTCTCCCCGGCAACACTGTCCAGGAGGTGTGGCCGAATCTGCGCGTCGGTTTTGGCGGCGGCGTCGCCGCGGGTCCCTACATCGACGTCATCCGCGAGCGCATCGGCAACCCGAACTTCCGCCTCGTCGACACTTACAACGCAACCGAAGGCGGCCTCTACGCATGCACGGATTTCACGGGTGAGCCCGGCATGCGCATGATTCCCGATCGCGGCGTCTTCTTCGAGTTTGTGAAGCTCGAAGAGTACGGCACAACCGACTCCCCGCGCCGCTATGCGCTGCACGAGGTTGAACAGAACCAAAACTACGTTCTCTACGTATCGACAGTGAGCGGCCTCTCAGCGTACCGGCTCGGCGACATCGTGCGTTTCCCGACCCTCTGGCCGCACCGCATGGAGTTCGCGGGACGGCTCTCCGGCTGCCTCTCGACGACCCAAGAGCTCACGACCCACGTCGAGATCCAGGAAGCCTTCGAGTACGCGCTCAAGAAGTTCCCGCGCACAACCCGCGACTACACCTGCGGAGCGGACGTCGGCGTGAACGGTACCGCGAAGAGCCGGTATAACCTGTTCGCCGAGTTCGAAGACGACGTCCCGGATTTCCCCGTCGATGCGTTCGCCGAAGCTTTCGATGAGGGCCTCTCGAAGGTCAATCGCGTCTACCGCGAACACCGCATCGGCGACGCGGCCATTCTTCGCGCCCGCTTCACGCCGATGCCGAAGGGTACCATCCAGCGCTTCATGGGCGAGGGAGCGCTGAACAACGTTCAAGCCAAGTTCCCGCGCATTCTGAGCGACGCCCAGAAGGACCGCCTCCGTCAGCTCATCGAAAATCCTGGTTCGGTCTCGGCGGGTTCCTGAGCGAAATCTCGGATCGAGCCTTAGCCGACTGTCGCCACGCCATAGCGCGAGATTCGGCTATCGGCGGTGACGATTGTCAGTGAATTCCGGATCGCCTGAGCGATCAACAGCCGATCGAACGGATCTCGGTGATGCATCGGGAGTGTCGCAAGGACGTCTGTGTCCTCACCCGAGACGCTCAGCTCGAGGATCCCTTGCTCAGCGAGATCGCCCCGAAATTCAGCCGGAATGGCCAGCTTACCTAGGGCTTCCTTGACGCGGATTTCCCAAAGCGTCGCCATGCTCACATAAAGCTCATTTTCTTCGCTCCTGATGAGCGCTCGCATCACGTCGCTGAGGCGCGGCGAATCACTCAGCCACCACAAGATCACATGCGTATCAAGCAAGAGACGCATGCTCACTCGTCCTTTGCGCACCCGTACGCAGCGGCAACGTCGGCGGGCAGCGTATCGAAGTCCTCGGCGATCTGGATCCTTCCCGCGAGCGTACCAGGCCGCCGGAACGCGCTTCCAGGCGCGACCCGCACGAGCTTGACCACCGGCTTCCCTGCCCGGGCGATGATCACTTCTCCCCCAGCCAAGACGTGCTCGACCAAGGCCGACAGCTGGGCTTTGGCCTCACTGATCGTGTTGACGCGCATGGGGCTCCTGTAGCACCAGCTTGCCGACCAGACCAGACCAGACCAGACCAGGCGGCACCAAACCACCCAATATCAAGGGTCGACGCCGCACCCACGCCGACGCCACACCCCCGCCTCTTCCCGGTCGGTGGTGCTGAGGGTAGCGGAGACCTCCTATCCTAACGTCACCGAGCCGCGAACGGATTCACCCAGCGGAGACCTTCGAATCGCCCGAAGTCTCCGTCGTTCGAGTAGACCTCGGCGTTGTGCTCGATAGCGTGAGCAGCGATCTGCACGTCCGTCGTCAGGTTTCCCCCCGTTCCCACCTGTTTCAGCAGACGAAAGGCGACGGTCATGTGCTGACTCCCGGGGACCAGCGATGCGACGTTCGGCTGCTCGAACCACCGTTGGACGCGTCCGATCGCTTCTTCAACCCCGAGCGGTTCGCGGAACACCTTGCGGCTGGTCACCAGGCGCAAAAACCCGAAGAGGCAGACAGGAGCAATGCCAACCGGGGCGTCACTATTCAAGACCTCCTCCCACCAGGCCTTCGCCCTCTCATGCTGGGGAAAGGCATCGATCTCTGCGTAGAGCAGAACGTTTACGTCCGGAATGATCATGGAGCGCCGACGAGCCGCTCCATCGCGGCTTCCTCGTCGAGATCGTCGACCAAGCGGTTCAATGACGCTGAGTCGACGCCCGCGCGCAGAGAGGTCCTGTGCGCATGAACGCGAAACGGCTTCCGCACGACCTGACTCCCCTCCGGGGCGAGGCCGCGCCGCAAGGCATCATTGACGATCTGCTTGATCGGCCTGCGCTGTCGGTGAGCGGCGTCCTCGATCAGTCGCGCGACATCCGGCTCCAGAGTCAGCGTCGTCCGCATTCAAGCATCATGATGCCTCCCCCATTGCGCGTCAAGATGCTCAACCGGAAAGCACGAGCTGCGCCGCTCCTCTCCCCGAGTCTCCCCGAGTCTCCCCGAGTCTCCCCGCGACTTTCAGCCGCTCGTGGCGGAGGCGAGGCGGGCCACGTAGCGCGCCAGCAGGTCAACCTCGATATTGACGCGACCTCCAACTCGGAGCTCGCCGAGGGTCGTGATGGTCTTCGTATGCGGGATGACGAGAAAGCCTGCGACCGCTCCGAGCGCATCGTCCACGATCGAATTCACGGTAAGCGAGACGCCCGCGATCGCAAGCGATCCCTTCTCGGCAACAAGCGGCCCGAGCTCCTTCGGCAAGCGAATCTTGAGCTCGGTCATCTCTGCGCCGAGGTCGCGCACGCTCTCGACGGTCCCGACAGCGTCGACGTGCCCCGTAACGATATGTCCGCCGAGCCGATCGCTCGCGCGCAGCGAACGCTCGAGGTTCACGTGCGACCCGACCACGAGATCGCCGAGTGTCGTCCGCGCAAACGTCTCCGGCGAAACGTCCGCGAAGAACACGCGCTCGGAGCTGCGCACCTCCTCACCGGTCACGGTCAAACACGCGCCAGAAACCGCGATCGACTCGCCGAGTTCGAGCTCGCCGAGCGGGTGCCGGATCCCGATTCTCTCACCTGTCTCTAACTTTTCCCGAAGGACCAGTTCTCCCGTACCGAGGACCAAACCCGTAAACATCGCGAAGAGCTCTACCACGCCCGGCGCAAGAGACCGAACCTCGATCACCTTGCGGGCCCCGGTCCATCACCTCCGACGCAGTCCGGCCGAGCCTTCAGCTGAGCTCATCTTCTCGAGCGGCGCGCCTCGACTGCGCCCCGGTTCCCTCCGAGCGCCCCGCCCCGAATGCGCCGCGCGCCTCGTCCACCAGGCGTAAAATCTCCCGCGCCCGCCCAAGAAACAGACGCCCACTCGGCAGGAGCCTCATCCCCTTCGGGGTGCGCTCAAAGAGAGGCACCCCGAGCTCGCCTTCGAGCTCGCGGATTTGGCGCGTGAGCGGCGGCTGGGAAATATGGAGCCGGCGCGCGGCGCGCGTGAGGTGTTCCTCTTCGGCGACGGCGACGAAAGACTCGAGCTGGGCGAGGCTCATAGGGGCTGAAGTTTAGCACGAAGCGCGCGCCGTCGCCCGGGCGCGCGCCGTCGCCCGCACCCGCGCGCTGTCACGAAAGCGCACGAATGCTCGACCCTGCGCCTCGGGGGCGCGCCACGCGAACCGATACAAAAATGGTATTCGACGCGCGCCAGGCGGCCGCGCACCCTCGGCCCATGATTGAGGTTTTCTCTGGGCACGAGGTCGAACGACTGCGCGCCGCCGGGCGCGCGGCCGCCCTCACCCTCGAGGCAGCTTGCCGCTTCGCCCAGCCGGGCAAGACCACCGCCGACATCGACCGTTTTGTCCGCGAGGACACCCGCGCCCGCGGCGGGAAACCGAGCCAGCTCGGGTTCCACGGCTTTCCCGCCGCGGTCTGCACGAGCCGAAACCACATCGTGTGCCACGGAATCCCGAGCCCCCACGAGCGCCTCGCACCAGGCGACATCCTGAACATCGACTGCACCACCGAGCTCAACGGCTTCCACGGCGACACCTCACGCACCATTGCGATCGGTGAGGTGTCGCCCGAGGCGACGCGCCTCCTCCGCGTCGCCGAAGATTGCATGTGGGCAGGGATCGGAGCCGTACGCGAGGGGGCGCGTCTCGGCGACATCGGCGCGGCCATCCTCGAGCACGCCACACGCAACCGCTGCTCGGTCGTCCGGGAACTCTGCGGCCACGGCATTGGCCGCCGCATGCACACCGATCCCCAGGTTCCGCACGTAGGAAGAGCTGGACACGGCCTCAGGCTCAAGGCGGGTATGGCCATCACGGTGGAACCGATGATCAACTTGGGGGGCCCGGAGGTCGTCTTCCACGACGACGGCTGGACCGTGACGACCGTCGATCGGAGCCTATCCGCTCAGTTCGAGCACACGCTGCTCGTAACGAAGACTGGTTACGAAATCATGACGCTGGTGGACTGAATCGTGGAACGCGGGGTGCGGGCGAGCGCCGCGTGCGGCGCTCGCCTCCCGAGGCGGCGCGCCCCCACAAAGGCTCGGTCGGTCGAAGATGGAGGTGATGGACCGGGGCCCTAAAAAAAGCGCTTCACGACGTCCCCTTCGTCCGCGTCGGCGGTCCACGTGGAAAGCTCTCGGTTGGTCCCGAGCGACGGAGCGCTGTAACGTCCGCTCTCCCCATGTCTCATCGCCTGCGACTGTTCTGGGACTTCTTCGGGCCCGAAGCGGAGCCGACCGCCCGACATCATCAGAGACACCTTACCGAGTTTCTGACGAAGAACTCCGTTGACGGTCGGCCCGAGCTCGAACACGACGAAGCCCGCGTCAGTGTCTACTTGGACTTGCCAAAGGACCTCGCAGAGAAGGTCGGAAGAGTGCTCCGGCCTCGAAGGGCTACCGTGATCGATGGACCAGAGGGGCCGAACGAATCAGCCTCTGGCACTTGAGGGTCGCGCGAACCGCACCTTCCAGCCCGGCCCAAGCGCTCCAAAGCGATTCCACGACTCGGGGCTGATGACGGCGAGCACGGGATAGCCCCCGGTGGTCGGATGGTCGGGGCCGAGCACGATGGGCTCACCGCTCGCGGGAACTTCGATGGCTCCTCGGATCATCGCCGTCGGAAGCAGCGCATCGCGGAAACGCCGCTCAACCTTTGGTCCCTCGAGCCTCATGCCGACTCGATTCGACAGCTCACTCACCCGATACTCACTTTCGAGGAGCCGCTCGAAAGCGCCTTCTGCGAAGAGCTCGATATGGGGGCCCGGTTCGACGAAGATCTCGGGGCGGTTGGAGTCGGTGAGAAGCGCCGTTCGCTCTCGTCCGTCGCAGCTCGTCTCCAGAAAATGCCCTTGGCTCAGCTCATGGACGGCGGCCTGACTCTGTTGCGCAAGTAAGTCCCCCCGCCGGAGCGTCCGCCCGCCGTACCCACCCAGCCCCGCTGACAAGAGCGTCGACGAAGAACCGAGCACAACATCCGCCTCAAAGCCCCCTTCGATCGCGAGATACCGCGCCCACCCTTGTCCCACCGAGACCTCGAGCGTCTCTCCGTCCGTGAGCCTCCGCGGCGCCTCCCCATCGAGCGCAGCCCAAAGGGCACCTCGTGCCTGAAACCTCGCGGGACCGCCGACAATCTCGAGGGCCGCCGCGCTCCCTGGCGCTCCCGAGAAAGGGGCGACCGCTCTGTGGTAGGCGTGCGGCGAGAGCGGACCTGACACCGGGAGCCCCCGCGCGAGACTCCCTGGGCGACCTCCGTCCTGAAGGGTCATGAGCGCCGGACCCGAAACGACGGAGAGCCCCGCGCGACGCGGGCCACTCAGGGAAAAACGAAGGTCGAGGGTGCGTCCGGTGCGCAGGGTCCCGCTGTGCACGCTCACAAACCGCACCCGGTCCCCCGGAGCAAACAGGTTCGGCTCGGCGCGCTTCACGTCGAAGAGCGGCGGCCCGAGGGAGCGCCCGAGAAGGTGCCACCCGCCTGGCGATTCGAAAGGGTAAATCCCTGTGTACGCTCCGGCGAGAGCAACACTTCCCGCCGGGACGCGAGGGCGCGGAGAGGCGCGCCGCGGGACCTCCAGGCGCTCGACATTCGGCCCCAAGTAGCCGAACCCGGGCATGAACCCGACCAGCTCACACGTGAGCTCCTGGCTCGTGTGGAGCTCGATGAGCTCCCGCGCCGACAGCCGAAGCTGCTCCGCGAGAGGCTCGAGGTCGGGTCCGTCGTAGACGACCGGTATTTCATGGAGTCGTCCGGGCGCGGGCTCTGCGAGGTCGCTCGCGAGAGCTGCCTCGAGGGCCGAGGCGTCGAGTGTGGTGCCTCCCGCGGCGCCACCAAACACCCCGATCGTTCCGGCGCCAGCGACGACTTCTTTCTCCGGCAGCGCCCTCATGAGCGCCCGCGCTGCAGCTTGAGTCAGAGTCGCCCGCGCTCCGTGCTCCCGGGTCCCGAGATCCACCAGCACCCCCGAGGGGCCGTAAGGAATCAAGCGCACCGAGCCCAACCGGACCATGTTCGCGTCCTACCCTAACGGAGCAGGAATTTCTCTTCGAGCGCCCGCCGCACGGCGCGCGCAATCTCGACGGCACCCTTCGTGTCCCCGTGGACGCAGATCGTCTCGACCTCTCCGCTCTCCGCGAGCTGAATCGCGCGCTCCGCGGCCCTCGCCGGTTCTTCGAGCAGCGCCCCCGGCGCGTCGCGGGGAATCAAGCGCCCACTCGCATCAACGCCTCGATCGGCAAACCCTTCGCGAAGGTACGGGATCTCCTGATCGCGCGCGCGCGCACAGAGCGCTCCTCTCCCAGGACCGATCAGAACGGCTTCAGGCTCTCCCCGAGCGACCTCTTCAGTGAAGATCTCGACAATCATCCGCGCGAGCTCCTCTCGACCACTCACGTCGTGATAGAGCGCGCCGTGCAGCTTCACGGCCAGAACGCGCATCTTTCGCTCGGCCGCGAGCTCTCGGAGCGTTCGCACCTGACGCGCGACGGAGGCCCTGAGCTCATCCGCCGGGAGCTCGATCGACCGCCGCCCGAAGTTCTCCCGGTCGGGATAGGACGGGTGCGCGCTGACTCGAGCTCCCGAACGCTCCGCAGACTCGAGAGCCCGCCGCATCGTCGCCTCGTCCCCGGCGTGCCCCCCGCAGGCGATGTTCACGACCGTCGCGAGCTCGTAGAGCTCCGCTGGCTCGCCCGGAAGCTCGCCGAGATCGATGTTGAGAGAGAGGGAGCTCCGAGCCATGAGCCCCTTCCTTATACCGCGATCTCCACGCCGGCGCGTCTCCGAGCTAGCCGCTTTCCCCGAACAGCGAAGTCAGCTCCCGCCGGAGGCGCGGCGCGAGGCTCCGCGCAAACGTCCCCGTCATGTGGTGGCTATCTCCGTAGACGAGAACGTTCCCGACAACCGAGAAGCACGTCTGATCATCACAGAACTCATCCGTGAGGTCGATGAGTTTCACGCGCCCCCCGACGCGGCGTGCCGCGTCCGCGAGCGGATCGGGCAGTAGCGCGTGCTCTCTCAGGCGAGAGC
>JAEYYX010000035.1 GCA_023428245.1 Pseudomonadota bacterium
ACCTCCAGCGCGGCTTCCAGCTGCGAGGCGGCCATCAGTCCCATGCGGATCAGTTCGCCCTGCAGCGCGCGCTGCTCGTCGTCGTAGCTCTTGACGATGTGCTGGTGTTGCTCGTTCATCAGCCGAACCTCCCGGTGATGTAGTCCTCGGTCTGCTGCTTGCCGGGGTTGGAGAATATCTGCGCGGTCGGGCCGTGCTCGACCAGGTCGCCCAGGTACATGAAGGCGGTGTAGTCGGACACGCGTGCGGCCTGCTGCATGTTGTGGGTGACGATGACGATCGTGTAGTCCTTCTTGAGCTCGTGGATGAGCTCCTCGACGCGGGCCGTCGCGATCGGATCCAGAGCCGAACAGGGCTCGTCCATCAGGATTACTTCCGGCTCCATCGCGAGCGTACGGGCGATGCAAAGCCTCTGCTGTTGGCCCCCGGAGAGGCTCAAGCCGCTCCGATGGATGCCGTCTTTGACTTCATCCCACAGCGCCACCTGGCGCAGCGCCCGCTCGACCAGGGCGTCCGGCTCAGCTACCTTCAGCCCATTCAAGCGCAGACCAGCCAGCACGTTGTCGCGGATCGACATGGTCGGGAACGGGTTCGGCTTCTGGAAGACCATGCCGACTCGCCTCCGCAGACGCACGGGGTCCATCGAGAAGATGTCCTGGCTGTCGAGATGCACCTGACCCGCCGAGGTTGCGCCGCTCACCACTTCGTGCATCCGGTTCAGACAGCGGATGAAGGTCGACTTGCCACAGCCGGAGGGCCCGATGATGGCGGTGACGTGCTTCTCGTAGAGAGGAATCGAGATCCCTTTCAAGATCTCCCGCGCCCCAAAGCTCGCACGCAGTCCCACTGCGCTCATCTTGGCGTTCTCATGGAGAGGCTCGAGCAGCGCGCCCAAAGCTCCCACGCTGGGAGGCGGCGGAACCACTTGCAGGTGGCCATCCGAGCCCCAGGCCGCTCCGGAGACATTGCCGCCCGTTACCACGGAGTTTGTCGTGATCATCATTTACCTCACTCGATGTCGAACCAGGACACGTGCGGCGACATTCAACGTCAGGACTAATGCCACCAAGACGAGCGCCGCTGCCCACGCCTGGCGGTGCCAGTCCTCATAAGGGGACACGGCATAAGTGTAGATTTGCACCGGAAGGGAGGCCGTCGGCTCATCGAGCCCGCCCGGCCAGAACCGGTTGGAGAAGGAAGTGAAGAGGAGCGGAGCTGTTTCTCCCGCCACACGCGCCACTGCGAGCATGATGCCGGTAGCGACACCGGGAGCCGCTGTGCGGAGCATCACGCTCAGAGTCGTGCGCCACTGGGGCACACCGAGCCCGAGAGCCGCCTCGCGGAGCGCCTCAGGGACAAGCTTCAGAAGCTCTTCGGTCGTACGCGTGACGGTCGGCAACATGATCACCGCGAGCGCGACCCCGCCAGCATACGCAGAGAACTGCTTGGTGCGGATGACGAGCAGCGAATAGACGAAGATGCCGATGGTGACCGAGGGTACACCGCTCATCACATCCGCCGAGAACCGCACGACCTTCCCGAGCCGGGTATGCCCGAACTGCGAGAGGTAGACGCCCGCCAGAACCCCCGGGGGGATGCCGAACAAGCAGGCGAGTCCGACCAGGGTCAGCGTGCCGGTGATGGCGTTGGCAACGCCCCCGTGCTCTTCGCCCACCGGCGTCGGTAGCTCAGTAAAGAACTCGAAGCTGATTCCGCCGAGCCCTCGCGCTGTCACGTAGTAAAGGACCGAAAACAGGGGAACGAGCGCCACGAGCGCTGCCAGAAGACAGAGGCCGCGCACGATGCGGTCGACGGCCTTTCGGTAGGTGAAATTGCTGCGAATGTTCATCACTTCGCTCCGCCCTGGCGCGCTACTCGCCACACCAAAAACCGCGCGAAGGCGTTGAGGAGCACGGTAATGACGAAGAGCAACAGCCCGATCTCGGCCAGGGCGGAGAGATAAAGGTCCTCTGTAGCTTCCGTAAACTCATTGGCGATCACGCTGGCCATCGTGTAGCCAGGCGCAAAGAGCGAGGCACTGATGTCCGCGCGGTTGCCGATCAGCATCGTGACAGCCATCGTCTCACCGAGCGCGCGCCCCAGGCCCAAGACGACCGCGCCCACGAGCCCCGAACGCGCCACCGGAAAAACACCCGTGCGGATCGCTTCCCATTGCGTCGCTCCGAGTCCGAGGGCCGCCTCGCGATAAGCACGGGGCACGGCGCGCAGCACTTCGCGACTCACCGAAGCGATCGTCGGCGTGATCATGATGGCCAGCACGACACTCGCCGTCAGCATCCCGTACCCTTGATTCGGGCCCGAAAACAAAGGCAAAAATCCGAGAGTCGCGCGCAGAGCCGGCTCCACAGTCTCGCGCATGAGCGGAGCTAAGGCGAAGATACCCCAGAGGCCGTAGACGACGCTCGGCACAGCGGCGAGGAGCTCCACCAAGAACCCGAAAGGATTTCTCAGCCACTCCGGCGCGAGCTCGCTCAGAAAGAGCGCCACTCCGAACGAAACGGGCACGGCGAGCGCCAGCGCCACTGTCGAGGAGACGATGGTCCCGTAAATGAACGGAAGCGCACCGAACTGCTCGGTTACCGGGTTCCACTCAAGGCTCGTAATGAACTGCCAATGGAACGTCTCGAGGCTCAGCCAGGAGGACGCGATCATCTGGCCTGTCATCCCAAGGACCGTCAGGATGACGATCGACGCGGAAGCAGCGGTGATCCACGAAAATACGCGGTCGCCACGGTGGGTATCCCCTCGAAAACGCCCTGGTACGAGGGGCGGGCGCTCAGGTGTAGGCCAGATGCTCTGCCTCATCATGTCCCTTGCGATAGAAGCGGCTTTCCGCCGAAATGAAGCGTCTTCAGTCTCTCGTCGATCTTCTGAACGACAGGAGCAGGCAGCGGGGCGTAGTGGAGCGCAGCTGCGAGCCCTTGTCCGTCGTGAACCGCCCAGGCAATGAACTTCGCGAGAGCCTTGCCCTTCCTCTCGTTCTTCGATTCTTCGTAAACGAGGAGATAGGTAAACGAGGCGATTGGATAGCTCTCGGCTCCCGGCGCGTTCACAAGCGAGGCAACCAAAGAGTCATCCATCTCGACGTTCTCCGCTGCGGCGGTGACCGAGGGGACCTTCGCCGAAACGTAAGCTCCTTCGCGATTTTTCATCGCCGCGATAGTGAGCCGATTCTGCTCCGCGTAAGCGAGCTCGGTATAACCGATGGTGCCGGGAGTCGTCTTCAGCTGCCCGGTGACGCCTTCATTGCCTTTTGCGCCGAGTCCCGCGGGCCACTTCACGCTCTTGCCTTCGCCGACGACGCTCCGAAACTCTGGGCTGACGCTGGCCAAATACCCCGTGAAAACTGCGGTCGTGCCGCTGCCGTCGGAACGGGTGACCACCGCGATCGGGAGATTCGGAAGCGCGACCCCTGGGTTGGTCCGGGTAATCCGCTCGTCGTTCCAGGTCTTGATCTTGCCAAGAAAAATCTCGGCGAGAACTTCCCCGTCGAGCTTCAGCTCCCCGGTAACCCCGGGGATATTGTAAGCGACAACAACAGCCCCGATCGTCACCGGAATGTGGAGGATGGTGCGCGGCGCTTTCTTCGCATCAGAAGCGCTCATCGGCGCGTCCGTCGCGCCGAAATCAACGGTCTCACTCGCGATCTGGCGGATGCCACCGCCAGAACCGATCGACTGATAGTTGATCCGGATCTCCGGGTGGAGCTTGTTGTACTCGCTCATCCACTTCGAATAGAGCGGGAATGGGAACGTCGCGCCTGCGCCGCCCAAGTAGATATTCGGCGAACCCGGGTCACCTTTTTTGCATCCCGCGGCGAGGCCGAGGAAGAGCAGGGCGGAGAGCCCTTTAAGAACGCTGCGTCGTTCGACCATTTCTGTCCTAGCTCGAGGGTGAGCGGACTTTCGGCGGCTTGCGCAGCACACTCGTCACAGCTTCGTGACAATTGGGTGACAGCCCGACCGAGACGGACTGCACCGTCCAGCCTGACTGCAATCATGTCCCGTCGCGTGGCTTTTCGGCCGGGAAGGTCCGCCTCGCCTTGCCCACGTCGTCGAGCTCGACTCGCCCGTCCCGCAGGCGCACCACCCGCGGCATGCTCTCGGCGAAACCCGGGTTGTGGGTGACGACGACGATGGTCGTGTTGTGCTCCTTGTTCAGCTCGAAGAACAAGTCGTGCACCGAGTCGCCGGTGGTCGTGTCGAGGTTCCCCGTAGGTTCGTCCGCGAGAAGCAACTTCGGTTCGAGCACGAGCGCCCGCGCGACGGCGACGCGCTGCTGTTCACCCCCGCTCATCTCTCCCGGGCGATGGTTTGCGCGATGTCCGACCTGCACCTCATCGAGGAGCTTCTTGGCCCGAATGGCCATCTCACGCCGCGACCGGCCCTGGATCAGACCGGGCATCATCACGTTCTCCAGAGCGTCAAACTCGGGGAGTAGATGGTGAAATTGGAAGACGAAGCCGATCTGCTGGTTTCGCACGGCGGCGAGGCGAGTGCGGCTCATGGTGGTGAGCTCCTCGCCAGCGAGCCGAATTTTGCCCGCGCTCGGCAGATCGAGGGTCCCGATACAGTGGAGGAGAGTGCTCTTGCCAGCTCCCGAGGGGCCGACGATGGAGAGGATCTCGCCAGCGTTGATCGTCAAATCGATGCCGCGCAGGACGTTCAGCGTTTGACCCATGTGCTCGAAGGACTTCTCGAGCCCTTCGATGACGACGAGCGGTTCATTCATGTCGGATACCTTCCACAGGGAGCAGCCGGCTCGCGGCGAGCGCGGGATAGAGCGTAGCGAGCGTGGTGATGAAGAGCGCAGATGCGCCAATGATGAGATAGTCGACGGTCTCCACGTTCACGGGCAGCCGCTCGACATAGTAGACCTCTGGATCGAGCCAGACGCCGAAAACGGAGAGCCCCTTCATCGCAACGTACCCCGCAGCCACGCCGATCACCGTACCGACGCTGCCGATCAAGACTCCCTCTGTCAGAAATAGCCGCAAGACTGCGCCGTCACTCGAGCCCATCGCCTTCAGGATCGCAATCTCCTTCGACTTCTCGGTCACCATCAGAAGCAGCGTGCAGATGATGCAGAAGCTGGCGACAGCGATCGCGATCGAAAGGACCACGAAGCTCGCGAGCTTTTCGAGCTCGAGCGCCGTGAAAAGGTTCTTGTTCATCTCGCGCCAATCTCGAACCAACGTCGCCTCGCTGGCACCGGGTAGCTCCGCGAGGGCGCTCTTCACGCGCGGACCAACCGCTTCGACCTTACCCAGGTCTTCCACGCGGACATCGATCGAGGAGACCTTGAAGCCCATGTCGAGAAGGTCCGCCGCAGCCTCAAGGGTCATATAGGCGTGCGCCACGTCGTACTCATAGAGACCGCTATGAAAGATGCCGGCGACTCGGAAGCGACGGGTCTTCGGCATAATGCCCATGGGTCCCAGATCGCCCATGGGCGAGATCAGGGTCAGGACATCTCCGACGAACGCATGCAGGTTCTCCGCGAGCTCTGAGCCAAGGACAACCCCGGGATACGCCTCTTGCTCCGCGCGAGCGAAAGAAGACCCGGAATCGGTGTCCTTGGGGCCCTGGTAGTAAAGCTCCCCTCCTTTGCTGACTCCGATGGGCGTGCCGGGGGGCAAATCGCGGAGCGCGTAAGGGTCTTCAAGGTATTTGAAGTCGCCGACCTCGACCTTTTTCGGGATGTCGACGACGGACGAGACCACTTTTGGATCGATGCCGCGGACCAGCATCCCCGCAGTGCTCGTCGAGCTCGAAGCCATAATCTCACCCGCGATGACGGGCATGGCCCCCCGGACGCCGGGCACCTCACGCACCCGATCCAGCATCGCCCGATAGTCCTCGATACCCCCGCTCTGGGTCGACTCGATCCTCACATGGGCATCATTGTTCAGGATCTTCTCCTTCAGGTCCGCTCCGAAGCCGCCCATGACACTGATCACGGCACACAACTTGAACGAACTCAGGCCAACCCCGAGGATCGAGAGGCCAGAGATTACCGTCAAGAACCCCGACTTTTTCGCGCGCAAATGGCGCGCGGCGACGAACGAGCGGAACGAACCGCGCTCGAGGACGCTCAGGATGAGTGGCAGCGCGGCGCTGAGGATCAGGATCGTGAAGACCGTGGCGCTCAAGGTTGCCCCCGCTCGGGTGAGCTGATGGGTGACCGAAAAGCGCACCGAACGCCCCTCTGGCAAACCCAGGGCCATAGTCCCGAGCCAGACCGCAGCGATGCCCGAGCCAACAGTCAGAAAAGCGCGCACCGTCTTCCGCCAGCGAGCCGGGAGCCGGAGCCACCCGTAGACCACAAGCGAAAGCACGAGCAGCGCAAGCCCGAGGTTTAGTCCGATCTGGACTCCAATCGGTAGTTCGCGAAACAGCTCACCGAGCTGCTGGAGCCAAGTCTTGTCAGCCGGGGCACGGCTCGCAGGTAGGTTCATCGAGCCTCGGGCCGAAGCAGCGGGAAAGCGATGACGTCGCGGATCGAAGGCTGTCCGGTGAGCATCATGATCACGCGGTCGATACCCATACCGAAGCCGGCGGCGGGAGGCATGCCGTGCTCGAGGGCGCGGATGTAGTCCTCGTCGTAGTCCATCGTTTCTTCGGCGCCCTTCGCCTTGCGGGCCACCTGAGCCTGGAAGCGCGCCGCCTGATCGTCCGGATCGTTCAGCTCGGAGAAGGCATTCGCGATCTCGCGACCATCCACGAAGAGCTCGAAACGGTCGACCAGCGTCGGATCTTCGTCCTTCCGCCTCGAAAGTGGCGAAACATCGGCTGGATAGTCGATGATGAAGACGGGGATACTCTGGGAGCCCGATCGGTAGTCTTCCACGAGGAATGGCTCGGCCAAGTACTCGTAAGCGACGAAGCTCTGCTCACCGCTCGACTCAGACTTACCGAGCGCTCGTCTGAAGTTCCCCCAGTCGATCTTGCGGCCGCTCTTCTGAGCAAGTTCGCGCACCAGGACGTCTCCAGCTGCGCGCGCTTCGACGCTTGTCTTGTCGTTCACCGAAAGCACGTCGTAGGCGCCAGTGACACTCTTCGGCTCGAGCCCTGCGCGCTCGAGCGCATGGTCGATAGCCTGACTGAGCGGGACGCGAGCGAAGGGTTCATCGAGACGGAAGGTCCGGGCCTCGCGGAACGCGTCGTAGACGGCTCCTCGACCCTCTTGCCGAAGCCTAGACTCAAGAGCACGGTCAACGAACCGGAGCATCTCTTCAGCCAGGTTCATGAGCGACTCATAGTCGGCGTAGGCCTGGTAGAGCTCGATCATGGTGAACTCGGGGTTATGGCGAGTGCTAATGCCCTCGTTCCGATAACAGCGGCCAATTTCGTAAACGCGCTCGATTCCTCCGACCAAGAGCCGCTTGAGATAAAGCTCCGGTGCGATGCGCAGGAAGAGCTCCATGTCCAGCGTGTTGTGGTGGGTGACAAACGGACGCGCCGCCGCGCCGCCGATAAGCGGATGCAGCGAAGGAGTTTCGACCTCCACGAATGCGCGAGCGTCCAGGAAGCTGCGCAGGGCCCCGAGCACCGTAGCGCGCGCTCGGATCACGTCGATCACCTCCGGATTGGCGACCATATCGACGTAACGCTGTCGATAGCGAAGGTCGACGTCCGAGAGGCCATGCCACTTGTCCGCAGGCGGTCGGAGAGCCTTGCCGACCAAGCGAAGCTCCGCCAGCTCGAGGGAAAGCTCGCCAGTCTTGGTCACGATGACCGCACCCCGTCCGGCGACGTGGTCACCGAGATCAAGATCCTTCAAGACCTCAAAGGCAGGTCCGAGTTTGTCCACCTTGGCGAAGAGCTGGAGCTCGCCGCTCGTGTCGCGAACCTTGAGGAAGCTCGCCTTACCGAAGCCGCGTCTGCCGACCAGCCTGCCGAAAACCAAAAACTCCCGCGGACCGCTCGCGCAAATCGCCTCGACCTTCTCCGCGTCGTAGCCCGCTTCGCTCGACGCGGGCTCGAAGAACTTTCGGACTTCTGAGACAAACGAGCGGCGTCCCTGGTCAAGCTCCCTCGCGAGGTCGTTCGGGAACGGCTGCTCTCCGCGGGCCCGAATCCGCTCCATCTTGTCGCGACGAGCTTGGATCAGGGCTTCTTCGCCTGTTTCGCTGCCGGCGCGATTCTGTTCTGATGGCTCACTCACTTTTTCCTCACAATATTCCTAGACAGCAGCCTTGGCCGCGTTCTCTTCGTCTGCCGCTAACATCAAATAGGACTCGATGAACGAGTCGATGTCGCCGTCGAGCACGTTCTGGACGTCGCTGCGCTCGACCTGGGTGCGGGTGTCTTTGACAAGTTGGTAGGGCTGGAGCACATAAGAGCGGATCTGGCTGCCCCAGGCGATGTCGGTTTTCTCGGCTTCATACTGAGCCTGAGCGGCTTCGCGCTTCCTCTGCTCAAGCTCGTACAGCTTCGCCTTCATCATCTTGAGCGCCATGGCTCGGTTCATGTGCTGGCTACGTTCGGCTCGACACACAACCATGATGCCGGTCGGCAAGTGGCGCATGCGCACTGCGGTCTCGACCTTGTTGACGTTCTGGCCGCCTTTGCCACCGGCGCGCATCGTCGTGATCTCGAGATCGTTCTCGGCGATCTGAATATCGATCTCTTCATCGATATCCGGCGTCACTTCGACCGCCGTGAAGCTTGTATGCCTGCGGGCGTTCGAGTCGAACGGGCTGATGCGAACGAGCCGATGAACACCCATCTCAGCGCGCAAATAGCCGTAGGCGTTCGGTCCGGTGATGATGACTGACGCGCCGTCGATGCCGGCTTCGTCGCCCGGCTGATAGTCGATGAGCTCAGTCTTGAAGCCCCGGCGCTCCGCCCAGCGCAAGTACATGCGTAGGAGCATCTCCGCCCAATCTTTGGCTTCAGTGCCACCGCTCCCCGGATGGATACTGAGGATGGCGCCTGCGTGATCCACAGGCCCCCGCAGCATGCGCGCGAGCTCCGCTTTTTTGAGCCGCGCCGCGAGTGGCTCTATCTGCGCTTCCGCCTCGGCGACCGCGCTGTCATCGCCCTCGGCGACGCCGAGCTCGAGGTACTCGGAGACGTCGGCAATGTCCTTCTCAAGAGACTCGACGAGCTCGATCTTCTCCGCGGCAGCCGCACGAGTGCGCATACGCGCCTGCGCTTTCTCTTGGTTGTCCCAGAAGCCAGGTTCGGTGGAGAGTTGATCGAGTTCTTCGATCGAACGCTTCAGTTCCGGGAGGTCAAAGAAACCCCCTTAGCGCCAAAATGCGCCTTTGGAGGTCAGCAAGTTTACTGCGGGCTTCGGCCGACATGACCGCTCGCATTTACCCTTGTCGCGTGCCAAAGCAAACGGCAGAGGGCCGATTGTCGGGAGATCGGCCGCCGTACCGCTCGGCGGCCCTTGATAGGAGCCCGCGCGCGCGTTTTCTCAGCTCAAGATTCCGCTTCGGCCTCAAAATCGACAGCAGCCGCCCCATTCATCCGCTCGCGGATGAATGTCGCGACTTCAACATGCACGGGATGTGTCTGGTACGCGGCGAGGGCCTCTTTGCTCGTGTGTCTCGTGATCAGAGCCAAGTCGTAGCTCCTCGCGCTCCGTGTGACGTCGAGCCCGGTCTCAACGCTGAGAAGACCAGGGATCTTTCCGCTCATCGTAAGCAGGCGAGCGCGCGCCCGCTCGGCGTCCGCAGACTCAGGAAATTTGAAAAGCACCACGTGAACAATCATTGTTTCTGCCTTCTTACGCCTGCTGCGAAAGCCCCGGCTCTGGCGGGCTCCGCCATTTGTCGCGATGCAAAAGGGCCTGCTCTCGCGGTACGAACACACCGTCTTCCACGAGGCCGATCGACGCACTGACCGCAGCGCCAGCAAAGCCAGCAAGATGGAGGCTCCCAGAGCTCGGAGCATCGGGCGCCCTGAGCTCGAGCGGGATCCGCGCCTGTTCAGCGTTCGGTCGGCCCGCACGACCGTGGAAAGCGAAGAGCACGATGGTAGCTGTCAACGCTCCCTGCTCGCCCCGCGGCCACGACCACTCGACGACGAGATTCGATCCGCTCACGCTGAGGCGAATCTCAGCACAGCCCGAAACGAAGGGCTGCACCTCCGGCTCCGCGGAGACTGCCTGAAGCGCTGGTTCGCGCTGCTCCGGGACTTCTTCGAGAGGCGCCACCTCGAGCGAGGCAGGGGCCGGCTCTACTACCGGAATCATCTCGGTGACAGGAACTTCCCGCGCGCTCGGGGCCGGCTTCACCTCAGGCACGACGGGCTCGGGCTCGGCTGCCGCTTCGGCTTCCGACAGCTCCTCTGCGGGCTCCACCGGGACCGCTGCCCCTTGGGCCGCGTCGGGCTCGGCTTCGGGCTCGGCTTCGGGCAGGGCCTCGGCGGCAGCGACCGGAGTAGACGCCGTTTGGACCGGCGGCGGCTCGCCCGTTCGAATCTCCTCACCGGTGGTTTCGAGCACCTGCTTCTCGAGCTCGCCGCGAAGCGCAAGCCCCGGCTCCTGAAACGCCTGCTCGCGGCGCAAGCGCTCACGCAATCTCTGAGCCTCAAGGTGATCGGGCTCAGACTCGAGCACGCGCTCGACCATGGCGAGAGCTCGATCCGGATGGCCTTGGGCTGCGTAGATTTCGGCGAGCGTCACCGTCGCGACCGGCGGGCCCGCCGACACGTGAGCGCTCAAGGTTTGTGTGCCACGGATGAGCGCTGCCGCCTCCGGCATTTTGAGGCCAGTCTCCATCATGCTGGCGATCATTGAGCGCGCGACACCAAAGAAGCCACGCGCCACGTCGGCTTCGCCTCCGGTCTTGGTGCGCCGCAAGATCTCGTCGCGCAGCTCGGGCCGCGTCAGACGATCCGCGCGCTCAATGCCAAGGCTCGAGGCGCGGGCCACGAGCTCCGCACGGGACATGGAGAGGAGAACGTCGGGCCCAACCATTGGTGTCGGCGGGATTCACCCCTTTTCCTTGCCCCAGGTCAAGGCGACTCGAGCCGAGCGCGCGCGGCCGCGATGTCACGCTGGATCTGGGCGACGAGCTCGTCTTTCGAAGAGAATTTCAGCTGCCCGCGCAGGTGCGCGACGAACTCAACCCGAAGCACTTGATCATAAAGATCGGCCTCGAAATCGAGAATGTGGACCTCGACGGAGCGAGGCCTGTCAAAGGTCGGCCTGGGGCCAAGATTCAAGACCCCCTGGACCCGCTCCCCGCTCGGGAGCACGACCCGAACCGCGTAGACGCCGTCCACAGGTAGCAAGTGGACGATCTCGCCGAGATTCGCGGTCCGCACGCCGAGAGCTGCCCCACGCCCGTCGCCGCGGATGACTCGACCCGAGACGCCGAAAGGGCGCCCGAGTAGTGCGCTCGCCTCCGTCACGTCGGCTCGCTTGAGAGCCTCGCGGACCCGCGTGCTCGAAAAGGGGCCCTGCTCGTCGCCGAAAAGCGGAACCGCCTGCGCCTGGAATCCGAGCTCCGTTCCGAGCGCCCGCAGCGTCTCGAAGTCGCCCGCGCGGCCCGCGCCGAACCTGAAGTTCTCCCCCACCAGGACGGCTCGCGCGGAGAGCTCAAAAACCAGGATCTGCTCGGCAAAAGCGCGGGGCGAGAGGCGAGA
The DNA here is from genome assembly GCA_023428245.1 of Pseudomonadota bacterium. Taxonomy (GTDB): domain Bacteria; phylum Myxococcota_A; class Polyangia; order Polyangiales; family Polyangiaceae; genus NIC37A-2. The sequence continues at coordinate 11,625 of JAEYYX010000035.1, forward strand.
CAGTTCCCGCGTAAACGGTATCGCGCGGACGACCACCGAAGGAAACGCCTGACCGATCAACGCGATCTTCTCTTCGAGAGTCGTCAGGATCTCCGGGGCCGCACCGGTCAAGACGACCCGTGGATGTGGCTCGAAAGTGAAGAGCACGGGCTCGAGTCCGCTCGACTCGGCCAGGCCGACTGCAAAGGTCAGGACGGCTTGGTGACCGCGGTGAACTCCGTCGAAATTCCCGACGACGACGAGCGTTTCCTTGGATCCGGCGGGCATGGACTGGGGCGGGCCTTCATCGAGGCGCCTGCCCTTGGTAGACCACAGGAATGACCCCAGCGGAAGCAATAGCAGCGATTCGACGCGGAGAGCTGCCCAAGGTCCTGCTCATTGCCGGGACCGAATCGCTGCTCGCGTCCGAAGTCGTCCAGACGGCACGCACCGCGTCCCTCGTCGGGGGCTTCGCTGGCATGAACGATGACACGTTTCAGGCGGGGGCGACGCGGGTCGAAGAGGTCCTCGGGCTAGCGCGCACGATGCCGATGATGGCCAAGCGTCGCTTCATCTTGGTGCGTGACCTTGAGCGCTGGGAGGAGAAAGAGAGCAAGACCAAGAGCGACTCGAAGAAGTCAAACGTCCCCGCCCTGGACCAGCTTGCCCAATACGCCGAAGCGCCGTCGCCGGAAACTTGTCTCGTGCTCCTTGCTCCCAACCTCGACAAGCGGCGACGCCTGTACACTGCAGCGAAAAAAGGCGAGTGGCTCGTGAGCTGTGACACACCGAGCCGAGCCGAACTCCCGAGCTTCATCGTGGACCGAGCCAGGGCCCGGAGTGTCGCCATCGACAGAGAGGTCGCAGATCTGATTGCGGAGCTCTCAGGCCCGGAGCTCGCACCGGTCGCCGACGCAGTGGAGCGCCTCTGCTTGTACGTCGGGGAGCGCAAGAAGATCGAAGAAGAGGACGTAGACACCTGCGTCGTTCGCATCCGCTCGGCCTCGGTCTGGGAGTTAGTAGCCGCAGTCGGGCGCCGCGATCTCAAGAGGTCTCTCCAAATCCTGGAGGACGTCTTCGAACCTCAAGACCGCGGCCTACCCCTGATCGGTATCTTGGGTTTCGCTACCCGCCAGCTCATCAAGTTCTCGGCTGCCAGGCGAGAAAACCTCAGCCCGCCTGACGCCGCCAAGGCGGCAGGCGCACCACCTTTCAAAGCGCGCGATCTCGAGGCTCAGCTCCGCGGACTCTCCCCGAGCATGCTCGGAGCTTGGCTCCTTTATCTCGGCCGAGCAGACCTCGAGCTCAAAGGTGGCTCTCGTCGCGATCCCAAAGCCACCATCACCCAAATGATCATCGATCTCTGCCAAGCCGAATGAACCGTCTGCCCGCCTGCGCCATCAGCGCTTGGTCCGCCTGTTTCGAGGGAGGCTCCGCCTTCGGGCCTGATTCAGCACCTCCGCTCCTTCCGGCCGCCTTCCGGCCTCCTTCCAATCGTGCCGTCGAGCTCCTGCAGAAGGCGCTCTTGCCCATTCAAAGCGTCTTTTGTGAAAGGCTCAGGCGTTATGAGCCAAGCCGCGTCGGGGTGTTCCTCGGCAGCTCCACCGGCGGCATCGAGCGCACCGAACGCTTCTATCTCGACAAGAATGCCGATGGGAAAGTTCCCGAGACGTATTCTTTCGAAATGTCACACTCCCACTATTCGCTCATCGAAGAGATGAACCAAGATCTGGGAGTTACGGGACCAAGTTACGTCGTGTCGACGGCTTGTTCTTCGAGCGCAAAAGCGATTGCTGTGGGACAGCGCTGGCTCGCCCTCGGGCTCATCGACGCGGCCATCGTGGGCGGCGCCGACTCGAGAAGTGAACTCACACGCCTCGGATTCACAGGGCTCAACTTGATCGACCCCATCGCCTGTCGCCCGTTCGATGCCGAGCGTCGCGGACTCGTGCTCGGAGAGGGGGCCGCGCTCCTACTCCTTGAGCGATGCTCGGAAGGTGGACCCTCTCGAGTATTTCTCCGAGCGGTCGGCGAAAGCAACGACGCCTACGACCTGACGGCGCCCGAGCCGGAGGGGCGTGGAGCGGAGCTCGCCATGCGGAGAGCCCTCGAAATCGCGGGCCTCTCCCCTTCCGACATCGACTACATCAACGCCCACGGCACAGCCACCAAGCAGAACGACCTGAGCGAGACCAAAGCCATCGCGCGCGTGTTTCCTCGGGTGCCCTCTTTCTCCTCGACCAAGAGTACCACCGCACACCTGCTCGGCACAGCAGGGGCCCTCGAGGCGGTCCTCTGCACCCACGCGCTCACAGATCAACGCGCCCCGCCGAACCGAGTTCCCACGACCGTCGACACCAGCCTCGCCTGCCAACCGGACACGAGCGCCGAGGCAAAACCGCTTCGCTTCGTCCTCTCGAACTCCTTCGCCTTTGGCGGCTCGAACGCCAGCGTCCTCCTCGGACGAGAGCCGGAGCCCGAAGCCCCAGAGCTCACCTCGTCCAGGCTGTTTTTGACGAACGCGAGCTTCTCCATCGGCACACCAGACAAGTCAGAATCTTCCATCTTGCCGAGCCGCCTTCAGAGCCGCTCGAGTCCCTTGATTCGAACCGTCGCGTATCTGTTCCAGCAGCTCTCTGTTTCCGAAGAACAGGACGCGCCCGCCCTCATCCTCGGCTCCGCTTTCGGAGAACTGCAGACCACCCTCGCGCTGCTCACCCAGCTCAAGGAGCAAGGCACAGTCAGCCCGATCCGCTTCTCGAGCAGCGTCCACAACGCTTCGATGGGCCTCCTTACGCAGCTCACGAGCAATCGTGGCTACGCGAGTGCGCTCGCCGCAGGAGCGAGCACAGTGGCCATGGCCCTCGCTGATGCGATGGTCTTCTTGCGCTGTCACGGAGGCAGTGCCCTCGTCCTCTGCGCAGATGAAGAAGGCCCGACCACATTACTCTCAGGCGATACCTTCCCCGCCTGCGGCGTCGGATTCCGCATCGTCGCCGCAGACACTCCTCCCGAAGGCGCCTGGGCCGAACTCGAGCAGATCCGCCCGGAGACGCTGCCCCGCTCCCCTCGAGTACCCCACGAATTCTCCCAGCTCGTAAGACCCGAGGAGGGACCTCTTGAGGGCGCGCCGGCGGCCTTTGGGCTCTCCCTGGCCCACGCTCTGCTCCGAGGAACGAGCCCTGCCGCCGAGTCCGCGATCGGCCCGGGCCACGTCCTCGCCCTCCGAGCGCTCGTTTGAACTTACTTCGAGGAGGCTTTCGCGTCCTTCTGAGCTTTCAGGCGGGCGCGGAGACCCTCTGCATAACCTTCTTTAGTCGTTTGGCGGGCTCGCCCAATCACAAACGCACCATCGGGTGCATCCTCGGTCACGGTCGTGCCCGTAGCGACATAAACGTCACTCCCAATCTCCACCGGGGCCACCAGCTGACAATCGCTTCCCACGAAGGTGCGCGCGCCAATCTTGGTCCGACTCTTCGAAAAGCCGTCGTAGTTACAGACGATCGTGCCGGCCCCGATGTTCGCGCCCGGGCCCACGTCGGCGTCGCCGAGATATGAGAGGTGGTTGGCTTTGGCGCGCGCGCCAACTTTCGTCTGCTTCGTCTCGACGAAGTTCCCAAGATGCGCCTCTTCGCCGATCTCACTGCCCGGGCGCACGTGGGCAAAGGGACCCAGGACGGCCCCGGCTCCGACGCGACTCTTCTCGACGATCGTGTAGGGGCGAATCAGAACGCCCTCCCCGAGCTCCGCATCCGTGAGCACCGAGCCCACATCGACCGTCACCGAAGCGCCAATGCGCGTCTTACCTCGAAGCCGAACACCGTCTTCGATGGTCGCGTCGGGTTCAACCTCCACCGTGTCGTCGATGAGAGGTGTGCCTCGGATCGTGATCCCTTCACGAGCCAGCCTCTTGCGAATGCGCTCATGGAGAAGCGCCTCCGAGGCCGCGAGTTCCGCCCGATCATTGACTCCGAGGAACGCGCGCGCGTCGCTCACGATGGCTTCGACCCGCGCCCGCGCGCCGATCTCAGCCACAATATCGGTGAGGTAGTACTCTCCTTGGGCATTTTGGGGCCTTAGTGCCGGCAAAGCCCGCCGAAGCTCACCCACGCGACACGCATACACACCAGCGTTCACCTCCCGGATTGCTCGCTCGCGCTCGTCCTTGAGGTCCCGATCCTCAGTGATACGGGCCACACGTCCATCTTCTTCCCTCACGATCCGCCCGTACCCCCGAGGGTCGTCCACGACGAAAGACAGAAGCCGGAGCGGCGCACTTCCCGACGCGCCAACGAGAGGCTCGAGGTCCGCGGCGGTGAGGAGCGGGGTATCCCCCGATAAGATCAAGACCGTCTGCTCGGCAGGGACGTTCAAATCGCCGAGCGCAGCGGAAACCGCGTCCCCAGTACCGCGCGGAACCTCCTGGATCGCAAACTGAAGGCGCGCGCGGTCAAAGTGCTCCGCGAGCTCCCGCGCGATGGGCTCGTGGGTGTCCGGATTCACGACGAGGGTAACCCGCGGTACTCCGAGCTTGAGAGCAGCCTGCACCGGGTAGAAAATGAGGGGTCGCCCGGCGAGTCGATGCAAGACCTTTGGGGTCTTGCTCTTCATCCGCGTGCCAAAGCCAGCCGCCATCACGATGGCGGCAGCCGGTCGCTCGATCTGCTCTTTTTGGGTCACTGACATCTGGGCGTTGTCTCCGAAGAAGAAGGCGTCGAGTTTCATCAGGCCCTTTAGGGCAAGAGCTCCGGGCGAACCGGGGAAAGCTCAGGCAGCATGCTCACGGCACCGGAGCTCGACGCAGACTCGTCCTTGAGCTGTGTGTAAACGATGATGGTCTCTCCGACAGCGAGGGGAGTGCTCTGGGAGCGGTGATTGATGCGCTCCATCGAGCCGGGCGTAACCCCATAGCGCCGGCCGATGCTCGCCAGAGTGTCCCCTTTTTTGGCGGTCACCTCGATCCGCCGATAACCGCGAAGAGCCTCGAAATGCTCATGAAATTCAGGACTGCCTCCGAGCAGGACCGGCCCGGGCTGACGGATCACACGAATGGCCGAGAGGTCACGCTCCGCTGGAACCAGAGCCTGCAGGATCATGCCGCCTCGAAGCCGCGCCTTCACGTCGAGCGCATTGTCCCAGGCGAGCCTGTTCGCCGAAAGGCCCAGCTCGGAAGCGATCTCCTCGAGGATGTCCCCCGCCTGCACTTCATAGTAGACGAGCTTTTGGGAAGGTCCGGGTAAGAGCTTCTTCGGGACGACGATAGTCGGCGGCAGGCTCTCTGCGCGTTGTTTTCTGGCCCGCTCGGGCAAGAGGATGACAGTACCGGGCTCGATACGCTCACCGGTCGCGAAGCGGTTCAGGCCGAGGACGTCGCCCTCCTTGACCTCATATTCCGCAGCGAGAGAAGCGATGTTCTCGCCGTAGCGCAGACGAACGGTCCGGTAGTTTCGCGTCCTTGGCAGTTGCGCGAGAACCTTGGCGCCTTGTCCCCGCGGAACACGCACCTGGCCTTTGGAGGAAGGCGCGACCCGATCGCGGATCAGCATAGGATTGAGAGCACGCAGCTCATCGAGCGAACTCGAGGCGAGCTGTGCGATCTCCGAGAGCGACGTTCCGGGCTCGACGCTGATCGTGTCGAAGGCGATCGGCACGTCCGGTGTGACTCTGTCGAGCCCGAAGGCCGAACGATTGTTCATGACGATCGCGAGCGCGAAGATCTTCGGAACGTAGAGCGCCGTTTCCCAGGGAATACCGCTCTCGAGGCGTGACAAGACCCAGTAGCTATTTGTGTTGTACTTGGTCAGCGATCGCGAAAGTCCCGCATACCCCATATTGTACGCGGCCATGCATAGCTCCCAGTTTCCGAAGCGCTGATAAAGGTCCGAGAGGAACCGAATCGCGGAGCGGGTGCTCGCGATCGGATCGCGCCTCTCGTCGACCCAAGCGTCGACGGTCAGCCCATATAGGCGCCCCGACTCCGGCAAGAACTGCCACAGGCCAACCGCGCCTGCGGGCGATTTCACGAGCGGATCGTGACCGCTCTCGATGAGCGAGAGCCAAACCAGGTCACTCGGAAGCGATGCTCGACGCAACTCCGCTTGGATCGCGGGGACGAAGCGCCCGCTCCGCCGCGCCCAAATCGCCGCGATCGCGCGCCCACGCGGGCTGTCTCGATAGAACTTGAGGTAAGTGACGACCCGACTGTCGAAACGGACCGGCAGGTCCGGCAACGTCAAGCTGCGCAGCCACTCGATCTCCGCCTGGTCGAGACCGGGTTCAGGGGCGCCCACGGGAGCGAAGAGGCCCGGCAACCCGAACAGGGTCTCCTTTCCTTCGTTCGGAACAGGAACGTCCCAGGAGAAGCCAGCCGAGATGCCGGGCAAGGGCTGAGGGAAGAGAGCTTCCTCGGCGCGCCGGAGAGCTCGCAAAGTCAGCTCTTCCTCAGGAAGGGGCGCCTCCCGAATGGAATTGCGGGCCCGCCCGCTCTCGGGGGCTCGCGGCGCGCCGCTCGGCAACGTCGTCGCAGGGGTCTTCGGCTTCTTTCCCTGGGTGTGGCTGGCCGCCGGAATCGATTCGGGCCCCATTTCGAGGGCCAGGAGGTCCGCCTCAGTGGGGACCTTGTCTTCGGCGGCGTTCGCCACAAACCCGAAGAAAAACAAGCCGATGAGCGCAGCAGACGAGGCGCGGCGAGCAGGGGAGAGGAACCGGAGACGCAAGGACACCCGAGTCTGTCCTATCGGCCCAAGGGCCACGGCGTCAAATTCCAAGCGAGCGCCTCCCATGGGGCGCTCGGAAGAGAGGAGCCGAACTCCGCGTCACTTGACCACGACGTAGCGCTTTTGCCCCCCTCGCATGAGGAGCAAGAGCCGCGGAGAGCTCGCTGCCTTGTACGCGCTCGCCGCCTGCTCAGCGCTCTCGACGCGCTTCTGGTTCACTTCGAGGAGGATATCCCCGCGCCGCACCTGCGCCTGAGCGACCTTCGAACCTGGCTTGACGCGAACGACCACCGCGCCGCGGACGTCCTTGTTCACCCCGAGCTGTTGCCGCACCTCAGGGGTCAGGTCTCCTAAGACGAGACCTTCTACGTCTCCCGCCCTTTCCTTCTCTTGCGCCTTCGATTCTGGGATCTGAACGCCGTCGCTCGGCAACGTTCCGAGCACAGCGGTGAGCCGGATCTTCTTCTTGTCGCGGAGCACGGAGAGCTCGACGCTCTTGCCTGCGCCCGCGCTCGCCACAGCGTTGCGAAGGCGGCCCACCGAATCCACCGGCTGGCCCGCTACGTGCGTCACAATGTCGCCGCTCTTGAGTCCCGCCTTGTTGCCTGGGCCATCCTGCGCAACATCCGCGATCAACACGCCGCCCGATTCGCGCAAGCCGAGGGCTTCTTTCAGATCTCGGTTGAGCTCCTGGAGCGAAGCGCCCAAGTAGCCGCGAGTCACACGTCCGTTTTCCTTCAGCGCATCGAGGATCGGCTGCGCCATGTTGCTCGGAATGGCGAAGCCAATGCCCATGTATCCGCCACTCCGCGAGAGGATCGCGGTGTTGATGCCGACGAGCTCACCGCGCGTGTTGATGAGAGCGCCGCCTGAATTTCCAGGGTTGATAGCAGCGTCGGTCTGAATGAAATCCTCGTAGTCGACGATACCCATGTCGGCTCGGCCCTTGGCCGAAACGATACCCATGGTCACCGTCTGGCCCACGCCAAAGGGATTGCCCACCGCGAGCACGGTCTCACCCAAACGGAGCTTCGACGAATCTCCAAAGCGCGCGGGGACAAGCTTGATTGCTTCCCCTTGGACCTTCAGGAGCGCAAGATCGCTCTTCGCGTCGGCTCCCAAGAGGCGCGCTTCATACTCGCGATCATCGTTGGTCTTCACGATCAGCGCATCAGCTCCGTCGACCACGTGATTGTTGGTCACGATTAGGCCGTCACCCGAGATCACAACCCCGGAGCCGAGTCCTTCTTGTTTCCGCTCGGTGGGCGGAACCCCGAAGAAGAACCCCATCGGACTCTCCGTCCGCGCGGTCCTTGTCGACTGCACGCTGACGATCGAAGGAAGCACCTTCTCGATCACATCGGCGATATCCCCCCCGGCCGAAGGTCCTACCGCCGCTGCCCCTTGGGGGCCATTCTCCGGGGCGACCCGCGCCCCTTGCGCACTGTTACAGCCCGGGAGGGAAGTTAGGGTAAATACAAGGAAAATAGGAAGCGTGCGGGCGTTCAGCGGCGTCTTCATACGACTCTCAGCGGGGCAAACCGGAGCCGCCGCCGGATTATTCCATGCGCGGCAGGGCGGGGCCCGTCAAGTCAGCGATCGAGCGCCCGAACTTCCTCTGCGATGGCGGCGGCGATCTGGTGAAGAGGCAAAATCCGATCCGCGAGCTTCGCCTCAATCACCGAACGCGGCATCCCGAATACCACTGAGGTCTCCTCGCTCTCCACAAGCACACGCCCACCTTCGGCCTTCACTGCTTTGCAGCCCTCAGTACCATCATCCGCCATGCCCGTGAGCACGACGGCGATCACGCGCCGGCGAAAAATCGTGGATGCGCTGCGAAACAGACGGTCTCCACTCGGGACGAATCGATCTTCGTTCGTCCTCGGGACAATCGTGATCGTAGGATCCATCATGGTGCCCCTGAGCTCCATGCTCTTCATTCCAGGACAGACCAAGGCATCACCGGCTGCGAGCTTGTCACCCTCTTCTGCTTCCCGGACGCGCAGGCGGCTGCCCCGGTCGAGGCGCTCCGAGAAAGTGCGAGTGAATTTGTCCGGCATGTGCTGCGCAACGAGCACCGCCGCGCGCAAATCTGCCGGAAGCCCACTCATGATTTCCATGAGCGCGCTCGGTCCTCCCGTGGAAGCAGCGATCACGACTGCTGCTCTCGGAACACTGTGCGGTGGACTCGGGACCTTCGGCAATGCCGGAGGCGAGCCCAAGCCAAGAGCGGGCTTCACGCGCCGTACGGCGCGGAGCGCGAGGACTTTTTGAGTGAGCTCGCTCCGAATGTGCTCGTCAGTCGGCGCGAGTACGTCGGGCTTGGCGATGAAGTCTGTGGCTCCTAGTTCGAGCGCCTTGAAGACGTTCTCTTTCTGCGCGTAGCTCGAGATCACGAGCACCGGCCTAGGAGCCTTCGCCATCAAGATGCGCAGGAACGTGAAGCCGTCCATGCGCGGCATCTCGAGGTCAAGGGTGATCAGATCCGGCTCAGCCGAGTGCACTAGGCGCAGAGCCTCTTCCCCGTTCGCCGCCCGCGCGACCACGCGCACCCCTTCGATCTTGCCGAGCATGTCGCTCAAGCTGCGACGATTCATGGCCGAATCGTCGACTACCAGAACTCTCAGCTCAGGCTCAGTCATGATGCGGTCCGCCTCGCTGCAATCTGCGCGGTCGGAGCTCTCCGATAGACAAGATCCTTCTGAAGGTGCACCGGCTCGAAGGGAGAGTCCGAGTTCAGCAGGGACTCCGTGTGGCCCAGAAAGAGATAGCCTCCGGGCACGAGCCTTTCGAAAAAGAGCGGTGTCACGCGGGCGCGGGTTTCTTCGTCCATGTAAATGAAGACATTTCGACAGAAGATGACGTCGACACGCCCGACCTCGCGAACCTCGTCAGGTCGCATCAGATTCACGCGACGAAAAGAACAGAGTCGCCTGACTGCCGCGCTGACGCGAAACGCCTCCCCGTCCGGCTCAAAAAGCTCGGGCAATTCTAGGGGCGAGGTCGCGCGAAAGGAGGAAGCTCGGTAGACGGCCCGGCGCGCGTGCTCGACATTCGACTCGCACAAATCAGTCCCCACCACATGGACCTTGAAGTTGACGAGCTGGGGACTCCTCGCGAGCAGATAAGCGATCGAGTAGGCCTCCTCTCCCGTCGAACACCCGGCGCTCCATACTGTGAGTCGACCCGAACCCGGTGACGCCGCTGCCAGCTCCGGGATCACCTCTTCCTCGAACGCGTCGAACTGATACCTCTGGCGAAAAAAGTAGGTCTCTTTGGTCGTGAGCGCTTCGAGGAGCTTATCCTGTTCGTCGAAGCTATTGCGCAGCATGCTGAGATAGTGGTCGAAGCTCCGACTACCCATCGCCTGGGCCCGCTCGATCGCCTTCCTCGTGATCGTGACCCGAGCAGCATTCTCGAGAGAGAGCCCGGCCAGCGCCCGCACGATACTCTGGAGCTCTTCGAGCTCTCGTGCGTCGAGCGTTACCGGTAGCGACCGTTCCACAGGGGATAGCCTACTTCGAAACGAGCGCCGCGGGAGAAGGAAATGAAAGCTGAGCGATCCGGGGCACGGAAACGATGAAGACGATCGTGTCCCTGTGGGTGAACACCTCATCCGACGTCAAAACGCCCACATTCTGATCCCGTAACGACCGCCGAAACAAGCCTTCCGCGACGCGGATGACATCGTGCACCTGGGAGACCAACACGCCGAATGTCCGACCTTCATGGCCCAGAAGGATCCACTTCTCCTTGCCAGTCGGCAGGGTCGGCCCGAGCCCCAGCCCACGTGCGACGTCGACAATGGGTACGACGCTCCCTCGGTACTCGATCGCTCCGAGCACGAATTCCGAGTGCTCGGGGACAGGCGTGAGTCGCTGGGGTACGACGATTTGGCGAACGAACTCGACGGCGATCGCGAACTGGCTCTGACCGACCGAGCAGAGAACGAAAGTCCGCTCGTTGCCGGTCGGTGCCCTCCGCGTCCGCTCTCGGAAACGCCGCTCGGTCCTCATCGGATCCCCCGGCTGAGCGCGGCGCCCAAATCGAGGAGCACGATACTGGATGAGTGGCCTGGTCGACCGATGCCCCGAACGACCTCCGTCGAGTCCGCGCCAAGGCCCAATGCCACGTGCTCCACCTGACTTTCCGGAAGACGCAGCACCTGATCGACCTCGTCGACTCTCGCCGCCATCAACTCGTCGTCGGGTCCTCGACCAAGCAGCAGCCGCCCCTTGCTCGGAGAGGTCTCGCCTTCGACCCCAAGGACAAGCCGCAGATCGACAACGGTCAAGAGACGCCCTCTGACGCTCGCCACGCCCAAGATCGCCTTCGGAGCACGCGGAACTTCGGTGAGCGGAGGCGGGACAACGATCTCGAGCACTGATGCAAGAGGAACCGCATACGCCTCCCCCGCCAGCAAGAAGGAGAGAAACTCGTTTCCTTCGTCACGTCGGGAGTCCTCCTCGATGGTCTGAAGAGCAAGCTTAGCCATAACTGAGAGCCTTGGTCCTACTTTCCGTCGAACTCCAAACCTCCTCTACGACGGCAGCTACGTCGAGCACGAGCCCGACGCGCTGATCGTCAAACTCGGTCGCCCCAGAGAAACCCTTCACCCTCGAGAGCGAGCGACCAAGGGCTTTTATGACGACGTCTTTCTGCCCGAAGATCTCGTCAACGACGAGCCCGAGGCGCCGCTCCCCGACCTGAGCGACGACGACGAACTTCTTGCCCGAGGAGTTTTTCTCTTCAATCCGAAGATGCTGACTCAGACGACAGAGCGCCAGCGTTGTACCGCGGAGCGAGAGCACCTCTTTGCCTTCGACGATGCGGGGGCGCGTCTCCAGGATGAGAACCTCAGCGACGGAAGCGAACGGCACCGCAAAAACCTGACTCGCTACGCGCACCAAGAGCGCTCGCACGATCGCGAGCGTCACCGGGAGCGTGATGGTGATTTTAGTTCCGATGCCGAGCTCACTATGGACATCGATCACCCCGCCGATCCGGGAGATATTCGTCTTGACGACGTCCATGCCGACCCCGCGTCCGGAGAGTTCGGTGATACCACTCTTAGTACTCAGCCCTGGCAGGAACATCAGCGCGAGGGCTTCTCCGTGACTGAGCTGGTCTGCCTCGGTAGTGGAGAGGCTGCCGAGTTCAACGGCCTTTTTTACGAGCCCTGCGGTGTCAATCCCTCGCCCGTCGTCCTCGACTTCGATGACGACGTGATTGCCCTTCTGGTAGGCGTTCAGCGCAATGGTTCCTGCTTGAGGCTTTTGGACCTGCGCGCGCTCGTCGGGCGACTCGATGCCGTGATCGATGGCGTTACGCAACATATGCAGAAGGGGATCGCCGAGTTCTTCGACAAGGAGCTTGTCGATCTCCGTCTCCGCACCTGTCACGACAAGCCGAACGTCGCGGCTCAGTTCGCGGCTCGTCTGCCGCACACCGCGCGCCAACCGATCGAAGACCTGGCTGAGCGGCACCATGCGCATCTCGAGGATGCCTTCCTGCATATCGCCGAGACGGCGATCAAACGCGTGGAGCAGCCGGGCCAAGTCGCGACGCGCCTTGCCATCGATGTTGGTACGAATCCGCACCGCCAGTGCCTCGAGAGAGCTCTTGAGGATCGCCATCTCACCGAGGCTATTCATGAGATGATCCAGCTTGCGGATGTCGACTCGGACCGCGCGCACCGACGCCTTGACCTCAACGCGCGCTCCCGGGCGCTCAAAATGTAAGTCGGAGACGCTCCCGTGCGTTGCCACCAATTCCGGCGGGAAAGCTGCGGAGAGCGGAGTGCCGGTCACCGGAGGGGCCGGCTGCATCGCTCCCCGCGAGGTGGCGGGAATCCTCATAATTTGGCGCGCGGGGCTCGACAGCGCAGCTTGGACCTCCGTTTCGGAAGCCCCAGTCGCCAGAATCAAGTCGAGCTCGAGTACGTCGCGATCGGTAACCTCGCCGGTAGGCAAATAGGTGATCACCTCGCCCAGCTGACGGGCTCGATCCTTGAGCGCTTCGATCTCTTGATCGATGGTCATCAGATCGAACTGACTGCGCACTCGGTAAAGCGAGAGGCCGGCGGCGAGGTTGGTGCGGAGCCGGTGCTCTTCGTACTCAGTCAGCACCGACCAGATCGCCGACTCGACGCCGTAGTCATCGCTGTTCGTCTTCGCGCCGCCCCGGATAACCCCGTCGATCGCCGCTGAGATCGCCGCTAAGGCGGCCTCGTCGCGGGGCATATCGCCAGTACGCCTGGCGCCGATGAATCCCTGCATGACGTCGATCGCCGCAAACAAGACGTCGAGCAGTTCGGGCCCGAGCGCGGTCCGACCCAGCCTCACCTCGCCCAGCAAGTCTTCCAGCTTGTGAGCAAGCTGACCGAGTTCGACGGCGGCGAAGATTCCAGCAAGCCCCTTGAGCGTGTGGATCGCGCGAAAGGCTTCGTTGACGAGCTCCGGATCGGACCGGCCTTTCTTGAAGGCGGAGTCGATCCCGAGCAGGGAGCGAGAGAACGACTCGACGATCTCTTGGGCTTCACCCAGGAAGTCTTCCCCTCCTTTTTCCCCGTAGTCTGTCACGCGATCGGCCTCAACGAAGAGTCAGCCTATCAAAGCGGTCCGATCAGGTCCAAAAGCCACCCAAGTCCCGCCGGTTTTTGTGCGGTTTTTTGGCTCACCATTGGGCGCTCTGGCAGGCCCGGCTATAGGGGTCGGACCGGAAAGCGAGCTCGCTCGGGGCCCAAGCCGAGCGGAAAAAGCGCGAAGATGAGTCGAGCAGACCCAACCGAACAGAAGCGCCCCTCCCCCTCGCCAAGTCGGGACGAGGCCAATGCGAAGGAGCAAGAGCGCCCAGGCAAGCAGGGGCGACTGAAGGTAGCCGTCATCGGTGCAGGCTGCTCCGGTTTGGTCGCAGCGAAGGAGCTCCGACAGCGCGGACTTGAGCCCGTGGTATTCGAGATGGGCAGTCGCGTCGGCGGTCTTTGGGTGTTCGGGAACGACAACGGTCGGGGTGGTGCGTATCGCTCTCTCTGCATCAATACCTCTCGGCTCATGACCGAGTTCTCAGACTTTCCGCTGCCCGCGAGCGCCGGTGACTATCCTGGCCACGAGCAGATGGCGAAATACTTCGCCGACTACGCGGAGCATTTCGATCTGCTTCGCTCGATCCGCTTCCGAGTCGAAGTCAGGAGCGCCGAGCCGGTCGGAAACGACGAAGGGTATCGCCTCAGCGTCCGAAGCCGCGATAGTGGCTCGGAAGAAGCGCATTTCGTCGACGCGCTGATCGTGGCCAACGGGCACCATTTCGAGCCATCCCGGCCGCCGTTGCCCGGTCTCGCGCAATTCTCCGGCTCAGTCTTCCACAGCCACGAGTATCTCGACTCCAAGACGCCCGTCGATCTCTCTGGTCGATCAGTGTGCGTCGTCGGCGCGGGGAACAGCGCGGTCGACATCGCCTCCGAGGCAACGCTCGCGGGCGCAAGGGTCACAATCGCCATGCGCACCCCGACCTTCATTCTTCCGAAGTACCTCTTCGGAAAGCCGATCGATCAGGGGACGATCATCCCACGGTTTTTGCCAGGGACGTGGCGGCGAAAAATAGCGACGATGGGCGTCCGGCTTTTCATCGGCAAGATGAGCGACTTTGGCTTACCCGATCCGAGCTACGATGTGGGTCAGGCGCACCCGACCCTTTCGGACACTCTGCCGAAGCTGGTTCGCTGTGGGCGGGTGCAGGTCCGAGGAGCGATCCGCCGCATCGAAGGCAACAAGATTTGGTTCGAAGACAAGGACGCTCGAGAGCCCGGCGAGTTTGATGTCTTGATCTTGGCCACAGGCTATCGCGTGTCGTTCCCCTTCTTCTCGCCAGAGCACATCTCAGCGCCGGACAACACCTTGCCGCTTTTCGGACGCGTTTTCCATCCTCGTCATCGGCGCGTTTTTTTCGTCGGGCTCGCGCAAACCATCGGCGCCATTACACGCACGGCAGAGCTTCAAGCGCGCTGGATCGCCGCGCATCTCAGCGGCGACTACAACCTCCCGGACGCTTCCGAAATCGAGGAAAGTATAAAGGAGAACGATGGAGCGATGCGAGCACGCTACGTCCCCTCCACGCGGCACACCATGCAAGTCGACCCCGAAGAATTCCGTCACTTTCTCTCCAAGGAGCTCACGCGGGGACAGAAGCGAGCGCGGCTCGGCCAGGGCATCCCATTTCAGCACAAACAACGGGAAAATCCATGAACCGATCTCGCTGGCTCACCGCCCTTTCTTTGCTCATCGCAGCGCTGAGCGCTGTGGAGCCGCGCGGGGCTATCTTCGCGCTCCTCCTCAACTGCATCGCCCTCGCCGCACTACCCCCGAAAGACTCCGAGAAGCACGGAGCACCTCGTCTCGATCTCATCGCCCTCGTCGGTGCACTCGCGCTCAATGTCCTATCTCTCGGACGCTTCGTAGTGCGCGAGGCCATGCCTGGTATTTCCGACGCGCGCGTCCGCGACGAGAGCGGTCGCGCCGTGTCGCGGCTCCGCGAGATCCTGTTCGCCGAAGACGCGTTTCGGCGGCTTGCACCGATTGATCCGGATGGTGACAAGCAGGGAAGCGCAGGACTGCTCGCAGAGCTCTCGGGCGATGTGCCTGTGCGGGGCTCTGATCGGCCGCTCGAGCTCCCGCCCCTCGCGCCGCGTTTCGCTCCACGCGTGATCACTGATCATGGCCCCGCCTTCGAAGAAGGAGAGTTTCTCTATTACGTCTGTTTGCCCCAAAAGGACGGAAGCTATTCGGCGCGGCCTTCGGGGGAAATCGATGACGAGAAGGCCGAGCGCAGTTTCCTCGCTTACGCGTGGCCGGCCAGCGATCAAGGGCGCTTCACCGTGACCTACTTCATTGATCAGGACGAGGAAATCGGCGAAACAGCCCAGGGCACAGCGCCCCCTTGGGCCGGACCCTTCCGAGCTCCCCCCTGTGACGCTGCCGTTCGTCCAGAGACGCGGGCCCTCTTCTCTCCTTGGAAAGGGAAAAAAGCCCGACCCCGAACATCGGAGCCCGGATCGCCCGACTGATCGTTTCGTGATAACGAACCGTCCGCCGGCCACAAACGGAGAACGGATGTCAAAAGACCTAGAGACGACCGAGAGCGACGCGCATCTCGAAGCCGAGGGGGCGCTGCCCCCCGTGGTGCTCCGAATGGTGGTCGAAGTCCGCTCGGACGGGAGTCGGACTGTCGCGCGCGGGGCGGTCGAGGACATTGCCACCGGCGAACGAGTCCAGGTCAAAATCGACAATTTCTCCCCGCTCCTCCTCGGCAAAGAAATCACGCGCGCGCTCATCAGCCTTCCTTCACTTGCGAAGCGCGCTGCCGTACGAATGCTCCTTCCGCGCATGACGGGCTCGAAGAACGACTGAAGAACATGTCTAGCTCCCCCGCGATCCAATACGTCAGCCCCAAGAATGCAGACGTTCCGCCGGCCCAAAAGGGCGAGTTCGCTCCGTTGACCCTGGGTCCGCTCACGGTTTGGCCTCCTGTCGTGCTCGCGCCCATGGCGGGCGTGACGAACTACCCGTTCCGTGCAGTGTGCAGGAAGTACGGAGCTGGTCTCTATGTGAGTGAGATGATCACGGCGCGTCCTCTCGCCGAAGGCAACCAAAAGACGCTCCACCTCGCAGATTTCGGCGACGAAGAGTCGCCCCGCAGCCTTCAGCTTTATGGCGTCGATCCAATGTATGTGGGTCGAGCGGTCGAGCGACTCGTCGGCGAAGGGCGGGTCGATCACATCGACATGAACTTTGGCTGTCCGGTTCGAAAGGTGACGCGAAAAGGCGGAGGCGCCGCCTTGCCTCTCAGAGCGAAGCTCCTCGCCGCCATCGTGCGCGCTGCCGTAAAAGCGGCAGAACCTGCGAAGGTCCCGGTGACCATCAAGTTCAGGATCGGGGTGAACGATGAGCTCATCACATTCCGTGATGCCGGACGTGTCGGCCAGGAAGAAGGCTGCGCTGCAGTGGGACTCCACGCGCGCACAGCGGCACAGCTTTATGATGGTGAAGCTCGCTGGGAAGCGATCGCCGAGCTGAAGTCCCTTGTAAAGATCCCTGTCCTCGGCAACGGCGACATCTGGGAGGCCGCTGACGCGCTCCGAATGATGCGAACGACCGGCTGCGATGGCGTGATCGTCGGACGCGGCTGCCTCGGACGCCCCTGGCTCTTCCGTGACCTCGCGGACATGCTCTCCGGGCGGATGCCGGCCGAACCCCCAAGGCTCTTTGAGGTTCTCGAGATCATGCTGGACCACGCAACCCGCCTCTGCGCCTGGGTCGGCGAGGAGCGAGGAATCTCCGCTTTCCGCCGGCACTCGACCTGGTACACGAAGGGCTTCCGCGGGAGCGCTCCGGCCCGGGCCAAGTTCATGACCGCCCAAACGCTGAGCGATCTTCGGGAAATTGTTGGCAGTTTCGAGCGCGATGAGCCGTTCCCCGTGTCGGCCCTCAGGGTCCCACGAGGTAAGACCAGCGGAACCCAGCAAGTTTCTCTGCCTGAAGGCTACCTAGAGACCCTCGACGACACGACTCCTCCGGAGGATGATGGGAGCGCGGACGGAGGGTAGCGCCGCTCCGCACGGGATGCGCCATGCTCGAAACGAACAGGCCTGAAGATCCTGGAGATTCCACGGGTGGAGTGGTGGAGTCGGTGATCCCCGAATCCGGAGGCACATCCGTCACCTTTCGACCGGGGACCGCGCGCTTCTTGCCGGACCTCGAGCGGAAGCCTTGGTGGATCGCGCCGGGTGCCATCGTTGTCATTCCTCTGTTTGTGATGTTGCTCGCCGCTTGGGCGATCCCTGAGCGCATTGGCTCGAACATCGAGCAGGTGAACCAAGAAACGATTCGGAGCACGAGGACACGCGGCGAACGTGATTCGTCGACGGCAAGAGAGCGCTGGGCCGCCGAGCCGCCGGAGCAAGCTGAGGAAGGCGAGACGGGAGCGAGGACGGAAGAGGCGACATCCAGAAAGCCGGAGAGAACGATCCGCTCCCGGCGTGGCTCCGGTGCAGAGACTCCGCGACGCGGTTTCTCCCCGGTGAGAGAGCGCGAATACACACCTCCGCCACCTCCGCCTCCGCCCCCACCGGTCTCCGCGCCCGAGCCCAGTCCCGAGCCCCCCCCTCCCATCGCGGGCGCGACGCGAAGCGGCGAGGTACTCCGCGTCGTCCAGCCGCAAGACGCAGACCCTCCCCCAGAGCAAGAAGCAGCAGCTGAGCCCGCGGCTGCCGATGGGGCGCTCCCGACGCCCAGCGAAGTTCCTGATTCGCCGGAAGCTCCCGCCGAGCCCGTCGAATAGCTCCCCGAAGCAAGAGCGGGCGACGATCCTCAGAAGCCGCCGCGAAAACGCTCGATCTTTCGGCGATCCTGTTTCGTGGGTCGCCCCGCCCCTCGCTCACGCGCCGCGACAATCGGGTCCTTCGGGGGCGGCGGCGGGGACATATCTTCGTAGTATGTACGGGCCAGCGCTGGCGAAGCGCGCTTGTTCGCAAGCTCGAGAACTCTCACAATCGTTCGTCCGCGCGGCGCGAGCGCCTCGATCTTGTCACCGACCATCACTGTTCGGCTTGAACGGACAGGCTGTCCTTCAATGAGCACATTCCCGCGCTCACAGGCTTCCTGGGCTCCCGTGCGCGACTTGAAGATGCGCGCTGCGGTCAGCCATTGATCAACGCGCACCTTGTCTCCAGGTGCTACCATAAACTAATAGCCCTCCTGATGAATCTGTGAGCTCGCGAGACCCGCGCTTCTCAGCAGAGCTGCGATCGAACTCGCCATCGCTTGATTCCCCACAACGATCGCGCGCGCATGACCGAGGGCTGACGCCGCTTCCGAAAGCAAACTGAGGGCCTCGTCTTGGATCCGACCGCGCCCGAACTGCCACTCTCCGAGCTCCTGGGACACGAAGGGACGATAGTCGAGGCCCTGCTTCGATAGCTCCTCGAACTCTCCGTGAAAGAGAGAGTTTTGGCTATCCTTGTGCCCGACGATCAGACTCACCCCCTGAAGACGCCCCGAACGAGCTTGGATGATGGCGCGGAGCGGTGCCACCCCCGTGCCAATGCCAAAAAGCCAAAGGGGCGAGTCTTCAATCGAGAAAGGTATACCTCCGAGCGGCTCGCTGATGGTGACATCTTCGGCCGCTCGGAGGGCCCGCGTCAGCTCCGGGCGCTCAACGGTTGCGACGCAGAGCTCAAACTCGCCAGGCTGGGAGTCGTCGGGAGCGGACGCAAAAGAGTAATAGGCATCCGGCGCCGCGCCGAACTGCACTCGGAGGAACTGGCCCGCCGCGTAGTCGTACGCCCCTTCGACCTGGAAGCGGACCAGAGTCGCGCGGGGCGAGAGCGGCGTGCTAGACAGGACTCGGGCCAGGCGGCGCCCCGCTGGCGCTCTTTCGATCATACGACCCCTGTTTATCGCGCAAATTTTCGCCTCCGCAAAGCCGTGAACTACCTCGGACACGCCGTCCTCGCCTTCCATGTAGCCGAAGATCCAGCATTTGCGCTCGGAGCCATGCTGCCGGACCTAGCCTCGATGGCAGGCTTCTCGATCGACGAGGTCGAACCGAGGGTGTCGGCTGGAGTACGATTTCACCACCAAACCGACGCCATCTTCCATGAAGCACCCGAGTTCATTGAGGGGCAGCGATTCGTCAGACAACGTCTCCTTGAGCTGGGCGTCCGCAAGGGGCCGGCGCGAGCTATGGCGCATATCGGCATCGAGTTCATGATCGACGCCGCCTTCGTTCCGCACGAAGGCTATCTCGATGCCCTCGCGCTGGGCGCAAAGGACATGGGTATTTGGCGCTCGGGGGGTCCCACTGCATCGAGAGCAGCCGCGCTCTGCGATCGCCTCTATGCGCTCGCTTGGACGCCTCACGAAGTCAGCCCCGAGCGGCTCTCTGAGCGACTCATGGGAGCACTCCGCAGCCGAATTCGCTTAGCTCCCCTCGGCCGCGAAGCGACAGTTGCAGCAGAACTATTGGCTGAACAAAGGCACCACTATCAAATCCTCGCTCCCCAAATTGCATCCTACGTTCTGACCAAAGTCAGAGCGCCCTGATTTTTGCGAATCCCGGGGCTTCCGCGGGTTCCTTTTTCCAATAAATCGAGGATATTCTCACGAGAACATGACGTCCCGAGCTTACTCCTTCACTCATTCCTCACACCTCCTCCGCCTCGTCTCCGCGCTCGCCCTGCTCTGCGCAGTGCTCGTTTGTGCGCCAAAGAGTGCGCAAGCTGAGAACCTGATCCGCCGTCCTGGCGCCCACAACCGCTACTCCTTCGAGCTCGAACCCCATCTGAACATCCACTGGGGCGGCGGGGGGAGGCACGCCCACGTAGGTCCGGGCATTCGAGCCTCGATCCCGTTCATGCACAATGGTCCGATCAGCTCGATCAACAACAACATGGCGATCACGTTCGGTCTGGACTTCTACTTCCCGCCGGGAGGCTTTGCCGCCGCGATCCCGGTCGCCGCGCAGTGGAACTTCTATTTCACGGACATCGTGAGCGTTCTGGGTGAAGTCGGTGTCGTTGGAAACTTCGCAAGCCATGGCATCAACCTCCACGTCCTCGACCCGTACATCCAGGGCGGCGGTCGCTTCCAGTTCGGCAAGGTCGGCGTGCTCGTTCGAGTCGGCTACCCGAGCTTCTCGGTGGGCGCGAACTTCCAATTCTAATGACACAACCCGAGTCGAAGCCTGCCAAAGGCGCCAGCCCCAACATTGCTGCCAGCATCTATCGAGATCTGACGCGCCAAATTCTCTCGGGCGCCTTGGCCCCAGGCTCTCGTCTCCCCGGCGAACGAGAGCTCGCAGCCCAATATAAGACGAACCGAAACACCCTACGCGAGGCGGTCAGACGCCTCGAACAGATGCGCTTGGTCACCGTGCGGCACGGGCAAGGGGTCACGGTGAGCGACTTCCGCCGAACCGGGACGATGGAGCTTCTGTCTCCACTCCTCGAGAGCTCAAGAGACTTCAGCGAGCTCGCTAACATCGTACGTGACCTGCTGCCCGCCCGACTCATCGTCCTCGAGTTCGCTGCGCGCTTGGCTGTCGCACGGGCGGACCGAACCGACATCGAGCGCATCCGCGACATCACCGATCTGCTTATCTCAGCCGCGTCGATCGGAGACACCAACATCATCGCCAAAGGCTTCCAAAGGTGGCTCGAGGCGATCATCGATGCGGCCCACTCCGTCGCCATTCGCTGGGTAGCAAACCCATTCCTCGACTCCTACCGGGAGGTGCTCGAGCGTTACCCGACGCTATGGGTCCTCGATCCACAGTTTGCCGACCACCTCACAAAATTCCACAAGGCCTTGGTGAGCGGTGATGAGCAGGGCGCTGTGCTCGCCCTTAGGAACTATTACCAGAAGATCGACGGCGTCGTTGCCGGGAGTTTCGACCGTGTTGCTCACGCAATGACGCCTCCCGCAGCTCAGAAACCAGCGCCGCCGTCCCTCAGCACCACGAAGTCGCGCTGAACGTGGCGAAGCTCTTAGTTCTCGGCGCAGGGTATGTCGGCCAGGAGATCTTGCGGCTCGGCGCCCGCGCGGGCGATACCTGTTTCGCCGTATCGCGCAGCGCCTCTTCGAACCTGAAAGGAGTCCGCTCCCTCACAGCGGACGTCACCGATCCCGGGAGCCTGTCCACACTCCACCAGGAGATCGGGGATGTCGACGATATCGTCTACGCAATCGCACCTGGAGCAGCGGTTGAGGAGGCGTACGAGAGGACCTACGTCATAGGGCTCAGCCGTGCGCTCGCAGAGTTCCAAGGTGCACGTCTTTTCTTGATCTCGACGACGCGCGTCTATGGATCTCGCTCCGGAGAGCTCGTCGACGACAAGACAGAGGCACTTTCAGACGACGCATGCGGAGAGCTCATTCTCGAAGGCGAGAAGCTCGTCCGAGGCGAGAGTGCGCGGAACGTGATCCTCCGCGCGAGCGGAATCTATGGACCCGGCCGAACAAGGCTGGCCGAAAGCCTCCTTTCCCAAGAGCTGCCGGTCGAGCTCCAAGGAACCATCACGAACCGCATCCACCGCGACGATCTCGCCGGCCTCGTCTCCTTTCTCCGCTCTCGGGACGACGCGGGAACCTTCGTCGCAAGCGATCCGAATCCCGCCGCCCTCGGAGAGATGCAGCGCGAGCTCAAGAGCCTCCAAGAGCGGCTCGCTTTCACTCCCGAACGACAGAAGTCTACTCGCACCCGGCGCTCGAAAAGCCGCCGGGTCCTGCCGACGCGCCTCTTGGCGCTTGGTTACGATTTTCTCTACCCGAGCTTCCGCGAAGGGTACGCGAGCATCTTCAGGCGGCGCGCGTCCGCGTGACGCTTGTCGCTATGTTCAAGCGCCCCTGAGCTCTCTGCAGCTGGCGGCGACGAGCGGTATTTCGTCGAGGGAGTTTGCGAAATGGGGCGCGAAGCGCAGGAGCCCATCCGGCGTGCTGACCATGATGCTCCGCTCGCGCAGACCACGAGCCAGTTCAGGGAGCCCGAGACCAGAGGGGAGCGCAAAGGACAAGATACAAGAGCGCCCCTCTGGCTCTTTCGCTCGGAGGGACCGGAAACCGAGCGGAACGAGGGCGGCTTCAAGCGCGTCGTGAATGCCTTGAACGTGCTGGTAAATCGCCTGAGGGCCTAGCGCTTCACAGATGGAGAGGCCAGCAGACAAGGCCGCGAGACCAATCGCATTCGGCGTCGATCCCTCGAACACGCGCGCGTCGGGATACAGCTCGCCTTCATAGCGGAGCCGATTGGCGCCCTGGAACAAGAAGGCTTCCCCGTCGAACAGACTCAGCCACCCAGTTGTGCGCGGGACGAGCCTCTCGCGCAGACGATCGCTACAGAAGAGCATGCCTGCACCCTCAAGCCCAAGCAGCCACTTGTGAGCGCCGACGAACAAGGCGTCGAAGTGATGCTCCTTGGCGTTCAAAGGCACAACGCCGACCGCCTGAATGGCGTCGACGAGAAGGAAAGCGCCAAAGCGCTTGCAGAGCTCGCCGAGCTCTGCAAGCGGCATCCGGTAGCCCGTTTGGAACTGAACCGCGCTCACCGCCACGTACCGAGCCCCCGCGCGGAGGCGCTCTTCGACTCCATGAAGGAGCCTATCTGGGCCCTCTTTGGCACATGGATCGGGCGCTTGGAGGAGCGTGACCCTTGCTTGGGTGAGTTCGGCAGCTTTCTGATACGGGATAACGTTGGCGGGGAACTCCCCCCAAAATCCGACAATTTCGTCTCCAGCGCGAAGCGGGAGCGCAAGCGCGAGTGCGGTAATGCCGTGGGTCGTGCCTGAAGTGAGCGCTATTTGGTGAGATTCCACGCCGAGCAGCGTCGCAAAACGGGCGCGCAAAGCACTGCGCTCTTGCTCCCAATCGAGAAACGATGCGGCGCCTCGGCGTGCGACGTCGGCGACAAATCTCTCGGTCATCAGGCGGACCGGTCGCGCCACGGGAGAAATAGCAGCGTGAGCAAAGTAGGCCGACAGCTCGAGCTCGGGAAACAAAGTTCTATCCCCGAGCCGAGGCTCGAATCCGCCCGGCGAGGACGCGGTGTCAAAGAGAGTGTGGGACATCCGGCTTCTTTCCTCAGGAAAATTGACCTCATCATTAGCCGCAATCGGGGCTGAGTGCACGGCCGGGCCGCCATGGCGGATGGACTGGCAGAACGGTCCTGCTCGGGCCCCCTCCGGCGATTTTTCAGGAGACGAGAGGCGGCACGCATTTCGCTGAGTGCTTCACCGTGTCCTCGGTAGAGCTCTCAACGCCTCCCCTGCTCGGCCTCGCGACCGTTCGGTCCGGGTGCCTCTTCGGTCTGGATCTCAGGCAAGTGATCGTGGAGGTCGCCTCTCGGCGGGGCCCCGCCTCCTTTCAGATGGCAGGTCTCGCAGAGACCGCGGTGCGCGAGGCGAGAATTCGGGTGAGTAGCGCCGTCGCGCGCCTCGGCATCACGCTCGAAGAGTTCTCCCTGACAGTGAGCCTGGCTCCGGCCGATCTGCCCAAGTCAGGGTCCGGCCTCGACTTGGCGCTCGCGCTCGGAATCCTCGTTGCCATCGGCCGCCTCGGTCAGGAGATCCCGGAGACGACCCTGGTGCTCGGTGAGCTCTCTCTCGACGGACAGGTGAGGCCTATTCCTGGGGTCTTGCCGCTGCTCGATGGTGCTCGCAAGGCTGGATATCAAAGAGCTATTGTTCCATATGGGTCCGCCGCGGAAGCTGCTCACGTAAACGGGCTCGACGTGCGCGCTGTGCGTTCCCTCGGCGAGCTCATCGATCACCTCGAAGGCAAGCTCGATGTGCCGCGCTTGACGCCTCGCGAGCTGCCTAAGCCACCGAATACGGAACCCGAGCTCCACGAGATCGTCGGCCAAGCAGCGGCCAAGCGGGCGCTGACGGTGGCCGCTGCGGGTAGCCACAATCTTCTGCTCATTGGGCCTCCTGGTTCCGGGAAAAGCATGCTCGCGCGGCGCCTGCCGTCGCTCTTGCCGGAGCTCAGCCTCGAGCAAGCCTTGCTCACGACTTCGATCCACAGCGTGTCCGGTTTGGTCGATCCGAAGGTCGGGATCGTCCGGGCTGCTCCCTTTCGCGCGCCGCACCACACCGTGAGCGACGCCGGGCTAGTTGGGGGCGGCCCCAGGCCGAGACCCGGCGAAATCTCACTGGCACATAACGGTGTTCTCTTTTTGGATGAGCTGCCGGAGTTTCGACGCACAGCCCTCGAGGCTCTCCGGCAACCGCTCGAAGATGGTGTCGTACACGTCGTGCGTGCCAAGGCGCGCGTCGCGTTTCCCGCTCGTCCGATGCTCGTAGCTGCCATGAATCCGTGCCCCTGCGGCCACTACGGGAACCCTCGTGCCGCCTGCATCTGTAGCCCGCTCGCCAGGAGCCGATATTTAGGGCGAATCTCCGGACCGCTCCTCGAGCGTATCGATCTCCAGATCCAAGTTCCCCCCGTCGACGTCGAGTCGCTCAGCCGCCGAAGCACCGAGCGAAAAGCGTCCTCCGCCGAGGTCCGAAGGCAAGTCGCCTTTGCCCGCCAGATCCAAGTGGAGCGCTTCAAGGGCGGACGCGTGCGCCGAGAGCTCAACTCGCTCCTCGACCTGCCCGACCTCGAGCGTGTAGCAGCGCTCCCGCCTCCCGCTCAGAGACTCCTCGACCACTCTGTCGACCGTCTGGGTTTGAGCGCACGAAGCTACGTCCGAGTTCTCCGTGTTGCCCGCACGCTCGCCGATCTCGAGGAGGCATCGCAGGTCGCTGAAGAGCACCTCGCGGAGGCCCTTCGCTACCGATCAGCGGACTGGTCGAGACTGACCGGCACAAGTCAGCCCGAGCGTAGCTCGGCTTGAGGCAGAGGCGATGCTGCCGTCCTCACAACCCTAGAACACCCATGATGCAACGAGTAGAACCATGAAGAAATCCACGAAAGAAAAAGCCATCCACGAAAGTCCGGAGATCAGCGCGCTGTTCTCCACCATCAATGACAAGTTCGGTGCGGGAAGCTTGATGAGCCTCGGCGCCGGTCCACCTGAGCCGGTAGCGGTCACGAGCACAGGGTCATACGAGCTCGACCGCGCCCTCGGAATCGGAGGTTACCCACGCGGGCGCATCGTCGAGATCTTCGGCCCGGAATCGAGCGGCAAGACGACGCTCACCCTCCACGCCATCGCCGAGGCCCAAGCGCGCGGCGGCGTGTGCGCGTTCATTGACGCAGAGCACGCGTTCGATGCGCGTTATGCTGAGGCTCTGGGGGTCAATCTGAAAAACCTGCTCGTAGCGCAGCCAGATTGCGGCGAGCAGGGCCTCGATATCGCGGGCGCGCTCGTCGAGTCGGGCACCGTCGATCTTGTGGTCGTAGATTCGGTTGCGGCCCTCGTGCCGAAAGCCGAGATCGAAGGGGAAATGGGGGACCAGCACATGGGCCTGCACGCGCGGCTCATGGGCCGCGGTGTTCGTCGCATCACCGCCGATGCCCACCGAACGCAAACGACAGTCCTCTTCATCAATCAGCTCCGCCAGAAGATCGGCGTGGTATTTGGGAATCCAGAGACCACCACCGGTGGCCAAGCCCTCCGCTTCTTCTCGAGCGTTCGGCTCGACGTGAGGAGAATCGGTAAAGCCACGGCCGGGGACGAGACAGTCGGCAATCGGACGCGCGTGAAGGTCATCAAGAACAAGCTCGCCGCCCCTTTCCAAGAAGCAGAGTTCGACATTCGCTGGGGCACCGGCATCGATCGGCTCGGCGAGCTGCTCGACTTCGGAATCAGCGCGGGCATCGTCCGGCGCAGCGGGGCGCATTTCGCCTTGGGAGAGGAAGCCTTAGGTCAGGGGCGCGAGCGGGCCCGAGAGGCACTCAAACAGAACGCCGGACTCAGGGGCGCCTTGATTGAGGCGGTCAGCTCGAGGCTCGAGCGGGCCGTCCCCCGGACCTTTGCGCCGTCGGACGCCGTCGCAGCCGCCGAATGATTTGTTGGCGAACCGACCCGGGGAGCCTCGCGAAAGCGCGGTTTCTTCCGGACCTTTCGCAGCTGCGGGTCGCCCCGGGGCCAAAAACTTGGCCCCCGGGCGTGCACGGCTAAGGTAGGCGGGTGACTTTCCTTCAGAGAGCCCCCACCCCGAAGCGCCATCGCCCTGGCCGGAAGCGCGCCGCCCTAGGCCTCTTGGCGGCTCTTATGCTCTCGCTGCTTCCCGGTCAGGCCTCGGCTTGGAACAAATACCTCGAGATCCCCGCGCCCGAAGAGGCGGAGGACAGTCGAGCCTACCGCTACGCGAACATGACCAACGACGAGGCGATCGCAGAGCTCGACGCCCGCGGCATCCCTTACGTCCAGGTCGACCCGGTCCCCGGCGTCCGCCTCCCCATCCGGCTCACCGGCCGTCTGCACGGCGTTTGGATCCACTCGGTACTGCCCCCCGAGCAACGTAAGACCACCCCTTTTGAGATTCTGGACGGGCGCCTGGCTCTTGCCCTCGATGATTTCTCAGCTCTGCTCGAGGCGCACGGCTTCGACGAAGTGATCCATTTCACGATGTACCGCCCTCCCCACGATCGCCCCGCCCGCACCGGCGAGTTTCTCCACCGACACCCCGGTGGTATGGCCATCGACCTCGGCGCAGTGCGTAAGACTACGGGGCAATGGTCAGCAATCGGCCCCCATTGGCCAAACGAGATCGGCGCCAAGACCTGCGGCGAAGGAGGTCGGAACCTCCGGGGACGAAAAGGTCGGGAGCTGCTCAGCATCGCCTGCGAGGCCTCGGATCTGCGCATCTTCCATTACATGCTGACGCCTCATTTCAACGAACCTCACGCTGACCACCTACACCTCGAGATCAAAGCGGGCGTGAAGTGGTTTCTCGTGAACTAAGACGAGTTTTCGGGTAAGAGCCGGTCCCGGAACAGGCCGCCCGCTCGGGCAGAGAGGATCGCTCATGGAGCTAGGCAAGCTGATCGCCCCGGAGCTGAAAGAGTTGCTCGCTGACGAGCCGTCGGCCGTGCGAGACCTTGCGACAGAGTTCCACCCCCAAGACGTTGCAGACTCGCTCCTCGAGATCGACAGCGCGGCCGTCGCTCGAGCTCTGCTCTCTTTCCCCCTCGAGTACAGCGCCCAGGTCTTCGAGCGACTCGAAGAAGAGAAACAAGTCGCAGTTGCCCGCGAGCTCGGAATCGACTCGACCGTAAACATCGTCAGCGAGATGGACGCGGACGAGGTCGTCGGGTTTTTCCGCCTGCTTCCTGAGCACATCGTCTCCAAGTTGCTCGGCCGCCTCGCTAAAGTCGATCCGGTTACGGCCGCCGAGGTTCAAGAGCTGACCCAATACGGCGAGTACACAGCCGGCGGCATGATGACGAGCGAGTTCGTCGAAGTGCCGGTGGGCGCGACGGTCGACGAAACTCTGAATGAACTGCGCAGAAACGCGGCTCTCGGCCTCGAGGTTCTCGACGTCGTATTCGTGGTGGACGCCGGCCAAAAGGTGTCTGGCTATGTCCCCCTCCGCAAGCTCTTGATGAGCCAGCCGGGTGCTCCCATCTCCGACGTCATGCACCACGACCTGGTGAGTGTGCCGCCCGAGATGGATCAGGAGGAAGTGGCACGCACGATGGCGCGCTACGACTTGAACGCTCTGCCCGTCGTGAACCAAAACGGTGTCATGCTTGGACTCATCACCGCAGACGACGTGATCGACGTCGCCATGGAAGAGGCCGACGAAGACGCGCAGCGCATGGGCGCCATCGAGCCCATCGAAGAGTCTTACCTGAGCGTATCATTTTGGACGTATTTCGGAAAGCGCGCACCTTGGCTCATGGTGCTCTTCGTCGGTGGCTTCTTCACGACCACTGCGATGGAGGTTTTCAGCCCGATCTTGACCTCAATGACCCAGCTCGCCTTCTACGTCCCACTCCTCATCAGCGCGGGTGGGAACTCCGGATCCCAGTCCGCCACCATGATCATCCGCGGTCTCGCTGTCGGAGACATCGACCACGGGGACGCTCTCAAAGTGGTGCGCCGCGAGGTGGGTCAGGGTGTCCTTTTGGGGCTCGGGCTCGGAATCATGGGTGTCGTCCGCGCGATCATTGGCAATGACGGCTTGGAGATGGCAGCTCTGGTCGGAGTCACGATCGTCTCTATCGTGACCATCGGCTGCACCGTAGGGGCGGCCTTGCCCTTGATCTTGTCGCGGCTCGGGGTCGATCCGGCGACGAGCTCGACGCCGTTCATCGCGACTCTAGTGGACGTGCTCGGCATCGTTGTTTACTTGAGTCTCGCCCGCCTCATGCTGAGCGGCCTTGTGGGGATCCAAGTTTTCGGCTGAGTTCAAGGCAGTGATGGCCTCCCTCGCGCGAAACAAAAGGCAGTGATGGCCTCCCTCGCGCGAAACAATAGGGAGCGGAGCGACGGCGCGGCTCCGCCCTCGGAGGTTTCCCTCCGCGCGATATTCTCTCTCGGCAGCGTGCAGGGCGAGAGAGCAACTCGAGCGCTTCAATCTTGCGCCTTCGGTGGTAGGCTGCGCCATAAAGATGAGCCGCGGAACCGGGTCAGGCTTAAGCCAAGCTGAGCGTCACCTCGTCGCGAGCGGTCTCTTGGGCCCAATGGAGCTCGACGAAGCCCTGGCGCGCCAGCTCATCTTCGGTGGAGACCTCTCGACGAGCGTCCTCGAAATTTCCTCCGTCTCCGAAGAAGAACTCGAGAAGGTCCTCGCCCGCGCTGAACAGCTCCCGATCGCGGGCCCGCGCCCCTACAAAATCTCCCGCGAACTCTCCGAACGCCTCGCCGCCCGCGCGGTTCCAGCCCTTGCGCTCGTGCCCGAGTCCGGGGCTCAGGTGCCGCGTCTGCTCGTCACGACCCGGCTCAGCGAAGAGGAGCAAAAGGCAGGTGCAGAGGTACTCGGGTTCGAGCCCGAGGCGGACCTGTGTCTCGAAATCCGCTTCCTCGAGGCCGAGGCTCGCTCCCTTGGGCGTCCCCTCGAACCCCGCCTCACTCGCCTCCTCGACAAACTCGGGCGCGCCAGAGTACGGCTTGTCGAGCCGAGAGCAGAGAAACCTGTTGCGCTGAATCCGACGCCTGCCCGGCTCGGCCCCGATTCGCTCCGAAAGCTGAGCCGTACGACGGCGCCGCCGCCGGGAGGCTACGAGGACTTCTCGCTGCGAGCGGGTGCGCTGCTCGAGCCCGACGAGAGCCCCCCTCCCAGCACCCATGAAAATAGCCGCGCGCGCGCCTTGCGCGAAGCGATCGAGAAGGCTTCGTCGCGGGACGCGCTCCTCCGAGCAACCCTCGAACTCTGTCTCGAGGCCTTCCCATTCGCGGCCTCTTTCGCGGTAACGCGGGGCGAATTACGCGGTCTTCTCGCCCAGAGCCGCTCCGAACCGGTGCGCGATATCCGCTCCCTCGAGGTACCGCTCGACTTGAGGAGTTCTCTTTCACGCGCGGTACAAGAGGCCCAACCGACCATCTTCCGTCCGAAAGTTCTCGGGATCGAGGGCGGAGTGCTCGAAGATCTAGGCCGCTCTCATGGCAGCGACGTGGCACTCGTCCCAGTTCTGGTGCGGAAGCGCGTGGTGATTCTCCTGTGGCTTGAGCTTGCTGCAAGCGAAAAGTCCGCACCCGACTCTCTACAACTGAGCTCTTTGGTAGATCCTGTCAGCGAAACCCTCCGGAGGCTGGTCCTCGAAAAACGCGAGCTCAGCCGTCTCGCCTCCCTCGCGCCCCGCAGGAGCTCGATCCCACCGGCAGGTCCCCCGCTCGCTGAAGCGCCGCTGCCGCCTTCCTTGCAGGACCTTGCTTCCCAAATCAGCCCGGTACTGACCGAGAGCGCGCCGCCCGAATCCCCCATGGAACAGCCCCCGCCAGCCCGTCGTTTCTCGGCGACGGCGGATCTCCTGCCTGGTCCCCAGGAACAAGGGCTCGTAGACATCCTCCGAACCAGTGTCGCGGCGATCCCATCGGCTCCAGCCTTCGCGATCCCTTCTCGCTCGAGCCGCCCCCCGACGTCGGAGAATAGCTCCACGCCTCCCGGCACGCTGAAGGGATTCCCGAAGGGCACGACCCAGGCCAATTCTTCGGAACCTCCGCGCTTTCCCGAGTCGCCTCAACCCTTCGCTGCTGCGGGCTTCGCGCCGCTCCGCCCCCGCCGCTCCATCCGCGTGGACGAGAACGCGCGCTTGCGCGGGCAGGCAGAAGAAGCGCTCGCCCCTGACTTCACCCCCAATGACGGCGACGAAGGCCCTATGACGGGGCGGCCCGTCGCTACCATTCCAGGACTCTCGCCTGCTGCTCCCCCCATCGGCCTTCCGCCCTCGGCAGGGCCCGTCGAGACCATTCCTGGCCTTTCTCCGAACGATGCGCCGCGCCTCAGCGCCCGGACCATGGTCAGCCGCGCGCCTCTTTTTCCGAGCGAAGAGTTCGGAGCTGAACGAGCTGATCCGGAGGACTTCGATGCGCCCTCTATGATTCCCTCCCTCAGGCCGAGCCAACTGCCGCCTCCTGACGAGTACACGAGTTGGCTCAAGGATCTCGAAGAAGGCGATGAATCGGTCCTCGACCGATTCGTCGATGGTGGTGAGGCGGCTGTTGCGGCGCTGATGAACGCCTTTCCCGGCCGAGTGAGCGAGCCTCGCACCAGCTCAACCCGCGCCTCGGAGTGCGGCGCGATCCCGAGGGTGCTCGTGCACCTGGGACGGCGCAGCGTGCCTTTCCTCTCGATCCGATCCCGTGACGAAAATGCGGTGGTCCGCCGCTGGGCCACGCTCACCCTCGGGGAGATTCCCTGCAAAGACGCGGCTGAGGTGATCGCCACACGGCTCTTCGACCGCGTGCCCGACGTCCGACGCGCGGCTTTGGCCTCCGCCAGGCGCATGAACATCGATCCCATGGCCCGTAGAGCGCTGCGCGCTTCCGTAGAAGCCGCGGCCATCGACGCGACACTCGACGGCGATGCGCGCGCGGGGGCTATCGAAGCGCTCGTGGACATTCGTGAGTACGAATCCATCCCCGCGCTCCTGTCACTGCTCGAAGACAATGATAAATCTGTGAAGCGAGCCGCAAAGTGGGCGCTCACAGTGTTGATGCGCCAAGATTTCGGCACCGACGTTCGGGCCTGGCACTCCTTCTGGAACGAACACCGCGACGAAGATCGTATCGAATGGCTGATCCTCGCGCTCGACCACAGGTCCGTCGACTTGCGACGCGCCGCGGGGGATGAGCTGGCCGGACTCACGGGCCAACGTTTCGGCTTCGATCCGCACGGCAGTGTGAGTGAAAGGCG
Organism: Pseudomonadota bacterium; assembly: GCA_023428245.1. Classification (GTDB taxonomy): domain Bacteria; phylum Myxococcota_A; class Polyangia; order Polyangiales; family Polyangiaceae; genus NIC37A-2. The sequence continues at coordinate 43,119 of JAEYYX010000035.1, forward strand.
CCTATCCCAATCGAAGTACCGCGAATGGTGGGCGGCTCGCGGTCAGTCTCAAGTGTAAAAAATTACTTGGAACCTCAAGTTTTTCCCTGGCGAGCCGCTTTGCGCATGGACATCGCGCATGAACGCTGGCACTTCACAGATCCCGATGATGCGGTTCGCTCTTTCTGACGATCCGGCCCTGCAGGCGGCGACACTCGCGCTCAGCGGCCGCGCCAAACGGCACGCCAGTCAATTCGCTTCGATCGAGCTTCGAGCTAGAAGTTCGCCTCTCAACCGGATTGCTCCCCTCGGTTATCTGCTCTCCGGTTTGAGCGCCGTGGCCCTGGTGCTCATTCTTTGGTTCTTGTGAAACGAAAACCTCCGAGCGCTCAGACGCTCGGGTAGCGCTACCGTGCTTCTGTAACGGGCTTCCTCGAGTCGAGATTCGACGAACAAGAGAAAAGCCTCTTTCCAGCAGGGAAGAGGCTTCTTCGTTCTAGAGGCAGCAGCGCCGCTCGAGCGCCCCGAGGAGGCCTACTTTCCTTCTTTCTCCTTGGCTTCCTTGGCGGCCTTCTCCTGGGCGGCCTTCTTCTCTTTCTCGGTCATGATCTTGAGCTCGATCTCGCGCTCCACGGTCTCATCAGCGCCAGTGTACGGCTTGATCTGAACGGGCTCATAAGCGCGCAGCACACAAGCGCCGACGGGAGTGTCCGCGTAAGCCGAGTCAATCACAACCTCCTTCACGCTACCGTCGGTTTGGAAAATGATCTGAACCTTGGCCGTGCCGGCTTTGAACTGCTTCTTCAGATCGTCGGGAAGAGTGTTTGGGCAGTCCACAGCGTTCAAGGTCGCGCGCCTGACCTGATGATCGGCGAACTCGGGATCGAACTTCTCAGCCTTCTCCGAGTCTGCTTCCGAATCCTCCCAGCGACCCCGACTCGGGCTGCTCTCTTGTTCATCGGCGATCGCCATCTGCTCCGCGAGGCGCTCCTCGGGAGTGAGCACTTTGTGCTTACTGCCGCCGCAGGCCGAGATGGCGAAAAGGAGGGACCCTCCGAGCAAGACGCGAACTTTGGACACCTTGAGAACCATGGCGCGCAGATTAGCCTCGACGCCGAGGCGAAAAAAGGGCGGCGCGAACCTTTTGAGCCTCCTCGGAAGCGAGAAGGGCCTCTCCCTGACCGCCCGCGGGGCTCTGCACCTCATGCCCAGGCTCCCGGCCACTCGTCTCGGGCGACTCAGAGGTCGGTGATTGCAAAGTCTTTGATCTTGTAGAGGAGGGCGCGATGGCTGATTTCGAGAATCTCCGCGGCGCGCGTCCGGTTCCCCTTCGTGCGATGGAGAGCCCTGCGAATGAGGATTTCTTCGATGTAGCGGCTCGTCTTTTTGATGCTGAGCTCTCCGGACGCAAGCTGCACCTTGATCGGGTCACGGACGTCACGGACCCGCTCAGGAAGCTCAGCGGCGGTAATTTGCGCCCCGTCAGCCAGAACCATGGCCCGCTCGATGGTGTTCTCGAGTTCGCGCACGTTCCCCGGCCAGGCGTACTCGTAGAGAAGACGTCGGGCCTCGCTATCAACCCCAGAGATCTCAGTGCCGAGACGCTTGTTGTTCCTGTCAATGAAGTATTCGACCAATAGTGAAATGTCTTCTTTTCGCTCGCGCAGCGGCGGCACCGCCACGTGCAGGACATTGAGCCGATAGAAAAGGTCCTCGCGGAAGCGCCCAGCTTTCACCTCAGCGGTGAGGTCGCGATGGGTCGCTGTCACAATCCGCACATCGATCTGGACGTCCCGGCTCTCACCGAGCCGCCGAATCCGTTCATCCTCGAGGACACGCAGGAGCTTCACCTGCACCGAGAGCGGCATCTCGCCAATTTCATCAAGAAAAATAGTCCCGCCCGTTGCTTCTTCGAAGAGCCCCTTCCGATCTGAGATAGCGTCGGTGAACGCTCCTCGCTTATGCCCGAAGAGCTCACTCTCGAGGAGCGACTCCGGGATCGCGCCGCAGTTCACAGCCACAAACGCGCCGTTTTTTCGGGACGATCGGGAGTGCAACGCCCGTGCGACAAGCTCCTTGCCCACGCCGCTTTCTCCGGTGATGAGCACCGTGGTCTTGTAATCGGCGACTTTCGCGATAGTGCGGAAGATGTTCTCCATGGCCTGGCTCTTGGCCAAGATGTTCTCGAAACGGGCCGCGTCCTGGATCTCCCGGCGAAGGGCTCGATTCTCCCGCCGGAGCGCTTCTCGCTCTTCTGCTTTCCGAAGACAGAGCAGCACCTCCTCGGGCGCGAAAGGCTTGCTCACATAGTCATAAGCACCCATCTGGATGGCCTCGAGGGCCTGCTCGTGACTGCCGTACGCGCTCATCACGATCACCGTGGCGTCGCTGCCCTTGGCCTTCAGTGTCGAGAGCAGGTCGAGCCCAGAAGCCCGCGGCATCCGCACATCGGTGATCACGAAGTCGGGACCAAAGGAGTCGATCAGACCGAGCGCCTCTTCACCGCCGGCAGCAACCTCCACTTCGTAACCACTCCGCCGCAAAAAAGTGCGGAGCACAATCCTGATGTTTTCTTCGTCATCAACCACCAGAATCCGCTTCATGGCCCCTATGGTACGCAATTTTTTTAGCCTTGCGGAGGGATTTCGCTCCTGGGAGTCTTCGGCGGGACGATGCGGCGCTTCGCCCCCCTGCTCCTCGTTTTGTTTGGCTCGGCCTTGCTCGGCTGCCACGTGGGGCCGGCCGACGAGACGGGAGCCGTTCCAGTCCTCGAGCCAAAGCGGACGATGGTCGTTCCAAAAGGCTACGAAGGGCCGATCGACCCTGAGTGGCCGCCGAGGCACGTCGGATCCCTGGACGTCGAGCTCGCCGCTTCCAGGCTGCTCCGAGAACAGCTCGAAGCAAATCCGGACATGCCGAACGAGGAGCTCGCCGAAATCCGGCGCGGACTTCACGTAGAAAAAGGGAAGATCGGCGCCTTCCACTATCTCGAGGTCATCGCCGGAAACATGCGGCACCCCGATGACCGGCTCCCCCTCGTGATCCTGCTCCACGGACGTGGCAATCGTCCGCGGGTCCCGGCCACGCCGATCGACAGTCCCGTGCCTTTCCGCATGTTCATTCCGCAGGCGCCGGACCCCCTGGGAGACGGCTTCACCTGGCTCGCGACCCCCACGCTGGCTGACGACGCCCAGCTCTTCACTCGCTCGCTCTCGGGCCGCGCCGACCAGCTCGCTCCGGCGATCGAGGCTTTCATGCGTCTCCGGCCCACGCTCGGAAAGCCGATCTTGGTCGGATTCTCTCAGGGAGCCATCATGAGTTTCGCCCTCGCCACCCGTTACCCCACGCTCTTCGCGGCGGCGTTCCCGATGGCCGGCTGGTTGCCCCCTGAGCTGTATCCGAGACCGAAGACCGGCACGAAGTACCCCTACTTCTTCGCTCAGCACGGGGGCAAAGACACCGTGGTTCCGACAGCGCGGGGACGCGCGACGGTGAGCGCCTTGCGCGCTCGAGGCCTCCAGGTCGACTACCGCGAGGCACCTGGTGTGCCCCACGTGGTCTCACCGGACATGGCCGATGGCGTCAGGCGCGGAGTCCGTCGCATCCTGAGCTCCTACACGACTCGGGTTCGGCGTGGTCCCGCGCCCAGACCTCGCGGATAATCTCCGAGATGATGCGCAGCCCGAGCGCCGAGAGACAAGACGTCTTGCGATCGCCTTCGGGCGCGGCCGTTCCGCTCCGCCGCGCGAGATTGCCCATCGACTCGGTGGTGATGAGCGATTAGCTTTCGGGCCCATGATGCTCGTAGGTCTCGACGTCCTCGCCCAGCGGAGAAACCAAGCCAAGGCTCGCCTGCAGGGCGCGAAAGTCGCCGTTCTGACGCACGCCGCTGCCGTCGACGCGCGAGGCGCTTCGACGCTCACGGTGCTTCGGGAGCTCGGAGCCGATATCCAAGTCGTCTTCTCTCCCGAGCACGGGCTCGACGGGGTCCAGCAGGCCGAGGAACCTGTCGGAAAAGACGACGCTCAGGTCGGAGAAGTGCGCCTCGTCAGTCTATACGGCACGAACAAAGCTTCGCTCGCGCCGAATCCCGAGCTCTTCGACGACGTCAGCTTACTCGTGGTCGATCTCGTCGACGTCGGAGCCCGCTATTATACTTACGTTTGGACGGCGCTCCTCGCCGCGCGAGTAGCCGCTGGCAAGGGAGTCCACGTCCTCGTCCTCGACCGCCCGAATCCCTTGTCTGGTGATCCCTTCACCCTGGAAGGTCGACCCCAAGACCCAGACTTCCTTTCCTTCGTCGGCCTCGAGCCCATCCCGACCCGCCACGCGCTCACGATCGGTGAGCTCCTCGTGAGTCAGTTCAACCACGAGGATCGGCCACTCGGGGCCGATGGCGCCCTCTCGATCGTGCCTTGCCATGGCTGGGAGCGCCAGAGGACCGCAGAAGCCTGGGGTCGTCCTTTTGTGCCGCCCTCGCCGAATATGCCGAGCCTTGAAACAGCGCTCGTCTATCCGGGCGCGTGCCTACTCGAGGGCACAAATCTCTCGGAAGGTCGCGGGACCGCTACCCCCTTCCGAGCGCTCGGCGCTCCGTTTTTGGATGGGCACCGCTGGGCCGAAGCTGTCGGCCCCGTGGCTGGGGCATTTCTCCGTCCCGTCCGATTCCGCCCCTGGTTCGACAAGCACAACGGCGCGGTGTGTGGAGGCGTGATGGTGCACGTCACGAACCCAATCGAATTCCGGCCCGTGCAGACCTACCTCTCGCTCATCTGGCACGCGAAGAAGCTCGCCCCCGATGACCTCAAGTTCCTCACTCGCGTCTACGAGTTCGAGACCGAACACCCGGCCTTCGACCTTTTGACAGGCTCCGCTGAGGCGCGGACCCTGCTCGAAGCAGACGCTCCTCTCGAAGAGCTGCTCCGAAATGTCTGTCCCGTCGACGAGGAGTGGACCGAGCGCGTCCACGCGGCGGAGGAGCTCGCCGCGGAAGTGTGCGCCTGAGCGGCGCCCCAGGCGCAAGGCCTGCGCGACTTCCAGCGAACGCGCGCCAAATTTGCGGCAAAAGGAGGGAACTCGGCCCCTCTCCGGGCGATCTGCCGCGCAATGGCGGCGCCCGAGCGACGGCACGATCCCTGCTTTGGAGAATGGGATGGCCCCTCCCATGCCGATCATCCGCAAGTACATGACGCCTTCGCCGCATTCGATCGGGCGTCAGCAACCTCTCACCGAGGCGCACAGGCGGCTCCGGGAGTTTAACGTCCGCCATCTACCCGTCCTCGACGGTGGCAAGCTCGTCGGCATCGTGACCGAACGCGATCTCCACTTGGTCGAGACCCTGCGCGACGTCGACCCCGAGACCATGTTCGTGGAAGAAGCCATGTCGACGAGCGTCTACGCGGTCCCGCCGGACACCCCCCTCGATGAGGTGGCCGACGAGATGGCTCAGCAGAAATATGGCTCAGCCGTGGTCATGCAGAACGGGAAGGTGGTCGGGATCTTTACGACCGTCGACGCCTGCACGACGTTGCGCGACTTGCTCCGAAGCCGCGGAGCCTAAGCCCCCGCGATCCCCCGGGCGATCGTCCTCGTCGATGGCCCGGAGTGCGGGCGTCTCGAGGTCGTCGAGCTGTCCTGAACGCGACGCCCATACGAAGGCGAAGACCGCCGCCGCAGAAGCGAAGAGAGCGATCGGCAAGACAACAAACAATACACTCATAGAACCTCTATCTTCGCCGAGACTTGCTGGGCCGAAAGGAGAAGTGGCTTCCGCGCTGAACGGGCAGGGCGCGCGCTGAGCCTCGAGCCGCCCTTCGACGCGAAAGAGCGACTTCGGTACGCATTTGTTACCACGGAGATGGAGCTGAGCGGCATGAGCACCGCGGCCCCAAGCGGCCCCAAGATCCCCGCCGCGGCCAAGCCCACACTGACAAGATTGTAGCCAAGGGAAATGAGGAGGCCGCGGCGGACAGTCCAAAGCGCACGGCGCGCCCCTTCGAAGAGCTCCACGACCCGGCCGACCCCGGCGTTCGCCAAGTACACATCCGCAGAGAGCATGCTCGCCTCCGCGGCCCCGGATACGGCCACACCGACGTGAGCACGCGCGAGCGCCCCGGCGTCATTGATGCCGTCGCCGATCATGATCGTCGGTCCACGCTCGGCGCACTCGGCAATCCGTGCGAGCTTCTCTTCCGGACTCGCAGCACCCACCGCGAACTCAAAGAGCTCGTGCTGCGGATCGAGCAGCTCCCTCACCCTCGCGACCGCCAAAGGCGCATCTCCGGACAAGAGCGCCAGGCGATGGCCCAAGGCTTTCAGCTGGAGCAGGCTACCTCGGGCGCCCTCTCGGAGTGGATCGTCGAGCCAAATCTCACCGACCACGCGTCCCGAAGAGCCCACAAGGACTCGACTGCGCACATTGCCCGTCTCGAGACGCGGCGCGTCCCCGGCTTCGGAGGGGAGCTCAATCTCGTGACTACGCAAGAAGCGCTCCGAACCTACCCAAAAAGTACCGAGATTCGACCTGATTTCGAGGCCCGCCCCGGGCGCCTCGTTCACGGCCTCGATCTCGATGGGAGAGCTCGGCGCCAATTTGCCAAGATCTCGGGCGAGAGCGCGCGCCACCGGGTGGCTCGAACCCTTTTCAGCGCGCGCGATCAGCGCACCGACCTCGGGCGAGCCGCGAAACTCGACCACGCTGAGCCGACCCTCGGTCAGGGTCCCCGTCTTGTCGAAGACGAGCAAAGACGGAGCACCAAGGGACTCGACGGTCGCTGAGCCTTTGATGAGTACCCTCTCCCGCGCCGCTTGACCGATCGCAGCGCTCAAGGTGAGAGGGGTAGCCATCGAAAGCGCACAGGGACAGGCAACAACGAGGATCGCGAGCGCTCGCCGCATCCCCTCCTCCGGGGAAACTCCGAAGCTCACCCAGACGGCCACACCCGCCGCCAGGGCGATCAGCGCTATGGTAAACGGAGCCGCCCAACGGTCGATCGTTTGCAGAAGCGGTGCGCGGGTGCGCAGGGCTTGCTCCACCGATTTCATAAGGAGAGCCGCCCGGGAGTCGCTCGCGGCCCTTTCGACCTCGACGACCAGCCGGCGCGTCTGATTCGTTCCTCCCGCGTACACGCGATCCTCGGGCCCCACCGGCACTGGCGCGGACTCTCCGCTCAGCAAGGAAAGGTCGAGCTCCGACGTCCCTCGTGCCACCTTGCCGTCCACGGGTACAGCCTCCCCCGAGAACACCTCGACGAAGTGGCCGGGGCGGAGTTCATCGGTCGGCACGAGCGTGCCAGAGCCCGCCTGTGCATCGATATCGCGGAGGAGGCGCGCCTGTGCGGGCGTCACGGTGCTGGCAAGCTCGAGAGCATCGGCATGAGACGACTCGTGTCGATTGCGCAGGTAGCGGCCGACCAAGAGCAAGAAAATGAGCATCGTGATCGAGTCGAAGTAGAGCTCCCCTCGCGAGGAGATCACCCCGTAGATTCCGTACACGTAGGCGGCGGTGATGCCGAGCGCGATCGGAAGATCCATGTGGATCGTCTTGACGCGAAGGGCGCCGAGCGCGCTCTTGAAGAAAATGAGCGAGGCCCAAAGTGCCGGTAGGCTCACGAGCAGGCTCCCGATCTCAAAGAGTCGCCGGTACGGCTCGCTCATGCTTCCCGCGCCGTGACCCACCTCCGCGCTGTAGAGCGCAAATGCCATGAGCATCGCGTTCCCGGCCGACGCAAAGGCGACGCCCATTCGGACGACGAGGTCTCGTCGATCGCGACGCAGGCTCTCCCGGGCGTGTCCCGCTACGAGCGGCGAGGGCGTGTATCCGAGACTGTCGAGGCGGGCAGCAAGCTGGGACAGCCGCACGCGCTCAGGAAAGAAACGGAGCGCCACCGTGCGCTGACTCATATCGACCCGAGACGCTGTGACCGCAGGCTCGAGGCGCGGGAGCCTCTCGACGAGCCAAACGCAAGCGGCGCAGTGGAGGCCGTCGAGCCCGAGCTCCACCGAACAATCCCCCTCTGGGTGCTGCACGAGGCGCGCGCTGAACTCCGGCTGATCGAGGCGCGCGTACTTGGACGCGATCGCCTCGAGAGCCCCCGCCGGTTTCCCGGTCGGCTCCTCTCGTCGCGCGTAATATTGGCCGAGATCCGCTGTTTCGAGCAGCGCGTAGACTGTCGCGCAGCCCGAGCAACAAAAGCTCGGTCCTCCCGATCGACCCATCCCCGGGACCGCGGGCAGGCCACAATGGGCGCAAGTGTCCGAAGAGCGAAGAGTGTCAGTGCTGGCCATGGCAGCTCACCTGAGCCTCTCCTCCCCCGACCAGCCGAAATGCGCGGCTTCGCTCATAAATTCCAAACAGTCCAACCATCACCAGAACCGCTCCCATGACCCGCGGCAAGCGAGCGCCAAGAAAGCGACCGATATGCGCGCTCAGCGCTCCGAGTCCGAGCAAGCCCGGCAGCGTCCCGAGAAAGAACACGAACATCACGAGAGCCCCTTCGAGGGGACCCCCAGCACCGGCCGAAAGGGTCACGAAGGCGTAAAGCGTTCCACACGGCAGAAGGGGCGTCGTCAGGCCCAAGACCGCGGCCTTCGTGACAGCATCCTTGCGCTTCAGTTGGACCAAGCGTTCCGGGAGGAACGAAGGAATGAACTTGAGGAGGCGCGCCCGGGGCACAAATGCGAGAGCTCCCCAGAGCACCGTGAGCACGCTCGCTACGAGTGCCGCCACACGAAACAGGCCAGCTCGCTCCCCGAGCAGATCGAGGCCGCCACCGACCGCGCCCGCAAGAGCGCCGAGCGCGCTGTACATGAGCGCTCGTTCCCCGTGGTAGACGAGGTGCGCCCGACCCGAGCGGGCTCCGACGGAATAGAAGGCCACAAACGGCCCACACATGCCGGCGCAATGCGCGCTTGCGAGCAAACTCGCGCCGAGAACACCCGCGAGCAGCCCGAGCGTCATGGGAGCTTCCCCTCAGAGACTCGCTGCGCGCTCCTCGGCAGCTCGAAGCGGATTGTCGAGACGAACTCATCGGAGCCTTTCTTGGCCCGCAGACGGAGCTCCCAAATTCCCGCGCGAGCTCGGCTCAGTCTGCCTTCATACGTTCCCGCACCCCGAGACGAAAGCGAGAGCTCCTGGCGGTCCCCCGCTCGCACGTTCGGGAACGCTATCGCCGTAACCTCGAGCCCTTCGAGAGAAGCGCCATCGCGATCGACCATGCGCACCCGAAGCGTCCCCTGAGTGCCCTCCGCCCACTCGGCCTCGACTTGAGTCTTCCAGCCAAGCGCCTCACTCTGCGCGATTCGCGCCTTGTGGTCGTCAATATGGGACGCCTGGGCGTAGTAGTCAGGCTCAATCGCCGCGCTCGGATCGTCGACGGCCAGGCGAATCATCCAGATCCAGCCAAAGACAGCAATGCCCAAGAGAAGCACAGGGAGCAGCATGAAAAATGCGCCGGCGCGGGTCAGGGGCTGGCTCGGGAGTGCCGGGGGCTGAAACGTGGCTACTGTGCTTTTCATGGCGAAGGTCCAATGAGTTGATAATGGATTGTCTGTGTGTCGCCCCGACCGTCCGACACCGTGACGCTGATCGGCAGCTGGCCATTCTCAAAGGCGCCCCCGGGCAGGATCAAGAAACCTCCCACGGTCCGCCGCCCGAGTCCCTCGATCGTCACCGGGTTCTCCGGGAGAATGACCCGACCTCCAAGCTCGGAGGCGAGCTTCTCCTGGCCGGGCCTTCCGAACTTGATGCTGAGCTCATAGGTCGCCTCGCTCGACTGGTGATTCTCGATCTTCACGCGGAGCTGCGACTGGACGCCTTCAGTGGTCACGACATAAGGGGCTCCAACCCCACGCAGGACCGTCACTTGAGCATTCTTGCGCATTCCTCCCACAAAGATCAGCGCTGTGGTGATGCCGACCAGGAGCACGCCATAGAGGATCACTCGCGGCCGGAGGATGCGAGTGGCCTGGCCGAGCAGGCCCTTCTGACTTGCATAGCGGATCAGGCCCTTGGGCTTTTTGATCTTGGTCATGATCGAGTCACAAGCGTCCACGCACTGGGCGCAGGCGATGCACTCGAGTTGAAGACCTTCGCGGATATCGATCCCGGTCGGGCATGCCTTCACGCACGCGCCGCAGTCGATACAATCTCCGCTCCCTGCGTTGCCCTTGCCAAAGCTCCGTGGTTCCCCTCGCTTCACGTCGTAACCGATAATGAGCGAGTTCTTATCGAGGAGCGCAGCTTGCAGACGTGCGTAAGGGCAGGCAACCGTGCACATCTGCTCGCGGAAGTAGGCAAAGTCGAGAAAGACCAGCCCCGCCGTCACGGCCATCACCGCGAAGCCTTGGGGGTGTTCGGTCGGCGACTGGGTCATCCAGCTAAAGAGCCGGTCCGCACCGACGAAATAAGCGAGGAAGATGTTGCCGACCACCACTGAGAGCAGCAAAAACACGAGGTTCTTAGCGATCCGCCGCGCTCCCCCGCCATTCTTGTCGAGGCTCATCTGCGCTCGCTCGTCCCCCTCGAAGAGCCGCTCGATAGGCCGGAACAAGAACTCCATGTAGACGGTCTGAGGACAGCCCCAGCCACACCAAGCTCGACCGACGAGCGCGGTGAGCGCGATGATGCCAATGAAGAGACCCAAGAGGACGAGCATCAAGAGGACACCGTCCGTCGGAAGGAACGTCCGCCCAAAAAGGGTAAACTGACGCTCGACGACATCCAGGAGCATCAGCGGTTTACCGTTCATCTTGATGAGCGGCATCAGGGCAAAGAGCGCGATCAGAGCGTAGGCGACGATCCGGCGGCCCGTGAGGAAACGACCCGTATAGAGACGCGGACGAATCTGTCTCCGAGTCCCATCCTGGTTCAGTGTGGGAAGGACTCGGCCTTCGTAGAGCCGCGGTGTTGCCATGATCGCCTCTTTGCCCCTTCGCGCGCTATTCGACGAGGGTCCCCTCCGGAGCTTTACCGCCCGCCGCGTTCTTCCCGCGCAGGGTCCCGACGAAGGCGACCACCTGACGCAGCTCCGCTGGCGAGAGCTGTCGATTCCAGGCGGGCATCCCCTTCTCTGGCACTCCGTCCGCGACGACCTGATAAATGTCCATGAGCGTGCCCTTTCCGTGGATCCAGTGCTGGTCGGTCAGGTTCGGGCCAATCGAGCCCTCGCCCTCGAGGTGACAGGGCGAACACTTGCCAGCGAAAACGCCTTGGCCAGCTGCGGTCGTGCCAGCGTCAGCCAGAAGCGGAGCGAGCGACTCCTCAGTGACTGCCTGACTCATGGCCTCTTGAGCCATCAGCGCGGCCGCCTCACGAACGTCGTCCTCGTACACTGCGAGCACCGACTCTCCATTGCCGACCCAATAGTGGAAGAGATACGCGAGCGAGAACCAAAGGGTGGCCCAGAAGGACCAAACCCACCAGCTCGGCATCGGATTGTCGAACTCCTGGATCCCATCGTACTCGTGGTCCAGAAGCGATTCTTGGGACCCCTCGTTCTTTCGTTCTTCGCTTTCCATCGTCGTCTCGTCCTCCACAGGCGTCATTCCTCGTCCCCTCCGAGTGGAAGCCTGCGCAGCTCATCGAACTCCGCCTGCGAGCCACGCCGAAAGGTGCGAACGACCACGGCCAAGAACACCAAGAGGAACAAGCACAGGCCAACCTCTGCATAAACGGCGAGGTTCGCCGCGCTCATCACGTCCGAGAGTTTCACTTGTCACCTCCCACGCTCGCCGTTTTCACAGAAGCCGCCTCAGAAGGAGCAGGCTCTGGCTGCGGCTTCTTCTTGAGATCTGTCCCAAGACGCTGGAGATATGCGGTGAGCGCGACGATCTTCTTCTCTTCAAGCCCGGCGCGCCCGCCTTGTTTCTCGATCTCCGCGGCGATCTCCTGCGCTTGGCTCCGGGCCATCGCTTCTGCGCTCTTCAACGCCTCACCGTAGGGCACGCCGAGCATCGCCATGGTGTCGACGCGGGACTGGATCGCGCCGAATTCGATGTCATCCTCGAGAAGCCATGCGTAGGGTGGCATGATGGAGGCCGGAGAAGTCGAGGTCGGCTGCTCCATGTGACGCACGTGCCAAAGGTGCGGATATTTCCCACCGACGCGCGCAAGATCAGGACCAATGCGGCGCGAGCCCCACTGGAACGGGCGGTCGTAGACGAACTCGCCCGGCTTCGAGTACTCACCGTACCGCTCGGTCTCGGCCCGAATCGGCCGAATCATCTGAGAGTGGCAGTTGTGGCAGCCCTCCTCGATGTAGATATCACGTCCGTAGAGCTCGAGAGGCGTGTAGGGCGTCACCGTAGCAATCGTCGGGACGTTCGAGCGAATCAAGAACGTCGGGATGATCTCGAAGAGCGAGGCCACGACCACCGCGATCGTCACCCAAACTGTGAACTTGAGCGGACGCCGCTCCCAAGCGCGGTGCCAAGCAGCCTGCGCGAAGTAGCGCAGCCTGTGTCCCGCGGGTGAAAGCGTCGAGTGGAAAGGAATGATCAGGCGGGGTTCTTCGCCCTGGTAGGGAGCTAGCGCAGGCGCGCTCTGGACCGGGTCTTCGTACTTCGACGGACGAGCCGCCCAAGTCATGACGATGTTGTAGGCTCCGAGCAGGATGCCGACGACGTACATCGCGCCTCCGATCACACGGACCCAGTACATCGGGATGATGCGGACCACGGTCTCGATGAAATCCGGGTACGCGAGGCGACCCGTCTCGTCGAAGGCGCGCCACATGAGCCCTTGAGTCACACCGGCCGCATAGATAGCGACGATGTAGAACAAAATCCCGAGTGTTCCGATCCAGAAGTGCAGCTCGGCGAGCTTGGTCGAATAGAGTTTTTTGGTCTGGAAGACTCGCGGAGCAAGCCAGTAGAGCATGCCGAAGGCCATGAAGCCGTTCCAGCCGAGCGCTCCCGAGTGCACGTGAGCGATGGTCCAGTCTGTGTAGTGGCTCAGGGCGTTGACGCTCTTGATGCTGAGCATCGGGCCTTCGAAGGTCGCCATCCCGTAAAAAGTGATGCCAACAACGAAGAATTTGAGCACCGGATCTTCAGCGACCTTGTTCCAGGCGCCACGCAAGGTCAGAAGCCCGTTGATCATGCCGCCCCAGGACGGCATCCACAGCATGACCGAAAACAACATGCCGAGCGTCGAGGCCCACTCCGGAAGCGCCGTGTAGTGGAGGTGGTGAGGGCCGGCCCAGATGTAGATGAAGACGATCGACCAGAAGTGGAGGATTGAGAGCTTGTAAGAGAAAACCGGGCGGTTCGCGGCCTTCGGCAGGAAGTAGTACATGAGCCCGAGGAAGGGCGTCGTCAGGAAGAAGGCAACCGCGTTGTGCCCGTACCACCACTGCATGAAGGCGTCCTGGACGCCAGCGTAGATGGGATAGCTCTTGAAGAGCCCCGAAGGAATCACAAGGTTGTTGAAGATATGCAGGATCGCGACGGTGATGATCGTGGCGATGTAGAACCAGATCGCGACGTAGAGGTGCCGCTCACGGCGCTTCGCGATGGTCCCGAAGAAGTTGACGGCGAAAAGGACCCAGACAACTGCGATGGCAATGTCGATCGGCCACTCGAGTTCCGCGTATTCCTTCGACTGACTCATGCCGAAAGGCAGAGTGAGCGCGGCACCGACAATGATCGCTTGCCAACCCCAAAAGTGGATGTCTGCGAGGGCGTCTGAAAAAACCCGCGCTTTGAGCAAACGCTGGCTCGAGTAGTAGACCGCCGCGAAGATCGCGTTGCCGGCGAAGGCGAAGATGGCCGCATTCGTGTGAAGCGGACGGAGCCGTCCGAAGGTGAGCTGGGGCAAACCGAAGCTGAGTTCGGGGCGAACCAGTATCAGGGCGAGCCAAAGCCCTATGAGAGTGGCAACCGCGGCCCAGAAGATCGTCGCCATGACGAACTTGCGGGTGATCGCATCGTTATAGGTGAAATTCTCTGTGCGCCCTGACATGCGCCAGGGCCCTGAGCAAAAGAGGTGCCACGGGCCTGAAAATCAATCATTTCCCATTGGCCACGGGGATCTACAGGGCCGGCCCCCGGAAACCCGCCCCGTGATGGCGCACAATTTGCGCCATTGCCCTCGTGGGTGCAAATTGTGCGCTGAACGCTGGTCTCTTATGGTCCGAGCGCGATTTCCCGGGCTTTCGCGGACTCGGTGACGAGGGCTCGCCACCTCCAAGGCTCATTCGCTCACGGGCGCATCTTGGTGCGCCCCGAGGGGCATTCGGAGCCTGAAGGTCGTCCCGGTCGGGCTCGACTCATAGGTGAGCGAGCCCTCGTGTTCCCTCATGATCTCCGAACAGATGGCGAGCCCGAGACCTGTGCCATCCGCCTTCGTCGTCACGAAGGGTTCGAAGATATCCATCCCCTCCGGAATCCCAGGCCCAGTGTCCGTCACCTCGACGTAATACTCCCCCGTGTGAGCGCCCGTGCGAACCGTCAGCTGACCGCCGTTCGGCATGGCCTCTGCGGCGTTGTGACAGAGATTTAGGAACACCTGTTGCATCTTGTCGGCGTCCGCGAAGACCAGAGCTCCTTCATCACGGAACTCACGGGCCACCTCGATGTTCTGGCGACCCCGACTCATCCCAGCGAGCACGGATTCGATGATCCTTGTCAGGTTCACCCGCTTCCGATCCAGCCGCCTTCGGCCCGATAGAGCGCGGAACTCGTTCACCAGGCGGCTCAGCCGCTCGACCTCCGCCAAGCAGGAATCGACCTTGTTTACGGCCTCATCCGCCTCGCCGCCAATGCGTCCGAGACGACGCCGGAGCGCCTGAAGCTGCAGAGCCATGTTGTTCAGCGGATTGCCGATCTCATGGGCGAGCATCGAAGCGGTTGTCCCCACCGTAGCGACACGCTCGCGATCCATGAGCTCAGCCTGAAGACGCACCTTCTCGCTCACGTCGCGAATGAAAGCTCCATACTTCGCCCCAAAACTCTCATCGCCGAGCGGAGTGATCGAGAGTTCGATCGGGAACTCGGCGCCACTCGAGCGGCGTGCCGAGACGAGGCGGATGCGCCCGATCGCTTGTTTCTTTCCGGTGCTCTCGTAGCGAGAGACGTAGGCCTTGTGATGCGAGGCGTACGGCTCGGCCATCAGAATGCGCACGTCGGCACCGATGAGCTCCTCTAAGGAGTACTCAAACATCCGAGACGCCGCTGGGTTGGCGAACACGATGCGTCCTTCCGCGCAAATAAATATGATCGCGTCGGGGCACGTCGCCGCGACCCGCAAGAAGGCTTCCCCCATGGCCGGTACAGCGAGCAGGATACCCGCGTCCTGTCCGGTCGTCGCGTCGTCTGCCATTTCGACGCGTTCATGGCATGTTCGGGCCGAAAGATGGACCCACCCCGGTGGCCGCGCACAATTTGCCGGAACAGAGCCCTCAGGCCCCGGCACGGGTCGTGCTTACGGGGTGAGAGGACTTCATGGGAAAAGGCCGCGTACTGATTGTGGACGATGAGGCGACCGCGCGAAGCGCGCTCGCCGAGATCTTGAACGACGAAGGTTTTTCCGTGCGGACCGCCTCGGACGGGTTCCGCGCGCTCGCCGCGGCGGAGGCCTTCCGGCCCGATGTGGTGGTAACCGATATCAAGATGCCGGGCATGGACGGGCTCGAGCTCCTCAGCCGGCTGAAAGATTTCGACCCCGAGATCGCCGTCATCCTGGTGACCGCCTTCGGCGCCGTGGGGACCGCTGTGCAGGCAATGCGGAGCGGCGCCACGGACTATCTGGTCAAACCCCTCAACAGCGATGAGCTCTTGGTCGTGCTCGAACGAGCCGTCGAAGGCGTGGAGCTGCGCCGGGATGCGCGCCGCATGCGCCAGCAGCTTGCCGACCGAGTCCGCTTCGACAACTTGATCGGCGAATCCGCCGAAATGCAGCAGATTTTCAAGAGCGTGGTCCAGGTGGCACCGACCCGCGCCACCGTACTCATCACCGGCGACTCCGGGACCGGGAAGGAGCTCGTGGCGTCTGCAATCCATCACCACTCGGAGCGGGCTCACAAGTCCTTCGTGAAGCTGCACTGCGCGGCCCTGGCCGAATCGCTCCTCGAGAGTGAGCTCTTCGGGCACGAGCGAGGCGCGTTTACGGGCGCTGAACGGAGGCGCATCGGGCGCTTCGAACAGGCCAACGGAGGAACGCTGTTCTTGGACGAAATCGGGGAGATCTCAGCGACGACCCAGGTCAAGCTACTCCGCGTCCTGCAGGAGCACGAATTCGAGCGCGTCGGCGGCAATGAGGCGATCAAAGTCGATGTCCGTTTGGTGGCTGCGACAAACCGGAACCTGAAGCAGATGGTCGAGGAAGGGAAGTTCCGCGAGGATCTCTTCTATCGCCTCAATGTGATCAATCTGAAGCTGCCCGCGCTCAAGGATCGCAAAGACGACATCTTCCGCCTCGCTTGTCACTTCCTTGAGAAGTTCTCCAAAGAGAGCCACCGCTCCGATCTGCGCTTCAGTGATGAAGTGGCCCGCATGCTCCTCAGCTACGATTGGCCCGGGAACGTGCGAGAGCTCGAGAACGTCATTGAGCGGGCTGTGGTGCTCGCGGACGGTAACGTCATCGAGGCGCGCCATCTCCCCCTCGAACTCCAGCAGCTCCGCGGTGAGGAATCGAAAATCCCGAAGATCCCCGGCGCCACACTCGCGGAGATCGAACGGTACGCGATCCTCGAGACCCTCGCCTACGTGGGCGGCTCGACGACGCGCGCCTCGGAGATGCTCGGCATCAGTGTGCGCAAGATCCAGTATCGCCTCCACGACTACGCCGAAGCGCCCAAAGGGCGCGCCCCGATGCTCGTCCACTCCTCGAGGACGAGCGACGGTCCACAAAAGCAAGACGCTGAGTAAGTCAGCTCAGGCTCCCAGGCACGCCTCGATCTCCGGCACGCTCTTCGGCGCGCTCGCGCTCAGAACCACGGGGTCCTGCCCCGTCACGAGCACGTCGTCTTCGATGCGGATGCCCCTGACGCCCCGGAAGCGCTCGACCTCGGTCCAGCGGATCTGACGAGAAATTGTGCGGTCTTCTTTGGCGCGCCTGAGCAAGAGCGGCGAAAAATAGAGGCCCGGCTCGATGGTCACGACCATGTCGGGCTCGAGAACGCGATTCAGGCGCAGCGCGCGGAAAGCGGGGTGATTGGCGCGCTGTCCCTCCGGTCCGTAGCCCGCCCTGTCTCCGAGATCTTCCATGTCGTGGACATCGAGTCCGAGCAGGTGCCCGAGGCCGTGCGGAAAAAAGACGCTCAGGGCGCCCGAATCGAAGAGGTCTCGGGGAGCTCCATCGAGGAGACCAAGCCCTACGAGTTCCCCTGCCATCAGGAGGCAAGCTCTCTCATGGAGCTCACCATAGGAGACGCCCGCGCGAACTCCTGCGATAGCGTCAAGCTGGACGCGGAGCACCGCTTCGTATGCCTCCCTCTCGACGCCAGAGAAAGGCCCCGAAGTCGGCCAGGTCCGCGTCACATCTCCTGCAAATCCCTCGGGAGTTTCGCCCCCGACGTCGCACAATAGGAGGCCCGGTCCGAGCAGCCCGCCGGAGTCTGGCTGGTGCAAGACTTCGCCGCACATCGTGACGATCGAGCCATAAGCGGGCCGAAGAGCGCTCTCTCCGAGTCGCGCCTCCATCTGCGCTCGCACCTGGTACTCGCGAGAGGCGTGCCGAGTCGATCGCATGCCGTGTTCGTGGGCTTTGCCGCTCTCGTCTGCCGCAAAGCGCAATTGTTCAAGAGCGCAGGCGTCGTGCCTGATGCGCAGATCGACCATCACCTGCGCAAGCGCCTCGTCCGCATCGACGAGCTCGGGGCCGGACTGAGCCTCGACGGTTCTGTCGAGGAGGGCCGAAAGCCAAAGCGCCGTCTCTTCGTCCTGAGGAGGCAACATCGCCATCCTGGGGCGAGGTTCAAAGTCGCCCAGCGGACGAACATCAAGCCCCAGCTCTTCGCTGAGCTCCTCATAGGTGGGCGGGGGGCCTGACCACAGAGCCTCCTCCGCGTCGCGCTCGAGGACGTAGAGTCGCTCGGCGCCGTCCTCGACGACGAAAAGCGCTCCCTCCAGGTGCCGACCTGTGAAGTAGAGGAAATGGCTCTCGGCCCGAAACGGGTACAGGTTGTGGGCGAAGTTCCGCGGGCGTGCGAAGCCGCTCGGCAAACAGATCGACTCGAGCCCATTTGGTTCGAGTTCTGCCAAGAGACGCGCTCGCCGGGCCTCGAAGGCGGCGCGCGGACTGCGCGGAGGCTCCCAAAATTGCGCTGACATGACCTATAAAAAAACGAACCCCGAAAAGAGATATCCCGTGCTTGAGTGGAGGCGATGTCAATGCTGAGCCAAGAGCGTCCCGCCCATCTCGAGGTGAAAGACCTCGGCGTGGGGGTGGGCCTCCGGCCCAGACACTACCAGGAAATCCTAAGTGAGGGGCGTCCTGTCGGTTTTTTCGAAGCGATCAGCGAGAACTACATGGGCGGCGCCGCAAAGCCGCTCTACTTCCTCGACCAAGTGCGCGAACGCTACCCTGTCGTCCTGCATGGTGTCTCGCTGTCCATAGGCGCCCCCGAAGAGCCCGATCGCGAGTACCTGGGGCGCCTCAAAAAGCTCGTCGACCGCATCAATCCGGCCTGGGTCACAGACCATTTTTGCTTCTCGAGCGTCGGCCGGACACACCTCCACGACCTACTCCCGCTGCCCTATACCGAAGAGATGGTGCAGCGGGTCGCGCGGCGTACCCGCTTCATCC
This sequence comes from Pseudomonadota bacterium, assembly GCA_023428245.1. GTDB lineage: Bacteria > Myxococcota_A > Polyangia > Polyangiales > Polyangiaceae > NIC37A-2. The sequence continues at coordinate 61,843 of JAEYYX010000035.1, forward strand.
AAGACTACCTTGAACGCCCCTTCGGGCTCGAAAACACCTCAAGCTACTTGGCCTATACCCAAAGTGAGATGACCGAGTGGGAGTTCATCCGCGCGGTCCTCGAGGAAGCGGACATTGGCCTCTTGTTTGACGTCAACAACGTCTTCGTCTCCTCATTCAATCACGGCTTTCCCGCCCTCGAATTCATCCGCAGGGTTCCCCATGAGCGGATTCTCCAAATCCACATGGCCGGCCATACCCATCATGGAACACACATCATCGACACCCACGTCGGCCCTTGTCCCGACCCCGTGATCCAGCTTTACGAAGAGACCATCCGCCTCGCTGGACCGGTCTCGACCCTCGTCGAATGGGACGATCAGCTTCCTCCCTTTGCCGAGGTGCTGGGCGAAGCTGCGCGCATCGCAGATGCTCGAGACAGGGCGCTCCAGAAAGCAGTTTTTTCGCCGCGGTCCCTCTCATCCCCCCGCGTTTCCCGGCGCCCTGAGCCCCCATCTCCGAAGGTCCTCACGCGCGAAACGCCAGAGACGCATGCCTCTCCGGAACCCTTGACTGAGCTCCAAGCAGGTCTCAGCGCGTCCATTCTCCGCGCAACTCCCCTCGAGCTTGACCCACAAGAGCGAAGGCTGGCAGAGGTTCGGTTCACCGGGAACATTCGGCTCACTCCTGTCGACCAAATCGAGATCTACCGCCGCCAGTTTGTCCTGCGGCATGTGGACTCGCTCCGCGAAGATTTCCCCGGTCTTTTGGCGCTCTTCGGGGAAGAAAGCTTCGAAGAGCTCGTACTCCGCTACTTGGCCGCCCATCCTCCGGACGACTACTCGCTTCGGAGCCTCGGCTGGAAGCTGCCTCGATTCCTGCGAGAGAAAGCCCAGCTCAGAGGAGCAACCCTGGCTGATGCGCTCGGCCTCGAGCGAATGGATCCCGGGGAGAACTTAGCGCTTGCCCTCGAGATGGCCGAGCTCGAACTTGCGTACCTGCGCGCCTTCGACGCGCCACAAGCGAGCTATCTCGACTTCTCCGACTTACTCACGCTCTCGGCCGAGGCCTGGACGAGCGCCAAGTTCACGCTCGCGCCCTCCGTCTCCCTCCTCACCTTCGACTATCCTGTGACCGATTTGCGCCGCGCGCTTCTCCGCGCAGAGCCCAACCCGATCCTGTCTCGCGCACCAAGGCGCCTCGTCATTTATCGCCACAGAGACCTCGACCTCTATGACAAAGAGCTCTCGAAGGAAGCCTTTGAGCTCCTCCAGGGACTCGGCTGGGGGCAGCGCTTCGGAGAGGCTTGTCAGCGAGTTGCGGCGAGCGCCGAAGGCGCGGAAAAACGGCTCGAGAGCGGCCTCAGCTCCTGGTTCCGCGAGTGGACGGAGCGCGGGCTCTTCAGCGCCCCTTAGCCCACGATGTCGAAGGGATAGGTCCCGTCGGTGTAAGCCCGGCGCGCGATGCGATCTCTGAGTTCGTCTTCGTTGCGCGAGAGGTGCTCGAACTGGCGCCGTACGCGCTCTTCTGCTCCTCCCGTGAAAAGATTCGCGGCGTCGATCATGCGCTCAGCTCCGACCGTCGACACCCGATGCACCTCCGTTTGGACGCGGATGAGGACTGAGAGCCAAACCGCGAGCTCAAGAGCAGCATTGGCGATCCTGCGATGCGCATGCTGATGCTCGACGAACTCCGCGCCATGACTCGTAAATTGATGGCGCACCTGATTGCCGAGCTCACGCGTCAGAAGCTCTAGCGATCGCAATCGACAACCAGGCGCGCCTTCATTCGGAGGGACATGCCGCGACGTCCACAGCCTCTCCACGACGCCCTTGGGTCCTTCGGGCAAAGGCGAAGGGAGCGGCGGCAAGCTGACCTGAGGCCCACCTTTTCTGAGCTCCCGGGTGGCCTCGAGTACAACGAAGGACTCGAGCGCCAAGTCGGAGCCATCCAAAAGAGCGAGCGCTCGTGTATCCGCCCAGCGTCGCGACTGGGTCACGTCCCCCGAGAAGGCGGCCGCGCCGTGGAGCTCGCGGGTAGCGTCGAGGACGCGCGCAGAGATTCTGCTCGCGGCGAGGCGCGCGAGGCCGCGCTCCAAGGGGTCGGCTGCCCCTCCCCCATCGCCGATCCCGGCGACGAGATGAACCAGGCTCTGCAGTGCGAAGGCTTCCGAGAGGAGCACGGCGACTCGTTCTTGAACCGAGGGGAAGTTCCCCACGGGTCGGCCGAAAGCGCGCCTCTGATTCAGGCGCTCGATGGTGTCTGAGTAGGCGCGGATCGATGCTCCTGTGATGGCCGCCGACAACAGCAGTCGCGCCTCAGACAAACCGCTCATCACTGCACGAAAGCCCTTGCCATATTCGCCAAGGATGGCTTCCTTCGTCACAAGGGCGCCATGGAAGGCAATCTCTGCGACCCCCGAGGCGGGGAGCACATCGCTCCGGACTGGCTCCCGAATCACCTCTGGGCTCGAGGGCACAAGGAACGCGGTGAGGCGCGGCTTGTTCCCCGGTTGAGAAGGAGTCGTGCGCGCGACGACCACAAAATGTGTCGCGAAAAGGCCGTTTGTAACCCAGTGTTTTCGGCCAAAAATCCGGAAACCATCGCCCTCGGGCTGCGCGTAAGTTTGAACCTGGCTCGCATCACTTCCCGGGCTCGCCTCCGTCATCGCAAAGGCGAACACCGAATCGTCCCGGAGTGTGGCCTCGATCTCGGGACTGCCATAGGAGGCGACGAGCTTCCGTCCCAGCGCATGGTGAGCAATGAACGAGAGAGCGGTGGAGGGATCGGCGCCGCCAAGCTGTTCGACAAGCCGTGCCTCGAGCAGTAGGCTCATATCGGTGCGCGGCTTCAAGAGATCGAGCGCGCGGAGACGGAGCACGCCTCCGAGGTCCTCGGTCTTTCTGAGCAGAGTGAAGGTCGGCTCGAGGCTCGCGAGCTCTGAAGGACCAATGAGGGGATATGCCTCTGAGCCGTCGATGCGCAGACGCCCGAGGAAGAGGTCACGAAACAGAGTCCGTTTGATCTCTCCTCTCACGACCCTTTGCATCCTAGAGCGCATCTCATAACCTGAGATGCGCAAAAAAGCACAGTAGAACTCTCGAACATACCTCGCCCAAGCAGCGAAGCGAACGCTCGTTCACCCGCCTTCGGCGGGCGCTCGCGAAGCTGCGGAGGTGATGAGATATGTTCTAAGCGCTGGGTCTCGCCACATCACACCCACCGCCCGGCCTAGCCGCGGCTTTTTGGCTTGTTTCTTGCTTTCTTCGGGCGGAATTGGTACCCGACAGGACTGTCGTGGGGTCCGTTCAAGAAGTCATGGAGATCGCGAAGCGAGCGCGAGGTGCTGCCTTGATGGCAGTGCTGAACGTCACGCCTGACTCCTTCTCGGACGGAGGACTCTTCACCGACCCGAGCGCGGCGCGCGCTCAGATCGATCGTTTCCTGGAAGAGGGTGCCGAGATCATCGATGTCGGACCAGAATCGTCTCGCCCCGGCTCGACCCCAGTGCCCGCGGAGCTTCAGCTCGCGCGCGCCGAGCCAGCACTGAAATACGCCGTCGAGCGAAGAGCCCTCGTCTCTATCGACACAACGTCGCCAACAGTCGCACGCGCCTGCCTGAAAATGGGTGTGCACATCGTCAACGACGTGTCATGTCTGAGTGATGAGGACCTGGCGCGCGTGGTGCGTGACTCCGACGCACACCTCATCCTCATGCACAGCCGGGGCTCGATGCAGGCGATGAGCTTCTCCTCCTACCCATCCGACGCTTACAAGGACCCGGTCCGCGACGTGCGGGACGAGTGGGAACGGGCGCGCGACCGAGCTACCCGCGCGGGACTCGAGCCCGAGCGCATCTGGTTCGATCCCGGGCTCGGCTTTCACAAGAGCGCCGAGCACAGCCTAGAAATCCTACGCAGGCTTTCCGAGTTTCGGTCTCTGCGAGCCCCGATCGTCGTCGGGGCAAGTCGGAAGAGCTTCCTGCGAGGCTTTCGAGGCGACAGACCCGAGGCGCGTCTCGGCGGGTCGATTGCAGCCGCTCTCCATGCCGTCGCAGAGGGAGCCTGTATGCTCCGCGTCCATGATGTCCACGAGACCTCACAAGCTCTCAGCGCGATGCACGCTTTCAGGGCAAGGGGGGCTTGATGCTTGAGCTCATCGGACGCTCCCTCGCCATTCGGACGCCCATCGACGCGCTACGCGCGGTCGCAGACATCGCTGTCGTTTACTACGTCTTTTATCGGCTCCTACTCGTCGCCAAAGGGACTAAGGCCGTCCAGATCGGCATCGGCCTCGTCCTCTTCTTCCTCCTTTATTTGATCGCCGAGCGCCTCGGCTTGAAGTCGGTCGAGGCCCTTGTGCGGGTGCCCCTCGAATCGCTCCTCATCGTCAGCGTCGTCGTGTTCCAGAGCGACATTCGGCGCGCCCTCGAGCGTTTCGGGAGCAAGACTTTCCTCTCGGGCGCCCACCGAGCTCAGCAAACTGAGGTGATCGACGAGGTCGTCGAAGCCGCCCGCGTCCTTTCCCGACACCGCGTCGGGGCCATCATCACCATCGAGCAGGAAGCGAATCTCGACGAGTTCGTTGGCAATAACCGGGGCATCGACGTCGACACCAAGGTCAACGCAGAGCTGCTCGTAACGCTCTTCGTCCCCGAGGGGATCAACAAGCTGCACGACGGCGCGGTCATCATCAGGAACCTCCGGGTGGCCAAAGCCGGCGTCTTCTTCCCGATGCCAAAAGAAGGAAGTTTCGATCCAAGCTTCGGCTCAAGACACAGAGCCGCTCTTGGCATCACCGAAGAGACGGACGCAGTGGTAGTCGTCGTCAGCGAAGAACGCGGGACCATCAGCTGCTGCTTCAACGGAAACATCGCCGCCGATCTCGAGGCCCCCGAGCTCCGCGACATGCTGCTCTCGATCCTCGACCCGAAGGCGCAACGCCGGAAGCGCCGCAGCACTCGCTCTCGCGCCCAGGAACGCGTCGCCCACTCGGAGCCCCCGCCGAAGCTCGAGCTGCCCCAGGTCGATCGCGCCTCGAGTGTGCCCCCGCCCCCGCTGAACCCGAGTCCTCTTCCTCCTCCTTTGCGTAAGAGCATCCGCCCCGAAAGCCCGAGCTTCGATTCGGACAGCGATGAGCTCCGGGGCCCGAGCCAACCCCGCCCCATGCCGCGCGCCGGGAGCCAACCCAATGACCCGAGTGGAGATCCGTCGTCATGAAGTCATGGCTTCGGGAGACATTCACTGAGAACCTCTCGCTCAAGGCGCTCGCTCTCGTCTTCTCTTTGATTTTCTTCGGCTACGTCCACGGCCAGGAAGACATTCGGGACAAGACCCTCGGCGTTCCCGTGGTCAGTCTCCCACCGGACGGAGGTGCGCGCGAGCTCATGACGCGCATCCCCGCCACGGTGCATGTTACGCTCCGCGGTCCGTCCCGGGCCATCAACAAACTCATCCAAGAGGGCATCGCTCCTGTCGAGGTCGACCTGCGCGGTGGCGACACCGAACGAGTCGCCTTCTCGCCCTCCTCCTTTCACATTCCGAGCGACGTGAAGATCATCGCCGTCGATCCTCCAGAGATCCCCCTCGAATGGGAGGACGTGATCACGCGAAGGCTTCCGCTCCAGGTCTCTCTGACAGGCCTGCCCGCCCGAGGTCATGAAGTGTCCGGGCCTCCGGAGCTCGAGCCCCGGGAAGTCGCGGTCCGAGGTCCTGTCAGCCGCGTAGAAGTCCTGCAGTTCGCGCGTCTCGAGGCCTTCGACGTCACAGGGCTCGGCCATGGTACCTACACGCGCCGGATCGCCCTCGACTCGCCGGGGCCCTCGGTGCGTTACCTCGGCTCCCAGGCGGCGACAGTCACAATCCGCATCGCAGAGCGCAAGATCGAGCGCCTGTTCTCAGCCTTACCGGTCGAGGTGGTCGGTCCCCCTCACGCGACAGCGTTGCCGAAGACCGTCGACGTAACAGTGGTCGGCCCCCCTGAGGTCATCTCGAACCTCAGACCCTCCCAAATCGTTCCTCAGGTGAACCTGGCGGAGCAGCAAAAGTGGACCGCGGAGCAGCCCCACGGCTCAGCTTCCGCCAAAGTGGCCGTATCTTTGGCTCACGCCGACGCGCAGATCCAGCCGCCCACCGTCATCGTGAAGTGGTAAGCGAAAAGCTCACTTCGGTGCGGAGAAAAATGTGAGATCGAGCCGCGCGCCAGCGTTCTGGTAGTAGGCCTGGACGCTCGCGCGCAGCCGTTTCGCCACATACCAGCGCTCGAGCTGCGATCGGACGCGTGCGAAAGGCTGTCCCGAAAAGGGCGTGCGCTCCTCTTCATGCACGCGGCGCAGCTCTGCGACGCTCGGGCTGAGCATCGGCGCGACCATCCGATCGAGGTAGAGACTCGCCCAAGCTCGTCGCCGAAAGATCCTCTGCACCTCGAGTCGACCGAGGCCTTCCGCCCGCGCCGCTTCCCAGAGGGCCGCCTCACCCCGAACCTCGCTGATGGCGAGCGCCTCGGCCCTTTGCGACTGCTCACGGACCTCCTCGGAGCTCGGCTCAGGATCGACCGCTAGCTCAGCGAGCAGCGTCTCCCCGATCGCGCGCTCAAGCGCAACCTGCACATGATGTTTTCGGTAGGGGACCTCACCGGGAACATGCGCAGGATCGGAGAGCGCGACGAGCCGGGCCTCAAAGGCTAGCTCACGCGCCATGACAAAATGAGGCTTTTTGGCGCCTCCTGTCTCGGGCGCGAAGAAGCGAGCGATCACGCGGTCCGCCGAGATCGTCACCGCCTCTTCAGCCTGCGCCGCCTCGGGCGAGGCGAGCGCGCTCGCGAGCAAGACCGAGCAGACGAGCGTCCGCAGGAAAAAAGGGCGGACCGACCTCATCGGTTCAGCGGCGCTCCGCCGCCCGCCTTTGGGTCGGGGGATCGGGCTCGAAGGCCTCTTTCCCATCCGCAGAGGAAGAAGAAGAGGCAGACGGGACCGAAACGACGGTTGCACTTCTCCGCTCGGGGGAGGCTCGCCCCCCGTGCCTGTGCAGGACGAACTCGGCGAAGACCAAGACCTTCTCGAGCTCTCGCGAGCCCAAGCCATCGAGCACGTCGAGGATCTGGCGGCGCACAATGTCGGCGCCCCGATAGCGAGAACCAGCGTCATCGCCGACCCGCCGCGGACGCGCTTCAACCCCACGGGTCGGGTCAGGCAAAGGTGAACTTTCCGGCGGGACAGCCGCACGGACGACGCCCTCGAGGGCGTGCGCCGAGAGCCAAGCCTCCATGAAGACACGGAGACGCTCACTTCGGAACTCGAACCAGCGCTCGCGCTCGACCGAGTAGCTCATGAGCACGTCCTTGAAGCGGCGGAACGCACCTTTCCCGTCGATGGCCTGGGAGAGGCGGCGCTTCACCTCCTCATCCTCCACCATCGGAATGAACCTCTCCATCCAACGGTACTGCTCCCGAGAGCTCACCGGATCGATGCGCAGATAGCCCGTGTCCGTGGCGATACGGGAATGCATCCCAGGATCAGCGATCCCGTCCACGACGCGGATGACCTCACCGGTGGCGATGTGAAGGTAGCTATGGACCTCGGGCGCATTGTTCTCGAATGCATCCTCCAATGCCTCCCAATCGACGGGGACGGTGCGCAGCGGTTTACCTTCAGACATGGAGAAGCCTCAGCCTACAAGAACTAAGAAAACGGACCCGTTCCAAGCCACAATCATGCGCCGGGTGCGTGATAAGTTCAACAGCCGGCGGGGCGAGTTCATGCCCGCCGGTGGACTCACGGATGGGCCATTGAAAGAGCCGTCCGATGAGCCAGTATTCCCCTCCCCGCGGATTCTCCCAGAGACGCACTTCTCGCCCGCTTGATCGTTCGGCCACATGGTGCAGGCATGGCCGCAGCGTCACGTCGACCATTTACCTGCAGAGTGCTTCGCAGAATTCCGGTGGCGCGCGAACCAAACACCCTAGCGCACACGGCGCATAGCCGCATCCTCGGCGCAAACCCGCACCGTCTCATGATAGGCGCGACGGGCAGCCTCAGAGAACGCCGCACGCTTCGGGGGCTCAAAGGCCTTGTCGAGCTCGAAGGCATCCCGGGCGATCTCCTCACCAGGGACGAGCCCGGCTCCCAAAGCTGCGAGGAGTCCAGCCCCCCGAGCCGTCGACTCGACGTCCCGCCCGCGCTTCACCGCTAACCGCGCGAAATCGGAGAGGAGTTCAAGGAGCAGGTCATTCTCCGCCGCTCCTCCATCCACACGCAGCTCAGCCAAGGCAGGTAACCCGGCGGCCCGAAGGTCTCCCTCCACCGTCTCGATCAAGTCCGTGACTTCGTGAGCGATACCATCGAGGACGGCGCGAGCGATATGACCACGAGTTGTCCCCCGAGTCAGTCCGGCGAGGAGGCCCCGAGCATCGGGAAGCCAATGGGGAGCTGCCAAACCCGCGAGAGCAGGCACGAACATGACCCCACCACTGTCGGGCACGGTGCGAGCGAGCGCTTCCACTTCTCGTGCCGAAGAGATGAGCCCAAGAGAGTCGCGCAGGAATCCCACGGCGGCGCCCGCCGTGAAGGCCGAACCCTCGAGGGCGTACTGGACCCGTTCCCCGAGCTTCCAGGCGGGCGTGGTCAATAGTCCCGAAGAGCTCCTGACGGCGCGATCGCCGGTCGTCACGAGCAGGAAGGCTCCGGTTCCGATGGTGCACTTCCCCTGACCCGGGTCGAGAGCACCTTGGCCGAAAAGGGCTGCGTGCTGGTCCCCGGCGATCCCGGCAATCGGGATGCCGTCGGGAAGTCCGGGAAACCCGGAGGTCCGCGTCGCGATTTCGTTCGACGCGATCACGCGCGGGACACACGCTTTCGGAACGGAGAAGAGCTCGAGCAGATCGTCGTCGAACTTCCCCGCACGCAGATCGAAGAGCAGCGTGCGCGAGGCGTTCGTGAACTCGATGACATGGGGAGGGGCCTTGCCCCCAAGGCGCGCAACCAAATAGCTGTCGATGGTACCGAAACACAGCTCGCCTCTTTGGGCGCGCTCTTTGAGACTGGGCTCGCTCCGAAAGAGCCACTCGAGTTTGGTCGCCGAGAAGTAGGGATCGATGACGAGCCCTGTCTTTTGCTGAATGAGCTCCGCTTGGGCCGATGCGCGGAGCTCGTGGCAGCGCTCGCTCGTGCGACGATCCTGCCAGACGAGCGCAGGGGCCACGGCTTCACCTGTCTTGCGCTCCCAGAGCAGCACAGTCTCCCGCTGATTGGTGAGGCCAATGGCCGCAACGCGGCGCGCCGCGTCAGGAGTGACCGCGAGGACATCGCCCACCGCACCGACCACGCTCTGCCAAATTTCCTCAGCGTCATGTTCAACCCAACCTGGGGCCGGGAAGTGCTGCGGGAAGTCGCGCGTCTTTCGAGTGAGGGCCCGGAACTTGAGCGAGCGCGTATCCTCGTCGTCCGCGAGTTGGTAGAGGACGGCTGTGGTCCCGGTGGTCCCTTGATCGATCGCGAGCACGAGAGCTTCCTCGCGTGCTCCTCGGCCGCGCCGCACATCGCTTGAAGACACCATCGGCGTCACTCTACAGGAGCTTGTCACCGGACGCTCCTCCGTCGCGCCCATCCACGTGGCTGCCAAGCTCGGCTCGGCAGTTCCCGCCCTCCCCTCATGCGGGACCGATGTAGGATAGCGTCTCGGGCGTCCGTGAGGAGTGAGGGCGGGAGAACGAAAAACCTCAGGCGCCCGAAGCCGGCGAGCAGCCTTGAAGTGCTATCGGAGGGACGGTAGCGTACCTGGCGGATGGCGCGTTTGGAGCTCACGACCCCCGAGGGTCAACGGACATTCGAACTCAAAGCGCGTAACACGCTCGGGCGACACCCTGACAATTCGATCCAGGTGCTCGACAAGATCGTCAGCAAAGAGCACTGCATCATCGAGCTCCGCGGTGGCGTCTTCATCCTCAAAGACCTCGGCAGCCTGAACGGCACCTACGTCAATGGTCAAAAGGTGCAGGGCGAAGTGGCTCTCACCGAAGCCGCGGAGATCACGATGGGGCAATCCAAAGCTCGCATCGTACGCACCGCAGAGCTCCCTGAGCCCACGGTGGCACCCGCCTGGGAGCACTCGACAGGTGTCGGATCGGCGGAGCTCGAGGCAAAGGGTCCTCCGCAGCCCACGGTCCCGCTCAAGCCCCCTCTGGGCGGCGGTTTTCGCCCCATGAGTAGCCCGACGCCAGCGCCGATCGGTGGGGTGGCTCCGCTCGGCACCTCCCAGATCATCGCCGGAAATCCCCCGAGCTCCTCCGAGCGACGTCTCGGCATGAAGACTCGCGTCGACCTGAACGACAACAAGCGCTCCATCGGAACGCAGATCGACGCCACGCTCAAAGGCTTTTTGCCTTTCGAGCAGCTTGCGAACAATCCGGTCCAGCTCTCGCAAGACTACGAGCGACTACGCCTGTCTCACGAGCTTTCCCGCGAGATCGCTCTCGAGCGCGACTTCCAAAAGCTGCTCGACAAGATCCTCGAGACCATCTTCCGTTTCGTCCGCGCCGATCGCGGTGTGATTCTTTTGAAAGAGAACGGACGGGAAGACCTAGTCCCGGCGGCGAGCTTGCGTCGTGATGGAACCGACAAACCGATCCCGGTTTCATCAACGATGATGGAGCACGTGATCAAAGAGCGAAAGACAGTACTCACCCACGACGCGGCCCAGGATTTCGCCGCCTCCAAGGGCAAGAGCATGATCCTGAACCGGATCAGCTCCGCGATCGTCGCCCCCCTCTTGCACAACGACGAAATCCTCGGAGTGCTGTGGCTGGACAGCGAGAGCCTCGCTCAGTTCCAACAAAAGGACCTCGAGATCGTGACCTCGATCGCCAATCAGGCGGCGATGTTCATCGAGATCAACATCCTCGGAAAAAAGGTCGAACAAGAGGCGATCCATCGCGAGCGCTTCAGTCGACTCCTCTCGCCGAACTTGGCGGAGAAAGTCTTCTCAGGAGAGCTCGAGGTGCGCAAAGGCGGTCAGCTGGTCCAAGCCTGCACCGTCTTCAACTCGGACATCCGAGGCTTCACTTCGATGAGCGAAAAGGCGACGCCGGAAGCGATCGTGGAGATGCTCAACGAGTACTTCGAGCTGATGGTCGAGACCGTGTTCCGCTTCGAGGGAACCCTCGACAAGTTCATGGGCGACGGGATCATGGCCCTTTGGGGCGCGCCGGTGGTGCATGAGGACGACGCCATTCGCAGCGTCGAATGTGCACTTGAACAAAGGCGCGTCCTCGAGGTCTACAATCGCTCTCGAGCTCAAGCGGGCCAAGAGGCCCTTGACGTCGGCATTGGCATTCACACGGGACCGCTCGTCGCCGGCTATATCGGAAGCTCCCGAGCGCTCAGCTACACGGTCATCGGCGATACGGCGAACACGAGCGCGCGACTCTGCGGCATCGCACTCGCCGGTCAGATCGTCGTCAGCGAAGTCACACTCGAAGCCCTGCGCGGCCGCTTCGAATACGAGGAGCTGCCCCCGGCGGTCTTGAAGAACAAGGCCAAGCCCTTCCGCTGTTTCAATATCCGCAGCCCGAGCGCTCGAGTAACGGTCCCCGACAACATTCGATCCTAAGCCTCGAGGCGACTCGCCCGGTACCCGAGACTCCCGAGCCGGCCTCGCTTCAACGGAGGCGGAAGGCTCGTGCGGAAGAGCAGTACTGAAAGCCGAGAAGACTCCGTCCTCTCTGTGCGAACTGGGCGTGGCACTGGCAGGGAAATTTCGCTGATTGGGCGCCGAAAGTGGAGACTGGTTCAGCCACTTCGGTCGCTTCGCAAATTTCCGCGCCATCCGGGCGGTACGCCCTCGACGTCGGGGCAAACTAGAGACAATCTGGGCGCCCCCATGGCGCACATCCTCGCCTTTGAGCGACCCGTGGTCGAACTGATCACGCGCGTTCGCGATCTTCGAAAGCGCGCCGAAAGCGATCCGCGTTATTCTGATGAACTGAAGCGACTCGAGACCAAGACGGCTCGGCTCGCCCGGGAGGTGTTCTCGAACTTGACGCCGATCGAGAAGGTCCAGCTTTCGAGGCACCCCAATCGGCCTCACATGCTCGACTACGTCGAGCGGCTGTTCAAGGACTTCGTCGAGCTCCACGGCGATCGGCGCTTCCGAGATGACGCGGCGGTCGTCGGAGGCATCGCGAGCTACCACGGACGCAGCGTCCTCATCGTGGGGCACCAAAAGGGCCGCGGCACAAAGGACAACATGTACCGCAACTTCGGGATGCCTAACCCCGAGGGCTATCGAAAGGCACTGCGCCTGTATGCGCTCGCCGATCGTTTCTCGCTCCCCGTGCTCACCTTCGTTGACACCCCCGGAGCCTTCCCCGGCCTCGAAGCTGAAGAGCGCGGACAAAGTGAGGCGATCGGGGCCTGCCTCGAGGCGATGGCTGGTCTGAGCGTCCCGATCATCACGACCATCATCGGCGAAGGAGGTTCTGGCGGTGCGCTCGCTCTCGGCGTCGCGAACCGAATCCTCGTCCAAGAGTTCAGCTACTACTCGACGATCACTCCGGAGGGCTGTGCTTCGATCCTCTGGAAAGACCCGTCGAAGGCCCCCGAGGCTGCTGAACGCCTCAAGATCACCGCTCCGCACTTGCTCGAGCTCGGGGTCGTCGATCGCGTCGTGGACGAACCGCCCGGCGGCGCGCACCAAGACTACGACGAAGCGGCTCGCCTGCTCGACATAACTCTTTATGACACGCTGGCTGGGCTCGTCGACCTCGGCGCCGAGGCGATCCGTGAAGATCGCTACCAACGCTTCCGGGACATCGGCTCCTTCTTCGCCTGAGGCCAAAGGAACGACTCACCCATGCTCGCAGGCATTCAAACACTCGACGAGTTCGAGCTCGAAAATCAACGCGTCTTCGTACGAACTCATCTCGACATCCCTGTCTCAAAAGCTGGAAAAGTCGAAGATGATGAGCCCATCGAACGCCTGATCCAGACCGTCAGCCAGCTCGAAAAGCGGGGCGCGCGCGTGATCGTCGCCTCGCGCTTCCGTGATCCGAAGGGCGAGGAGCCCGGGCTACCGAACGAAAAGGCACCAAGCATCGAGCCCGTTCTCGCGCGACTCGCGGAGCTCGGAAAATTCGAGGTTCATTTGCCCGACGGAGCGACCAGCGAGGCGCTCAAGAAGATCATCGAAGGCCTGCGCCCGGGACGCGTCTGTTGTCTGCCCAACTTGGCCGCAGAAGGCGACGTCGGCCCCCAGGCCGACGCGTTCGCACACGCGTTGCTCCCACATATCGATCTCTACCTCGCCGACTCGCTACGACCGCTCGCTTACCCCTCGGCGACGACAACGATCTTGCCGCGCCTCCTCGATCGCCGCGCGGCGGGGCCGAACCTTTGGGCCGAACTCTCGGCCTTCGCTCGTCTCCGCAGCTCGATCGACAGTCCCCGCCTTCTGATCTGGGGTGGAAGTTCACTCAAGGCCCGCAGCGACGAGCTGCTCGCACTTCTGTCGAACTTCCATCGCATCGCGCTGGTCGGCGTCGCGGCAAACACCATGGTCGCCGCGCTCGGTGGCGCCCTCGGCGCCACAAGTTACGAGGCGGACTTCCTCGCCGGCGCGCGGACCCTCGCGGACAAGCTCGGAGACAAGCTCGTTCTCCCTGTGGACTTCGCAGTTGGGACCGATCCGCGCGCTCAGAGCTCCGACATCGCTCCCGCTTCGCACGTCCCCGCGGGCAAGATGGCCCTCGACCTCGGGCCGAAGTCACGGGAGCTCCTCGCGCGAGAAATCGAGCGTGCGGGAGCGGTCGTCTGGTCCGGAACCGTCGGTTTCTACCGGAACCCCGAGTTTTCCGCGGGCACCCGGAGCACGATCGACGCCCTCTCGGCCTCTTCTGCCTTTACGGTGGTAGTCGGTGACGATAGCGTCGCGTCCGTCCGAGCCACCCGGGGCGAATCCCCGATTTCGATTGACTGTATCTCCGATGGTGGCAAATCGGCGCTCGCCTTGCTCCTGGATAAGAAGCTCCCGGGGCTCGAGGCCCTTCGAGGAACCCTGACATGACGACACGTACCCCTCTCATCGCTGGCAACTGGAAACTCAACAAGGGAGGCGAAGACGGCTGCGAACTCGCCAGCGCGGTAGCTCGAGCTGCAGCGAAAGCTCCCCACGTCAGCGTTGTCGTGTCTCCTCCCTTCACTGCGCTCGCCGCCGTCGCTCACACCCTCTCAGAGGAGAAGAGCAGCGTCGGAGTCGCCGCGCAGAACCTCTACCCGAAAGACAGCGGAGCCTTCACCGGTGAAGTGAGCGCTCCCATGATCCTCTCGGCTGGAGCCAAGTGGGTCATCTTGGGCCACAGCGAACGTCGTCAGTACTTCGCTGAGTCCAACGCGTTCATCCGCGAGAAGGTCGCTGCCGCTCTCGCCGCAGGGCTGCGCCCGATCGCTTGCATCGGCGAGACCTTGGCTGAACGCGAGGCTGGAAAGACCCTTGAGGTCGTCTTCGAGCAGCTCGACAGCTTCGCCGATCTTTTCACCAAAGATCCTGGTTTCGGCGTGATCGCTTACGAGCCCGTCTGGGCCATCGGTACCGGCAAGGTTGCCACGCCTGAGCAGGCAGAAGAGGTCCACGCTGCGATTCGCTCGCGCCTCCGCGAGAAGCAAGGCGAAAAGGTCGCTGAGCAGACCCTCGTGCTCTACGGCGGCAGCGTGAAGGGCTCGAACGCCAAGGAACTCCTTGGCTGCCCGAACATCGACGGCGCCCTGGTGGGCGGCGCGTCCCTCGAGCCCGCTGGCTTCGCTGAGATCATCGCCGCCGCCGAAGCCCTGAGCGCTTCCTGAGACCCTTCTGCCGCTGACCACGAGAGAAAAATCCCCGCCATGCTCGAGATCATTGAGACCCCCCTCACCGTCCTGCACGTTGTGGCCTGCCTTTTCCTCGTGCTCGTGATCCTGATCCAACCGGGCAAGAGCGGCGGTCTCGGCGCCTTCGGCGGAGGCTCCGCCCAGCAGGTGTTCGGCGGCCGCGGCGCAGGAAACGTTCTCACGAAGACGACCTGGGTCACCGCCAGCATCTTCTTCGGGACTAGCGTCCTCCTCGCGTACCTTTCCTCGTCCACGGGCGACTCGCTGGAGAACGCCGCGAAGGCACGCGGTGACTCGATCGCGCTCCCCGAGGACGTAGGCTCCGAGAAGAGCGCCCCGTAAAGAGCGGGCTCCGTTAGCCCGTGGAGCCGAATGAGCAGCGACGACGGCGAGCGACTTGGTCCTTCGGGATCATGACGCTCGCCTGCGCGCTCGTATCGGGCTTCATCGCCCTCGGAACCGAGCGCGGTGCCGCTGTGAGCGACGACGACTTCGCGCGAGTTTTCATCGCAGAGGGGTTTGCGCGGGCGCCGAGCTGGGACCCGTCGGGAACAAGCTGGCTTCCATTTCCCTTCTTCCTCGATGGGGGAGCGATGATCTTCTTCGGAGCGGAGCTCGAGGTGGCCCAGGTCACCGCGGTCTTTCGATCGGGGGTCGGCGTTGGTTTGCTCTTTCTCGCTGCGTGCTGGCTAGGTCTCCCCCCGGCGCGTGCCAGCCTTTGTGCGCTCGCCTCCGCGCTCCTGCCGACGACCTGGATCTTCACTGCCGCCACGGTCCCCGAGTACTTCACCGCGTGCCTCGCGACCTCCGCGCTCATCGCTCTCGGCCTCCGCGCCTCCCCGGCCGCCCGACTCATCGGTCTCTCCTGTCTCACCGCCGCAACCCTCTCGAGATATGAGACCTGGCCTTTCGCGCTCGCGCTCGCAGTGCTCCTATCTTTCAGGCGCACCCGGCCGGACTTTTTTGTGGGGCTGGGCTGTCTCACAGGACCTGCCCTATGGTGCCTCAGCGGAGCTCTGCACCACGGTTCCCCCTTCTTCTTCGTCACCCGCGTCCGCTCCTACAAGCTCGCGCTCGGCCCCGATCCTCGCACAAACGTCGAGACGTTCTTCTCGTACGGCCTCTCCCTCGTCCGAAGTGAGCCTCTCCTTGTGGCCCTCTTGGCCCTCTCGCTCGCGCTCGCTCGACGAGAGACGCGTCGTCTCGTCTGGCTCGCGCTCTTACCCCTTTTGGCCCAGCTCCTGTTCTTGAGCCTGGCCGATCTCGCATCAGGTTCTCCGACTCATCACCCGGAGCGCACGCTCATGGTTTTCTGGACGACCCTGCCGCTCTTGATCGGGCTCTGTCTGAGCACGCCGCGGCCACCTGCCCTTCGCTTCTTGAATGAAAACGGCCCCCGCCTATGGCTCACCCGGGCTCTCGTGCCGCTTCTTCTGCTTCTGAACGCTGCTTTCCCAAGGCCGCCTGCGGACTACGTCGATCGGCGAGACGAAGTGGCCGCGGGACGAGCGCTCCGCTCTCTCCAAGGAGCTCCTTCGCAAACCTGGGTGGGCGCTCTCGACTTCTCTCATTTCGCCATCATGGCCGCCGCCGGGCACCCGGAGCGCTTCCTTGCTGTGACGACGGGGGATCCTCGGGACTCGTCTCAAGAATCCCTCGTCGCTCGCGCTCGAAACGCGCTTACCGATCCCGCGCTCCGCTGGCTCATTCTCCCAATTTGCATCGATCGGACAGACCTCACTTCAGAGCCAGATGAGCTCCTCCTCCGTCACGAGTCCCGGGACTATCAGATCCTCGAGCGCCGCTGAGCCCGAGGCTCGCTGCATGAGAGCGGCGGAAGAGCGGCGCGTTCAGGAACCTTATTTGGGCCGATCTTCGGGATGCTCGTTGTAGTAGGCGTCGAGACTCTCTCGAGAAATCCGAACGAGGATCTCCCCGTCGCGTTCAATCCGCGCCTGACAGCCGAGGCGTGACGTCATGCGCACATCAAAGGCTTTGTCGAGGATGTCTTCTTCATCTTCGCTCGCCTCGCTCAGAAGTTCGCGACCTTGTTCGATATAGACGTGGCACGTCGAACAGGCGCAGACACCGCCGCAGGCGTAGCCCTCTGGTGCATGAGCCCCTTGAGCGACCTCGAGGATGCTTTGCCCGACCTTCGCGTCGACGGCGAGATCTTGTTCTAGAAAACGTACGGTTGCCAAAACGGACTACTCCTCGATGTCCAGACCAGACGCGGCCGGACCACGCTGACCGCGCCTTTGTTTCTCGTGCTCCTCGACGTGCTGATCGACGCCGCGAGCCTCGCTCACTGTCTCCGCTACGCTCTCGACCTCTCGGCCCGAAAGTGCCTCGCGAATCGCTCGATTCATTCGCTGCCCCGCCCACTCATGGGTGCGCTCAGCGAGGGACGTCGTCAACTGCTGGATGCGGCTGCCCCGGGCGCGAACGGCCCCCTTCTCTTCGGCGAGCGCGGACTCAAGCTCCCGAATCGCGCTCTCGACAGCTTGTTTCTGGTCGGCACTGAGAAGCTCAGCGTCTTGCTCGAGCGCCTTCTCCACCGCAAGAAGTATTCTCCGCGCTTCCACTGCCGCATCGGCAAGACGGCGAGCATCAAGATCTTCTTCCCCGTGTTCGAGGGCATCGATCAGCATGGCCTCGATCTCGTCGTCGCTCAGGCCGTAACTCGGCTTGACCGATATCTCGGCGCGCTTGCCCGTGCTCGTCTCACGAGCTTCAACCTTGAGCAGTCCGTTTTCGTCCACGTGGAACTCAACCTCGAGCCGAGCCATGCCCGCCGGCATGGGCGGGATGCCGCGCAAGCTAAAGCGCGCGAGCGAGCGACAGTCCGCCGCGAGCTCCCGCTCGCCCTGAACGACATGGATCTCGAAGCCCGTCTGGTTGTCCGCGTAAGTCGTAAACGTCGCGCGCGCGCCCGTCGGGATACCCGTGTTGCGCGGCAGGATCTTGTCGACCCCGCCGCCCATAGTCTCGATCCCAAGCGAGAGCGGCAGCACATCGAGCAAGAGGACATCATCGCCTTCGCCTGAGAGCGCCGCCGCCTGCATCGCCGCGCCGTAAGCAACGACCAAGTCCGGATCGATCGAGCACAGCGGCTCCCGTCCGAAAAGCGCGCGCACCGAATCCCGAACGGCGGGCATCCGCGTCGAACCTCCGACCAAGACCACGCCGTCGAGATCCGAGGGGACAAGCCCCGCGTCCCGGAGCGCCCTCCGCGCCACTCGCTCCGCGCGCTCCAGGTCTCGAGCGATTAGCTCCGCCAGCTCAGAACGCGAGAGCGCGAAGGAGATCGCCTTCCCTTCCGCGTTCTCGAAAGAAACACTCGCGCTTTCGGACTCGGTGAGCTCGTGTTTCAGGCGACGAGCCGCCTCGAGCGCCGTTGCAACGAGCTCAAAGGAAGCATCACCGCCGTCGCCGTGCCCGGCCGTCTCGAGGATTCGCCCTGCAATCGCCCGATCGAAGTCGTCCCCACCGAGCGCCGAGTCCCCAGCTGTACTCTTCACCTGGAAGACACCATCGGAGAGCTCGAGGACGGTAATATCGAAGGTTCCTCCTCCGAGATCGTAAACGGCAAACACCCCGCTCATGGCACTGTCGAGGCCGTAAGCGACGGCTGCCGCGGTCGGTTCGTTGAGCAGGCGGAGCACTTCAAGTCCAGCGAGGCGCGCCGCGTCGCGCGTCGCTTGGCGCTCAGCGTCATCGAAGTAGGCCGGAACCGTCACTACAGCAGGCCCCACATTCGTGAGCTTGTCCTGGGCGCTCTTCTTGAGGCTCCGAAGGATCTCCGCGCTCACCTCAACGGGGGTGAGCTTCTGATCACCAATGGCGAAACGAACGGTTCGCGCCTCATCTTCGTTTTCGGGCAGAGCCAAAGGCACCGTCGAGAGCTTCTTCCGAGCCATCTCGGCGTGGCTCCGGCCCATGAAACGCTTGACGCTCTCGATGGTTCGGGCAGGCGCGAGAGTCTTCTGCCTCTGGGCGAGCTTGCCTACGGTCGGGTGCCCGAACTCAGGATAGTAAACAACGCTCGGCAAGAGCGGGACTCCATCACAGCTCGTGAGCGCCCGAGGAGCGCCGTCCTGTAGAACAGCGACCACCGAGTGCGTAGTACCAAGATCGATGCCGATCGCGCGTGGTTTTGCTTTGGGGTCAAAGATGTCGAGGAGCATTGTCGCTTTCCTCCAGGTCATCGCTGATGAGCTCCGCTTCCTCGAGGAAGCGCGCCCAATAGCGGAGTTTTCCGATCCAACCTTCAATCTCGGCGGCACCGAGCTCTTCCTCTTCAAAGGCTCGCCCGAGCTCCTCCTCAGCCTGTCTCACCTCGGCGCGCGCCTTCTGCACTTGCCGCTCGACGCCGCGCTTGTCTCTCTTCGAGCGGAGCTCGCTGAGCTCCTCGCGGAGCTCCATCATCTGCATCAAAAACGCCGGATCTGCGCTTCTCGACTCTTCGTCGCCCACGACCAGACCCAAGAGCGACGCAAGTGCCCGAGCGCGCGCAGCCGGCTCGCGCAGGATTCGGTAGGCCTGATTGACCTCTATCGCGAGCGAAAGGGCCTGCCTTCTTTCGACGGGAGAACGCCCACGGAGGCGATCCGGGTGGAGCTCAAGGCTGCGTTTCTTGTGCTGCT
Source organism: Pseudomonadota bacterium (assembly GCA_023428245.1). Classification (GTDB taxonomy): domain Bacteria; phylum Myxococcota_A; class Polyangia; order Polyangiales; family Polyangiaceae; genus NIC37A-2. The sequence goes on from JAEYYX010000035.1 coordinate 81,322, forward strand.
CGTCGAGCTCACGGCGATCGAGCGAATAGGTCCGAGGCAGACCCAAGAGCTGGAATGGATCGTTCACTTGACTGTAAACGAGTGGCCACAGCCACACGACGAGGCCTCGTTCGGATTCACGAACTTGAAGCCCTGAAACATGAGCGTCTTCTCGTAGTCGAAGGTACTTCCCACGAGGTAGAGGAAGCTCTTTTTGTCGACGACGAAACGAACCCCGTCGACTTCGTAGGCGTAGTCACGCGCCTTCGGCTCGTCGTCCTCAAACTGGATCACGTAGCTAAACCCAGAGCAGCCGCCGCCCTTGATCCCGAGCCGAATCATCGCAGACGGCGTGCCGCGCTTCTCAAGCTTCTCGCGACCAAACTGAGCGGCCCCGCTCGTGATCTTGAGGCCCTCTTTCGGAGCACGAAGGAGCGCCTCTTCCCACGCTGAAGCGCCGGTGGCGGATTTTTGAATCCGTTCCGAGCTCTTTTGTGAGGTCATCTCTGTATGAGTCGACATGCGCGTCCTCCTTTCTCAAGCGAGCCCTCCGGGCTCGTCACTTCTGAGCTCGCTTCTCCGCCTGCTTCCGACGAAAATCTTCGATCGCGCTCTTGATCGCGTCTTCGGCGAGAACCGAACAATGGATCTTCACGGGCGGCAGCGAGAGCTCCTCTGCGATTTGGCTATTTTTCAGGCCCTCGGCCTGCTCGAGCGTCTTCCCTTTGATCCACTCCGTCGCCAAGGACGAAGACGCGATCGCCGAGCCGCAGCCGAAGGTCTTGAAGCGAGCATCCTCGATGACACCCGCGTCACTCACCTTGATCTGCAGGCGCATAACATCACCACAAGCAGGCGCACCGACGAGCCCGGTGCCCACGCTGTCGTCATCCTTGTCGAGCGTTCCGACGTTCCTCGGATTCTCGTAGTGCTCGATCACCTTGTCGCTGTAGGCCATTTTCTTGTCTCCTCTTTCAAATTCTGACGGTCCGCACGTGTTAGTGGGCGGTCCAAGCGATCGACTTCAGGTCGATCCCTTCTTTAAACATCTCGTAGAGCGGCGACATCTCGCGGAGCCGCTTGACTTTCTCTACGACCAAATCGCTCACGTAGTCGACCTCTGCTTCGGTCGTGAATCGACCCAGCCCGAAGCGGATCGAAGAATGAGCCAGCTCGTCGTCGAGCCCCATGGAGCGCAGCACATAACTCGGCTCAAGGCTGGCGCTGGTGCAGGCCGAGCCGCTCGAGACGGCGACGTCCTTGAGCGCCATGAGCAATCCTTCGCCTTCGACGAAGGAAAACGATACGTTCAAGTTTCCGGGCAGGCGGTGGGTCTTGTGCCCGTTCAGCGTCACCTGCTCGAGACGGCTTGTGATTCGCTCGTGAAGCCGGTCTCGCAAACCCCGAAGCCGCTCATTTTCGGTAGCGCCTTCCTTCATCATGATCTCCGCCGCCTTGGCGAAGCCCATAATGCCCGGGACATTCAGAGTTCCGGAGCGGTTACCTCGTTCGTGTCCGCCTCCGTCCATCTGAGCTACCAGGCGCACCCGCGGCTTCGAACGTCGAACATAGAGCGCCCCTACACCTTTGGGTCCGTAGATCTTGTGCGCCGTGAGCGACACGAGATCCGCGTTCACCTTGTTGACCTGGAACGGCACCCGCCCCACGCCCTGCACGGCGTCCGTGTGGAAAAGTACACCTCGCTCGCGGGTGATGGCGCCGATGGCCTCGAGAGGCTGTACAGTGCCCACCTCGTTGTTCGCGAGCATCACGCTCACCAGGATCGTCTTGTCGGTGATGGCGGCTCGAACCGCTTCAGGATCGACGAGCCCCGTGGAGTCGACCGGGAGGTAGGTGACCGTAAAGCCCTCTTTCTCGAGGCGCTTGCAGGTATCGAGCACTGCCTTGTGCTCGATCACGGTCGTGATGATGTGGTTGCCCTTGGGCTTGTAATACTCAGCGACCCCTTTGATCGCGAGGTTGTCGGATTCGGTCGCGCCCGAAGTGAAGACAATCTCCTTCTCCGAGTCGGCGCCGATGAACTCTGCGAGCCTCTCACGAGCCTCGTCGACTGCCGCCTCTGCTTGCCAGCCGAAACGGTGCGTCCGGCTTGCTGCGTTGCCGAAATGGGTCGTGAAATAAGGAAGCATCTCCTCCACGACCCGCGGATCGACGGGCGTGGTGGCGTGATAATCCATGTAGATGGGCAACTGGACGGTCATAAAAATCTCACTGGGCGAAAGCGCCGAGGACTAGCGCGGGGGGGGCGGGACGATCCCGATGGCGGTCACAGCTCGGGCAAGAGCCGCTCGTGACATCTTCATTACAGGCGGACTCACAAGCCTCGAGGTAAGCGAGGCTGGCTCCCAGCTCGCGCTCGATCCGTCGAAGCTCGCGGAGTTTATTTTCCACCTCGCGCAGTTTGGCCTGATAGGCCAATGCGAGTCGGCGCGCGGCCTCTTTGGCCGTCGGGGTCGATTCGTGCGCCTTCAAGATCTCCCGAAGCTCGGGGAGGGAGAACCCCGCGGCTTGGAGCTTTGAGATCCAGCGCACCCGCTCGATCGCGTCCTTCTCATAGAGTCGGAACCGGCCCTTGGAGCGCTCGGCGGGGCGCAGAAGGCCCAGATCCTCGTAGAGGTGAATCGCGCGAACGGTCTTCCCGACAATCTTCGCGAGCTGTCCAACCTGTAAGAGACCAGCGGTCTCTTCTTCGGTGGCATGGACCTCCGGCCCCTGAGCAAGCTCAGCTTCGGAAACCACTGAGAGGCGCCGAACCGTAGCCATCTATAAATCCAGCCTTGCAGCAACTAACTCTTACGTACAGGTGAGAGTTGATTCTTGGATGATGTAGGACTCGCCGGGGCCCCTGTCAAACGGAAAATCCTGAACAAATGCCAGCACAGGGAGCCGAGGCAGCGCTTTCGCGCTGTCGCCCCTCTCGAAGCTCTCGTTTTCAGCCGTTTTCAACGAGGTGAGAGACTTATGATGGCAAGCTGGAAAATCAGCCCCAAGGTGCAGAGGCCGGCGGCCGACAGCGACAAATGCGCCGTTAGACCTTGTAGCCTTCATGGATCATGGTCTCAGGGCGACTAATTCGGAGCAGCCTGATCTTCCTCCTCTGCTGGGCGACCCTCTGGGGCTGTTCGGGCGAGCCTGAAGGAACCGAGGATTCCGGGGACTCCTCCCTCGGGAATAATCCTCCCGTTTGCCTCCTTCCGCTGGTCGCCTGCGGCCAGGAGTGCATCGACCCACAATCCCATCACGATCACTGCGGGACCTGTAATACGGCCTGTGACGGGAGCTCCGAGTGCAAGAGCGGAGCTTGCGTCGTGACCTGTCCCGCGGGCTGCCCGGTGGGCACGGAGTGCATGCGAGGAACCTGCCAAGCAAAATGCGCAGCGCCCACCGCTCGTTGCGGCACCGAGTGTGTCGACGTCACGAGCTCAGCGCTCCATTGTGGCGGCTGCAACAAGCCCTGCTCCGGAACCTGCAATCAGGGCGTTTGCGAAGCCTGCCAAGGACCCACGTGCCCCTGTCCTTTGGGCACCGTCCGCTGCGGCAATGAGTGCGTGGATACGAAGAGCTCCGCTCTCCACTGTGGCGGCTGCAGTCAAGCTTGCTCGAACGGACAGTCTTGCGTCTCGGGCGCGTGCGCGTGTCCGAGCCAGACGACGCTCTGCAATGGTCAGTGCGTGAACCTGACCACGGATTCGAACCACTGCGGCGGCTGCGGCACCGCCTGCGGCACCGGGACGACCTGTGTCTCCGGCACCTGCGCTTGCTCGGGCTCTCTCATGCTCTGCGACGGCCAGTGCCGCGATCTCCAGACCGAGCAAGACCACTGCGGCATGTGTGGGAAGTCCTGCGGGGAGGGTCAGGGCTGCGAAAACGCGGAGTGCATTGCCAAGGCCAACGACGACTGTTCCGGCGTCGTCTCCGATGCCACGCTGACCCGCGCTTCGATCTACCAAGCTGTCGAGATCCCACTCCTCGAGGCGAACATGGCGGTACCGACCGCGATGCGGAAAGCCCCTCTGGTCCAAGGCCGCGCTGCCCTCGTACGCGGCTTCATCGAGCCGAAAGCAGGTTTTCAACCGCGGAACCTCTCGCTGCGTCTCCGGCTCGAGGGGGGCAAAGAGGACCGCGTCTTCTACGACAAGAGGATGCTCGGTGGGGTCTCCGCTCCCCAGACTCTGAACTCGACCTTCCAGATCCAGGTGCCCGCCGAGGCCATGGAAGCAGGCGTGAGCTACTCCCTCGAGCTCGTTGATTGCGCCGGGGCAAACAGCCCCATGTCCACGCCCCAGCGCATCCCGGCGACGGGTGGGATCCCGCTCGACGCTGTCGAGACCGGCACTGTCAAAGTCGCCTTCTTGCCCATCTCTCATGATAACAGGCTGCCAGCGACCGACGAAGCGGCGCTCAAGAAGTACGTCGACCTCGTCGAGAGTCAGTATCCGATCACTCACCTCGAGTACACCGTCGTCCAGCCGATGGAGAGCGGCTCCACAGGAACGAACTTCTCCTTCGAAGACCTCCTCCAGAGAGTCGTGACTCGTCGCTACGAAGACGGGGCACCGGCGGACCTCTACTATTATGGATTGATCAAACCGGCCCAATCGTTCAGTCAGTTCTGCAACAGATCGTGCACAACCGGCATCGCTTACCTGGTCGATGATCGTCCCCAGAGCGCGGTCCTTCGCGGCGGGCTCGGTATCGCCTTCGACGACAACGTATCCCACGGCACTTTCCCCCACGAGCTCGGGCACAGTCACGGGCGCGACCACGCGCCCTGCGGCGTCACCGGCCAGCAGCCGTTCCCCTACGACGAGGCGCGCATCGGCTCCTGGGGGTATGACTCCCTCTCGTCCTCTCTGAAGAGCCCCGCAGAGTTCCGGGACTTCATGAGCTACTGCTCGCCCACCTGGATCAGCGACTTCACTTACGAGCGCCTAGCAACCCGGATCCAGGCGGCGAACCGCCCGAGCGCTCCTCTCGTCCACGGCAAGCCGCAGACCTTCTGGATCATGCTCAGCACCGGTACCGGGGTGAAATGGAACGGGACAATGGATCTCCGGGGTGCCCCGGGCACTCCCGAGGTCGCGATTGTCTACGACGCTGACGGAAACGCCATCTTGGAGGTTGAAGCCTCCCGCACTGCCATGTCCGACAGCGACGGCTTCGTGCTGTTCGTCCCCGCCCCCCAGCCCGGCTGGGCCGCGATCGGGCCAGTGGGCGGGCCCGTGCTCGCCTACTGATCTGTGGTAAAGCCGAGCGGATGAAGCGCGACTTTTCGTTTCATCCGGCCACTCTCCGCTGGCTCGAAAGTCGCTTCGCGCGCCCGACCGGGGCCCAGGCGCGCGCCTGGCCGAAAATTCAACAGGGAGGCGACGTCTTGGTCCTGTCACCGACAGGTTCCGGAAAGACGCTCGCCGCCTTCTTGTCTGCTGTGAACGACCTCGTCGAAGAGGGGCTCCGCTCTCCGAGAGGGCAGCTTCCCGACGAAACTCGTGTGCTTTACGTCTCGCCGCTCAAGGCCCTCGTCACAGACATCGAACAAAACCTGCTTGAGCCGCTCGCTGGAATTTCCCGCGAGCTCGAAGCTCTCGGCCTTTCCCCCCCGCGCATCACGACCTTCGCCCGGACCGGGGATTCCTCGAGCAAAGACCGGGCGGCGCACGCCAAACGCCCTCCCCATATCTACATCACAACCCCCGAGTCCCTCTACATCCTCTTGACGAGTGAGAGCGGGCGGGCCAGCCTAAAGACTGTCCAGCAAGTCATCGTCGACGAAATCCATGCATTCGTCCCGAACAAGCGCGGCGCCCATCTCGCTCTCTCCCTTGAGCGTCTCGACGCTCTAACCCTCGCCGAGCGCGGGAAGAAGCCGCGCCGGATCGGCCTCTCCGCGACCCAGCGTCCCGTCGACGTCGTCGCCCAGTTCTTGGTCGGGAGCGCGCGCCCCGCGCCCACCATCGTCGACGAGACCGGCCCACGGGAGCTCGACATCGCGATCGTTCCCCCGGAGCTTCCCCTCGAGGCCGTCATGAGTGCCGACGGGTGGAACGAGATTTACGATCGTCTCGCTGCCTTCGCCGGAGAGCATCGAACCACCCTGGTCTTCACGAACACAAGACGGCTCGCGGAGCGGATCACGCGCCACCTCGCGGAGCGCATCGGCGAGAGCGCCGTCGCCTGTCACCACGGAAGCTTGTCCCAAGAGCGCCGGGCCCGCGCGGAGGGACGCCTGAAACGCGGAGAGCTGAAGGTCCTCGTCGCCACCGCGTCCCTTGAGCTCGGCATCGACATCGGCGACGTCGAACTCGTCTGCCAGATTGGCTCGCCCGGCCGTATTGCTACCTTCCTGCAGCGGGTCGGACGCGCTTGCCACCAGGTCGGCGGCGTTCCCAAAGGGCGGCTCTTCCCCCTTTCCCGCGACGATCTCGTCGAGAGTGTCGCTCTGTTCGACGCGATTCGCCGAGGCGACCTCGACAAGACAGCCGTCCCTCCGGGCCCCCTCGACGTGCTACTTCAGCAGATGGTCGCGGAAGTGGCCGCCGCCCCGCGCTCAGTTACCGACCTGTTCGAGCTGTTTCGGCGGGCGCTCCCGTACAAAGACCTCACACGGGAGACCTTCAATGCTCTGGTCGAACTCCTATCTCAAGGGTTCACCACAGAGCGTGGGCGACGCGCTGCCTATCTGCATTACGACTCGACCTCCGACGTGCTCAGGGGTCGCCGCGGCGCGCGCTTGACGGCGATCACGAACGGTGGGGCGATCCCGGACTCCTTCGATTACGAGGTGCGTCTCGACCCAGAAAATCTCATGGTAGGCACCGTCCATGAGGACTTTGCCGTCGAAGCCATGGGCGGGGATGTCTTTCAGCTCGGGAACTCGAGCTACCGCATCCTCCAAGTCCTGCCCGGGGTAGTCCGGGTCGCAGACGCTCAAGGACAGCCGCCGAATATTCCCTTCTGGATCGGCGAAGCTCCCTCGCGCAGCGATGAGCTGTCTCGTGCTGTCTCGGACTTGCGCGGATGGGTGGACGAACGCGGAGAAGACGCCGGACTTGTGGGCGAGCTCGCTGCGCGCGCGGGAGTCGATCCGAAAGTCGCCGAGGAGGTCATCCTCTACTTGCTCGCCATCAAACGAGGCCTCGGCGCATTGCCGACGCAAACGCAGCTCATCGCAGAGCGTTTCTTCGACGAAACGGACGGGATGCACGTTGTCCTGCACGCGCCCTTCGGCACGCGCATCAATAGAGCCCTGGGCCTCGCGCTCCGCAAGCGCTTTTGTCGCAGCTTCAACGTCGAACTTCAGGCTGCCGCAGGCGACGACGCCATCGTCTTTTCCCTCGGCCCCATGCACTCCTTCCCCCTCGAGGAGCTGTTCTCCTTCTTGCACCCGGAGAGCGCTCTCACAGTCCTCGAACAAGCCACCTTGGACGCTCCCTTGTTCCAAACGCGCTTCCGCTGGAACGCATCCCGAGCGCTCTCCATCCTGCGCTTCCGCGGAGGCCGAAAGGTCCCACCGCGCTTCCAGCGCATGGACGCCGACGACATGCTCGCTACGTGTTTCCCCGATCAGGTCGCTTGTCTCGAGAACATCCAGGGCGATCGCGAGATCCCGGATCATCCTCTCGTAAAGCAGACCCTTTTCGACGCGCTTCACGAGGCGATGGACGCGGAAGGTTTCCTAGCGGTCCTTTGGGGCCTGCGTGACGGCAGCATCCGGGCGCTCGCGCGCGACGTCACGGAGCCCTCACCTGCTGCTCATGAAATTCTCACTGCTCGTCCCTATGCTTTCTTGGACGATGCGCCGATCGAGGAGCGCCGAACACAGGCGGTCCAGCTCAGGCGTTTCACCGGGCTCGAGCTCGGCTCCGCTTCGCTCAGCCAAGAAGCCATCGGCGAGGTAAGAAGTGAGATCTGGCCGGCGCCCCGGGACGAAGAAGAGCTCCATGACACCCTCTGTCTTTACGGATACCTGCGCACGGAGGAAGGTGAGGCGTTCTCGGAGGCTACAGAGTGGCTCGAGCGACTCGAAGGGCTCGGCCGAGCGTCCCGAGTGAGCGCGAAGGGCGCCACCTTCTGGGTCGCCCGAGAGCGCAGCCAAGAGTTCGCTGCGGTGCACCCGGATGCCACCTGGACCGGGCGCCGTCCCGAGCCCTTCCAGAAGGACGAAGCCAACGAAAGCCGAAGCAGGGCTTCGCTTCTGCGCAATCGACTCGAAATCGTCGGCCCCATCACGGCTTTGGAGGCCGCTGAGTCGCTCCGCGTGAGCGAGGAGGACGCGCGCACTTCCCTTGGCGAGCTCGAAGCTGAGGGCATCGTGCTCCGCGGAAGCTTCCGCACCGATCGCCCTGGCGCCACGGAGTTCTGCGAGCGGCGCATCTTGGCGCGCATCCACCGGAGGACTGTCAAAGAGCTCCGGAAACGCATCGAACCGGTCAGCATCGTTCGTTATCTCGGATTTCTGAGCGAGTGGCAGGGGGTGACCGAGAGCACGAAACGGAGAGGCGTCGAAGCAACGAGACAAGTTCTCTTGCAGCTCGAGGGGGTGAGCGCACCCGCGGCGGCCTGGGAGCAGGAGATTCTTCCTTCGCGTGTCACCGACTACAGCCCCGGCTACCTCGACCTTCTCTGCCAAAGCGGTGAGTTCGTCTGGCGCAGCGTCGGAGGGAAAGCTCGCGCGCCCCTGAAGACGACGCAGGTCCTCTTGCTCCCGCGGGATTCTTCCTTCATGCCCCGCGCCGCGACACCCGAAGCGCTCGGAGCTGACGCATCTCGAGTCGTCACCTTCCTGAAGGAGCGGGGAGCATCTTTCGCATTCGAAATCCAGAAAGGCACGGGGCTCTTGACAGCCCAATTCGAGTCCGCCTTGCGCGAACTCGCCGCGGCAGGAGCCGTGACGACGGACTCGTTCCTCGGTTTGCGCCTTTTGATCCAGAGCTCGGCGGAGCGAGAGCGGAGGAATCGTCGAGCCCGAGGCAGCCACCGCGGACTCGAGAGCATCGGACGCATTTCGCTGCTCCGGCCCGAGACCGACGCCGCGCCTACGCATAGCGTCGAAGACCTCTGCCGCGTCCTTCTCCGGCGCTGGGGCGTCGTCTCGCGTCCCGTCCTGGCCCGGGAGCGCGATCTTCCGCCCTACCGGGAGCTCATCCGCGAGTTCCATCGTCTGGAGGCCCGCGGGGAAATCCAAGGTGGGCGCTTCGTGGCGGGCGTCCCGGGAGAACAATTCGCCCTGCCCGATGCGATCCCGCTGCTCCGAAGGCGCGCCGAAGAGGGCAGCCAAGAGTCCCAGCTCGTGAGCCTCTCGGCGGTCGATCCCCTGAACATGGTAGGTGTTCTGACGGAGGATGTGCGACTTCCACGCCTACTCGGACGTGGGTTCGTGCTCTCCCGCGGGCGACTTGTCGCAACGTACGAGGGCTCCGCAATTCAAATTCTCGAGCGGGAAGGTGGTCCTTCTCTGATTCGAAACGAGGTGGAAACCGCCGTGCGAAAAGGACGGCGGCATCCTCTTCCGAGAGGCCTTGGCGAAGGACCACAGAATTTGTTAGTCTAAAAAGATAACCTGCCGGGGTTCTCACACACCGGACCTCGGGCGAAATGAAGGAGGTTCTTTGTGTCAGAACATACCTTGAGTCTTGAGGCTGATTGGTGCTCTTACTTTCGTGACGTCATCGAAGACACCGCTAAGGGCAGCGCCCGACCGCCCGACCCTGTCATGAGCGAGTACGTTCTCGGGCTCCTGACGGAAACCGCGCTGCCCGGCTCCCCGATCGAGCGAACCGTGGGTGCGCCGCTCGCTCTGCAGCTCGCCGAAGCTCTCAAGGCCGCGCGCGCCGTCCGTTTCGAGCGGTTGCGGAAGCTGGGGGACGGCGTCCTCCTGCTCGGGGGCCTCTACCAACCTCACCTGGCCCGCTCTGGCCTCGACGATGGTTACGTTGTGCGCATCGGGCAGCGGGCCTACGGACTCGCGGCCTCGCTCATGCCAGGGCCCGCCACGCTGGACCTGAGCCTTGAGTCCCCGAGCCCCCAAGCGGACGTCCTGGCGGAGCTCGCCTCTTCTTTCACCGAGCTCATGCTCTTCCTCAGGAACGTCGCCGACACCATGGCCATCCGCGCCATGCGGACCTCGAAGGATATGGTGCGTCTGCTCGAGCGCTGGCTCGAGTCGCGCTCCGACTATCTCGGCCGCCTGCTGAAAGCCGAGGGCATAGTCATCGGCGCGCTCGCTTAGAGCATCCCCCAGAGACTCGCTCACTCACGCCGGGCCATCCTGAGGCAACTCGGGAATGGCCTGGGGCTTTCTCTAGAACGCTCAAGAGTTCGCGATCGACAAGGCCGAACCGGAAAAGCACGGGACCCTCAAAAGATCCACGCCACAAGGAAGACCCCCACCATCACAATGGCGAGAGCTACCTTCGCCAGGGACCCAAGGAGCATTCCGATCCAGGTCGCCAGCGCCACCTTCCCAGCCCGGAGCATGTCCCTCCGCGCGTAGAGTTCGCCGAGCGCCGCGCCCAAAAACGGCCCCAGGATCACCCCGAGAAATCCGCCAAAAATCCCGACCACCGAGCCAAGCCCCGCCCCGACGAGGGCCGCGCGACTCGCCGCGACCCGCTTTGCCCCCAGAACCCCCGCCACGAAATCGAGCACCAGAGTGAGGACCGTGAGCCCGGCCAAAATCCAGAGCACAAAAGGCCCCACATGGGCGTAGTCATCGGCCCAGGCGACGAGCCAGAGCCCGAGAAAGACAAAGGGGGTGCTCGGTAGAATCGGAAGCAATGTCCCGGCAAGCCCCGCGAGGACAAGCAGGACGCCGAGCACGGTCACAAAAATATCGACGCCCGTCATGAGATCGTTCTCACAAGTGAGTGCTCGAACCGAGCACGTACTCGCGCCGATAGCCGCGGGTCCGGTTCTCGATCGCAATCCGAATCAGACCGGAAGGTGTGTATTCGTAAGTCTCGACGATCTCTTCTTGGAGCTCGGAAGGGCCGCGACCACCACAAAATGGCTCTAAGTCGGCGCGATCGGCGAGGGCGGGATCGTAAGGGAAGAGGATCGTCTCCCAGGGCGTCACCTCACCTTGAGGTTGTCCGTCCTCTCCGAGCGCCGTGCACTCCACGAAGCGGAGTCGTCCGACCGCGTGGGCCGGGTGATACACGCGCTCCACGCGCACAGGTCCCTGGGGTTCGTCTCCAATCCTCTTTTCGATGATCGGATCGAAGATCTTTTCGCGCCCGAGATCTCCCTCTCGCCACACACCAAAATGTCGCGTGGGGACCTCACGCACGAAGATCTCCGCGTTCGGATCGGCAGCGATGGCGAGACCGATCGCTGTCGCTGCGTGGGGCTGGGGAGCGAGCTGGACTTTTCGCCCGAAGCGGGTGCGGAGCAGGCGCTGCACGGCGGGGAACTGCACGCTGCCGCCGACCAGATAAACCGCGCCCATTTCGCGAGGATTTTCCGGATCAATGCCATGTTCGACGAGCGCACCGAGTATCGACTGAACCGCGCCGAGCGTGCGTTCGATGAGCGGGGTCGTGCGCTGGTAGAGCTCGGAAGTATTGACGACGACCTGGTCGAAGGCGAACAGCTCGGCGACGTCGACGAGAACGCGGCGCGACGAAGGGTTCAGGGATTCCTTCGCAAGGCGACAACGTTCAAGGAGGTGCGCATAAGTGCGCTCGCCAATTTCCTCCTGCGACCGGCCTAGCTCCTCGAGAACCAGGTCCGCCAGGACTTCGTCAAAGTTGTTGCCCCCGAGGCGAGCAATTCCCTCCGAGCCCAGGAGATCGAAATGGCGATCGACGAGGGAGACCGCCGCCGTATCGAATGTGCCCCCACCCAAGTCGTAGACGACCACGTAACGCTTCTGGCTGCGCGGAGAGAGAGCTCCGAGCGTGTGGCGAGCGTATTCGATTGCTCCCGCTGTCGGCTCGTTCACGAGCCCCGCCACCGTGAAGCCGGCTCTCGAGAAGGCCTCTATCGTAAGATAACGCTGACGTGTGCTCGCGTGGGCAGGCACGGCAATCATGGCTTCGAGCTCTTCGCCCGGGTCGATGTCAAGGTTGCTCCGGTCGATGAGCATTTGTCGAACGTGGACCAGGTAGCGCGTGAGAAGCTCGAGGGCCGAGTAACGTCCACCCGGCAGCGCCGCCACCGTCTCGTCCGGCGCCGCTCCGGTGATCGTCGCCTTCACGGACCGAACCAGGGGGGTCCCCGGGAGAACGGCGACGTCCGCTCCTAACTGTAGCTGGCCCTCCCCAAAGGCAGCCCACCCGGGAAGAAACTCCGTGAAACCGTCGGCTGTCTGAAAGCTCGCTACCGGATATCGGCCTCCCCGCACCGCCGCTACAACAGTCCGCGTCGTTCCGAAGTCGATTCCCAGCCGCATCGCTCTACCTCCGCTCACCCGCGGTCTCAGCCCGCTTTCCGCGTTTTCTCACAGAATTCGCGATATTGCCAGCGAACGGCCGCACCGCCGGCTCCCCCCTCTCACTCCCCAGCTCAACCCCGCCCGCGCGACTCGAGCCGCGAGCTGAACTCAGCCATGACCTGCATGTAGAGCTCATTGCCGAGGTAGCGGTCCTCATAGCCGTGGTCGATGTTTGGATTGTCGTTCACCTCGATCACGAACACTTCGTCCTCCCGCTGTTTCAAATCGACGCCATATAGACTGCGCCCGATCATCTTGGAGGCCTTGAGCGCCGCGCTCACCACGGCGCGGGGAACCTCGAAGGTGGGCAAGGTCTCGCAGCCTCCGAAATTGTGGCGACGGGACCTGTGGTTGAAGATCTGCCAGTGGTTGCGCGCCATGTGATAACGGCAGGCGTAAAGCGGCCGTCCCGCGAGCACTCCGATGCGCCAGTCGAACGCGGTATAGAGATACTCTTGGGCCAGGACGAGCGAGGTCTTCTGCAGGAGCTCGTCGAGCTTCTGCACGAGCTCCGCGCGGTCTTGGACCTTGAAGACTCCGAGCGAAAAAGAGCCTTCGGGGACCTTGAGCACGATCGGGTAGCCGAAGGCTTCTTCGATGCGCTTCACCTCCTGATCTGTGCGTTCGCTCACGATCACTGTCTTGAGCGACGGAACACCGCTGTACGTGAAGGCGTCGTGGAGGAAAATCTTGTTGCAGCAGCGGAGAATCGACGTGGAGTCGTCGATCACCACGAGCCCTTCTTGTTCCGCGCGACGGGCCGCCGCGTAAGTGTGATGGTCGATAGCGGTCGTCTCGCGAATGAAGAGAGCGTCGTACTCGCCGATCGCGTCCAGGTCGTGGCTCGTGATGAGCTCGGCGTTGATGCCGACCTTGTGTGCCGCCTTCACGAACAGGCGAAGGGCCTCCCGATCGCTCGGGGGATGCGGCTCGTCAGGATTGATCAAGATCGCGAGGTCCCAGCGCGTTTTTTGCTTCGCGCTCGGAGCTCTCCAGGCCCTCCCCGTGTGAAGCTGGAGCTGCTTGAGGAAGGCCTCCTTGTGGTCTGGCGAGAGATCGGAATACCCCGAGCGGGCGAGCTCGACTTTCGCGCCGTGCTCACCCCGTCGTACCGAGACCCTCAGGATCGGCGCGGGGTATTTGGCGAAGATTTGGCGCGCGACCTTCTGCCACAGGGCGAGCTCCGTGACGCCGAAGAAAACGAAAAACTCATGCTCCGTACCTGAGGGGAGCTCCTGGAGGATTTCTTGGCCGAGGGAGACCGAGAAGGTGAGCCCGGTGCCGTCCGGCTTTCGACGAAGGTCGTTGATGGTACCGACGCTCGGGAGCACCTTGTGCTGTCGCGCCTCGGCGAGAAGTGAACAGTAGTAGCCACGACTCAGATAGAGGCTCGTGTCACAGAGATTGATGATCCGAGTGGGTGGCTCTCCTCGCTTTGGATACTCGGAAAGGTATTGTTCGAATCGGATGACCTCAGCGCCGTCGATCGACTCGGGGATATCGTCGCCGTCGACTACGACGATGGTCTTGAACATGTGAGTTCCATAGAGCCGGAGGCCCAGGCGTTCAATGGGTCAAGGGACGAGCAGCCTAACGGATTCCCCGGCGCTCGGCTTCACGCGAATCTCCTCGAGCGCCCGACGCAACTCGGGGACGACTTCGGGCTCTGTCGCGTAAAACATAACCTCGGGTTCAGCCGTCGACCCCCAAGGCCGGTCGTCGACGATCTCCCCCACGGGAAGCCACGCCCTCGGGATCTGACCCGGAAACCAAGACGGGTAAATCGCCACCACTCGAACGTCATGTTTCCGCACGAGCTCCTCGATGTACCCCCTCCCCCCCTGCCTTCGAGCCTGGAGCGCCTCCAGGGAGGCCAAGCCATAAAGATCGAGCACAAAGGCGCGGGTGTGGAACGCGACCAGTCCTAAGTCGTTCACCGCGACGGGCTCGCCCAAGGCTTTCGCGACGCGGGCCGTCGAACCTTGCTGCGCTCGGATGCTGCGCGCCCCAAAGGGCGTCTGAAACACGCGCGCGACATAGGGTGCCCCGAGGAGCAGAACACAAATTCCAAAGAGCCAGAGCGTACGGCGGCTCTCTTCCAAAGCCCGAGATGCTCGCTCACGAAAGAGCCAGCCCAAGATCATGAGCTCAAAGCACCACAGGTAGAGCTCGTACCGCCCCCATTGTCCGAACACCCCATGGAGCAAAATCGGCAGCAAGGCCGCCCCCCCGAGGTTCCTGTCGCCCGGGAGCTCGCCTTTGCTCACCCTGGCGATGAGCCCAAGCCCAATCAGCATGAACACGGGGCCGCGATTAGAGTGCACCAGGGCGTATTCGACCTGAGAGAAGATGGCCGTGGCCGCCGGGCCCACGCCCTGATCGAGGGGAATGAGACTCTTGGCCAGGACGGAGAGCGGGAGCGCTGGCAGCCCGAGGCTGAGCAAGAAGGCAGAGAAGGCGAGGGGCAGGGCAACGCTCAGCCCGAAAACCCCGAGCGCAAGGCCACGGCGCCGCTCCCACCAAAAGAAGAGCGCGCTCGCCAGAGCGAGGGCAAAGCTCTCGTAGCGGACAAGAGGTCCAAGAGCGATGGCGCAGAGGAGCCAAGGTCGCACCGGCGCGCTCCTGTCGAAGGTCACAAGGCCGAACGCCACGAGCGCAGAACAGAGAACCTGCAGCGAATGCTCGAGACCCATGAACGCGAGCGGGACGGCATTCACAAGGATCAAACCGAGCAGGACAAAGGCGTCCTTCCCGCGCTGGGCGAGGCGGACTCCCCCGAGCCGCTCGAGGTACGCGAAGAACACGCCACCGAGAGCAACGCTCCCGAGATAGTTGAGCGCGAGAGGGATATATTCGAAAGCCCTGGTATTGGCCCAAGGCGCGAGCAGAAAGGGCCAGAGGATGCTCGAGGAAGGAGACGACGGGACACCGTCCGAAATGCCGTAGTGACCTGCACGAACTTGCTCGGCCAGCGCAAGGTGGATGTAGGCGTCGTCCAGGCTGTAGGTGAACTGCCCTCTCGTGAGCGCGAGGATGGCGACAAGCTCAAGAGCAAACAATAGAGCCACGAGCGCCGCCGAACGAGAGAGCGCGCGTCCGGCAAAGGCGAGCGAAAAAGAGCCGTTCACCGCGGCATCAGAGCATGTTTCCCGAGCGGCCAGAACTCACCCTCGAGGATCGCGAGATCGCCATGCCAGCGGCCGTGCTTCAAGACCCGGGCGCCGCTCGGAGCGTCCCAGCACAAAGTCGATCCCTCCCCGTCCGCTTGGCGCGATAGAGAAGAGCGTCCGCTTCCGCCAGCACCTCATTCGTGGTGAGTGGGACGCGCGGCTCGAACTCAGAAACCCCTGCTGAGACCGTGAGTCCGAGCACGTTCCTCTCGACGCGAAACACGTGGCGCCGCACCGCCTCAAGCACTCTCTGGCCCAGGGTCACTGCCTCAGCCCGGCCGGCTCCGGCGCATACAATGACGAACTCTTCGCCGCCGAGCCGAGCGAGAAAGTCCTCCGTGCGGACCGTGCGGCCCAGCACCTCGGCGAGCTGCTTGAGAACCGCATCGCCGCCGGGGTGCCCAAAGCGATCGTTGACCGTCTTGAAATGGTCGAGGTCGAGTAAGACCAACCCGAAGGGCTGTTGGTGACGCCGCGCGAGGGCCATCGCGTGCACCATGTGTTCATCGAAGGCGCGGCGATTGTAGAGGTTTGTGAGTGGATCCCGCATCGCCGCACTAAAAAGGCGATCCCTCAAGGCAATCTCGACAGTATCCTCCATCGCGAACTTGAGCGTGATGTTCCCGACCTGGATCTGATCTCCGTCGCGCAACGGATGAGCTTCGATGGGAGTCTGATTGACCAAGGTCCCGCTCTCGCTCCCGAGGTCTTTCACCATAACGTGACCATGCGGCAAGATGACGATCTTGGCGTGGTGGCGGCTGACGCTTTCATCGTCAAGGAGAATGTCCGCGTCCTCGCCGCGCCCGATGATCAGATTCTCGTTCCCGAGCGGGTAAGCCCGTCCCATGGTCAAACCCGAGAGCACGACGAGAGACGGCGCAACGCCGGCCTCTGAAAGGCGCAAGCTCGTGCGACGTGCAACGGTCGTGTCTTCAGCTTCGCTCGACATCCACTCTTCCTCGCGGCCTCCTCCGAAAAACCCAGGCCAACCCCCAAATCATAACGAACCAAGAACTACCGTAAAGACCAGGAGAGTTTCTTGAGAGTGAACATGCGCCCATTCTTGAGCCCTCGCCCACCATCCCACCTTCGCCCCCGAAGGAGGTATCCCCTCCCTCCCCTCCGCTTTCTCCCTCGGTGCGGGGCGTTTGACCCACCTTGCGGAAGGTGTCCGCGAAGAACGAGCGAAAAGGAGCGACCTGCGTATAGAAGTTCCGCGCTTCTTCGCTATCGCAGCGCCCGCGAAAGAGCGAGTAAATCCCGAGCAGAGCTCCCGTCTCCTCCGAGAACGCCGGTCCCCCGCTATCCCCCGGACAGGGCCCGCGACCGAGGACGAAGGTGCGCGGCAAAGCCTGCCCCGAAACCGCATGAAACTCGCTCTCACCAATCGCCAAAATCGGCGAGTCCTGGAGCTGCTCTTGCTGAGTTTCGCTGTGATCGTTCGTGCCGTAGCCGACGATGCGGACCCGCTCCCCCAGCGATACTCCTTCATGGAGACGAAGGGCCGGAGTCTCAATCTCGTCGAGCACAATGCCCCGCTCGCGCCCCCTTTCCGAGAGTGCGACCTCCACGAGGGCTATGTCGTTCCGGCAGATCGTCCCGGTCTCGGGCGCGAAGACGCGCAGCGACGTGAGATCGGGAAGGTCGTCGTCGTCAGCGGGACCCGGGGGGAAGAAAACTCGGATGTGCTCGGGGTCGTAAGGCAGGCCAACCTCTCCCGCATTCGTGGGCTTTCTCGGCCGAGCTTTGTCGATATCGCCTTGGACCGTGCAGGCGAAATCTCCCTCGGCAAAATAAGAGACGCAGTGGCGCGCCGTGAGCACCAGGTTCTTCGCGACGAGCGTTCCCGTACAAGCTCGGGACTCCCCTCCCGCAAGGCCCACGCCCGCGAACAGAGCCACAACTTCGGGGTGCGCGCTCGGCGATCCACCGAGGATCGCGCTCGACTTCTTGCGCGTAGTCTCGGCCGCCGCCGGGCTGGGTCCAATCAGCCCTGAAAGGGCAAACAGGAAAAGCGCCCGCCCGAAATCCCGGAAGGCGAGGTTCCTCATGGCGCGAAACCAGGCACACAGGACGGAGAGCCCAAGAGCTCACCCGTCCTCTCATCATAGGTCATCACGTTCTGCACGTATCCCGAGCTGCTGAGACAATAGATGCTCGGTTGACCGTGCCGCGCCCCCGTCTCGGCATCGAAGTCCGGAGGCCCCATTGTCCCCGTCAAGTTCACGCGAACCTCCGGCTCCTTCCGGAGTAACGCCACGAGCTGCCCGATGTCAGAAGGACCAATCTCGTAGGAACGCTCACCCCCGAACAGCCTTTGCATCCCTTCAGCTACGCGAGCTCCTGTGAGCGGCCCGGAGCTCGCCGCCGCGATGGAATAGAGCGTGAAGTAGGCTGCGTCGTAGAAGTTTTCGGAGCCCGCGAGGTCGAAATCGACGGTCTTATTCGCCCGCTTGAGCCGCGAGAGATACGCGTCGTACAGCGTCGAGTCCTCCGCAGCGGCGAAGTTCACGCCCAAGGTGTGACGACGCAGGCCCAGGCCCGAAACAGCCCCTACGACGTCATCGCGGCCGACCAGGTAGGGAGAAAGAAGATAGAAGGGAGACTCCTTGCTGTCATCCCGCTGCGCGTCATAGTCGAGCATGAGCGAGACGAACTCCGGGCTGGAGACCGCCACGATCACGTCCGGCTCGAACTCGAGCAGCTCGAGAAGAGCCTCCGAAGTATCCGGATTCGCGGTCTCGACGCTCGATTCGGTCCTGACCCTCAAGAAAAGTCCCTCCCGTTCATTTTGAACGGCAGTTTTTCCGTTCCACTTGAGCGAAGAGTAGAGGGCATTGGCCATGTCCGAGAGGAACGGCGTGCGCGCCTCGATCATGGCGACCTTGAGCTCCTCGGACCGGTTCAGGTAGCGCTCCGTTTGTGCGAGAAGCGGCGGAAAGGCCCTGGCGAGATCGGGACCCGAGGCGAGCAGGTGCCAAAGCAGGCCGTCGTCTTCGAGGGAGGTCAGGGTGCTGTCGGCCTCGAGAGGGCTCATGAAGAACGCTCCTTGGGACGCCTTCTGCGCGGAGAACGTCGCGACGAGGTCACTTGTGTGCAGCGAAGCGATCGAAGCGACGACGCGGAGATTTTCGTAGAGGTGCTCGGAGCTCGCCTCGAGATCCGGTGCGTTCGTCCCTGAGCAAACCACAGCCACAATCGGCCGCAGCTTTCCCCCCGCTCCGCCTGGAAGGCCACCCCGCGTCCCCTCATTGAACTCATCGATCGCGAGTTCGTAGTTCAGCGTGGGAGTCGAGAGCCGCGGAGCCAGCGGGTCGACGTAGGAATAAGCGCCGATCACGATTGGATCCCCCAAGCGCAAATTCTTGAGATCCTGGCCCAAGCCGAGCACCACCGGACACTCGGGCGTCTGTGTGAGAGCGACGCAGCTGCCGGAACGACAAATGTACGGGCTGCCAAAATTGGCATCGATACACTCGGCGCTGGTGGTGCACTCGCTCGGGCCTTCCCCTCCTTGACCCTGGCCCCCTGTAGAATTGGACGGAGAGACACAGAGATTCGCTTCGCAGACCGTCTCTTCGAACGCGCCCCCCTTCAGGCGGCAGTCCGTGTCGCTCTCGCACTGTGACGTGCCCAAATCGTAGAGCAGCGAACAACCGCTCGCGAGCGCTAGGCTCAAGAGCAAAGCGACGACAAACGTTCTCTGGAAAAGGAAGGATCGCCCCGGGACGAACCGGGACCTGGGCCACGAGCGCACGATCTGAATTCTATCACGGCCCGGCTTCGGAACCGAAAAGGGTGAGGGCCGGTCCTGTGGAGACCGGCCCTCTGAGAGAGATCGGAGACGAAAGGGGGAAACGGTTAAGTGGCGCAGTAAAGAGTCTTGAGGCTCCAGGGAGCGACCTTGAGCTTCCCGGATTTGCGGTCGCAGGTGCACGCCTTGTTTTTGAGGTTCATATTCGTCGACGTACAGGCAACGACCTGAGAGCCAGAGCTCGTGCCGCTATCGCCGTTCATGGTACCTGTGGGGTCGATAGCGATGGTTGTCTTGGTGGATTGGAAGGCGATGAAGGGGTTCTGGTCGCCGCCGAAGAAGACGAGGCGCTCCTTGATGTTCTGGATGGCGTTGCCCTGAGCGAAGAACTCGAAGTGGACGCCGCACGCGCCGGCCTGGGTGAAGGTGCCCTTCTGGGTCAGAGTGTGCTCTTGCGGCGCGCGCCAGAAGGCGTTGCGGCGGAGGTCAGCTTCCCAAGACGATTGGCGATCGAACGAAGCCTTCAGGTCCTCGCGGAAGTTCGTCGCGTTGAACGTATTCTGATCGATGAACTGGTTCACGCTCGAGAGCTGAAGGTCCAAGATGGCAGCCGTATTGGGACATCCGTCGTGCCCATGAGCCGCGCAGCGCTGGTATCCTTTCCACGAAATCACGACGCGATCGGCTCGAGACAAGTCGGCGAGCGGATCGATACGACCCATTTCGCGCGCCATCGAGACCGCGAGCGACGCCTTGAGCGGATGCAGCCCGTTCAGCGTGTAACAGGAGGAGTGCAGTGCTTCTTTCGAACCCACATCCTCGCTCATCAGCTCCATTTCCATTTCGTCCTCCCCCATGGGAGCAACAGCGCAACCGTTGAGCGCCAAGACTCCTAAGGCTACTCCGACAATCGCTGCTACTTTTTTCATCATCTCCGAATCCTCCTTGCTCTTCTACGAGATTCCCGCTCTCGGAGGTGCTCTAAAGCAGGGGGCGTGCCATTTTGGACCTGCAGTCAGACCCGCGAGCCAAGACCTTCTCGTTGATGCTCGCGATGCGCACAAACAGCGATCAAACGTGCGCACCGACATGTGCGCGATCGTCACGAAGATCCGCTCTCGGGCGCCGATTTGTCGAGACAACCCGACCTCTTCTCCCTCACGAAATTGTGCAAGGCTGATTGTGCAACTTGCACAATGGGAGGCCGAGTTGTGCAAAGGCGACTTGCACAACTTCACAACCCGGAAAACTTCTCGAGATGGCCCGTGCACAAGCGCCAAGATCAGGGGCTCGTTCGCTCGAGAGCTCGCGCACGCGAGGGGCGTGCGGGCGCGAGGGGCGTTACTGGCCGCGGTCCGGATGGACGCGCTTTCGCGGTCTCGGCAGACCGAAGGACTCGAGGCGATTGATCAAAGTCCTTCGTGAGACGCCGAGTAGCGCCGCCGCCTTTGTCTGATTGCCACGCGCTTGTTCGAGTGCGGAAAGGACGCGGTAGCGTTCGCTGTCCCCGCGCGCGCCTCTCGCGCCTGACTCGCGGGGCGCCGCAATCAACGCTGTATCGTCCTCGGGCGCCATCCGGCGCTCTGCCATGACCGGCCGAAACACCTCGCGCAGCGCCGCGGACATCGGCCCGACGTCGGTCTTCTCTTCCTCAGGAAAGAGGTCCTCCTCCTCCGCGGAAGCGCCCCCAGAGCGCGGCACGTGCTCAGGACCAATCGGCCCGCCCGCGCTCAGAAACGGCGCTCGTTCCATCGCGTTTCGAAGCTCTCGCACATTGCCTGGCCAAGGGTACTCGAGCAGCGCCGCTATCGCTTCCTGAGTCATCTCCGGAATCCGGATGCGACTCGCCATGCAGAAGCTCGCGAGGAAGTGACGAGCCAGCGGCTCGATCTCGCTCTTTCGCTGGCGGAGCGGCGGCAGCCTGAGCACGATCCCGCTGATACGATAGTAGAGGTCACGACGGAACCGGCCGCGCGCCACCTCGAGCTCGAGGTCCCGGTTCGTGGCCGCGACGAACCGAACGTCGATCGGAATGCTCTTGCTCGCGCCCACCCTTCGGATGGACTTCTCCTCGAGCACTCGGAGAAGCTTCACCTGCGTCGCAAGCGGCATCTCCCCGATTTCGTCCATGAAGATCGTGCCTCCCGCGGTATTTTCGAAGAGACCTGCCCGCGCCGTGTGAGCGCCGGTAAAGGCGCCCCGCTCGTGCCCGAAGAGCTCGCTCTCGAGGAGGCTCTCCGAGATCGCCCCACAGTTGACCTTGAGCAGCTGTTTTTTCGCGCGGTGCGATGCGTTGTGGACGGCTTCGGCCAAGAGCTCTTTCCCCGAGCCTGTCTCGCCGAAGATAAGCACGCCGATGTCACTCTGAGCGGCCCGCGCGGCGAGTTCGTAGATCCTGCGCATCTCCGGATCGACGATGACCGCTCCATTGCCGGACGAGGGCGGCAGGGTCGAATGGATGATGCGTCCGGTGGCCTCTTCGACGTGCAGGAGACAGGGTACTGCGCCAATCCGAAGTACGGACCCTGGTTCGAGGACGACCCGCTGCCCGGGCCGGAGCGGCCCCGTCTCGGCTAGGCGAACGGCGCCCGTCGTCTTTTTCGGGAAGATCTGGGTGCCGTTGGCGCTGCCCAGATCTTCGACCTCGATGCGAGAGCCGACGTGGAGCAGGAGATGCTCCCGAGATACGGATGGATCGTCCACCCGGATGTGGGCGCGTGAGCTGCGTCCGACCAGAAGCTCTCCACCGAAAGGGAGCGGGTGCGTCGACGACGCATGCTTCAGGTAGACAGTCAGCTCAGCGTGGGAACTCACAATGCCTCGTTAGAGGGCGCAATCGATGAATGCGTCGTAAAGCTCCTCACAAGGTGAGCTGCCAGATTGTGCGATCTGGTAGTAGCCGGAGAACACTTCGACACACATGAAGCCTTCGGCCGCCTGCTCACTCTCGCACTCTACGTTTGCGAGGTATTCCGCCTTACAGGTTGGCTCTTCTCGGTCAACGCAATCGTCGGTGCAGGCCCCGACATCGTTCCAGTTCGGGCACTCGATCGTCACGATCGTCTCGCAGCGCTTCTCGCAAAGCTCTCGAAGAAGCGAACCGCCGCCGGCCATGCCTCCGCTGCTGCTTTCACCGGCCATGCCTCCGCTCGGCCCCCCTCCTCCTAAGCCTCCGGTCTGAGCTCCACCCATACCACCCGAAGCAGCGCCACCGCTGGCCTTGCCTCCGGCGCCTTTGCCCCCAGAGCCTCTGCCCCCGCTTCCCGCATCGTCTTTCGTATCGTCGTCCGAGGGGTCTCCCGTACACGCCACCACTGCGAGCGAAAGCGCAGCGCTCAGCGTGCCCCAAAGTAAAGTCCGCTTCATCCTCAGTCTCCTTTGCTTGATGTCCTTCGGGCTAACGTCCAGTTCAGCCCGTGATTAATGAGAGAGCTCCCGGCTTTCTCGTAGCGTGCCGCAGCGAGTCGGGCCGAGCCTCCCACCCAAAGCGGCTCAGAATGCTCCATAAGCCTGGACTCCGGTCGGGGAAAAAGCGACGCCCAAGGGCTTCGCCCGAGCGACCTTGTCTTTGTCGCGGGGTGCGAAAAAAGTCAGGTAGGTGCTCGCCACGAGGGCCACTCCTGTCCCCACGATGAGCACATCGGTGGCCACGAGCGCCGCGGAGGCACTGGACGACAGTTGTTCCATTTGGCTCGGGCTGGGGTCAGGGGTTTGTTTCAGAGCATTCAGCGAGCTCGCCTGTCCGATCCCGTATGCACCCGTCACGATCGCGCCGGTGGCCAGCGCCGCCGTCACTCCCCATCCCACCCAGGCCCCGACCGGGGGACCGCTCGACACGGGCGCCGGGGGGGGCGCGGGGCGCTCTCGAATTGTCACGACCTGAGGCTTCACAGGTGTGAGGCGAACGGAAACGGTCTTCTCTTCCCCTCCGGCCAAAGTCACGCGCTCGGTCGTCGTCTCGTAACCGTCACGCCGGAAAGAAATCCGATGGGGGCCTACGTCGAGGACCAATGGCTCCACGTTCGGCGTCTCTCCGTGCGGCACATCATTCACCAGGACGAGCACGCGAGGCGGCGCCGTCTCGACGCGCAAGAGAGCAGTCCTCGCCGTGAGCATCTCGAGATCGCGCTCAATCTCAGCCCTTCTCGCCGGATCGATAGTCTCGCCACCTTGACGCAAATACGACTCGAGGGCGAGACGGGCTCGAGCAAACTCCCCGAGTTGAATCGCTACGAGACCTAAATTGTAGAGGACTCGGTAATCTGGAACGAGTTCGTAAGCCTTCTCGAACTCCACGAGCGCCAGCTTCGCTTCTCCCTGATTGTAGAACGCAACGCCCTTCTGAAATCGCTCCGAAGCCTCGCTGAGGCGAGCTTCATCGGGGCTTTGCGTCGGCTCCGCGTCGGAAGAAACCTCCCCTGCATCAGGATTGCCCAATGCCGCGCGCGAGAAGGCAAGATTCGCAAGAAGGAGCACGCTCGTGATCAAGGACAGGGGACGACGCATTTAAGGTGTTCCGTGAGCGAAAGGGTTCACAGGGTCGAGGGCCCGCGGCTTCTTGTCCGAAGCGGAACTATCCGACTTCTCGGCGAGAGTATCCTGCGAGGGAACTTGAACCGTCACAGTCCGGCTGCTCTTTTTCTTGGATCTGTCGGAGCTGTCGGCCGCGGCTGGTTGAGCCCGTGTTTCCTCGGGCAAAAGCGCAATCTCGAGGCCTTGGTCTCGGTCGAAGCGAATCTTTCGCTCGACTCTCTGATAGCCGGCGAGCACGAACGAAAGAACACCTTCCCGTACGTCCCGTGAGCGCTCAATGATAGCCGAACCTTCCCCTACCACCTCTCCATCCAAGAGGATCTGCGCATTCTCTGGGTGAACTCGTGCGGAGATCGTCGCAACTTGAGGGACATCAGGCGCAGCCGCCGCTCTTCGGTCCGGCTCCGAGAGCGCAGGTGAGTCCGAGGCTTCTTTAGGTTCGAAGGAGAAGGCAGCCACAATTGCGCCGAGCACCAACGTCCCAAGCGCCACGAATCGTGTTCGCCCCGGAGAGGCGAAGGGAGGCACGTGACTCTCGAAAGCACTCTCGAGGATCGTTCGAGTTGAGACCACATCCTCACTCGAGGGGCTCGAATCTTCGCGCTGCGTCTGCTCTTCGTCGGGAGAGTCAAGGGCACCACTCGCGAGCGCGCGGATGCGCGCGTTGCGCAAGGAAATTCGCTCACCCAAACTGTGCTCGAGCAAGAGCGAAATGTCCGCGCTCGAGACGCGACGATTTTCCTCGCGGAGCCAGCGCTCAAGGGCCAGCTGAAACTCGAGTGCTGTTTGGAAGCGGTCGGCAGGGTCGCGCTCGAGCGCCTTCATGATCAGCTCCTCAAGTGAACGAGGGAAGCTCGGATCGATGCTCGAGGGGGACTCCACGTTCGCCTCGAGGATCTTGTACATGAGCGCGACGGCGTCCCCGCCGCAAAAGGGGCGCTTCCCGAGCGTCGCCATGTAGAGGACACAGCCGAGCGCGAAGATATCGGCTCGGCGATCGATGTCCTTCGAGCGGACCTGCTCGGGAGCCATATAAGAGAGCTTCCCCTTGACCTCACCCGTTACAGTCGCTTGGTGAACCTGACCGCGGGCTTTGGCCACGCCAAAGTCCGAGATCGTCACGGTCCCGTCCGACGAGATCAGTATGTTCTGAGGAGAGACGTCACGGTGGACGACGTGGAGGAGCGTTCCGGCTTCGTCGACGAGCTCGTGAGCCGCGTGAAGTCCGGCGGCCACGTCGGCCACGATCTTGACAGCGATCGGGTGAGCGATGGCTTTGCTGGGCTGCGCCTGGAGCAGATCGAACAGGCTCGCGCCGTCGCAGAACTCCATGACCATGTACTGCACGCCGAGCGCGCGCCCGAGCTCATAGACCTTGCAGACGTTCGGATGCTCGATCAACGAGGCAATACGCGCCTCGTCGAAGAGGACCTTGGCCGCCTCCTGTCCCCCTTGTTTAGTGGTCTTGAGCGCGACAATTCGCGTGCCCATGGCGCGGATGTCGCGCGCGGCCCAAACCTCCCCCATCCCACCCTCGCCCAAAGGAACGAGAAGGGCATAGTGGTCCAATGTGCGCGGGGCCGTACGAACGAGAGTCATCCAAGAGAGAGCTTCTACTCAAACTCGGCAGTTTACTCGAAAATTTCCCACACTGCCAGCTCGATCACACAACACACGATCCCATCTTATTTTCATCACACTAATACCTTTGGGGGCTTTGGGGGACTTTGGGGTCGCACCATGGCGCTACCTCGCGCCCTTTCCCCTACGTGATCCCCCTCTGCCCGAGAACAACATTCGGAGGCTCGACCTCCCCACATAGAGCTCACATCACGCCACACAGAACCACATCCCCTCCCGGCCCGATCGTCGAAAGTTCTGTTTAGGAGTACACTTCACGGAGGTTTCGTCCGTTTTCACAGAGAGGAATTCCGAAAAGCTCGCTCCCTTCCATGACGACAAGCTTCAACCCTCCCACCTCTCGGCGCCCCGAAAACGAAGATGGCTTCGTGGTGGGCAGCGTCGTCGGGAGGTATCGCCTGCTCGCGCTTATCGCGAGCGGTGGCATGGCGCACGTCTGGGCCGCAGAGCCACTCTCCTCGGGAGGCATGAGCCGCACGATCGCGCTCAAGGTCATCCGCCCCGAGCTCGCTTCCGATCCGGAGTACGCGAGGCTGTTCATTGACGAGGCCACGATCGCGACCGCTGTCCGTCATCCGAACGTGTGCCAGACCTTCGAGCTGAATCGCCATGAGAACGTTCTGTTCATGGCGATGGAGTGGGTCCCGGGAGATTGCCTCGCGGGTCTTATCCGAAACGGGAATCGATTCTGGCCCCTCGACGTCGACATCGCAGCGCGCATCTGCGCCGACGCCGCGGCTGGTCTCCACGCTGCTCATGAAGCTACCGACGCGCACGGCATTCCACTCGGTGTGATCCACCGCGACGTATCCCCTGCCAACGTGCTCATCTCGACCCAGGGGCAGGTCAAAGTGAGCGATTTCGGGATCGCCAAAGCGCGCCACCAGCTCCACGAAAAGACGCGCACCGGAGAGGTCAAAGGAAAGTTCGCCTACCTCGCACCCGAGCAGATCGCCGGCGGCCCCACGGATCGTAGGGTGGACATCTACGCGCTCGGTTGTGTCCTTTACACAGCGACCTTAGGCCTGCGGCCCTTCGGCAATGGTCCCGACGCAATGCCCAAGATCTTGCTCGGCGAGTTCAGAAGACCGCGTGACATCGATCCGACCTATCCTCCCGGACTCGAAGAAATCATCCTCAAAGCTCTCCAACAGCGTCCCGAAGATCGATACCAAACCGCAAATGAGATGACAGAGGCCATCGAAAATTGGCTCTGGGAGACGAGTCGCCTGGTCACTCAAACGGACGTCGCCGCCGTGGTCGGGCAGCGTCTGTCCCCGGAGATCCAGGAGGCCATCTTCAAGTTGCGAAACCGAACGCGAGTCCAAGCCGAGGTCGCCTACCAAATGCTGAGAGAGACCTTGGATATGCTTGAGCCCCCCACAGCCTCGACAGGAGTGCTCGTCCCGGAAGAGGTACGCGCCCGCTCCCGGAGCAGTCGCAGCCCCGACCCTGGTGACGACGAAGCAGACGCCACCAAAATCGTCCAGTTCGATCCCTTCGCGGCCCTCGATACAGGAATCGGCCCGCGCCCGGGCGCTCCATTGGCCCCGTCGAATCCCCTGCCCCAGGTGGTTCAGGTGATCCGCCACGCGCCGCTCTCTCTGGGTCCGACGAAGCCTGTCGCCGGGCCCATGGCGGCGCCACGGCGCCGCCCCCCCTCCACGGGCGGACGCAAACGAGCATCCAAAAAGAACAAGCACCAGGATGAGTTTCCCAGGTGGCTCGGCCCCGTCGGTTTCGCCAGTCTCGCCCTCAGCATCGCCTATTG
The DNA here is from genome assembly GCA_023428245.1 of Pseudomonadota bacterium. Classification (GTDB taxonomy): domain Bacteria; phylum Myxococcota_A; class Polyangia; order Polyangiales; family Polyangiaceae; genus NIC37A-2. Next base: position 108,627 of record JAEYYX010000035.1, read on the forward strand.
GCTGATCTCGGGAAGCTCCCACCTCTAGAAATCTGCAAGTCCGAGGGAGCAGCTGCCCTTGCCGTTCGGCCTTGGTTCGTCGAGTCCGGGCGTGCCTTCGAGCCTCGCCTGCCGCCAGCGAACTGTGTGCAAATCACGGCGCACCTCTATTGCTACGATCGCCGCTCTCCCGTTCCTCCCTCTCGATTCCGCTTGCGCCAAAACTGCGCGGCGCCCCGAAGACCGAACGAGGGCCCCCATCACAACCCAGCGCTGCCCTCATCATGATCGGAAGCCGGCTTTTTTTTCTGGCAAGGCCAGAAGTTAGGCCCTAGACCTGCTTCCGACTCTCCCGGGTCCGTCCCGACCTCATCAGGTCGCTCGGGTCCAGTGAACGAAATCGATCCCACCGGGAACCCCAAGAGAAACGATATGCACCTAGTAGAATGGCTTCAGCGACTCATGACCAACTTCGGCGCTGCCTGGGTCATGTGGCTCCTGATCGGACTCAGTGTCATTTCCGTAGCGATCATGCTGGAACGGGGTTGGTTCTACCTCTCTCTCCGCGATGACTTGGCGGCCCTCGGTGGCCGGTTCCGGGACCTTTTGCGCTCCGGAGACTACGATGGGGCCCGCAAGACGCTCGAGGATTCGCCGAGTGCGGAGGCTGCGGTGGTTCTGGCCGGACTCGCGGAAGCGGATCGCGGTCCCCAGGCGGCCGAAGAAGCCATGCAAGGCGCAAAGGCACTTCAGAAGATGCGGCTCGAGAAGCGCCTCGCCTTCCTCGGAACCCTCGGCAATAACGCCCCCTTCATCGGCCTCTTCGGTACGGTCATCGGCGTGGTGCAGGCCTTCGAAGGCCTCGCCCAAGAATCGACCCAAGAGGCTCAAGGCGCTGGTGCCGCGCCCCAGGTGGTCATGGCAGCCATCGCAGAGGCTCTCGTCGCTACCGCGGTCGGTCTCGCTGTCGCGATCCCGGCCGTCGTCGCGTTCAACTTCTACCAAAGACACTCTCGCGCCATCCTGGCAAACACTGAGGCCCTCAGTCGCGTCCTCATGTCCCAACTCGTCGGCAAGGGTGCCGTCCTGCCCAAAGGAAAGGACTGAGAGTGGCTGGCGGTGCTCAAAATGACGACGATGACGGACTGATCTCAGCGATCAACGTCACGCCGCTCGTCGACGTGGTGCTCGTGCTGCTGATCATCTTCATGGTCACCGCGCGCATCATCCACCAACAGGGCGTGCCTATGGAGCTCCCGAAAGCTGCCAGCGGCGAGAATATCCAATCGGTGTTCTCCGTTGAACTCTCCGTGGACGGAGGTACGACGGTCGACTCGACCAAGGTGGACAGCGACGAAGCCGTGTCCTCCCTCGCTAAGGCTGCTAAGGCGAAAAATCCCGATCTTCGTGCGGTGATCCGTGCCGACAAGAAGGTGGAGCACGGCCGGGTCATCCACGTCCTCGACCTCCTCAAGCGCGCTGGCGTCGCCAAGATCGCGTTCGCTGTGACGCCCGGTAGCGCTTCAGCCCCCGAACCCAGCGCGGCCGAACCGGCCCCATGAGCCCCGTGACCTCCGAGAACACACTCGAATATCCCCACTGGTTCGAGAGGATCGAACGGCTCGGAGGCCAGGCGCGCCAAGTGGGTGCGGGTTCGCTCGTGGGCGCCCTCTTGGCGCACGGCGCCATCGCGGCTTACGCCGCTTATCGGCCCATCGACGTGCGCATCTTCGCCGAAGAGGTCCAAAGGTTGACTCTCTCTCGACTCGAGACGAGCTACGACATCGAGGTCGAAGAGCCGCCGCCCCCGGAGCCCGAACCTGAGCCAGAGCCCGAAAAAGAGCCTGAGCCTCCGGCCCCGGCCGAGGAAAAGCCCGTTCCCGTCGTCGTACCCAAGGATGCTCCGCGGGACCCGAGCCCTGCTGCGCCACAAACAGCCGAAGCCGGAAAGGTCCTCACCGCCGAGCCGGACCCGAACGAGCCCCTCGATCTGACAGGAGAAGGCTTCGTCTCGGGAACCGGGACCCGTTTTGCCGGCGGTGTGACCTCAAGCGCCGGAACGTCAACGGTGGCCGTGCGGGACGTCAGCGCTCGACCCGACGGCGTACCCGGCGGCACCGGCACCGCTCCAGCTGCTCCGCAACCGGCCGTCGATCTCTCCCGCCCGGCTCGCCCCGTAGGTGGTTCCTGGAACGACTGCGGCTTTCCCCCGGAAGCAGACGCCGAGCAGATCAACCAGGCCCTGGTCACCTTGGTCGTCGTGGTGGACGAAAACGGCCGCCCGAAGAGCGCCACTGTCGTAAGAGATCCGGGTTACGGCTTCGGGCCCCGCATCGAGCGCTGCGCTCTCAGAAAAGCCTTCGAGCCAAGCCTCGACCGCTTCGGGAAACCCAAAGTCGGCTCCACAGCGCCATTCACGGTGCGTTTCACACGCTAAGAAGCGGCTTCCGCTCTCGTCTGTGCCATCGAAGGCGCAGACGAGGGAGAAGCCGCGTTCGAGAGGCCCCGAGTGCTCGCGGGGCGACGCTTTACTTTCCCCGCGATCCTGTTCCTGCTTCAATGGGCTTTGACGCTGCAATGGATCGACTGAAACAACTGCGCGCGATCGACCTCTTCTCGGGCCTGAAAGACTCAGCCCTCGAGCTCCTTGCGCGCATCGCGACCGACGAAGAGCATGAGCGCGGAAGTAAGATTTTCCACCACGGCGACGTCGGCGAAAAGCTCTACTTGATCCGTGAAGGCAAGGTTCGCATCAGCCGCGAAGTCCCCGGCATGGGGGAGGAGGCGCTCGCGATCCTCGGCCCAGGCGAAGTGTTCGGAGAAATGGCGCTGCTCGACGACGCCCCTCGCTCCGCCGATGCTGTCGTCCACGAAAGGTGCAAACTGCTCGTCATCCCCCGCGATGGCTTCGACGACCTGCTCTTTCTGAACAAAGAGCTCGCTTATGAGGTCCTTTGGACCATCGTGAGCATCTTGGTGAAACGCCTCCGGGAAACGAACGACAAGCTCACATTCCTCACCACGAGCAGCAAATTCACCTGAGCGCGCGCCCCGTCCCAGACCCCATTTGCCAAGCGCGCGCCCGCCAAGACTCGCCCGAGCCCCTGCCGACCTCTCATTCTCGTCCTCCCCCTTCTCATGGTGGCCCCCTCCCGGACTCGCTCCTCGCTCTTCGAGCTGCGGACGAGCCCGCCTCCCCCTGACGCGTGCTCGCTCGCCTCGGGCGAGCTTCGCGCGCGAGGGGGAGGAAACTCGCCCAGAGCGGGAAGGCCAGGTAAAAATACGACCGCGTCAAGACTTGCCGTGTGAAAATTTGACGGGCTGACACCCGTTCAGTAGACTGATGTAATCATGCAGGGCCTCACCAAGCGTCAAGAACAGACCCTCGAGTTCATTCGTTCGTCCATCCGGGACCGCGGTTACCCGCCCACACTGCGCGAAATCGGCGAACACATGGGGATCCGTTCGACGAACGGCGTGAACGATCACCTGCGAGCCCTCGAGCGGAAGGGGTACCTGCGCCGCGAAGACATGAAGAGCCGCGCGCTCCGGGTCGTCGGCGAGGAAGAGGAGGCAACAGCCCCCGTCGAGACCTCCCCCGCAAGGACGAGTGAGGACCTGCTCGAGATCCCGATCCTCGGTCGGGTCGCGGCCGGCCTGCCGATCTTGGCGGAGGAGAACGTCATCGACACGGTCCACGTCGACAAGATGATGGTCCGGGGTGGTCGTGATGTGTTCGGGCTCCGGGTGCAGGGCGATTCAATGATCGAAGCGGGTATCTTGAGCGGCGACTATATCTTCGTGCGCCACCAGAGCACGGCTGACCGCGGAGACATCGTCGTCGCGCTCATCGGCGACGAAGCAACCGTGAAGCACTACTACCCCGAAAAAGATTACATTCGCTTCCAGCCAGCGAACTCACAAATGGCTCCGATCTTGGTCCGCGCCACCGACTTCAAGCCGACGATGTTGCTCGGCAAGGTCGTCGGCCTCTACCGCCGGATCTGACGGAAATTCGGCCTCGAGTCCGCCCTCCGGGTCGGACCGAGACCCCTGTCGAGTCCTCTCGAAAGCGCGGCCCCTCCCGTCGGCTCGAAGCGTAGCGCGCGGGGAGAACACCCGGGCCGCTCGCTGTTAGGTCGAACGTCGGGAGCGCCCGGTTGACGCCACGCGCCGCGAGCGGGTAGATCCTAGGGCGGCGTTCCTAGTTTTTCCCGCGAGATGGTGCCCGTGCCTCGACTCTCCGTTCGTCTCGCGCTCGCTTGTGCGCTCGCGTTCCCCGGGATGCTCGCCTGCGGCCCCGCAGTCTACCTCTCGAACATCCGGGAAGCGGGCGAGGTCTTCGAGCAGGCCAAGGCGGCGGGCGCGGAAGAGCAGTGCTCCTATGAGTTCTACGGGGCCGAGGTCCGGCTCGCAGAGGCCAAACGTTACGCGGGAGTCGCCGAGTACGGAACCGCTCGCCGCCTCGCCAGGGAGTCCCTCGCGCTCTCTCGAGCTGCCTTAGACGAAATCGCCGCGAAGAAAGCGCGAACCTCACCTCAGGGGACGAAGGAGCCTCTCCCGTGAGACCGACCGTTGCGCTCTTCGCGCTTTCTGCGCTGCTCTCGCTCGCGTGCCAAAAAGCTCCCGCGCTGACGGGGCGCGTCGCCGGCCTCCAGCAGATGAGTGAGAAGGCCGCCGAAAATGGGGCGAAGCTCTGCGCTCCCCGCGAGCTCGCCCTCGCGGACGCCTACCTCGAGCTCGCAGACCTGGAGCTCCGGCGCGGAGGGCTCAGAGCGGCCGAGCATTTTGCGGATCGGGCCGAGCTCCACGTCCAAGCTGCGACCCTGCAGTCGCCGCCGAGCGAGTGCACGGGGCCCGGAGACTTGGATGCCGATGGGGTGCCTGACGACGTCGACCAATGCTTGGGCCCGAAAGAGACCTGGAACGGATTCGAAGACGACGACGGCTGTCCCGATGACCCGGATACGGACGGCGACGGGATCTTGGACTCCAAGGACCTCTGTCCGACCGCAACGGAGGACCGCGACCAGTACCTCGATGAGGATGGATGCCCCGACGAGGATGATGATCTCGATGGGATTCCGGATCTGCTCGACGCTTGTCCCCGCTCGGGCGAAGATCTCGACGGCTACGAGGACCAGGACGGATGTCCCGAGCCAGACAACGACAAGGACGGAGTCCCTGACGTCGAGGATCAGTGCCCGAACACTCCGGGCGAGAGAGACCGCGAGCCGAGAGGCTGCCCGGCCAAAGACTCGCTAGTCCTTGTCACCGATTGTGAGGTCAAGATCACCCAACAGATCCACTTCGCGCTCGGCAACGACACCATCAAACCCGAGAGCTTCCGGATCCTCGACGCTGTCGCCGACGTCCTCGCGAAAAACGCGACGTTCCAGATCGAGGTCCAGGGTCACACGGACGACAAAGGCTCCGCCCCCTACAACCTCGAGTTGTCGAACCGGCGAGCCCACGCGGTCCTCAAGTATTTGGTTGCCCACGGCATCGCACCTGAGCGCCTCGCGGCCCGGGGGTACGGGAAGGACGTTCCTCTCATGCCGAATATTTCCGAAGAGAACAGATCGTTAAACCGTCGAGTCCAGTTTGTCCGTACAGATGAGCGTCCAGAAAGCTGCGGAAGCCCCGCGCCAAGCGGCCTCGATTCTGATAAACGCTGAACCCTCTTGAGTTCCAGTCGTACTGCAGCCAGAAACAAATAGGCTTTTCGCCTGCTTCCGCAGACAAGGTCTCAAGTCGCTTTATTGGAGAACACAGTGAAGTCCCGAGTCATCCATCGCCTCGTCGCCACGGCCGTTGTGGCCTGCCTCTCTCTGCCGGCCCTCGGTCAGTCTTCGCGCGATGCGGGCGCGAATCAGAAGATCGACGAGGCAGTGAATCACCAATACCTCATGATGGAACTCGACAAGGCCGAGTCGATCCTGAAAAACGTGGTGACCACCTGCGGCAACCAGTGCAGCCCCGAAGTGATCGCCCGCGCCTGGATGTATGTGGGCATCGTGCGCGGTTCCGGCAAGAACGATCTGGCAGGGGCAAGTGAAGCTTTCGCCACCGCCCAAAGCGCCGATCCCAATGTCCAGCTCGACCGCGATCTCGCCTCCCCGGAGACGCAGGCGACTTTCGACTCTTTGAGCGGAACCGCTCCCCCTCCCACGACCACCACCTCGGCGCCACCGGTTGTGCTCGATTCCGGGGAAATCCCCGGGGACATGAACTGCAACCTTGATCAAGGGCTCCGGGTCACGAGCCGCATGCCGATCCCGATTTCCTGCACGACGGATGCGAGCGCAACGGAAGCAATCCTCAAGTTCAAAGAGTACGGCTCCAATGACTGGAAAAAGCTCGACCTCACGAGCGCCGACGGCGCCTTCGAAGGAGTCATTCCCTGCGATGTGACGCAGAACCCCGGACCTCTCCAATGGTTCGTCGGCGCCAAGAACGCGGCAGGCGAGTACGTCGACCAATACGGCAGCAAGAGGTCGCCGGCCGTTGTTCAAATCGTTCAAGACGGTGGCGCCCCACTCACCTATTCCGACGGAAGCGCCGTCGCCCGTTGCCCTGACTCGAGCGATTGTCCCCCCGACTTCCCGGGCTGTGGAACCTCTTCGAAGCAATGCGGAGATCTCGACTGGGGAGCGTCCTGTAAGAACTCCTCCGAGTGCAAATGTGGCCTGCTCTGCGAGAGCGGCACCTGCAACAACGCTCCGAGTTGCTCCTCGAATGATGAGTGCTCGACGGGCTACTGCGAAAGCGGTCTCTGCGCCGTCGATCCGTACGCCACGAGCAGCAGCGGTCCCTTTCAGCGCCACTGGGTCTCCCTAGGTTTCGCCGCAGACATGGTGAACTACGGCGGAGAGCAGCTCTGCGATCCGGGCCGAGATCCCGCCGTCGAGACGGTGTGCGTCGATGGAAACGGTGCCGTGATCAAGGGAAACACGGACATGCCCGACCCCGGAGCGGCCACAGCCGAGATCAGGAACGGTTTCCAGCTCAGCCAATACCGCATTCACCTCGGCTACGACTTCGCCTTCAGCCCCCGGCTCCTCCTCGGCGCTCGTCTCGGCTACATCATCGGCGGCAACCCTGTCTCCTTCTTGCCGCTGCACGCCGAGATCCGCGGAACGTACAACGTGTTTCCGATCAACAAGATCGGTCTTCGCCTCCCGATCCATCTCGGCTTCGGCGTCGGTGACCTCGACTTCGCCATCGCGAACTTGCCGAGCAGCGCCGGGCCTCTGACCGTCTACAAGAAAGGCGGGAACCTCTTCACCACCCTCGGCGCCGGCCTCGGCTACGCTTTCCTGCCGAACCTGTCCGCGGACATCCGACTCGCCGCAGTGATCAGTCTCCCGACCTTCAACCTCGCGCTCCAGCCGGGCCTCAACGTGACCTACGGGTTCTAGAGCACCGACCCGCTCCGAGCAGGAAAAGGGCGCGCCAAGCGGTGCGCCCTTTTTTCTTGCCTCGAGCAAACCCATCCATCCGAGCTCAATCCGTCGGCGGGTGAGGCCTCACGCTCTCTAGGAGGCGCGCCCGAGGTGAGCGAGAACGGCCTTGAGATCAGCCCATACCTCGCGCTTCGCCCCGGGATTGCGCAAGAGATACGCCGGGTGGAACGTCGGCATGACCGGGATCCGCCCCTGATAGAGACGGAAGGTGCCCCGGAGCCTCGTGATGCCCTCCGTGAGACCTAAGAGACCGCTCACGGCCGTTCCACCGAGCGCAACGATGACCTCAGGGTCGAGAAGCTCGAGCTGCGCCCGCAAATACCCGGAGCATGCGGCGATCTCAGGAGGTTCGGGACGGCGGTTATCGGGTGGCCGACACTTGACGATGTTGCAGATGTAAACCTCGTCGCGCCCAAGTCCCATCGCCGCGATCATCTTGTCGAGGAGTTGTCCGGCGGCGCCGACAAAAGGCTCCCCTTGCGCGTCCTCTTCCGCGCCCGGCCCTTCTCCGACGAAGCAAACCCGCGAAGAGCCCGTGCCCCGCGCGAAGACTGTCTGTGTGCGCTCCGCATGGAGAGCACAGGCCGTACAGCCAGCGACGACGGACTTGAGCTCGTCGAGAGAGGCGTACTTCGGGAGACTCACCGGCGCGGGCGCAGGTGGCGCGACGGAACCTCGCGGAGGACGCGCTCGCGGCTCGTCCCATCCCACTGGGGCTACAGCGGAAGGCGCTCCCGCCGCACTCGAAGCCTGAGCGCCCGCGCCGCCTGTGCTCGCGGCTCGCGCCGGAGACTCGAACGGCGCCCGGCGCACCGCCTCCCTCGTCTCGCGGGGCGCCTGGTCCCCCGGACGCGCGAGCGGAGCTGTATGCTCGTTCCAGAACGCCTCGACGCGCGCCTTTGCGCCAGGGTCTCGGGGCAGCCCAATCGTCCCGGAGACCCCGTGCCACTCGACGTGAGCCCGAAGCTCCCGAACGATCTCGAGGAGCTCGTGCGCGACGTCGTCTTCCACAGCGGCTCCTACCATCCGGCCTCGCTCTTAGTCCTCCTGCGCAAGGAAGCGCTCGGCGTCAAGGGCCGCCATACAACCCGTGCCTGCCGCGGTCACCGCCTGCCGGTAGACCCAGTCCGCCACATCGCCGGCCGCGAACACGCCTGGCACAGTGGTCCGAGTCGAGCCCGGCTGAACCTTCAGGTAGCCATTTTCGTGGCACTCGAGCTGACCCTTGAAGAGGTCGGTCATCGGCGTGTGGCCGATGGCGACGAAGAGAGCGCCTACCTCGATCTTCTTGGCGTCACCGGTCGCGAGATTCTTCACGACAAGCCCCGTCACGTGATCGTCTTCGACACCGAGCACTTCGGTCACCGCGCTCGTGCGCAGCACCTCGATCTTCGGGTTTTCGAAGACACGCTTCTGCATGGCCTTGCTGGCGCGGAAGTCGTCTCGGCGATGGATCAAGGTCACATGCTCGCAGAGATGAGAAAGGTAAGTTGCCTCTTCCATCGCCGTGTCGCCGCCACCGACGACAGCGACCCTCTGGCCGCGGAAGAGCGCACCGTCACACACTGCGCAGGCACTCACGCCCTTGTTCTTCAGTTTCTCTTCGCTCGGGAGGCCGAGATAGTTCGCGCGCGCGCCGGTGGCGATGATGAGTGCGTCGGCGAGATGAAGTTCGTTCTCGTCCTCCCCGACCCAGACCTTGAAGGGACGCTCGCTGAGGTCGACTTTTTGCACGTCGGCGGTGATGAACTCAGTCCCTTGGCGCTCCGCCTGCTCACGAAACTCCGCCATCATCTCCTGGCCGGTCACACCTTTCGGGTAGCCGGGGAAGTTCTCGACCTCGCTTGTGAACATGAGCTGGCCACCAGGAATCAGCCCGCCCGCGTTGAACCCTTCGACGCAGAGCGGCTTCAGGTTCGCGCGCGCGGCGTAGATAGCCGCTGTGAGGCCCGCAGGGCCCGAACCGATGATCAGAACACGGTGACGAGGGGTCGACATACGCGACTCTAGTTAGTGGGGGGTCCGAAGGGTAGCAACCCCTGGCTCCGCGCTAGCATTCCCCGGGGTCTCCTCCTCGCCCGCTGCCCCAGCTCCTGCCCGGGGAATATCTCGCGTCTACTCTTGAATTCAGGAGCGCACAGGGCTCGCCTTGAGCGCTGCGCGACCGTCCTTGATGTAGACAGCGAAGCGCACCTCTTGCGCGCCGTGCTGCTGGACCAAAGCTTCGCGATTGCGGATCAGAGTTTCGCGGAACCGCTCATAGGTGAAACCTTCCACGTTCTCGCCACATTGGATCTTCATCTGAACGAACTGATCGAAGACACCTGGCCAATCCTCCTCGGACTGAATCGGCTTTCCTCGAGACGGCGGGTTCGGGAGGTTCCGTGAAGGCGGCGTCGGAAGGTTCCGCTGCGTCGGCAGAGCGCTCATAGGAACAGTCGTCGCGGGAGCGGAATCGACAGGCCCCGAATCGGGCACAGCAAACGCCGCCATCTGGGGCGTCGCGGGCAAGTCCCCGAGCACCTGTCCAAGGTCCGCGGCTTTGCGCGAGACGCCCCCCTGAGCTGCCGCGAGCTTGTCGATGCCATCGTTGAGGTCGGAGGCGATACGCCGGTACACCCCGCGGAATTTGCTCGGCTGCAGGTGGTCGACCTTTCCCGTAGCGAGTGCCGTCGCCTCGCGCGCAAACTTCCGCAGAGGAACTGTGTGCTCCAGGTAGCTCATGATGAGTCCGAGAGCGAGCGCTCCAAAGGCAACCCCGAGCACCAAAGGCCAGCTCACCGACGCTTTGTCCTTGTCGTCCGCGACCTGCAAGAAGCCAAAGATCGAGGTCACCGGCGTCGAGACGCGTCCGACCGCGTAACCCGCGCCGAGCGAGTACGCTTCACCGGGCAGGCGCGTGTACTGCACAGCGAGGTCGGAGCCGATCTCACGAATGCCGCTGCGTCCCTTCTCGAGGTAGTCCGGATCTTGGGTGACCTTGTCGAGGTCGGTCACGATCTGATCTAGGCTCGTCTTCGGAAATCCTTCGGGAGCCGCCGCCGCCGTCCGCGAGCCGCTCACGTAAAAGGCGACGGCTGCGCCCGAACGCGCCGAGAGCTCGCGGGCAAACTTGTCGTCAATGATGCGTGCGCCGATGACCGCGCCCGCGGGCGCGCCACCAGCCTCGAGCTCGACGGGGCGAGCGACGATACGGTGCAGCCGTCCCCAGACGAGCGTGTCGTCACGAACAAACCCATGGAGCGCGTCGGCCACGACGGGATGCCCGCCGAGCTCCGGCTCTTCGCTGCCCTGGGTCGAGACGTTGCCGATCGCACCGATGACGCGTCCGCCGCGATCGACAGCAAACACAGCGTCGAAGGCCTGATCGGACGGGATGTCCTGACTGATCTTCTTGAGCGCCTTCTCGAGGGTGTCGCGCTGCCCTGGGTCAATCTTGCCCGCGGTAGACTGACTCGCCTGGTTCAGGGCCTTGGCGATGGTTCCGTCCACCGCAAACTTGATGAGATGGGCGGCGCGGGTCCGAGCATCGTCCTTCAAGACTGCGGAGACGACTTGGCTATCGGCGGACAAGCCCTCGCCCAGCACCTTCCGCATGGCGCGGTTGTGGATACTCGCGGCGATCGAGAGCAGGAAAAGCGAGGCGCCGAGCGCGAGCCCAACGATGACGTACCAAAAGCGTGAGAGCAACATTAGTCCGACTTCTCCCCATCCTTCTTCGGCGTAGCGACAACCAGCGGCGGCACACCCACGTCACGATTCCCAAGCTTCACGTGCGCCGCGGGCCCGACCTTTTCCCCTGAGAAAAAGGCCTGCACGTCGTACTCACCGGGCGCGACGTTCGGGAACGAATACTCTCCCTTGGCATTCGGGTAAGTCGCCTCCATCAAGTTCGGCTCTCCCCGGACCCACATCCGGACGCTCGGCGCAAGCTCATCTCGGATCTCGAAGGTCCCGGCGGCCGGAATGGTCCACTCGCGCTTGGCTCCTCGTCCGGTGTTGCTCGGGCCGAACTCCTTCATGCCAACGCCGTAGAGGCGGTGCTCGAAGGCGTCGACGTTGTGGAAGACAATTTTGGTGCCAGGGGTGGCGACGAGCATGACCGGCGTCGTGCGACCGCCCCCGACGCGCACGGTGATCGGCGCGCCCGGCTTTTGTGCTTCGGTGCCGAAAAGGCCAATCGCGACCTCTTTCGGAATGTACGGCGAGAGCTTCCGGTACTGGGCCGGAACCGTCGGAACCATCTCGCGGAACGTGTAGGAGCGAGATTTTGGGTCCTTCGACTCGACCCAAACGGGATTCTCGAGGTGGATATAGCCTGAGATCGAACCGACGACCCGCGCGCCGAGCGCTCCGATCGACGTGAGCGACATTGCCAGTAGCAGTGAGGCGCTGATCCGTCGCCGGAGTCGCCCCTGAACAGGAATGACCATGAGGGCGGAAAGAGTACCCTGAACAGAGCAGCTCTAGAAGAGCTGACAAAAAAGAAAAGGTTCCGGACCGCAGATACCGCAGCGAATTTTCAGTTCCGAACCCCTAGAATTTCTAGGTGGGCAGCTCGCTCCGGCTTCTGGCTTCCCGACGAGAGTCGTACGGGCGCAGCGCTCCACCGGAATTGCTCACTTCCCGAATGGTTCAATTGGCGGGATTCGTTACTGATGGCTTGCCTGTTCCTGCAGAGGGAACCTCCATAAAAAGGTAAGCAGCCAGATCTACTTCGTCAACCCGGACCGTCCATTCAGGGGCCGAAGTCAGGCCGATTCGCTCGCACCCAAGCGGTCATGGTCGCACTCTCAAAGATTCGCTCCAAGGGCACCATTGCCTATTGACGTTCGCGCTCTTTTTTTTGGCCCCGGCGCGGGTAGCTGTCTGAGCGCCCGACCGAGCCTTCCCCTGAACTCACCCTTTGACTGAGCTCGAGCGTTCACTCACACATGTATCACCGAGCTCTCGAGCCCCCCGCGAACCTTCGGTTCGCTCCTCGAGTGCACCCGACCTCGCACCCCGCGAACCTTCGGTTCGCTCCTCGAGTGCACCCGACCTCGCCCCCCGCGAACCTTCGGTTCGCTCCTCGAGTGCACCCGACCTCGCACCCCGCGAACCTTCGG
>JAEYYX010000104.1 GCA_023428245.1 Pseudomonadota bacterium
CCCCAGGCAAGACCCCGCCCACAGAGCCAGGCAAGGACACCCCCCCTGCGGAGCCGGCGCTGACCCTCGAAGAAGCAAAGGCGAAAGCCCTCGAGACGCAAAAGGCGGCCATCGAAGCCAAGAAGGAAGCCAACAAGACGAAACGAGAAGCGATCCAGGCGACAGTGCAGGCGAAGGTCAAAGATCAAGCCGCCGACTCGGCCGAGAAGCGCGCCACCCAGCAAGCCGCCCTTGCGGAGCAAACCAAGGAGAAAGCGAACCAGGCGCGCGCCCAGGCTGATGCCGCAAAGGCCGCCGCCGAGACAGCGGAGAAAGCAGCATCCGAAGCCAAGACCGCGTCTGAAGCCGCCGAACAAGCGGCTCGCAAGGCTGCCGAGGAACTCGCCGAGCTCAAGAAGAAGAAATAGTCGGAAAAGACAAAAGAAGGCCGACGGTCTCGGGTTCGTTCCACTCGAACGGAAGCGAGATCCGTCGGACCCTCTCGGCCCCTCTGTCCCGGGCGAGCTCCGCCAAGGTCTGCATGAAAGAGGCGCGCCGGCGGTGTCCTTTGCCCCACCAGATCGCGCATACTCCTCGCCCGTCGATGAGCTCGAGACAAGCGCTCAAGAACTCTTCCGGTTTCGGTGGCAAGCGCAATCCACCGAGGCGACTCCCGTCGACAATCACAGCATCATAACGTTCTCTGCGGCGCAGAGCCTTGTCGACGTAACGGAGAGGCTCCTCGCGAAAGAAGCGATGGCCTGAAATGTTCGAGAGCTCCGCTGCTTTCCGGAAGTTCCCAAGGAAGCTCGCGCGCAGGTCCACATGGGTTCCTTCGGCGGCTCGGAGCGCGGCCGCCACTCCGAGGAGTGCCGGCCCACAGCCAAGAGAAAGCACGCGCCGCGGCGCTCGTTCGCTGAGCTCTGTGCGCAAGTCGCGCGCCTCGGGGTCGAGGGTTGGGTGCTCCCCGGATTCCCATGAAAAGCGGAGGGGCCCTTCGGCTCCAATCCGCTCCCCCGGAGCGTCCTCCGAGGACAGCCCGTAAGCCGCAAGAATCGAGTTGAGCGCATCGGGCGCCGGCCCTGCATCAAAATTCACCCGCGGGAGCCCGCCGATCTGATCCACGACGAGCCCAGGCAAGAGATCTCGCTCCCCGGCGACCCAACGCAGCGTGTCGAAGAGCCGAACGAGAGGTGCTCGAAGAGTGATCGCGTCGGCAATCCTCGCCTCCAGCTCTCCGAGCTCCGCCGGAAAGGCGATGCGCCCGTGCTCGGAATACTCCTTGAACACTCGCGGCAAAGGCGCCTCCACGGGCTCTTCTAAGGGCGCCCCAGAAACGGAGGCGGCGTGCAAGAAGACGCGCGGAGCAAGCGGCCCACCATAAAGCTCATCGCCGACGATCGGCGCGCCGAGGTGCGCGAGGGTCGCGCGGATCTGATGGGTCCGGCCTGTCTCGAGTTCGAGCTCGACAAGAGCGAGCTTCGAGGTGCGCTCTAGAACATGGTAGCGAGTGATGGCGAGTTTGCCCTCAGAGGCTGAACAAACCTCTGCCTTTTCCCGAGCGAAGCGCAGAAACACGTTCACTTGGCCGCTCGTGTCGAGCTGCGCGCCCGGAGCGAGCGCGACGAGGGCCACGTAGAGGCGCCTGAGGGTCTTCCCCTCGAGTCCGGCCCGCACCTCCGCGTTTCGAGCAGGATCCGTCGTGAAGAGCAGGGCCCCGCTTGTGCCCACATCAAGTCGAGAGTGCACTCCCAGGTACGGTTCGTTCTTGCCAGCAGTCGGGCTCAAGATCGCGCCGAGCCGCTCGACCAGGCTCTCGCCCAACCCCTCACGCCCCCCATGCACAACCACACCGATGGGCTTGTCGACGATGAGCAGGCCGCGAGCGTGGAACAAAATGCGTTCGGCGCGAAAGGGGCTCAAGGTCCGCTCCTTCGCGCCGAACATCACGGTTGGCTATTCGATCCGAGGAAACCTCAGGCGCGCCCGCCGTTCTTCTTCTTGATCGCGCCGCGCACGACGACCGCAGCTCCCGTACCACCGGGCACGCCACCGCGCACCAAGATCGCGTTCTCCTCGGGCACGATGCGAACGACCTTCTGGTTCAGAACGCTCGTGATCTTGTTGCCCAGCTGACCGGGCATCTTGCGACCGGGCAGAACGCGACCGGGGGTCATGTTCGTACCGATTGAACCGGGGTGACGGAAGTACTCGTGCGTACCGTGGGACCCGGGAGAGCCCTTGAAATTGTGACGCTTGATGACGCCAGCGAAGCCTTTACCGCGGCTCACAGCCTGCACGTCGACGAACTGACCCTGCTCGAAGATCCCGTCGAGCTTGAAGGGCTGTCCGACTTCCTGGGTGTCGAGAGCCTCGGGCGTGCAACGCAGCTCACGGATGAGTTGCTTGGGGGTGACACCAGCCTTCTTGAACAGGCCCGCGAGCGGCTTCGTGGTGCGCTTCTCTTTGCGCTCACCGAGACCGAGGATGAGCGCGGTGTAGCCATCCTTGTCGAGGGTGCGCTTGCCGAGGACCACTGCGTTCGCCTGGATGACGGTGCAGGGAATGACAGTGCCGTCCTCTTCGAGGACCTGAATCATTCCGACTTTGCGGCCAATGAGGCCAGTGTTTTCGTTCATGAATTACTCCTGATTGGCAGGGGACGTGCTCCGGGGACGAGCCCCCAGGGCAACATGCCCGGGAGCCAGACCCTGGACGGCCGCTGCGTCGAGGGCTCCGCCGAGAGTGTTCTCGGGCGGAAAGGGGTGAGCCAGGTAGCGCCCCTCGGCCCCGGGGTCAAGCCCGGATTCAGGGGACGGGGGCGTAGCTGGCGTCCCGTTCGAGCGCTCTACTGGACGAATTTCCTCGCATTTTCGAAGAGGCGCAGCCAGGGCCCCCGGTCCGTGTTGAGCCATTCGGGCGGGCACCAGCTGTGCTGGATGGGCCGAATGATGCGCTCGGGGTGGGGCATCATGATGGTCACGCGGCCACCGAGAGCCACAAAGGCCGTCGCTCCATCCGGGGACCCGTTCGGGTTCTCCGGGTAGCGGCGAGCTGGCTGGCCGGCGGAATCGACGTAACGAAGAGCCACTTCGGCAGACGCGCGCGCGGTCTCACTCGCGAAGACGGCCCGCCCCTCGCCGTGGGAGACCACGATGGGCAAACGGGATCCCTCCATGCCGCGCAGGAAGATCGAAGAACTCGGGAGAATTTCGACCAAAGACAGGCGGGCCTCGAACTGCTCGCTGTCGTTCCGCATCAGTGTCGGGAAGTGTTCGGCGCCGGGGATGATGTCTTTGAGCCCGGCCATCATCTGGCATCCGTTGCATACGCCGAGCGCGAAAGTCCTCTCGCGAGCGAAGAAGCGCACGAAATCCGAGCGCACCTTCTCGTGGAACAGGATCGACTTGGCCCAGCCCTGGCCGGCTCCGAGCACGTCTCCATAGGAGAAGCCACCCGCGGCCGCGAAACCGACGAACTGCTCGAGCGTGGTGCGCCCCTGCATCAGATCGCTCATGTGAACGTCGAAACAGGCAAAGCCGGCCCGTTCGAACGCTTCGGCCATCTCGACCTGACCGTTGACTCCTTGTTCGCGGAGGATCGCGACCTTGGGTCGTTCACTCGCTTCAATGAAATGACCGATGAGGGACTCAGCCGGATCGAAGGTCAACTGAGGCACAAGACCCTGATCGGAGAGGTCCGAGAGCGACTCATACTCCTCGCGCGCGACCGCCGGGTTGTCGCGGAGCAGCCTCATCTCGTGGCTCGTCCGGGCCCACTTCTTCTGGAGCTCCAGCAGATCCGCCTGGAGCAGCGAAGCGCCCCCGAGGGATACCGTCACATCCAAGCTCGATGAGCGCGGGCGACCGATCGAGTGAACGAGGGAACCGAGGCCCGCTTCTCGGAACCGCTCAAGGACCAGCGGCAGATCGGCCTTCTTCACCTGCACCACGGCCCCAAGCTCCTCGGAGAACAAGAGCGCCTGGGGCGTTGCGCCGGCGCGGCTCGCCCGAGCGAGGCTGTCCAGCTCGACTTCTAACCCGACGCGGCCCGCAAACGCCATCTCCAACGCCGTGACCAGGAGACCGCCATCGGAGCGATCGTGGTAAGCGATGATTTTCCCTTCGCGAATCAGCTCGGACACGAGAAGGAAGAAAGCTCGGAACTCCTCCGTATTCTCCAGATCGGGCGTTTCTTCGCCGACCTGTTCCGTGACAAAGGCCAAAGCCGACAGACCCATCCGGTTTTTTCCCCGGCCGAGGTCGATCAAGAGGAGCTCCGTCTCGCCGAGGTCTTTGCGCAGCAGTGGAGTGATCGCCTTACGCACATCCCGCAAGCGACAGAACGCGCTCACGATGAGAGAGACGGGAGCTATGACACTCTTATCCCCACCTTCCCAGACCGTCCGCATGGACATGCTGTCCTTGCCGACCGGGATCGTCAGGCCTAGCTGCGGGCAGAGCTCGAGACCAATGGCCCGGACCGAATCATAGAGAGTCTTGTCTTCACCGGGGTGCCCCGCCGCAGCCATCCAATTCGCCGACAGCTTGACCCGCTCGAGGGACTCAGGCGCCGCGGACAAGAGATTCGTGAGCGATTCGCCCACGGCCATGCGGGCGGCGGACGCTCCGTCGAGCAACGCGAGCGGAGTTCGTTCGCCCATCGCCATCGCCTCTCCCTCGAAACCGCAGAAGCTCGCCACGGTCACACCGGCATCTGCGACAGGAACCTGATAGGGACCCACCATCTGATCCCTATGCACAAGACCGCCCACCGTACGATCTCCAATCGTGATCAAGAAGGCTTTGCTCGCGATGGTCGGTAGGGCCAAGAGCCGATCGAGAGCTTCGCTCACGCTGAGCACATCAGGGCGAAGTTTGGCCCGGGGGGGGGCTACTCCGCGGACGTCGCGCACCATGCGCGGCGGCTTGCCGAGGAGAATCCCGAGCTCCAGATCGATGGGCCGCGGTCCAGGCGCGGGAGTCTCCGGAGACGATGCAAGTAAGATCCTCTCCTCTTCCGTCGCGGTACCGACCACGGCGTATGGACAGCGCTCTCGCCTACAGATCTCCTCGAAGAGCTCGAGTCGATCGCTGGCGATGGCCAGCACGTAGCGCTCTTGCGCTTCGTTGCACCAAAGCTCCATCGGAGACAGACCCGCCTCTGCCGTCGGAATCTTGTCGAGGTCAATGATCGCACCGAGCCCCGCGTCGTGGACGAGCTCAGGGAACGCGTTGGACAGGCCCCCTGCCCCCACGTCGTGGACGCTCAAGATCGGACTGTCCGTACCGAGGGCTGAAGCTCGGTCGATCACCTCTTGGCAGCGGCGCTGCATCTCGGGGTTGTCCCTTTGGACCGAGGCGTAGTCGAGATCTTCCGCGCTCGCGCCCGAGGCCATGGAGCTCGCCGCTCCACCGCCAAGGCCGATCAACATGGCGGGACCACCCAAAACGACGAGCTTCGAACCCGCGGGGAACGGCGTCTTGAGGGCGAGCGGAGCGCGCACGCTCCCTAGCCCACCCGCGAGCATGATCGGCTTATGATAACCGCGTACCTGCTCGCCGACCTTCTGCTCGAAGGTCCGGAAGTAGCCGACAATACTCGGACGACCGAACTCGTTGTTGAAGGCGGCGGCTCCCAGCGGTGCTTCGATCATGATCGAGAGCGCGTCGCGGATCCGCGTCGGATAACCGACGTCGTCGCTCTCCCAGGCCATCTTGTGCCCGGGCAGCTCGAGGTTCGAGACACTGAAGCCGACGAGTCCCGCCTTGGGCTTCGAGCCGCGTCCGGTCGCGCCCTCATCCCGAATCTCGCCGCCGCTTCCCGTGGAAGCGCCGGGGAAAGGAGAAATCGCCGTCGGATGATTGTGGGTCTCGACCTTCATCAGGATGTGGGTCGGTTCCACGACTCGCTCATAAGGAGCCGCCGGCCCCGGCTTCACCAATAAGCGCTCGCTCGTGAAGCCTTCCATGACGGCCGCGTTGTCGCTGTAGGCGGAGACGACGCCGGTCTTACAGGCTTCGTAGGTGTTCTTGATCATTCCGAACAGGGAATGCGTCTGAGGAACCCCGTCGATGATGTAGTCGGCGCGGAAAATCTTGTGACGGCAGTGCTCCGAGTTCGCTTGCGCGAACATCATGAGCTCACAATCCGTCGGGTCGCGTCCAAGCCCGAGGTAGGCCTCTTTGAGGTAGTCGATCTCGTCCGGAGCGAGCGCCAGGCCGAGCTCGACATTGGCGCGTTCGAGCGCCTCTTTTCCGCCGCCATGAAGCGGAATCGTGCGGAGCGGGCGCCTCGTTTCGTCGAGGAACAAGCGAGCTCCATCTTCGGCCGTGAAGAAAGCCGTTTCGGTCATTCGGTCTTTGAGACCTGAAGCGATTTTGTCGAGGAGCGCTTCCGAGACCTCTCCTTGCGAGCGAACATCGTAGCGCACAGCGCGCTCGATGCGCCTGACTCCTTCGAGGCCCGACGCGCGCAAGATGTCGGTAGCCTTCGAGCTGAAGGGCGAGATCGTACCAAGGCGCGGAGCGACGAAGATCTCTCCCGCGCGCGCCTCTGGGGTGACGAGGCGTGCGCCCCCGCCGATCACCGAGAGCAGACGCTCGGACAGGACCGCGTCCACAACCGAGCGGTCCTCGAGCTGGACGAAGTAGACAAGGGTAGCGGAAAAGGCCGCGAGGCCGGGTACTTCACCAGAAACGAGCGCCTTCTTCTTTTCGAGGCGAAAGGACGAGAGGGCCGGGCCACCCTCGACGTAGAGCACGTGCGTCACGCGCAGCTTTTGCCTCGATGACCAAGGCTTGGCCAGTACGATAGCTCGATCCCTAAGAAAGAGCTGGAACTTGGGGCGGGGAGCCCCTAAAGGACCGAAGTCGCCGGTTTCCTCGGCGAAAGGCGTTCGTCTGAGCGATGCAACTCGAAAAAACCCTCGAGACCCTGGCCCAAGACGCGGTGCGCGCCGCGACTGGGCTCGATGTCCCCCCCCAGCTGAGGCCCACCGCAGACCCGACCCACGGTGACTACCAAGTCAACGCGGCGCTGAGTCTCGCCAAAGAGCTCAAGAAGAACCCGCGCGAAATCGCGGGGACCATCGCCGAAGAACTGCGACGTGTCCCTGCCTTCTCGCGGGTCGAAGTGGCTGGCCCCGGCTTCGTCAACTTGACCCTTGAGCGAACCTGGATGGCATCCCAGCTCCGCTGCGACGTTCTCGACCTCGAGCACGACGGAATTCCGCAGCTAACGGCCAAGGAGCGAATCGTGGTCGATTTCTCGAGCCCGAACATCGCCAAGCAGATGCACGTCGGGCACCTCCGCTCAACCATCCTCGGCGACGCTCTGATCCGCATCCTCCGCGCCCTCGGACACGAGGTGACCGGCGTCAATCATATCGGCGATTGGGGTACCCAATACGGGCTGCTGCTCACGGGAATGCGCGAGTTCGGCGACGCTCAAGCGCTCTCCGAGTCACCGATCGCTGAGCTTGAGAGGATCTACAAGGCCGCGTCCCAACGAGCGAAGGAGGACGAAGCCTTCGCAGAGCGGGCCCGCGCCGAGCTCGCCGCGCTCCAAGCAGGCAACGAGGAGAACCTAGCCCTTTGGAAGAGGTTCGTCGACACAACACGCGCCGAACTCGACCGCGTCTACGCGCGGCTCGGGGTGACGTTTGATTCTTGGCGTGGTGAGAGCGCGTACAACGATGATTTGCCGGGCGTGGTCGAGCGCGCGATCGGAAGCGGGCTCGCCCGAGAAGACCAAGGTGCGATCGGCGTGTTCTGGCCGGAGATCGAAAGCGCGCCAGACAGGCTCAAGAAGCAGGCGGAGCCCTTCTTGATCCGAAAGAAGGACGGCGCGTTCCTCTACGCAACGACCGATCTCGCTGCCCTTTTCTACAGAGACAACGTGCTCGGCGCGGATGAGATCCTCTACGTCGTCGACGCGCGCCAGGCGAATCACTTCGAGCAACTCTTTGCCCTCGGCGTGCTACTCGGTGTCCGCGCCAAACCCCATCACATCTCTTTCGGGACCATCCTCGACGAGCACGGCAAGCCCCTAAAAACCCGAGACGGCGTCGCTGTGACTCTCTCCTCGCTCCTCGACGAAGCCATCGCACGAGCCAAGAGTCGCATCGAAGAGGGCGTCGCCGAAGGCAAGCTGCGCCTCGACCCGAGCGCCATTGACGACGTCGCGGAAGCGGTCGGCATCGGCGCGGTGAAATACGCCGATCTTCGGCAAAATCGCCGGAGCGACTACCAGTTTGACTGGGATAAGATGGTGAGTTTTCAGGGCAACGCCGGCCCTTATCTCCAGTACGCCTACGCGCGAGTCGCCGCGATCTTCGACAAGGCAGGCGAGACGATCCGGGAGCCGAATCACGAGCTCGACCTGGGAGAGGAAGCTGCCTTCGAGCTCGCCAAGACGCTCGCTCGTTTTGGCGAAGCGGTCGAGGCCGCCGGTCGCACCCACCAACCTCACCTGCTCACCGACCATCTGTTCGCTTTGGCCAAGGCGTTTATGTCCTTCTACGAGGCGTGTCCGATCTTGAAGGCCGAGGGGGCTCTCCAGAAGAGCCGACTCACCTTGGCAGCGCTCACCGCGCGTCAGCTCGAGCGAGGCCTTGGGCTCCTTGGGATCCGGGCCCCCGCCCGCATGTAGAGAACAGCGATGCGACCCCTGCTCTCACTCGCGATCGCCCTCTCGTGCATCGGATCAGGTTGTCGCGTCCGCGAGGAACCTCCTCGCCCAATCGAGGCAAAAGCGAGTCCCAAGCGGCCCCTCGCCCCGAAGGTCCTGGCCGAGTCCCCAGAGCGTCCAGAGAATGCAGCCCCGCCCCCCGGGCGTGTGTACAGAGCAGCCGTGCTCGGCGATTCGATCAGCGACGAAAAGGTCGGCGGTGGACGCTACCTCGCGTATCTCCGCAAAGCTTGTCCGAAGAGCTCGTTCTACGACTTTGGCAAAGGCGGGGACATGACAAACCAGATGCTGGTGCGGCTCGAGCGAGACCTCTTACCCGCCCGCGAGCGGCTCGGTCTCGACACCCTTGTCGTGTTGGGCGGAGTGAACGATCTCTACAGCAACATCACTGCGTCACGAACCAATGACCGCATCGAGCAATCGCTGCTCGCGATCTATGAGAAGGCTCAGAACGCGGGCCTTCGGACAGTAGGCGTGACAGTTTTGCCCTGGGGCGGTTTCTCCCGTTACTTCACGGCCGAGCGCGGTCAAAATACCCGAGCGCTCAACACATTCATTCTCGGGCAAGTCAGCCGCGGGACTCTCGACGTGGCGGTCGACGCCTACCCACACCTGAGCTGCGGCCAGCCCGAGAAGCTATGCCCCGACTTCGAGATGCCACGCCCGGACGGCCTCCACCCGGGCCCCCGGGGGCATGAGGTGCTCGGCGCGCTGCTCCGCGAGCAGGCATTTGCCGACTGCCTCTAAGGCGGGACCCCGCCGGGAAGCGATCCAACGAGCCCCGCTCTTCCCCAAAGGCGAGCTCACGACCTCAGCGCCCCCCCCCCCAAAGAGAGCTCGGCTGCGCCCC
This sequence comes from Pseudomonadota bacterium, assembly GCA_023428245.1. Classification (GTDB taxonomy): domain Bacteria; phylum Myxococcota_A; class Polyangia; order Polyangiales; family Polyangiaceae; genus NIC37A-2. Next base: position 9,521 of record JAEYYX010000104.1, read on the forward strand.
GGGCCGGCCACCCCGGCTGAGGCCGCCTGACTGCGCCCCCAAAAAAAGGGAGCCGCGGTCGCGCGGGTCGTGATAAGAATCGCGGCCAATGGCCGAGATAGAGAAGGATGCTCCCGCCGCCCAGACGGCGCTCGCCCCGAAAAAGAAGAAGTCGAGCGCTTCGAAGCCCAAGGCGCCGGAGCCCGAAAACGAGGTCTTCAGCGGTCGCCTTCTCATCGCCGCGATCCTGACAGCGGGGATGGTGATCGTGCCCGTAAGTCCTCTGAGCGCCCTCATCACGCGCAAATCTCCGACCTCGGCCCAGCGATCATCGTGGAAAATAGGCAGCAGCCAGGAGCTGCACCTGACCGTCATCACCGCCGACTACAAGAAGCTCGGCTGCGCGGACGATCGAGTCGCCCCGAGCGGCGCCCACTGCGAGTTCAAAGGCAACGGGGAGCCTTTCCCGCGGGCCGACGACGCGCCGACCGACGACAACAAGGCGACGATCCTGCAGCCTTACCGCACTACGGACGGGCTCCTGCTCTACGCGTCAGGCCTCTGGGCCCAGCCGGAAATCGCCACCCGCCTCCACGATGAACCTCCCCAAGGCGTCGCGGAGACCAAACTCGCCCGCTTCATCGTCTCCTGTCGCGCATCCTTCTTGGCCGAGTGGTCCGACCCCAAGCTCCGCTGGGCCCCCGCCGACAAATTTTCAGCTCCGTCGAATTCCGATGGAGTGGTCGAGAAGAACGTCATGGTGACCGAGGTCTCGGGATGTAAGATCCTCGAAGACGAGCGCCATTGACCGCCCCCTGCCGATCTGAGCCGCGATCAGTTGACGAAGTCCTCGTGAAGTGCATACTTACCGCCCCCTCCTTCCCTTGGAGCTCTTCAACATGACCACAGAAGCCCGCGGAACCCTCATCGAAAAGCTCGAGTCTCAGTACCTCCGTACTGATCTCCCCCAGTTCCGCGTCGGCGACACGGTTGTAGTTCATTACCGAATCGTCGAAGGCGACAAGACCCGCGTTCAGCTCTTCAAGGGTCTCGTCATCAAACGGCACCGTGCAGGCGCTCGCTCGACGTTCACCGTGCGCAAGAACAGCTTCGGCGTCGGCGTCGAAAGGACCTTCGTCCTGCACTCTCCGCGCATCGAGAAGATCGAGATCGAGGCCCGCGGCATCGTGCGTCGCGCGCGCCTTTTCTACCTGCGCAACCTGACCGGCAAGAAAGCTCGCGTTCGCGCGAAGCTGGAGCGCGGAAACTCCGCTCAGTAAGTCGTCCTTTTCGCTCCCTGGGGCTCTTCGATCTCAAGAATTGGGGTCGAAATGCCCGATCCTCACCTATACTTGGCCGCTATGCGCTCCGTCGGCGCCATTTGTTGGGCCATTTTCATACTGCTGCCGGCGGTCGCCTTCGCGACCCCTGCAGCGAGGATCCTGCGCGTCGATCCAGAGACCGTCACGAGCAGCGGCGCGCCGATCCTGACGACCATCGTCGATCTCAGCGAGGCCCGACGCATCAGTGAGGTGACAGGGCACTGCGCCGGGCTGACTGGCGCCGAGGCGCTGAACTGCGAAAGTGACGCGCTGGAGGCGCCTCAAGCCCTCTATCGCCCCTACAAGTTACCGGCGGAGCAGACCCTGCTCACGGTGCGCATCGACGGTGAGGAGTTTCCGGCCAAGCTTGAGAGCGTGACCCGTTTCGGCGACGCGGTCCACGAGCCAGGCATCGGTACAGCTTGGCTCATTGTGCTCGACGCCGATGAACGCGGCAAACCTGGCTTCCAAGAGCTGCATCGGGTCGCCACCACTTTCGTCTCGGCACTGGCCGCGACCGATCTCGTCAACGTCGTCGTTCTCGGAGAAAAACAGGTCATCGGCGACAGCGGCTGGCAGACCCAGTCCGGCCGCGACGCGGCCGAGAGCGTTCTCGGCAAGACGCGCGATGTCGTCAAATCGAGAGACAGAACGCGACCCCTGCTCACTCTGCTCAAGCGCACGATTCAGGATTCCTTCCGCACGCTCTCGCCGCCGAGCGGGATGCGTCTCCCGCTCCATCAGGCCGTTCTCGTCCTCTCGAGCGGCTATGGGGGCGGTGACCCGGCGACGACGGGGCCCGGCGCCTCTGAGCTCTCTCGCTACCTCACGGCGGGACGGTTTGGCGAAGGCGATGCTCTCCTCCCGAAGCTGCCGCTTCCGACGATCGCGATCATGACGCCCCCCACGGGCTACGCTGAACACGCGCAGCTCGCCAGCGACTTCATGCGCAACCTCGCGAATCCTGAGATCGGCGGGTTCTTCAGCGTGGTTCAAAAGGGCCAGGCCGCCCGCGCGCCGCGCATCGTCGATGCGGTCCGCGCTCGTTTCGCCTCGCTCCTCGTGGCCCGTTTTCGCCTCGCCTGCGTCGCCAGCACCCTCACTCAGTCGCTCTCCTTGATCTTTCCCGGCGCCGACCCGCCGATCGTCGGGGACTCCTCCTTCAAAGACGTGCCGCTCGGCTTCGATCCAGCAAGCTGGCCTCTCGACGTCGACCTCGCGACGACGCGCCGTGAGATCGACGCCGCGGGAGGCCTCTTCCCGGGCTCAACTTTCAAGGTATTCGGTCAGTTCTGCTGGGGCGGAGATCTCAGCCGCCCCGAGGTCTATTTCCTTCCGCCCGGCGAAACTCTGCCCGACTCTCTGCAAACAAGCGGTAGTAACTCTTACGAAGACGTGCGCAAGCGTTTGATCGCCCTCGATATGAGGAGCCCCGCTGTCGCAGCAAACGAAGCCTTCGCAGAGTTTCGCGTCCCCGACACCGATCGCATTCTGCACGGCGCCGGCGAGCGACAGGCGGCCCGTTTCGTGATCGTCGATCGCAAGGCAAAGCGCTCGAGTGGCCTCACCGCGGGCACGGCCATCGAGGTCAAAGCCATGAAGCGCCCGATCTCGAAGTTTTGGTATTGGGTGCTCGGCGGGGCAGCGGCGCTGATCCTCACACTGATCTGGTTCGGACTCGCTCGTCTGATCTCGAGGCGCAGGACCGCGCTCACGACCTACTCCGGGATCCGCATCGAAGGCTCTCCCTACCTCACGCCCGCTCCGATCAGTCAGAGAAGCCCTCGGAAGGATCCGCAGCCGATGGCGCGGGTTGTCCTCCACGGAAAGAGTGAGCGCTTCACCGTCCTGCCAGACAGTGAACTCACGATCGGCCGCGACGGCTCCCGAGCGACAGCCGTCCTGAATAGCCCGCAGGTTTCCGGGATTCATGCGACTTTCCGGATCGAAGGCGGCACACTGCTCGTGCGCGACGAAAATTCGCACTCGGGAACTCGCGTTCGCGGAGACCGCATCGCCTCCGGAAAGTTCGTCGAGGTTCGAGACGAGGATAAGATTGAGCTCGGCCCCGAATTCCTCCGCGTCGAGTTCATCCGTCCATGACCTCGAAGATCCGCCTCGGTGTACAGACCATCACCATCGGATCACGGGATAGCTGCGATATTCGGCTGCTCGGAGACGCGGTATTGCCTCTCGAGGGCGAGGTTGTGCACAGCGGCGCTGGCGCGCTGACACTCATACCAGCGCCCGGCAGTGACTGGCAGAAAAATGGTGTTGCGTGCGGAAGCGCGCCCGTTCGCCTCGACCCGCTCGCCGTCTACCAAACACATCACTCTCTGCTCGATCCGCTTCACCCGGTCCTTTTGCAGATGCAATGCCGGCGCGGAGAACTCCCCTTTACATTCGGGGAGATCGTACTCGGCCGGGAACCCTCCGAGTGTCATCTCTTCTTCCTGGATCCGAGCGTCTCGAACCGTCACGCCACCGTCCAGTTCCCGCCCTTCCCCGGTGCGCCTGTTCTCATCGAAGATCACGGCTCCACGAGCGGCACTCGCGTCGGTGAGCGCTTGCTCTCACCGAACGAGGCTACCACGATCGAGCCCGACGCAACCATTGCGCTCGGCTCGACGGTTCTATCGATCCGGGCCCTCACGGTCCTACACGAGCTCGGTCTCGGCCCTCCTCCGGAGCCCGTTCATCCAACCTTCGGAGGCGAAAACTCGGCGGGGCCGAGCCGGCCTCGGCGCCGCCACCATACCGTCGTCGGGTCCGTGCAGATGGCCAAGGCACGCTCCTTTCGGATCGGACGCTCGCGGGACTCCGACATCGTCATCGAATACCCCCAAATCTCGGCCCACCACGCGACGCTGATCGTTTCCCAGGGTCAAATCTTGCTCGAAGACGCCGGAAGCGACCTCGGGACGCTCGTTCAGGGGGCCCGTCTTCGCCCCGGGGAGCGCCGCGTCGTCCAGGCAGGCGCTGAGATCCACCTCGGACCCATCGCGACGCGCCTCGGCGTCGATGGGGATTCGGTCACCCTCTCCGTCATCGACGAAGAGGGCTTCGCTCTCAAGCCCTCCTTTGAGATCGAGGCCCACGAGGTCACGATCGTCGTGCCCGATCGACTGCGGCCTGGCCACTCGAAGCTCCTTCTCGAGCGCGTCAGCTTCAAGGCGCTCCCGGGCGACTTGATCGCTCTCATGGGGCCAAGCGGCGCCGGCAAGACAACCCTCTTGCACGCCCTGACCGGCGCCCTCGCGCCAACCTCGGGACAGATTCGCGTCAACGGTCGGCCCCTCGAGGCCGTATTCAGCTCCCTCAGGGGTAGCATCGGCTACGTCCCCCAGGACGATATCGTGCACCCAGAGCTCACGGTGCGTGAAGCCGTAACCTATAGCGCTAGGCTGCGCTTGCCGGCGGACTACCGCCCCGAGGAGATTGACGCGCGCGTCACGCGCACGCTCGAGGAACTCGGCTTGCTCGACGTGGCTCACCTCCGCATCGGCAAACCCGACGCCAAGGTGCTGAGCGGTGGCCAGCGCAAGCGGGTCAACATCGCGATGGAACTCGTCACGGATCCCGTTCTCCTGTTCCTCGACGAACCTACGAGCGGACTCGCCGCCGACGACACAGCGCAGCTCGTGCTCCTTCTCGAGCGTCTCGCCAGCCAAAGCGGCAAGACCATCATCGCAACCATCCATCAACCTGCCCGCCGCGAGTACGAACGCTTCAACCTCGCCCTCATCCTCGGGCCCGGCGGGGTCCCGCTCTACTTCGGACCGACGACCGCAGCCTACGCCTTCTTCGAATCCTGGCGCCCACCGCTCGAACGCGCCCACATCGACAACCCGCGCGACATGTTCGCGGAGCTTCGTGAGCGTCAGAAGACGCTCGCAATGGAGCCCGCGCAGGCCAGAGCCGCCGTCTCCGCTCTCTACCGCGAAGAATACGAGGTTTCCGCCATTGCTCGCGAGATGCGGAGCGGGCGCCGGGCCCCTCTCTCCACCGAGGTCAGTCAGAAAGCCGCTCCCCGCCGCGCGCGAAGCCTCCGCGCACTCGGCATCCTGATCGGGCGCTACACCAAGATCAAACTCCGCGACTCCGTGAGCACTGCCATCTTGCTCTTGCAAGCTCCTCTGATCGGAGTGCTGCTCGGACTCGTGTTCGGGGACCAGAAGCCAGCTGCTCCCGCATGGTGTTACGGAGCACTCGATGAACTTCGAGCCCTCGCCGGGCAAGACCTCGATCTGTCGGGACTCCCTGAGCGCATCTTACCTGCAACGGACCGAGCTCCCGCGCTCTTCTTCATGGTCGTGAGCGCCATTTGGTTCGGGACGAGCAACGCGGCCCGAGAGATCGTATCCGAACGAGCCATCTACGCACGCGAGCGCATGGTGCACCTCAGCGCAACGAACTACATCGCCTCGAAATTCATCGTGCTCTCGCTGCTCTCGATCTTGCAGTGTGGAGCGCTGCTCAGCTTGCTCTGGTTCCTCTTGGATCTGGGGGGCGGAGCGGCGGCCTTTGGAAGCGAGCTTGGTATTCTTTGCCTCACGGCGATCTGCTCCGTGGCTCTGGGCCTTCTGATTTCGAGCTTGGTCAAGACGAGCGAAGCTGCCATGGCGCTCACCCCGATCGCGCTGATCCCCCAGGTGGTGCTTGGAGGACTCATGGTGCCCGTGACGACGGTGCCGTGGCTGAAATGGCCCATGCTCGCTATCCCCGCACGCTGGGGCTTTCAAGGAGTGATCCGCCCCGAACGCCTCGCGGCCCAAAAGGACCCCGCGTGGAACATCGCGCTCGGCCCGGACACCCCAGATCGTCTCCCGGACTTCATCGACGGGGGAAACTTTCGCTGTGCACTCGCGCACATGGAGAGCGAGACGCTCACCGGTGCGCTCGGCCTCGAGCACGGACAAGGCATGAGCGATCCAGCCGTCGTGCTCTCGGTGTCGACGGCCGTCCTACTCGTTTTCGTACTCTCCCTGCTCGCGCGCAGCGGACCGAACCTCGTGCGCAGTGCACAGGTCGGCCCGCCGCCCTCTCAGACGCGCGGCTGACCGCTCTTCGAGTCGACGAACTCGTGATAGAGCGCGGCGATCGCGGTCTTGAAGTCTGCCGGAGCCACGCCGACGATGATGTTCACTTCGCTCGCGCCCTGGTTGATGACCTGGACGTTCACTTTGGCCCGAGCGAGCGCACCGAACACCCGCGCGGAGATGCCGATGGTGCGGCTCATGCCCTCACCCACGATCGCGATCAGCGCGAGCTCACGCACCAAAGTCACCTTGTCCGGTGAGAGCTGGCTCTGGATCTCTTTGAGCACTTGATCCGCCTGGGGCAGGAGCTTCTCCGAGTCACAGATGATGTTCAGACCGTCGATGCTGGACGGAACATGCTCGATGCTAAGGCCACGTTGCTGCAGGATACCGAGGGCACGGTAAGTGAACCCGACCTCCTTGTTCATGAGGCTCTTCTCGATGCAGATCATCGAGAAAGTCTCTTTGCCGGCGATGCCCGCGATGGCCGTGCTCTTCTCTTCCTGATCGCTCAGGCGGCTCACGATGCGCGTGCCGGGGTGGGAAGGCTCGTTGGTGTTCTTGATCTGGATCGGAATGCCCACCTCACGCACAGGCAAGGTCGCTTCATCGTGGAGCACCGATGCGCCCATGTACGAGAGCTCGCGGAGCTCACGGTAGGTCACCTCAACCATCGGACGGGGCCCGTCGATGATGCGCGGATCGGCCATCAAGAATCCGGAGACGTCCGTCCAGTTCTCGTAGACGACGGCGCCGATGGCCCGTGCGGCGATGGCTCCGGAAATGTCCGAGCCACCGCGCGAGAAGGTCTTCACCTGACCGTCGGGACCTCGCCCGTAAAAGCCGGGGATCAAATAGCGGCGTCCGGGCTGAAGCTCGGCGCCCAGCGCCTCATAGGTCGCCGGATCCACGAGCCCATTCGACAGTATCGAGATCGACTTCAACGGATCGATGAAGGTCGCATCGAGGAAGCGCGCAACGATCTTCGCGTTCCAGTATTCACCTCGCGACGCTACGAAATCGAGCGTCACACCAGCCTTGAGTTGTTCCCAGAAGAGCTCCATCTCCGCGGCTATGCCCGCGTCGACGCCGAGCTCTCGCTCGATCTCGAGAAAGCGCTCGGCAATGACGTCAAAGGTACCGCGAGCGTCGGCTCCGATCTGGACCGTCTCAGCACATAAGTAGAGCAGATCGGTGATCTTGGCTTCCGTCTTGACGCGCTTACCAGGTGCCGAGACGACCACGACTTGTCGCCGAGGATCCTCGTCGACAATACTCTTGACCTTCCGAATTTGGGCGGCGCTAGCGCAGCTCGTTCCACCGAATTTGGCGGCGATACGGGACATAGGGCCGTCCTATTGGCACAGCTCCGGGGCCGTGTCGATGAACACCGCCCCGGCCCTTTTCCGGCTGGTTTTTCCTCAAACGAGCGAGGACACGCCCCAGATTTCCTGGGCATAGCCGCGGATCGTCCGATCGCTCGAGAAGAAGCCCATGCGGGCCACGTTCAGAATCGATTTGCGCGTCCAACCTTCGACGTCCCGGTAAGCGTCGGCCACCACCCGCTGGCACGCTTGGTAGCTCCGGAAGTCGGCGAGCGCGAGGAAGGTGTCATGGTTCAAGAGACCCTCCATCAAGCCCACGAAACGACTCGGCTCATCCGGACTGAACTGGCCATGCATGATGCCGTCGATCACCCCACGGATCGTGCGATCGGAGGCGTAGAGCTGACGCGCACTATAACCCTGGCGTTTAGCCGCTTCGACTTCGTGCGTCTCGAGCCCGAAGATGAAGATGTTTTCATCACCAACCGCGTCGCGCATCTCGACGTTCGCGCCGTCCAAAGTTCCGATCGTCAGCGCACCGTTCATCGCGAACTTCATGTTCCCAGTGCCTGAGGCCTCATATCCTGCGGTTGAAATCTGCTCGGAGATCTCGGTCGCCGGGATGATCGTCTCGGCCCAACTGACGCTGTAGTTCGGGACGAAAATGACGCGTAGTTTCGAGCGAACCGCCGGATCATTGTTGACGATATTGCCGACCGAGTTGATGAGCCAAATGATGTTCTTGGCCGTCTCGTAGCCAGGCGCCGCCTTACCCGCAAACAAGAAGGCGCGCGGCAAAGCCTCAGCGCACAGCTTCGGATCCGCTTTGTACGCCTGGTAGAGTGCGACAGCGTGGAGCACGTTCAGGGTCTGGCGCTTGTACTCATGGATGCGCTTGATCTGACTGTCGACGATGAACGAAGGATCGAGTTCGATTCCCGCTTCGCGCCAGAGCTTGTCACAGAGTCGCTCCTTGTTGGCTCGCTTCACGGCGCGAAAGTCCGCCTGGAAGGCGGGATCGCTCGCGTAGGTCTCGAGGCCAACCAGACGTTCACAATTGACCTCCCAGCCCTGTCCGAGCGCGCGATCGAGGAGCTCCGACTGACCCGGGTTGCACTTGAGCATCCAGCGCCTCGGGGTCACACCGTTGGTCTGATTGGTCAACTTGCCCGGCTCGTACTCTTCGAAATCGCGGAACAGATTCTCCTTGAGGAGCTGTGAGTGAAGGGCCGAGACGCCGTTGACCTTTGCGCTCCCGAGCACTGCCAGGTTCGCCATGCGTACGAAGCGCGTCGGACCTTCCTCGATCAGACTCATGCGCCGCTTGCGATCGTCATCGCCCGGATAACGAACGTCCAGCTCGCTCATGAACTGATGGTTGATCTCGTAGATGATCTGGAGGTGGCGAGGGAGCAGCCGCTCCATGAGCCACACGGGCCACTTCTCGAGCGCCTCGGGCAGAAGCGTGTGGTTCGTGTAGTTCACCGAGGCGCGCGTGACCTTCCACGACTCGTCCCAGGTCAAACCGTGGTCGTCCATGAGCATACGCATGATCTCGGCCACCGCGAGTGCGGGATGCGTATCATTGAGCTGGAATGCGGCTCCGGCCGACAGCGTCCGGATGTCGCCGTGGGTTGCGAGGTGACGAGCGACACAATCCTGCAAGGTCGCCGAGACGAGGAAGTACTCCTGCTTCAGGCGGAGCTCCTTGCCGAGCTCGTGGTTATCGTTCGGGTAGAGCACGCGCGTGATGTTCTCGTCGTGACTGCGACGCTCAACAGCTCGCGCGTAGTCTCCCGCGTTGAAGTAGGAGATGTCGAAATCGCGGCTAGCGCGAGCGCTCCAGAGCCGGAGCGTATTGACGACGCCGTTCTTGTAGCCCGGGACAGGAATGTCGTGGGCCATGGCGAACACGGTATCGCAATCGATCCACTCATGGACGAGCCGGCCGCTCGGCCCTGTGTATTGGATCACCCGGCCGCCAAAGCGGACGGGGTAGGTTCGCTCCGGACGAGCCACTTCCCAGGGGCTCCCGTATTGGAGCCACATGTCCGGAGCCTCGTGCTGACGCCCCTCGTGAATGTCCTGACGGAAGATGCCGTAATCATAGCGAAGTCCGTACCCGACCGCGGGAATACCGAGCGTAGCCAGGCTGTCGATGAAGCAGGCGGCCAGGCGACCGAGGCCACCATTGCCGAGGCCCGGATCGCGCTCCTGCTCGAGCACCGTCTCCAAGTCGAGTCCAAGCTCAGCGAGCGCCGCTTCGGCCTCCTTGTAGATGCCCAGCGCCATCAGCCCATCGGAGAGGAGACGGCCCATCAAGAACTCGAGCGACAAGTAGTAGACGTACTTGGGCTTCGTGTGCAGCCGGCGCCGCTCCCAGGTCCGCGTCCAAAGGTCATACATGCGGTCGCGCGCCGAACGCGCCGTGGCCACGAAATGGTCCAAGGAAGTCGCCGCGCGCGGGTGTTTGCCTTGTGTGTGCTGGATGTGGTTGACGAAGGACTGCACGAGTGCCTTCTGAGTCATCTCGAGCGGTTCGATGGGCACGTTGATGAGGGCAGGATTCACGAACTCCACCATGACACGGCTCGTAGGCAGTCGGAAGATGGCCAGCGCCCTGAAGATCGATCGAATCTCGTCGGAACACATCCGAACGCGCGACCGAAACCGGCTAGAAACTGGTCTGACGTGAGTCCCTCGCGCAGGACGCCCCGATCGCGTTAGGCTCCAGGGTGAGTGAAGGAGCGCGAGGTGGCAGGAGGTCGCCTGGGCTCCAGAAACGGAGACGTGATGCAGCGAACTTTCACCCACCTGACCATTGGCTTCATGACGTGCCTTACCGCTTGCGGTGGCAGGAGCGCGAGCAGTGAAGGGGCACTTTCGCCGCCGCCTCCCCCGGAGCCGCCACCCGAGCACGTGCCTCCGCCAGTCGATCCGGACCCCGTCGCCAAACCTGAGGACGTCGGAGTCGTCATTCTCGCCAAGGTCGGCTTTCAGACGCCGGAGAGTGTCGTCCACGATCCCACCCAGGACGTTTACTTCATCAGTAACATCAATGGCTCACCGACGGACAAGGATGATAACGGTTTCATCTCGAAGCTCACCCCGAGCGGCGAGATCACACTAAAGTTCATCGATGGAGCCGACGCCGCCGTCCAGCTCAACGCCCCCAAAGGCCTCGCAGTCGCAGGTGGCGTGCTCTACGTGGCTGACCTCGATCGAGTCCGCATGTTCGACGCCAAGACGGGCGCTCCGCGCGGGGAAATCGTCATCCCCGGCGCGACGTTCGTGAACGACATCGCAGCCGGACCCGACGGTAGTCTCTATGTGACAGACTCTGGTTTGAAGCCCGATTTTTCCGCTTCCGGCACGGACGCTGTGTTCAAGATCACGAGCGGGGCTCTTCGAAAGCTCACGACCGAGAAAGACCTGGGCCATCCGAACGGCGTACTCCCCGACGCGGGCGGGACCTGGGTGGTGACCTTCGGCAGCGGGGAGCTCTATTGGGTCTCCGATAAGGGGAAGCGCGAGTCCGCACTGAAGGTGGCCGGACAGAATGACGGCGTCGTGCGCCTGAAGGACGGGCGAGTGTGCTTGTCCTCCTGGGAGACGTCGAGCGTGCACTGCGGCAGCCCGAGCGGGACGTTCATCGAGGTCGTGACGGGCGTCGCCACCCCCGCTGACATCGGATACGACGAAGGGCGAAACCGCCTTCTGATTCCGCTTTTTAGCAAGGACGAGGTCATCTTGTACGACCTGTCCGCAGAAGGCGAAGCGGCCCCGGCCGAATCGGGGATCTAACCCGCGCTCGGCTCTCGCCTGAGGGGCGGCCTCTTCTCCAGCTTGTTCGGCTTGCCAGTCGAGAGTCGGTCGCTAGAGTCCGCCCCGTTTTCATGCCTTCCATCGAATTCGAAGCCGTCGGGCTCTTGTCGGAGAAATGGGCCGAAGTTCCAGAAGGCGGCGATCTCGTCGACGTCTGCGACCAGGTCTTGGCAGCGATCCCCTTCTCCTGCCGCTCCGCCAGCTGTGGCACCTGCCACATCGAAATCCTCGAAGGAGCAGATCTCTTTGAGCCTCCCTCCGAAGCGGAGGCCGATCTTCTCGACCTGCTCGACGGTCCGCCGAACAGCCGGCTCGCTTGTCAAGCGCGCGTCAAGGCGGGCCCCGGCTTCATTCGCATTCGCCCAGTGAACGCACCGCTCCGGTGACGCCCCGCCCCGAGCGCCTCTCAGGCTCCGAGCTGCGGCAGGTGAGCTGCACCGATCACGCCAGCCTGCGCTCCAAGCTCACTCACCACGAGGGGCACCTCAGCGAGCGGCTCGGCAACACAGTTCTCGCGAAGCGCCGTGCGAAGTGAGGATTCGATGAGATCGAAGGCGTTCGAAATTCCGCCGGTAAAGATCAGCGCGTTCAGATCCAGCGTGTTTTGAATGGCCGAAAGGCCCCGGCCGAGCCACTCCCCCATGGCCTGGAACGTGTCGAGACCCGCGCGTCCGCCCGCGCGCGCATTGTCCGCAATTTCCTTAATGCCAAAGACGTCATAGCCACCAAACGTCTTGAACATCCGCTTGAGAGCAGCGGTCCCTGTGTATGTCTCGAGACACCCGCGTCGGCCGCAGCCACAAGGGGGCGCTCCTTCGCTGCGATCGACATTGATATGACCAATTTCTCCAGCGAACCCGTTGGCTCCCGGGTAGAGCTGTCCACCGAGGACGAGGCCACCGCCGACGCCCGTGCCCAAAGTCACCATCAAGAACGACGGAAAGCGCGTCCCATGACCGCAGAGGTACTCGCCGAGCGCCGCTGTCGTCGCGTCGTTCTCAACAGCAACCGGGCAGCCGAGCTTCTCACTCAAGCGCACGCCCAGGTTCACGCCGCGGAAACCGGGAACGTTCGGCAAACCCCAGCAGCGACCCTCGGAGTCCACTTCCCCTGGGATAGCGATGCCCACACTTCCCGGAGTCGGCGTCAGGGCCAGCACGGCGCGAGCAATGGCATCGAGCACATCCTCGGCCCGCCCGGTGGTCGGGGTGGGTTCGTCGAAGGACTGGAGGACCCGTCCCCCCTCTACGATTCCGGCCTTTATCCCTGTGCCACCAAAATCTACGCCGATCACGGGCGGACGTATCTGCTCCAGGCGGTTGCCTGTCAAGACAGTTTCCCTTAGACCCTCTGGCGCGATGAAGCACTCCGTCCCCCATTCCCTCGGTCTCGAAACGGCGCGCCAGGTCGTCCGAGCTGCCTTCAGCAACTATTCCGACCGTTTCGCGGAGTTCAGCCCGAAGACGACGTGGAAAAGCGACGACGAGGCCCAGGTGGCCTTCTCCGCCAAGGGAATGACCTTGAACGGATCTGTCTCGGTCCGCCCCTCAACCATCGACATCGAGCTCGACGTGCCTTTTCTGCTGCGGCCCTTCCAGGGCAAGGCGATCGAGATCATCGAGCGCGAAATCAGCAAATGGATCGACAAGGCGAAGAGCGGCGAGCTCGTCTGACGCCGTTCAGGAAGCTCCGGCCCGCGCTCGCGTATCCATCAGGATCGTTACCGGGCCGTCGTTTTCCAGTGTGACGAGCATTTCGGCCCGGAAGCGGCCCGTAGCGACAGGGACTCCCTGAGCTCGACACGCGGCCACACATTCCTCAAAAAGACTCGCCGCCCCCTCCGGCTCCATGGCCTGAGAGAATCCCGGGCGGTGCCCCCGGCGTGTATCGCCGAGGAGCGTGAACTGACTGACAAGGAGCAGAGAGCCGAGAGCGTCCTTCACGCTCAGGTTCATTTTTCCCGCCTCGTCCTCAAAGATGCGCAGATTCACGAGCTTTCGTGCAAGTTCCTGCGCGTCTTCTGACTCATCGCCGCGCTCGACTCCGACCAAGACGCAGAGTCCGTGACCGATCTCCCCGACGATCTCCTCCCCGACCCGGACCGAGGCGCGCCTGACCCGCTGAATGACAGCCTTCATCTTCGTCTCACGGGCTCCTGTTCACCCTGAGCCCCGCTCACAGATGATACAGCATGAAGTAGAGCGCGACGCCGCTCGTCGAGACGAACAGCCAGATCGGAAGAGTCACCTTCGCGATCTTCCTGTGCAAAGCGATCCGATCGGTCCAGCCCCGGTAGATCGTGAGCAGGGCCATTGGGACGATCATGGACGCCAAGATGATGTGCGGGATGAGCAGGGAGAAGTAGACGACGCGGATGAATCCTTCGCCTTGAAACGGAACCGAACCTACCCGAACGTGATGAAGCAGGTAGGTGAGCAGGAACAAGCTCGATACGCCGAACGCCGCTAGCATGCTGCGACGGTGCCAGACGAGGTTGCCGCGGCGGACGAAGTAAAATCCGAGCAAGAGGAAGACCGTCGCGCACGCGTTCAAGAAGGCGTTCAAACTCGCCAGGACACTCGGCCGTTCATGGTCCGTCGCGCCCGGAAGAAAGTAGACGACCAGCGCGACCAACAAAAACACGATCCCGGAGAGCGCAGTGATGATCAGGCGCACTTCGGTGGACTCGGCCGGAACCGGGGACGTCGACTCCTGCATGACGCGGCCGGCTATAGCACTCGGCGTCGCCGCGACAAGAATAGCCCCCGAAGACGCACCGGACCGGCCCGATACGCTGCATTTCCTTCTCTCGCCGCCTCTTACGCGAGGAGCTCGAACGTCTGCACAATTGTTCCCTCGCGGGCTTCAGCGGCGGCCAGGTCGCCCCCTTCCTTCTCACGGCGCGAAGCGCGTAAGAGCAGACGCCAGATCTCCTGGCCGAGAGCGTCGAGCTCGCTTGAATGATACTCGGGGACATTGTCTCGAAAAGCGCGCGATTGAGCCCCGAGGACCTTTCGGTCTTGTTCGAACACAAATCGGGCCACAGGGAACAAAACGGCTGCCACCAGCCGGCCCGGAAGCGGCGTGCGAAACGTCGCCACCGCCAAGAGTTCGGTGTGCTCTGCATCCCGTGGAAGACAGTAGGCGGTGACGACGAAATGAGTCGAGGTGCCTAAGCGGTATTCGACTTGGACCGTGGCCGGCAGGATGAACCTATCCCAATGCTGCACCGCGAGTCCGAGCTCCCGCTCTTTTGCGCCGGCTCCGAGGACCCGGCTCATCAGCCCGCGCGGCGGCCGCTCGCCGCTGTACTCAGCTTCCGCGCTGTGCCCATTGCGCCGCACGGTAACGGTCACTCGCTGACGCTCGCCCGACCGAAACAGCCCGCGATGTAGGACGCTCGTGTGCGGGACATCGAGCGCATTTTCCGCGGTGCGGTAGAGCGAAGCCGGGGCAGTCACGCGCTTCACCAGCGTCGTATAGCCAGGCTCTCCGTGGCACGGAGGCAGCGTCGGACCTTCCGAGGGCGGCGCGTCGAAGCTCGGCCAAATCCAGACAAGCCCCCTCTCTTCGTGAGTGGGAACGGAGATGGCATTCGCTTTCTCGCAGGGCGCCACTCGTCCCGGGACACGTGTCAGCGTGCCATCTTCGGCAAAGGTCCAGCCGTGGTACTTGCACTCGAGCTCACCGCACTTCGATAGCTTCCCCAGCGACAAAGGAACGTTGCGGTGAGGGCAGCGATCCACAAGAGCCACCGGGCGGCCCGACACTCCTCGATACACGACGAACTCTCGATCGTAGATGCGGACGGCGCGGAGCGTCGTGCCCTGGATCTCGTCCGTCGTCGCAGCAGCGTACCAACCGCGATAGATGCGCGGCACGCGCTCTCCGCTCGGGGCTTCATTATGCCCAACTTCGGAGTGCATCGTCCGCCTCACCTCGGTACTTTATCCCACAAGTCGCGCACACCCAAAAGTCGGCCGAAGCTGAGCGGTGAAAAGCGAAGCTGAGCGGTGAAAAGCAGAGCCGAAAAAGGAGATGCGCGGCTCGAGGTTCTCCCGCGAGACAAAGTTCGTGTTATCCTGAGAGGATCGACATTGTCTTCTGACGCGGGTTGCCCTTTGCCGCCCGCCAGATCATCAGAGAGAGCAGAGCCAAGGAGAAGAGAAATGGAAAAGAATGTCAGTTTCATGCGTTCGCTCTGCATGGGAGCCATCCACGAGGAGCAGCTGCTCCCCTTCCCCAAGATGGCGGACGCTGAACGAGAGACAGTGGAGACGGTGCTCGGCTCGCTGCGTCAGCTCCTCGAGTCCCACGCGAAAGACTTCCCTGCCTGGGACCGGAGCGGTGAGTTTCCGCCTGAGTTCATCGAGGAGCTCCGGGAGTTCGGTTTGTTCTCCTTGGTGATTCCCGAGGAGCACGGAGGCCTCGGGCTCCGAAACGCTGCCTACTCGCGCACTCTGCAGGAGATCTCGAAATATGATGCCTCGACGGCGGTCACCGTCGGAGCGCACAGCTCGATCGGCATGCGCGGGCTCCTCCTTTTCGGCAATGACGAACAAAAGTCACGCTACCTCCCGAAGCTCGCGACCGGCGAAATGATCGCGGCCTTCTGTCTTACAGAGCCCGGCTCCGGCTCGGATGCCGCGAGTATCAAGACGCGCGCCGTGCGGGATGGAGACCACTGGGTCATCTCCGGGGAAAAGCTCTGGATCACCAACGGGGGCATCGCTGACTTCTTCACGGTCTTCGCCAAGACGAGCGGCCCCGACGAGCGCCGTAAGCTGAGCGCTTTCATTGTCACCCGCGACATGGCGGGAGTCAGCATCGGACCTCACGAAGACAAGATGGGTCTCCGGGCGAGCTCGACCACCACCGTGATGTTCGATCAGGTGCGAGTCCCAGCCGAAAATCTACTCGGTGAAGAAGGCAAGGGCTTCAAGGTCGCAATGGGCATCCTGAACAGCGGCCGCACCGGTCTGGGCGGAGGAGCCGTCGGCGGAATGAAGCGGCTCATCGAACTCGCCACGGTACAAGCTCAAAGCCGCGTCCAGTTCGACAAGAAGATCAGCGAGTTCGGACTCATCAAGAAGAAGATCGGTGACATGGTGGTGAGCTGCTACGCCGCCGAATCCGCCGTTTCGATGGTCGCCGGGCTCGTCGACGGAGGAGTGACCGACTACGCGATTGAAGCAGCCATCAGTAAGGTGTTCGCATCCGAAGCGCTGTGGGCGGCGGCGGACGAAGCGCTCCAGGTCGCGGGCGGCAACGGCTTCATGCGCGAGTTCCCCTACGAGCAGATCGTGCGCGACACCCGCATCAACCGCATCTTCGAAGGCACGAACGACATCCTTAGGTTGTTCATCGCCCTGAACGCAATGGACGACGTCGGCCAGAACCTGAAGGAACTTGCGGCGACCCTGAAAGACGTATTCGCTGACCCGATCAAAGGGTTCGGAGTGGTTCGTGACTACGCGCTCCACCGCGCGCAGCTCGCCACCGGCCTTTCGACACAAGCCGCTAAGAGAACCTTCACGCAGCTCGCACCGGAGCTCAAAGCGGAGCAAGAGATCTTCGAGTGGGGCACGCGGGAGCTCGCCTCCGCTGCCGACAAGCTGCTCAGGCGGCACGGCAAGAAGATCATCGAGAAACAGCTGGCCACCGCGCGCATGGCGGACATCATGATCCATCTCTTCGTGCTCGCCTGCGTACTCAGTCGCGTGACCCGATCCATCTCCGAGAAAGGGGCGGCTGGGGCCGAAAAGGAGATCTCGATTGCCCAGATCTTCGGCGACCGCGTCGAAGGGATCATTCGCGCGGCGGTCGCAGAGATCGACAAGAACACCGATGAGCAGCTGAAAGCTCTGGCCGATTACGCCTTCGAGAATGAGCGTTACGTGTGGGATACGCTTTGAACATCGTCCTACTCGACAGCGAACCCGCCCTTGGGTTCTCTACGACTGCCGAAGGTGAGGATCTCGAGCTCCATGAGCTCGAGATCCTGGGCCAAGTGACCAAATACCGCCGCACGGCACCAGAGGAAGTGATCGAACGGGCCCGTGACGCGGAGGTGCTCGTGATCAACAAGATCCTCCTGACGGAGGCTGAGTTTGCCGAGCTCCCTCGTCTGCGCCTCGTCTGCATCACAGCGACCGGCACCGATAACGTCGATGTGAAAGCCGCAAAAGCCCGCGGCATCGTCGTCTCGAATGTGCCGGCCTACGGGACAGACTCTACGGCCCAACACGCTATCGCGCTCTTGCTCGAGCTCGTGAGTCAGGTCGGGCTTCACGCCGAAGACGTCCGCAAGGGACATTGGAGCCGCGCGCCGAGTTTCGCCTATGCCCTCACGCCCCTCGTGGAGCTCTCCGGCCGAACCCTCGGTATCGTGGGCTACGGAGCGATCGGCAAGCGAGTCGCCGCCATCGCAGAGGCCTTTGGCATGAGCGTATTGATCCACAGTAGGACGCCCGTCCCGGGCGACCCGCGCTTCGTCAGCAAAGCGCAACTCCTCGAGCGCTCAGATGTCGTCTCGCTCCATCTCCCTCTCACGGCGGAGACGAAGGCTTTCATCGATGCGAAGGCTCTCGCTCAGATGAAGCCACGTACCTACTTGATCAACGTGGCGCGGGGCGCCCTCCTCGATGAGCGCGCCGTTCGCGCGGCCCTCGATAGCGGACACCTGGCAGGCCTCGGCGCCGACGTCCTCTCGCAAGAACCGCCGCCCCCAGATCATCCGCTCATTTCCGCGCCACGGACGATTCTTACACCCCATATCGCCTGGGCCACACGCGCGGCCCGTGCGCGCCTGCTCGCGCAGACCGTCCAGAATATTCGAGCATTCCTCGACGATTCGCCCCAGAACGTGGTGGGCTGAGTCACCTGCGCCAGAGCCGGTTTCGGAGGTGCGTGGCGCGGATGTTCAAGGAGCGCGGGGATCCGATTGAGATCCCCGCGCGCTTCAGCACTCGAGCGCGGGCCTGAACGAAAAGAGGTCGGCGGGGGAGAAACGAGCGGCACGACGCCCGGGCCTCGCTCCCACGGGAATGGGGGGACGCTCTTCGATGGCGCGTCGGAGGCGATAGCGATCATAGGGACCCAGCGGATCGAAGCACAGGCCCAACATGCGCGTCGCTTCCCCGGGACGGCGTCCATGTAGGACACGCTGCACCGTCGCTGTCGTGTCGAGCCAACCTCGACGCTCGGGCAGCTCGAAGGACACCAACACCCGTTCCCCGGTGAGCACGGGGTCCGCCGGTCCGACAAGGACGCCGCTCGTCGAGAGGTCCAGGATACGATCCGCTACCAGACGAAAATCCCGTTCGAGTACCACCTGACACTTGAGTCTGACGACCCGTCGCGAGGCGCGGCTGAAAAATTCGGGCAATTTTCGCATATTTTCGCTCCTTTCGGAATCCGTCAGCGCGGGCGGCTCACGGGGACCGCTCTCGCCATGATGAGCGAAACCCCTCCCCGCCTCCAAGTTTCTGACCGGACAGGGCCCGGAAGCTCCAGATCACGTCCCCGGATCCGTCCCTGTTCGAGGTGAAAGCCCCTTAATGACTCACGTCCCGGGTCCGTACTGTCGCATGACGAAGAAGCAAGTGGACCGACGATGGAACAAGTGAGCAGCGCAGCGTCGAACCTACAGGGAGCCCGCCCTTGCACATCCCCAGAGGTCGAGTGGCACCCGACAGTGTCCACACCCACGGGCGCCATGCGCCCCGACCCCCAAGTGAGCCCACGCAAGATGAAGACGAATCCGCTCGATCGCCTCGCTCAGACCGTCGAAGATCTGAGTGCAACCCGCAACGCCCTGCTCGAGTGTAGTGAGCGACTGCAAGACGCTCCCCTGGCAGAGCGCGCGAACCATCTGAGCGTCGTCGTCGATGACCTCGCCGAGACGCTCCGTGAAGCGCTCAAGCAGTCTCTCCCCCGCGGGGAAACCCAAGAAGCCCGCTCGCGGGAAGACAACTTTGAAATCCCCGCGCCGAGCCGTTGTGTCCCGGTGCGCCTCGGAGCCGAGCATTTCGTCTTCAATGACAATCACGTCTCTCAAGCCCTCGTGCTCTCGGAAGAGCAGGCCCAAGAAGAGATCAGCTTCGCTTGCGGTGCGCCCGTCATCCGCGTCGACGAGAGCCTGCTCCCTCTCATCTACTTGAGCGACGTGCTCGGGGCTCCCCGCAACGAGCACGCGGGCTCCATGACCATCTTGCCCGTGCACGTCCGCGATCAGACCTATGGGCTCGTCGTCGATGAGGTCGGTGACGCTGTCGACGTGTCCTGCCTGCCGCCCCCCCGGGTCCTGCGCAGCGTGAAAACCTACGCGGGCGCCTGCCAGCTCCAGAGCGGTGACGTCGCCCTCCTACTCGACCCAGAAGGCGTCGCCATCGCGGGCGGCATGGCCGTCGGGCCCAATGCTCCGAGTCAACTTCCCCCGCCCATGCAGGTACCAGCCGAATGACGCGTCTTCTCTCCTTTCGTCTCTCGAGCCAACTGTGCGCCGTCGACGTCAACGACGTCCTCGAGATCTTGCCGCCCAAGACCCCTCGCTCCGTGCCGAAGGCGCCGAGCGCGTTGCTCGGCCTCTTGAGCTATCGAGACGCGCCGATTCCGGCCATCGACCCGAAAAGCACGCTCGGACTCCCAGCTGTCGAACCGACCGCCGAAGCCGCGACCCTCGTGCTCAAGACGTCCGAAGGCCCCCTCGCGCTCGTGGCAGATTCGATCCTGGACGTGCGCGAGGTCGCGACGAGTCGCCTCGCACCGCCGCCTCTTACGATGCCGAAGCTCGCTCGGAAGCTCATCCAGTTTGTGATCCCGGAAGAGAAAGAGCTCATGTTCGTGCTCCGCCCCGAACAGGTCGCGAACGTCAATTGAATCTGAAGGGCACGTGCTATGGAGTCTTTTCAGATGACAGGTGGAGGGACGAAGCCACAGCTCGACTCCTCTTTGTACAAGAGGCTCGGAGGCGCCCCTGCGATCCGCTTGTTCACCACAGCGCTCATCAGTCGCGTCTTCAGCGACCCGGTCCTTGAGGCTTTCTTCTACGGAACGAATCCCATGCCTCTCATCGAAAAGCTCGAAAAGTTCCTTTCCGTTTTGACAGGTGGACCTGGAAGTTGGCGCGGCCCTTCCCCCCAAGGCGTCGTGGCCGGGTTCGCCGTCACTCCTCAGCATTTCGACCGCCTGATGTTTTTGGTAGCGGCCGTCGCCGAGGAAATGAACCTCGGCGCCACGGGCGCTCTTCCTGAGTTCGAAGCCTGCCTCGCGGCGCTTGAGCCTTACCTCGTCAACTCGAGCTTTTGCCCGACCCTTCCGAGCTAAATCGCCATGAAAAAAGATGCCAATCATAAGTCACGTCCCCAGGGCCGCTTGGCCCTGAGTGAACTGATCGAGCGGGCGCGCAAGACAGATCTGCTCGCCCTGAACGCCACGGTACGGGCGGGCCAGAAGGACGCGGACCCCGACGCCCTGTTCGCCGTGCTGGCCGAACTCCAAAGCGAGACGCGGGCCCTGCTCTCTGCGCTCCAAGCGCTCCCCGCCGAAACAGCCGGGGAACTCGAGAGCGTCGCTTAAAGAACTCACCCTCGCGCTTTCCAAGGCGCCCGCCCCGGGTCATATTGAAGCTGCCGAATGGCTCAGGTGCGACAAGTCGACTGGCCCCTCATCGAAGGGGCGCTCGCCGTCCGACCGACGACCCAACAAGCAACCGCCGGTCGCATCCAAGAGACGCTTCTCGCCGCGCGCCGCCTGCCCCAGGGCGCCCCGCTCCTTGAGTACGGGTGGACGGCGGTCGAGACGATCCGTCGCGTCCTCGACCTCGACCGCATCGCCCTTTTTCTCCGGAGCAAGAGCGGCCAGTGGCTTTCGGGTTTGATCGGAACGAACGCCCTCGGCGCGCTCGTCGATGAGCGGCATATCCGCCATGTTGTCGACCCAGTCGATGAGGAGCTGTGGGCCGCGCTCGTCGCTGGCGAAAAGGCATTCGAGGTCTACGACAACGCGCCCCACGTCGCTCATCAAGGAGAACACACTCGCGTCATCGGCCGAGGCTGGTTCGTAAAGACTCCCATCGTAGACAAAGGCGAACCCGTCGGGCTCTTCTACAACGACGCCGCTCTCAACGGCGCGCCCTTCGACGTCGAGAAACAAGAACTGCTCGCGACCTTCGCCGCACTCTTGTCGCCCGGGCTCCGCACCGCTCGTGATCGCGCCTCCCCTCTTCCGAATCCGGCGCTCTCGCCAGAGATCGCTGATTGCCTTGAGCTTCTCGGAGCGAACCCTGGAGCCTCCCTGGAAGACCTCGCGAAGCGCCTCGGCATCTCGGCTGTGCGTTTGAGCCGCACCTTTCAGCGGGAAGTCGGAAAGAAACTCCAGGAGTATCGCACGGAGCAACGCCTCGAGCGTTTCTTCGCGCTCGTCGACTCTGCGGAGCAACGAGGACAACCCCTGTCCCTCATGGACCTCGCTCTCGCGGCGGGCTTCGGGTCCTACTCCCAGTTCCACCGCGTCTTTTCGGCTCGCTTCGGCCGCTCGCCGAAACTCTATCTCACCCCTGAAAAATAGCGCGTTCTTCGCTCGCTCGGCCGCACCCTGACCGCGCGCCCCGATTGTCCCTGGAGCGTGCAGAGACGCGAAGCGGGACGCAAGAGATGCGAAGAGGAACCGGGAAGTCCCCGCTATCCGGTCGCTATGTTTCGCGCGTCGCAGCTCCTTCGCTCGCTCCCTATCCTCGTCCTGGGTCTCGGCACCGGGCTCGCTTGTTCCTCCGGACCCGACCAGTCGATCGGAGGCACAGGCGGCGCCGCTTCGGGAGGCCTGGCGAGCGGTGGGGCCCCCGGGAGCGGGGGTGTGCCGGCAGGAGGTTCGGACGGAAGCGGAGGCAGCTCGAGCGGGGCAGGACCGAGCTCAGGAGGAGAGGCCGCGGGCGGTAGTTCTGCTGGAGGAACGAGCGCGGGCGGCTCGAGCAGCGGCGGCGACGGAAGCGGAGGCAACGGAAGCGGCGGGGCCGCCCCGGAAGGTACGTTCCGCGTCCAAGGAACGAGGCTCCTCGACCGGTGCGGCGAAGAGGTAGTGCTCCGAGGCGTCAATGAGATGATCATTTGGTCGACCGGCAAGGATGGCGATCCTGAATTCGGAGAAATCGCGAAAACTGGAGCGAACGTCGTGCGCATCGTCTGGAACGAAGAGGGCACCGCAGGCGAGCTCGACACGGCGATCGCCAATGCCCTCGCTGAGCACCTCATCCCCATGGTCGAACACCATAGCGCTACGGGCGATCTCTCGAAGCTGCCCGAGGTCGTGGACTACTGGGTGAATCCCGAGATCCTCGCCGTCTTGAAGAAATACGAAGCCGATTTGCTCTTGAACATCGCCAACGAGGCGGGCGATGGAAATGTGACAGCTGCCCAGTTCCAAGCAGCCTATGAGCCCGCCATTACCCGCTTGCGTGACGCAGGGCTTATCCTGCCTCTCATCTTGGACGCGCCCTCCTGGGGTCAGAACATCAACGTCTTGCAAGCTTCTTGGGAAGCTCTCGTCGCCCACGACCCAGAGTCCAACCTCCTCTTCAGCGTGCACATGTGGTGGAACGACCCCGAAGGCACCCGCGTCAAGACGGAGCTCGCCGAGTCGGTCGCCGCCGGTATGCCTCTCATCGTGGGCGAGTTCGCTCACCATGCCGTGAGTCAATGCTCAGCGGAGCCCTTCGCCTATG
This sequence comes from Pseudomonadota bacterium, assembly GCA_023428245.1. GTDB lineage: Bacteria > Myxococcota_A > Polyangia > Polyangiales > Polyangiaceae > NIC37A-2. The sequence goes on from JAEYYX010000104.1 coordinate 32,730, forward strand.
GGGTCTTGCTTGAAGAAGCAGAAAAGGCCGGGATTGGTTGGCTCGCTTGGTCCTGGGGCGCTGTGCCGAACAACGACTGCAAAGAGGATGGTCCCTTCGACATGGCCGAGGGAGGCGTCTACGGCAGCTGGACGGGCGCCTGGGCGGAAGAGGTCCTTGTGACACATCCAGCGAGCATCAAGAACACCTCGGTCCGTCCGGCCTCCATCGTGGCCGGCACCTGCAACTGAGTTCCCCTCGGGGCACGCAGCACATGGCACGGGAAGTGCACCCCTTTGGGGATTTCCCTCGTGTCCTTCATGTCCCGCTCGACTATCTCCCCACTCTTCCAGGCCCTCGGTGCACTAGGACTGGTCCTCACTACTCTGGCTTGCGCGTCACTCACGAAACGGGTGGCGCGGGATGCCACACCTGAGGCAGTCGAAAGTGGGATCCAGGCGGCCCTCTCCGAGCGAAATCAGGACCGGGTCGTGGCTGCGATCGAACCTGCCCGCGTGGAAGAGGTCACGGAGAAAGTCGTTTCGGGAGCAACCGACGGCTGGGCCAGGTCGATGAACGACGAGGAGCGCAGTGCGCAGGTCGCCGCAGCGCTCGTTCCTGTCGTTCATTCGCTCGTCGACTCGTCAGTGGAACGGGCCCTGAGCGACGAACACCTCGGACGCATTCGCGAGCTCGCCAAACAGGCCACACTCGGCTTCCAAGACGCGATCGACGAGGTCACTTCTCAAAGGGAGCGCGGCGAGATTCCAGCAGATCAGGGCAATGTCTTGCAAGCCGTCGACACCCTCGCGAAGGACGGCGCGACCACGCTCACCGTCGCAGGAGCGGTCGCCCTCGGCCTCGGCCTCCTACTGCTCATCGCCCTGGCTTGGGCGCTCACTCGTCGACATCGCTATGAGCGTGACCTCGCTGAGCGCAATCAAGCTCTCGAAGCTGCCGTGAGAATGTTATCAGAGCGCGGAACTCCTCTCGATGAGGACCGGTCTTCGACAGAAGGCGTGAGCGACCCGGACGCAGAGCTCGTCCGCAGCGCTGTCCAACGTATCCGCCAAGAACGTCCGTTCGAAAACAAGCAGAAACAAAGCGCGTGAGAGGTCTCGCTCTGACTGGCATGACTCCTGCTACTCCACTTCTCGAAGTGAGTTCAAAAGCCATGACAAGTCATCCTTTGTGCCCTTGGAAACCTCTCGTGATCGCGATCACCCTAGGACTTCTTGTGTGCTCAGGGTGCGCTGGAGCGCCACAGCACGCAGTCATGAGCGCCACACCCGAGCACATCTCAGCTCAGGGGCAGAGCGGGGAGCGTGAAAAAGAGCCTACTGATCCTTCCTCAGAAAGTCGCTCCCTCTTCGCCCATATGCCGGCGCTCACGCTCTCGCCTTTTTTCGACACATCAGGGAGCGAGCATTCTCCGCTGGCAGGTGTGCTCGAAGGCGCCTCACCCCTTCAAGTGGTTGGACTCTTCTCTCTCCTTCTCGGCTTGGGCCTCGTGTTTGGTTCCCTTCCGGCCCCGAGTCCGCGCGACTCGCAGAGCGGTGGTCTCTCAGCCGCGCTCCACTTACTGTCCCCTGAAGCGCTCGCCCTCCGGAGCGCGCAACGCTACCCAACAAGTGACGGTAACTTAACGGCCAACGAAGCGGAGTTCCTCCGGAGAGCCGCAGAGCGCATCGAGCAGGCCCGCGCCGCACAGTGGCGCCGTACGGAACGATCCTCCTCCGCACCCGGGCCCGTGATCGTCGAACGGCACTAATACTGCTTCTTCCCGAACACGTCTCCGGATTTTGCGAGCCTAAGCCAAGCGTTCAGCGGCGAGGCTCTTCTTCACCCCACAGCCACAGGAGGCTCGGTGAATGAACTGCACGGGAACTTCGCTGATGGTCGATACATGCGCCTCCTCACATTGATCGAGCACAAGTTCAATGGCCTTCTGCGCTACGAGATCGAAGGGCTGCCGCATGGTTGTCAGAGCAACTCGCCCTTTGGAAGCTGCAGGCACGTCATCGAAACCAATCACGGAAACCTGCTCGGGAATCCTCAGGCCTCGAGCCTCAAGCTCGGTCACCACGGCCAAAGCCATCTCGTCGTTCGAAGCTAACACTGCGTCGAAATCGATCGCTCTTGAAAGGCGACTCAGCTCAGCGACTGCGCTCTGCCGCGTGAAATCGCCCTCAAGAACACGCGCACTGTCGCCAAGGATATTGCTCTCGCGGAGCGCCTGACGAAAGCCAAAGTAGCGATCGGTGGCTTCCTGACTGTCAGAACGCCCCCGAATGAACACGATCTTGCTCCGATTGTGCTCGGTGATGAGGTGACGCGTGGCCGTGTACATGGCGCGGCGATTGTCGACGAGCACCGAAGGCACGAGCGGGAGGCGAAATCCAATGCTCGAAGCGGGCCGCGGCCACCATGTCTGGGTGAAACGCTTCAGGGACTTCACGTTGTGGTTGAAGACGCTCGAGAGAATCACGAGGCCGTCAAACTGCTTCGTGTGCTCAAGGAGATGCAAAAGGTCGTTCTGATCTGCCTCTTCTTGGACGCCCGCCCAGGCGACGGGCAAGTATTCAAGCTCGACCCCGCGCGACGATGCGGCGAGGTCCAGCTCATCCGCCATGGCGTAGCTGTAAGCACAGCGGCTTTCGTTGAGGAGAACTCCGAGGCGTCGCGGCTGCATCAAAAGGTATCCATCCTTTATCCCCTGAAGGTCCTGCTTTGTCGAAGGGGACAAGGTCGCTTTGTGGGGCATATCCCTACGCGTCGGCAGGTCCAGAACCCGAGCGTCGAAGCACCGAGCAGCCCTCCCCTCCTCCCGGTGCTCGTACCACGCCCAGCGCGCTCCCGGCAGCCGCGAGCGCATCACTTTCCGGTTTTCGGGTCCCCGACTAAACTCCCAGGACGGCGGCTCACAATAGGCGTGGGCCGAAGGGGGAACCATGATCACGATACGATGGGAGACTCAACGAGTCCGACCGGATATCACGCTCACTCTCCGGAGTGAGGTCGATGGCTGGAACCGGGATATTGCCGGGCACTACCGGGACGACGCTTGGCACTTCGAACTCGACGAAGACCGCTACCCGAACGGGACTGCTTTCAAGTTGGTGCTCGAGGGAGTTTGGATGCTCGGAGACAATCTGTTCCTTCCGCCGCGGGGGCCCGGGGTCGACTTCGTGGTCGCCGACGGGCAGGTCCAGTTTCCTCCCCTCGGCGAGGTCTTGACCGAGAATGGCAGCTTCCAGCAGCGCTTCTTCGCCCCGAACCTTGATGAGAACCATTTCTACGACGTCATCGTGATCGGTTCCGGTCTCGGCGGTGGCGTCGTCGCCGATCAGCTCGCGGACGCGGGCCTGGACGTGCTCGTGCTCGAAGCGGGCAGCGCGCTCTTCACGACCCACACCGCCAATCTCCCGAGGCAATATCAGCTCGGTCAGTTCGAGAAACACCTTTGGGCCCTGTTTGATGAATACAAGGTCGTCAACTACCAAAACGCCTATGGCTCCGAGTACCAAGGAGCTCAGGCCTTCAACTTAGGCGGACGCAGCGTCTTCTGGGGCGGGTTCATTCCGCGCATGACCTGGTGGGAGCTCGAAACCTGGCCCGACGAGGTGCGTTGGGCGCTCGAGGACGTCGCTTACGCACAAGCGGAAGACCTCATGTACTGGCCGCCCGCTCCGGCGCCTTATCAGACTCAGATCAAGTCCTGGCTCAATCAAACCTGGAACGACTACGTCCATTTCGACGCGCCGATGGCTGTTCGTCAGGTCAACGACGCGCGGGGAACCCTCGCGCCTGGACTCTTCTCGACAGCTGATTTGCTCACAGAAGGAAGGATCTCCGCGGACCCGGGCGACCTCGGGAAATGCACGGTGAACCTGAATCACGCGGTGACAGCGCTCCACACCGATCCGAATGGCCGCGTGACGGCAGTCGAGACCATAGATCTCATCGCAGCGCGCGTTCGTCGTTATCAGGGGAAGTATGTCATCCTTTCTGCGGGAACCGTAGAGAGCGCAAAACTCGCGCAACTGAGCGGCCTCTCAGATCCCCACGGGCTCGTGGGCAAAGGCATCACGGATCACCCTGTCCTTTTCACCCATTTCGCCATTCCGCCCGGCAAGCCTTGGCACCGACCTGACGCTTCGAGCAAGACCCTATCTCGGCACCGAAGTTCGAGCGCCACCTCCCATCCCTACAACGTGCTGCTCGAGCTCGGCGCGGATCTGAACCATGGGCGGTACCTCGATCCCGATACGCTCAAACGCCACCGCGCTCTCAAGGGAGACACGATGCTCTGCGAGATCGTATTTCTCTTCAACGCGCCTCTCGTCGAACGAAACTGGGTCAAGCAGGAGGGCCCCTCCTACGTGAAACCTCAAGTTTTTATGCAAAAGAGCCCAGCAGCAGACCCTTTTTGGGCCGAGGTCAATGCTCTCAAAGACCAGGTCATCGCTGCGCTCGGAGGCGAGCCAATCGAAGGTGGCTCTCTCGCTCTGACCCCAGGTGCGCTCGGCGGCGTGGCTCATGAAGTCGGAACATTGCGGCTCGGATCAGAAGGACAAGGAGTCGTCGACACCAATCTCAATTTCAGGGGCCACGACAATCTCTTCGTCTGCGATCTCAGCGTCTTCCCGACCTCCCCAGCCGCAAATCCTTCCTTGACCCTGACCGCTCTCGCCTTGCGCCTCGCGCAACACATCGAAACGCTCCCTTGAGCGTTTGTTTCTCCTCTTCACGCTCGACTCGAGTTCGCTCGATGATCTCGCGTCCGCCGCGCCGCCCGAGCGCTCTCCACCGCGAGGGACGCGCGCTCGCCGTCTCCCTCAATCGAGGCAGCCGGGCCGCGTGGGGCCGACCGCGACGTCGTCGTACCAGACCTTCCTCTCCGTGAAGTGGAGAGCGTTATAGCCGAACTTGAAGCGCGTAAACGCCTTCGAAGCCGCAGGATAGTCCGGCGCATCGATCAGCTTCTCACCACGCACATAGAGCTCTTGAGCTCTCGCGGTTCCGTCGAAATGGATCTCGACGCAATGCCATGTATCGGCGGCCAACGCGTACGGCATCGTACCGCCCGCCTGCAGGCGTCCATAGCCATCGGGCCAACGAACGACATCCTGGGAGTTGAAGGAAATGCCGACGTCCTCCGCGAACTCGACGGAAACTCCGTCGTTCGGATCGTCCGAGCCCGAGGCTTGACCGAAGACGTTGTGTTCTTCGTGGCCGAGAACCACATCACTTCGGATGTAGAGGCGCACCCAGAAATTGGCTCCTCCGGACGGCACCGACAGCATCTTGTAGGCCGCGGAGGCCTCTCCCACGGACTTCACACGAAGGGCAGAAGCTCCGGAGCGCTTCACTGTCGAATCGACTTCAAAATAAGCGGTCCAGGGCGTCGCCGGGTCACCATTCAGACGGAACACCGCACCATCCGGAAGCTCCGCGCTGTCGAAGCCAGAACAGAAAGTCGCATCCGCGGGGCAGGGCTCCACCATACCGCCTCCGCCACTCCCCTCGCTCGGTGCCCCGCCCGTGTTCTCCGCTCCGCCCGTGTTCTCCGCTCCACCCGAAGCGCCGCCGGTCGCTCCCCCGCCCACGCCATCGCTCGTACCACCTGCGGCGCTCCCTCCTCCGGAAGAGATCATCGCCCCACCTGCCGACGAGCCGCCACTCGCCATGGGGTTACCTCCCGCGGAGGTGCCGTTACCTCCCACGCCCGGCGCCCCGCCCCCGCCAATGGTCCCCCCGGCAGCGGCATCACCATCGCTCGCGCCTCTGCTCTGCTCGCTCTCCCCACAAGCGAGAAAGAGCCAGGGCAAGAGACCCGTGAGACAGATAGCGCGCAAACTTGAAGCGTGGTTTCGTTCCATCAGACGGCCGATCATTTTACGGCCAGATCTCTAGCACACTCGCCGCTGCTCATCCGTCGACAATTTCGAGATCGGCCACGAACAAGTCCAGCTCTCCGTCACGGTCGGAGGAAAAATATAGCCTCATTCCGTCGGCGCTCACGTAGGGATCTCGTTCTTCCGAGTCGGTGTTCGCGCCCCTCACCTCCACTGGCTCCGAGAAGGGGGCATCCAGTGAGTCGCGGCGCGCCACGTAGAGATCGCCTTTCCCGTCGCTCTCCACCATTGTGAAAAAAAGCGTAAGTCCGTCTTCGAGCAGAAAGGCGTCGACAAAACTCCACCCTTCTTCAGCGAGTTCTTCGATCAGACGCGGCTCACCGAATGGCTCGCTCTGGCTCGGACGCTCTGCCAAATAGGTCCAGTATTGGGAGTGATCCCGGCGCGATGAGAGCGGCATCACACGCCCACCTTGCGCGAGGGGTCGCGGCAAATCGTCCGCGGTCGAGTTGAGCTCGAGGACCGGCTCGAGCTCGCCCCAATCCGACTGTCGGTCGCTGCGGAAGGCGACGAGAATGTCCATGTCACCGTCGACATCAGACGCGATCCATATCGAAAGCCCGTCTGCACCGAGCGACGGACTGCTCTCGAAGCCGGGTGTGTTGAGGGAGCTCTGCTCGTGAGGCTCCCCAAAAGGCTCACTCGTCGATGAGCGCTCACTACACCAAACATCGGTGCCTCCGGTCTCAGTCGGGCGTTTCGATGTAAAGCAGACGAGCAGTTCGTCGTCTGTGAGTGTGGGGTTATCGTCCTTCTGTTCGGCGTTGATCTCAGTGAGCGGGCGAATGTTCGTGGCTGTCACAGTAAAGGACGGAGCGGAACCTCCGAGTCCGCCGCTTCCGTCAGGGGGGCCTCCCGAACTTGCCGCCGCGCCTCCAGCGTGCATTCCGCCCGACGTGCGTCCCCCGCTCCCGGACCCACCAATGTCGCTCGGGCCCGCGGCTTCGCCGCCGAGGGACGTTCCCCCGCCATCAGTGGCAGAATCGCCGCCCGTGGGCGCAGCTCCCCCGAGCCGAATGTCGGCCCCGAAGGAGCAGCCCCCGAGCTCACCGGCTCCGAGAAGCACCGCCCAAAGGACCGGCGACCTCCATCTCATTTCGGTTTTTCGGAAGAATCACGGGTCATCGCGCCGCTCGCCTTTTCCCGAGCCTGAGCCGAGAGGGCCTCTGCCTCAGGCCGGAGGACTCCGGTGGGGAAGCGGGCATGATATCGCGCGAGCACGCGCAAGGCGAGGGACGTATCCCCCGAGCGCAGAGCAACCCGCGCCGGCTCGAGAGCGGCAATCTCTTCCGTGAGCGTAGACTGCGCCGGATTCACTTTCGACGAGCTCGCGCCGCTCGAGCGTTTGAGCGGCGCGGCCTTCTGCACCTCGGGAGGTGCGACCTCTTCGGTCGGCGACGCAACAGTGATCTCCGGAGGTGCATTGAACCTCGAGGCTTCGACCGGCGTGGCCGAAGGCTGAGAGCCAGAACGTGGAGATGCGGGTGCCACCGGCTCTTGAGCGCACACTTGTCCTGCGCAACCCTCGTCACCCTCAGGCGTAGAACGAGCCACAAGCAAGCCTACGGTCAAAGCTCCGCCGAGGCCCACCCCTGTGATAGCGCGTAAGAGCATAGCCCGCGACCAACCAATCCCGGCGCCCGGACGCATCGAAGCCTCAAGGAGCCCAGAAGCTGGCAGCGCTACGGGCGCGCCCGTCCCCGCGAGCAAGATCGCGGTCAGACGAGCATCAGGCTGCTCGAAGCGAGCGCTCTCCAAAAGCTCATGCTCAAACGGGCTCAGGTCCCCGCTCTCGACCAGTCGAATCGGGTCTGTCATGTCTCATTCCTCGCAACCTGCAAATGCACCGCACCGCTCGTCTTGCCTCGCCCTTCAAGCTCCACCGCACGAGCCGCCTTCCGGAACCCTTCCCGAGCGCGCCGGAGGCGCGAAGCGACTGTTCCGAGCGGGATATCAAGGATCTCAGCTATTTCAGGAGAGCTGAAGCCCTCGATCTCGAAGAGCGTGAACACGGTCACGAGATCGTCGTCGAGCTGACGGAGAACGCGATCCAAGATCTTCACTGCGAGCTCGCGGCGATCGAGCGCCTCGGCGGACACTCCGAGATCGGGATGTTCAAGTTCTTCTTCGAAACTGATGCGCCGATGTTTGCGGGCAACGGTCTTTGCAACTCGGATCGCCGTCGAAAACAGAAAAGCGCGCTCCGAGCCTGGGCGGACATCCTCAAAGCGTTGCACGCAGATCAAAAAAGCTTGTTGGGTAGCTTCGGCGGCGGCGTCAGGAGAGAACCCGATGCGCCGGAGCGTGCGCCAAACGACCTGATGGTGCGCGATGTAGAGCGCTTCCCAATGGGCCCGCGTCGCAGCGTCGACGGGCTTCACGGTGAGAGCGGGCTCAGCGACGACCATCATCTTTTCCCAGGGACAATGCAAAGAGGACGCGAATCGATCACCACAAATGTAACACCAGGCCGAGGGAGCCTCCGGCCGAAATCGGTTCCACCTTGAAGAACACCTCGGAATCAAAGAGGAAAGTGTCGCGGTTGAAGGAGTAGAGCCCCTCACCCACGAGCGCCAAGTCGAGGCGCGAGGAGAGCGGAATCGCTAGCGCGAGCTGGAGTCCGATGTCGATCCAAGGGCGCGTGACGCTCGCTGCCTCGAAGGTATTTGAGCCCACGGCGCGCAAAAACCCCGCATGAAACGCCGCACAGGGCCGAACCCGCATGATCCCGATCGCAAACAGACTTGGACAGCCAAGGAGCCCGAACCTCCCGCTCTCGAAGTTCGCAGTGCCGAGCGCGCCACTCGTGGGGAGGGCTGCAGCGTAGCTCAGCTCGAGACCCAAAGCGGGCGACCACGCCCCTACGTCCCTCTGTCCCCACCCCGCACTGAAGCTCCCGCCCAAGAGGGGGCTGGGCGCAGCTCCAGAGCGAATGACGACCCCCGCCCCCAGCCATGCGTCGCCCGACGCCTCATCTCGCGGCTCCGAGCGAGGTTTGCGCCGAGCTCGGGTCGCAGTCTCGGCACGTAACCGAGGCACCTCTTCGACAGGCACGCCTCCTCGGCCACTCACATCATTTCTCGTGTCCCCCGAAGAGCCAGGCTCTTTGTTCGCTCCACCAGTCGGACCAACCGCATCAGCGGAAGACCCAGACCCGGGTCCACGGCCCGAGGCTGCACCCTCACCCGGGACAAACCCGAGGGCGACGGAGACAATGAAGCGCACAGCGAGGCGCGCTTCTTCGCAATCCCGGGCCGTGAGCTTACGAAGAAATAGCTCATGATCGGGGCGCGCCAAGCGAATCGTGATCGCAACGTTCCCCATCGCCTCCTCTGCGATCACGACTAAGGTCGCCTCGGCATCCCCCGTCGGGCGAAACGTGTAAGGAGCGAGGTCGGTGTCGAGCTCCTTTGCCAGGGTAGTCTTCGAAATGCAGGCCTCACGAGCCTCGACATTCAGCGCAATAGGTCGCGACGCTGCGGCCGAGAGCGCTCCCCACATGCCGGACCAAAGTAGCGCCGAAGCCCAGAGGGACACCAAGGCGCACGATCGCCGCTCCGGCTAGCAGGGTCAAGGAGCCCCAAAAAGCGAGCGCGCCGAGAGCCTCCCCAGAGGACGCCCCGGCGCGCATCTCGCCGCTGTTTTCAGGCAGCGCTAGCGCCCACAGGCGCGCGACAGAACCGACGAGTAACCATCACCCCGGGCAAAGTTCACATAGGAGGCTGCCAGGCGCGCGTCCGCTGGCCAACCATAAGTTCCTACACTGCCGAAGCTGAAGTTCGCACACACTGTGGGAGCGGCGCGCAAAGCCGAGATGAGCCTCAATGTCGACCACTCGACAGCGCTCGAGTCCAGCGTTCCGCTGTTGACCGCTGCCTGTACGTAGAGAGGGATCGCCGCATCGCCCATCACCTTGAGCGTGTCCTTCGCAGCCCCGAGCGCCTTGAGGTTCTTCTCCATCTTCTCGCGGCCTTCTTCTTGTTTGCGGCCGTAGAAGAGCTCCCAGAAGCGGGTCGAGATCCCCTTCACGCGGGGGTCTTGAGGGGCCATCGCTTGAAGCGTCGCGTAGAGCTCGTAAGACTTCGTAATCTCTGCAGGACTCGCCCCGGTCTCGCCTTTGGCGAGAATCTCCTCGAGGGATGCGAGAAGCTCTCCCACTCGAGCCTGCTGACGCTTGAGCTCCGAAAGCGACACCGAGCCCGCGGAAACGACTTCCCGGGCTCGCAGCGGACGCAAGACGATCTCGACCTTGTCCGGAACCTGATCGTAGTTCGCTACCTGAAAGACCTGAGCCAGATCCGCCGCGACAACACCTCGTGCATCTGTCTTCCCGATGCCGTGACGCCCGTCACCGGCCGCCAGGAAGACCTCGACATTGCGCGCATAAGTTTGATCGCAATTGACCGTGCCTGTCGGATCGCCCGCGACCTGCTTTTTGGTGATCGGGTTGCGCTGCACCACCTTGTCGCCATGGAGAACCTCCTCGTAGCGCTGCATCACCGTAATCGGGATGACATCACAGAGCGACGACTGGAAAACTGTCACCTGCGCAGCCCCTTGGGAGGTATCCACCTCGGCGTGATAGGTGGTCTCCTTTGGTCCGCCGTACGTGGTCGCTTGGCCGGTCGGGTCGTCAACCATCCTCCTGGTCGAACCGCCACCACACGCCAGAGCGAGCGCGAGCGAAGGGAGCAGGAGACCTAACTTTCGTGAGTGATTCAGCATCGTCGATTGTCCTCTCAAGGGGCGTGAGCATCGTGCCCCCCATCCCCAAACGGACGGGAGGATGCCAAAGACCCGGCGGCGTGTCTACGAGCCGAACCGCAAGGATCTTCCCTCGCGAGCTAGCGCGATCACTGCATCGACGGGCACAGGTTTACCGAAACAAGGCACATGGCGCAGGGTTTCGAGCTCCCGCGGCGTCTCCCCAAACCCGCTCATGAATGCAAGTCGAGTCGCGTAACCAGGATATCGTTCGAGCAGGCTCTGATAAAGCTCGGTGCCCCGCGCCGCTCCTAGGAATAGGTCGCAAAGGATCAAGTCATAGTTCGGAGCTGTCGCGATCCTCTCCAGCGCAGCAGCGATCCCGTCCGCGTGGTCAACCGCCGCGGCCCGCGCGAGCGTACGCGCCATCGCTTTGGCAACGAGTGCATCATCGTCAACGAGAAGAATGAACGGGCGATCCACCGAGCTCACTCGATCACACGCCTCACCGGTTCACAAATCCGATCGTTCAATCCGCTGGAATGATTGACTAAGATCCGCTGATGTCCCTGGCGGCACTCTTCTCGACGTCCCGAAAGGCTTGAATGACCTGCGAGAGCACTTCGAAATCCCGGCTCGCTTGAACCACGGTGCTCATGTGTTTCATCGCTTGGTCCGTCCCCTTCTCGAGCGCGCCCGTCTGCAAGTAGGGAACATCGACGCGCAGCGGAGGCCCCGCCGCCGGAGGCGCACCGAGGAGGACGCTCCCTTCTTTGAGGAGGGCACCTGGATTGTGGAACTGAACAACGGCGATCCGCTCCCCACTCGGCCTCCCATCGTAAGAGAGCTCACCCGTGTTCTCGATCTTCACGTGGCCTACTCCGAGGGGAACGACGATCGGTCGGTGGTTTTGGTTGAGATAGGCGGGGCCACCTGGCATCGTCAGCGCCCCGTCCGGCGCAATCTGCAGGCTGCCCGCGCGCGTGTAGCGAACCCCGTCGGCTGTCTGTACTGGGAAGTATTGGCCATCACCGGTCAGCGCGAGGTCAAGGTCGCGGCCGGTGGGCACAGCGCGTCCAGCGCGCGTCTGGTGCGCCGAGGTGCGCCCTACCGCGTATTCCAGGCTCGGGTGCGCTTCGCCGCCGGTGCTCGCGCCCTGCAAGACACGGCGAAAGACGAGTCGGTCTGGCTGGAAGCCGTTGGTGTCCACATTCGCGAGGTTGTTCGCTGCCGTGTCGAGAAGCGCCACTTGTGAGACTGCACCGGAGGCTGCTGCCCAAATTCCTGAAGCCATCGAGCGATCTTTCAGCAAGCGCCGGGCCAAGTCCATCCAGCCGGGGCTTCACGCAAAAACCCAGAAATGCCGTCACAGAACGGTTCTGCCATGTCAACGTCCGGACGTCAGGCCAACTCGCGAGTGTCAAGGGACTGACTGATTCGCAGGTGAGGCAGCGCGACTGAGATGGCAACGCTCCATAAAGCAGGCGGCCGATCCGTGGGCGCAGAGTCAGGACGGGGAGCGCAGCGGTTTGGCCCGCCCCTTGCTTTGAGTCGAGACGTGCAGATCGGCGCTCTCCTCCCAAGCGGAATCCCGAGCGAAGCGGAAGGCCCAAGGGCCCCGGTTCGTCCCGATTTCGCCCAGAAGCTGCGAGCCGTAGAGGGGCAAGCTGTGGCCGCAACGCGCACCCGCCTCTCCGCTGCGGAGGCAGGAGCAGCGCTTGAGAGCGCCTGGAGCGCCCAGTTTGGAGCGCCGCCTCCCGCGGAGGCTGTCGCGATTCTGACCGCCCAGTGGAGCCACGAGACAGGGGGCGGAAGCTCCATGTTCAACTACAACTTCGGTGGCATCAAAGGCACGGGCCCGTCAGGACTCCATGTCACCCAGAGGACGCGCGAGGGCTACGGCGCCCACGAGGTGACCATTCGGGACCGCTTCCGCGCCTATCAAACCGCCCATGAAGGCGCCGTCGACTACGTCAGCCTCCTCGAACGCAAGTATCCCAAGGCTCTCGAAGCCGCCCAAGAGGGCGATCCCGCCCGCTTCGTCGAGGAGCTCCACGCCGGAGGCTACTTCACCGGAGAAAAAAGCGCCTACGTGCGCTCCGTATCAACCAAAGCCGCCGCGCTCTTGCGCGAAGGCATTTTCGAACCAGGCGAGAGAAAACCCAGCGCGACGAGGCTCGAGTTCTCTCCCGCGCGCCTCACGGAAGTTTCGTCAAACGCAGCCCGAGGCTCGGGAGACGCTCTTCGAGGCTCGGGGGGCACACAGAGCCCGGGCTCGAATGCGTTGTCCGCGGCGCCCCGCGCCACTCCCCCCGTCGATCTTCAGACTTTCACAGATCACTTGGCCATCGCAGCGCTCCGCATCGCACAGCGTCCGGATCGCACAGACACATAATTATTGAGCTTCTCACCGCATGAATACTGCACTTTCACCTCTGCTCAGCGATAGCTTCAGCCTCAAGGATAGAATTGTCGTCGTTACTTGTGGCGGCGGATCCCTCGGTCAGGAGGCAGCGCGAACGGCCCTCGAAGCCGGCGCCGAGGTCATCATTGGTGATTCGAACTACTGCCGCGCGCAGAGCGTCGCCTCGGATCTCGGAGTCCGTGAAGTGAGCGCGGGATACCTCGATCCGACGCGCCGTGACTCGTGTCACGAGTTCTTAGCCGCCACCATTGCCAAACACGGCCGTGTCGATGTTGTGGTGAATGGCCCCGACGAGACGCTGTCGAAAACGCCGGCGGGCGATTCCCAGATTCTCGAGCAGTGGCACGCAGAGCTCGCTCTCGGAATGCGAGGCGCGCTCGGTGCCAGCCTGGTATTCGGCGCCTTCATGGCTCAGGCGGGCGGAGGCACAATCGTCAATGTCGTACCCGGTTCAAAGCTGGTGCCCGAACTCGACGCGGAGAGTGTGATCGTGATGACCCGTTACCTCGCGAACTATTTTCGGGACGATGGGGTGCGGGTGAACTCGATCTTCGAAGGAACCCCTCCGCGAGCTCTTGGAGCTCGCTTCGCCGAACCACTCCAAGGGCTTTCGTTCCTGTCTCGGATCGTCAAATGCGACGAGACACGGGCGGCCATCGTATTTTTGGCCTCCGAAGCGTCGCGCCAGCTCCACGGCAAGACCGTAATCGCCGGAGGCACCCTTGAAAAAAAAGTGAGCGGCCTGTTCGGGCTTTCGGAGGGCGCCCCGGGGCAGGGCTGCCTGGCTGCTAGCACTGACCGAGTGGCTTAGGATCGGATTCGCAAATCGCTAAATGGAGATCCATCACTCCGGGGTGATCCGGTTCGAGCAGCTGCGCAAAGCGGCACTCAACCAAAGCTTCATCGAGACGCCCAACCATGAGCCTGAGCCAGCCGAGCGTCAGGTGGAAGTCCGCAGGCAGATTGCCCCCGTACTCGGTGACTTTCTCGAGCGCGCTCATCCCCATCGAGTAACAACCGATCTCAGAAGCGGCGATGGCGAGGCGCACCGAAAGGTCCATGTTGCTCGGATCCAGGCGCAGAGCGCGCTGCCATAGCCCAACCCTCTCCTCCGGGCTCGCCTTCGCTGTGAGCGCGCGCGCCCGAGCCCGCACTGCCTCCGCCGACGCTGGATCCCTTTCCACAGCGGCATTTGCGAAGCGTTCCGCCTCTTCGAGTTCGCCGCTTTCGATCAGCACTTCGGCGAGCCGAGCCAGGATCCGCGCATCGTCCGGAGCCTGTTCGTGGCCACGGATGAGCGAGGTGAGCGCCGCATCGCCATCACCTTGCAAGCGATGAGCTTCAGCACAGAGGAGCGCCCAGGAAGCCTCGATGAGGCCGCCCGGCTGCGCTGGCGGATGCTCCAGAATCTCGAGCGCGCGAGTGAAACCGGAAGCTCTCACTTGGGTCCGAGCTAGCTCGAACTGCGCCGCCCATTCGCGCTGTTCACGCCGAGCGCGCGCAACCCAGAACCGGCCCTCACTGAGCCAAGATTCAAGCTCGAAGCCTGCTTCCGCGAGCAAGACCGAAAGACCTTGCTTCGAAAAGGCTGCTCGAGCCGGAGGCAATAGCTCTTGGGCAATCGATGCCCGAGGCTCGGCCACGTAGAGGACCCCACCGGCGCCCAAGCTGCGCGCCGCTGCGCGCAAAAGGGCACCCGGATCTTGGGCGCATCCCAAGACATCGACCACCGTTACCACATCCGCCGAGGGAAGCTCAGCATGGGCCGCGTCCAGGCAAAGGAAGGTCACGCCAGAGGTCGCTCGGGTCGCGAAACGGTGCGCTTCCTCAGACACATCGACGCCCACCCGGGAACGCGCCGCGCTCAAGACAGCGAGGCCTGCGCCCGAACCACTGCCAATATCGAGTACGCTTTGATCGCGGATAAAGTTCGAGAGCGCCCGGTAGATGGAGTCAGTACGCGGCGCCGGACCGAAGAGCCCTGGATAGGAGCGTTCTCGGCCGCGAGTCACCTCGACAGTCGTCAAGTCTCCGGGGAAGGCCGCGCGAAACCGTCCCAGCGTGAGCTCACTGTATGACGGTACGACGAGATCTGAAGGGCGTCGACCCTCGAGGGACGCGCCAACTTGGGGTGCAGCCATGGCTCACTCCGCCCGGTTGCAGATGCCCTGCCGGGCTGCCTCGGGGACCGCCTGTTGCCAGGCGTCGTAGAGTGGCTGGAGGACGCGGATTACGTCCTGAATCGGTTGAGCTTCGGCCTTCGCGCTGCCTTGAAGCAGTCTGCCCAGGCAGAAGTCGTAAAGAGCGCTGAGCTGAGCGCAAAGTTCCGGGGCTTTCTCAGGATCGAGAGCGATCTGGAACTCACTGATGATCGCATGCGCCTTGGAGGAGAGCTCTCGTCCACGCGCTGCCTCGCCGCGCTCGAAGCAAATCTGAGCGCCCTTGAGGAAGCGGAAGAGCCCCTCGTAGAGAGCCAAGAGCAACTCGCCCTTGCTCGTCGTCGTAACTTTGACCCGTTCGTACCTTGCTGCTGCCGTTTGAAGCATCCGTGCCTCCTTGGGGGACAAAGCGTCCATGCTTTGCCATTTTTGATAAATTCCGAGTGAACCGTTAGGTCTCCGCCGAGCCTCCTGCCGACTAGAAACCACCAAACTGATAGAGATAGTTGAGCTTTTCTTGGGACGCCGCGACTTGGGTATCCATGATCGAGAAGGCTGCCCTGAGGCGCGTTTCCATGCGGTCGAGGCGAAGCTGTTCGCGCGCCGCGGTGTCTTGAAGCGCCTTGATCCGCGCTTGGAAGGAGTCTTGACGGCTCGCGATGAGCCCGGTGCCGCTCTCCGTGAAGCCTTTGAGCATCCGGCCCATGATGTCCATGAGACCGTCACTCGATGCATCACCTGCAAGCGCCTTGACGAAACCGGCGGGATTCTCGGTGAGCTTGGCCTTCATCTTGGCCTCGTCGAGCTTGAGCGTTCCATTGTTGTTTAATCGAACTCCGAGATCTGCGAGGCTTCCCAGTTCTCCGTCGGCTCCGACGCGCGAGAGCACCTTCGAGGAGAGACCGCTCGTAATGGATCGGAGAGCCGCATCTCCGATGAGTTCCTTGTTGCTTCCTTTGATCGACCCGAAGCCAGCGACTGTCTGAATTTTGGTGACAATCGCGTTATATTTCTTGACGAAGTCGTTCAAGCTCTCGGTCATCTTGGTCGGATCCGCCGCGATCTGGACCTTGAAGGTAGAACTCGTCTCGTCTTTCAAGGTCAACGAGACGCCGTCGATGGCGCCGCTGATGACGTTGGACTTGCTCTTGACCGAAATGCCGTCGATGAGAACCTCCGCGTCAGCTGCCTGTTGACGGATGGACTCAGGAGCGTCCAGGCCCAGGGACAAGGAGCCGTCGGCGTTGGTCACTGAAAAAGCTGCATGCGCGCCGCCCTCGGATCCCGAGAGTTGAAGCCGATACGTAGAGCCATCGTAGAAGACGCTAGCCTTCACGTTCGCTCCGGCTCCGTTGATCTTGGCTGCGATGTCGGTGAGCGAGTCGGTGTCCGCGATCGCCACGTCATAGTCGTTTCCGCCTTGCGTCAGGCGCAACGTGCCGGACTCTCCGAGCGCAGTGTCGGAGGCGGCGTAGGTTGCAGAATAGTTTCTCTGCTCTTTGAGCAAACTTACCACCCGGACGTCGTAGGTCCCGGCGCGCGCCGTGCTCGTCGTACTGAGCGAGAGCGCGCTCTCGTTGCTACTCTTTCCGCCGAAGCTCGAGAGTTCGCTCGCGGTGTCGAGCGCGTCGACGACCGATCGAAGCTCGCTGATGAGAGAGCCGATGCTGGAGAGGTCGGAGACAGCGGCTTTGGTCTGATTGACGCGGGTTTGAGCCGCGTTCATTCCCACCGACTCGGCGGAGATGAGCCCCTTGACGATGGACTCGACGTCCATTCCCGAGCCGAGTCCGCTGAAGCTCACCGTTGCCATATTCGTTCCTTGAGAGTCCGGCGGGGGGGGGGGGGGGCGCGGCGG
>JAEYYX010000002.1 GCA_023428245.1 Pseudomonadota bacterium
CGTCCCGCTTCGATGGGCCAAGATCGTCGCGATCGGTGATGGTGACGACCAGCGCTGCGCCCTGATCCCCGTCACGCAGCGTGGTGGAGGATCAGGCGCTGGCCATCAAATGACGTGAGGGGCAACACCTGGCCGGCGCCTGTGCCTGGCGTCACTTCCGGGACTTCGCTCGTTCCCTCGTAAGCGAGGCGCGCGAGGCGGACGCCGTTCGCCAGCAGGTACGGAACGACGGTGAAAACGCTCGCTTCGTAGTCGGCAGGGCCACTGCCGCTGTCAGAGTAGTCCGTCCCGAACTGTGAGCGGCGGAGCTCGAGAGACGCGAAGACGTACAGCGTGAAACTCTCGCCGCTCGTATCGACCGCGTGTTTGATGACCCTCTGGTCACTCGCGTCGTAGGTGTACCGGAGGTCGGCCGCGGGCGTACCCCCGGGGAGCGGATCGTCGATGCTCGAGCCCGGCGCCGTGTCCCAACGCCTCGCTCGGCCGAGGCGCCCGACCTCGTCCCACTCGTACGCGAACCGCTGACTGCACGTCGCGCCCACGGGCAAACATGGACCGCTCCGCGCGAGATCCATGCGGATCATCTGCCCGGCGTCGTCTCTGAAGGCTCCCCCGCGGGTGAGCTCGGCTTCACTCCTTGCCGTGCTCCCTGCGGTGCGCGCGGCAAGGGTCCCTCTTACCCGTGCTCGCTGGCCTCGAGATTGGCCGATGATACATTTGTTGTCCCTCGAGGTTTCTCCGAGAAAGCTCGAGGGCAAGCTGCGCGCGGGTGAGGAGCCCCGGCTCGCCTTGGCCCGGGGCGCGAGCAGCACCAACTGGGCGGGATCTTCTGGCTGATACTCGACGTCCCACCACGGCACGAGTGGACGCCATGGGACCCAAAGGTAGCCGAAATGGAGCTCTTCGCTGAGTAAGCTACATTGGCTCTTCGTGAGCGCGGGGCGCGCTCGCCCTCGGTCGGCTTCGCCTCCTTCAGGCTCTGAGAGCATGTTGGCCCCAGTGCCTCGATCCTTGTGTCGTTCGTCTGCGACTGTCCCGCTCAATCCATGCTCAATCGCGAACCGAAGCGCATCGCCGAAGCTCGGCCGCTTCCAGCTCTCCTCGGACGCCGAGCCGAAATCCTCTGCGGTCGTCATTCGCGCAAGGTCCGGACCGCCCCCGCGCGCTCGCGCCGCCGAATTCGGCACCAACGAAAGCTGAAGATCCGCTCTCGGAGCGCTCCATGAACCCCATCGCTTCACACTTCGCTCCGAAGGCATGGAATAGCGGGCGGCTAGACTGCCGTCCCGAGTCTCCATTTCCCTTGAAGCGAAGCCGTCGATCATACTCCGTTCCTACGCGACCGCGCCCAACGCAACCGCAGACCAAACGGTCCTCGGACCGAACCAAGAAGCTCTATTTTTCATCAATAAGATCATCTTCACTGTCCTTTCGGGTCAGCACACAGAGCCCGCGTCGGAGTCTCTCGAGTGAGTTTTTTGAGGGCTCCCCCGCGAATGAGTCCTCTTTCACTCCTTGTCGCGCTGCGCGCGCCAAGGGTCCCTCTTCGCCGTGCTCCCTCGCCCCTCGAATGAAGCCGAAGGAGTCCGAAAAATCGCTCAGTGACACGACCGCCCCCGAGGCCAAGGTCCGCGCGGCGGAGGGTCCCGAGGTCGGGTGCATCTGGAGGGCAAACCGCACCAGGTGATCGGGTCGCACTCTGGGTATTTTGTCCAGCATCGTATAACCGCTCAATAATTGTTGCTGTTGCGGCCAACATACCCTCACGATCTCCTCTCTCCCTCCGGGCGAGATTCAGAAGCGTCGTGCTCATGTTCGACGCGCCCCCTCGACGCCATCACAGTGCTGTCTCCCGGCTGCGGCGTTCCCGGGTGGTCGTTCGTCCGTCTCTAGGGCCCCACACGATTGGCAACGCATGGCCCGAAGTGGATTCTGAAACGGACGATGGATCGGGCCACTCTTCCTCGGGCAGCGGATGGTCCGGAGCCACCATCCGCTGACCCACACCGGAGCAAGCAGCACCAAACCTCTCCAAAGGGGCTGTGGACCGTCCGTCAAGATCAGCGCAATCACGATCAGACCACCCGGTGCTGCCAGGTAGTTAACCCAAAGAAGGGTACGCAATGTCCTCCAAGGATGGGTCTGCATCAGTCTATCGGCAGAGTTAAAGGAACGTGGATCTCCCCCGATATCTCGGGCAACATGACGTGCGCGTTTGGGGCTCTGTTGCCCAGTTTGATTAGGTCCCAGCCGTACGAGGCGGCACCTCCCACGATGGATCCCGTTGAATCCACTGAAATCCCACCGCTCACGTTGTGCCAACCTCCCGACCATGAAGTGCTTGTCGTGCCCACGAGCCCGCCAGCCACATTGAAAGCCATGCCGACCTGTGGTCCGCCAAGGCCGACAGGAATTCCCCACCGGAGCACCAACGATCCACCATATCGGGACGAAAGGCCCACCTCGGTCTGGAAACCCGTCGCAGACTTGACCGTTCCCGAGACAGTGACCTCCGCGAAATAACGGTCGGTTACTAGCGAAGAAGCAATCGCAGGTCGGTCAACATATGCTCCGCCGCCGTCGTTTGGCCTCATGCCCGACGGACCTTGCGAACCAGAATCCGGATCGCCAGACGAAACGCCCGAAGCACCACCTACCGACATTTCCCCGGAGTCAATTAATTCCTTTCGCGTCGCGATCTCCTGCAACTGTCGATAAGCTGC
Source organism: Pseudomonadota bacterium (assembly GCA_023428245.1). Lineage (GTDB taxonomy): Bacteria > Myxococcota_A > Polyangia > Polyangiales > Polyangiaceae > NIC37A-2. Next base: position 2,724 of record JAEYYX010000002.1, read on the forward strand.
TCCGGTCAGCCGAGCCGCTTGAATCATTTGCTGACGCCGTGACTCCGTCCATTTTTCCGAAGAAGACATGGACTGTTGTCGCTCTTGCTCAACTATCCTCTCTGCTTCCGGTCGCATCCGGCTGAGCGCGTCTGCCCCATCGAAGCCAGCTAGGTATGAGCCGTCATTCAGGCACATACTCCCTGCAGACGAGCAGACTTCACCCGAAGGGGTCGAATCCTCACTGGCGACGACCTCATTGCCGTTCTCGTCGGCACAAGACTGATTCGCACACGCGCCGCCGCCCTCGACATCACTGAGCCCCAAGGGATCGACGTTCTTGAGAATGAGACCTCGAACATACGCATAAACATTCAGGTCCGCCTCGCCAGGCGCGTGAATGGCAAGTGGATCCGCCGAAATCCACCTCCCGAGATACGCGTTCAGATATCGCTTCCCGAAGTACATGAGCCCTACTTCGGCGTCCTCTTCCTTCCCTGTGAACTTGTAATCCTCTCGGAACGCGTTCCAGCGGCCGGGGCGGTAGTCGCTCTCGGTCGCGCCGTAGCCTTGGAACGTCGAGCGCTCGACGAGTTCGCTCGTGGCTTTGTCGAGCACGACGCTGGTCGAGCCGAGGTGGTCCCCGAGCTCGAAGAAGACGTGGACCTGAGAGACGCTCGCGTTGACTTGGCCGGCTCCTGTGCCGGGGCTCACTTCGGGGACTTCGCTCGTCCCCTCGTAGGCGAGCCGAGCCAGGCGAACGCCGCTCGCGAGGAGGTACGGGACGACCGTAAAGACGCTGACTTCGTAGTCGGCGGGGCCGCTGCCGCCGTCGGAGAAGGCCGTTCCGAATTGGCTCCGCTTCAGCTCGAGAGACGCAAAGACGTACAGCGTGAAGCTCTCGCCGCTCGTGTCGACGGCATGCTTGATGACCCTCTGGTCACCGGCGTCGTAGGTGTACCGGAGGTCGGCGGCCGGAGTGCCCCCGGGGAGCGGATCGTCGATGCTCGCGCCGGGCGCTGTGTCCCAACGCCTCGCGCGACTGAGGCGGCCGACTTCGTCCCACTCGTACGCGAAGCGCTGGCTACAGGTCGCGCCGACGGGCAAACATGGACCGCTGCGCGCGAGATCCATCCGAACCATGTGCCCAGCATCTCTGAAGGCTCCCCCGCGAGTGAGCTCGCCTTCACTTCTTGCCGTGCTCGCGGCGCTCCGCGCGGCAAGGGTCCCTCTTACCCGTGCTCGCTGGCCCCGAGACTGGACGATGATACATTTGTTGTCACTCGGGGTTTCTCCCAGAAAACTCGAGGGCAAGCTGCGCGCGGGTGAGGAGCCCGAGCTCATCTTGGCCAGGGGTGCGAGCAGCACCAACTGGCCAGGATTCTCTGG
>JAEYYX010000099.1 GCA_023428245.1 Pseudomonadota bacterium
GCGCCGCGGGGGGGGGCGCGCCGGCCGCGGCCGCCACGCCGAGGAAACCGCCGTAGCCGCCCGTCATTGGGTAGCCCGGGATTCCGCCGTAGCCGCCGGTGGGTGGCGGCCCCAAAAACCAGCCTCCCGTTCCGTCCCAGGGGTGAGTCCCCCCGCTGGCAGTTCCTCCTCCTCCCGTTTCGGAGCCGCTGTCTTCTGTCGCCCCGCTGCCTTCCACTTGTGCACCGCAGGCGGACAGCACGCTCCCGCCGACAAGGAGCACACAGCCGATCTTCAACTTCTCACGAGCCATCCGAAAACTCTAACGGGTCAATCTGATTGCGACAATCTGACGATTGTGTCGTGGAGAAGCCAGTCTTGGCACAATTTGGCACAAGCGACCTGCCCCAAGATGGGGCTCGCTCTCAGGCACCAGGCCACCGGCGGCGCGCGCCGGGCCCGTGCGACGAACTGATGGAAAGCTTCGATTCGCTTGTGATTTCTTTGCGAGGGGACGGCCTCGCTATTCGAGGGCGACCACGGGTCGCAAGAGACCCACCCTCGCCAGATCTGCCAGCAACGCCGTTATCTCCTCTTCCTCGAATTCCGGGAAGGCGTGGCACGTTGCATCCTTCGATACGACCTGAGTCGAGGAGAGGACGTGCTTGACAAGGGGACGGGCGACGCTGGCGATCTCGAGGACGTTTTCGTCGAGGCGATGGACAGTGCGAACGATGACGCGAATCCGCCCCTCGGAGGCGTCCTCGAAGCGAACGATTGTGCTCGGGATTCGAAGGTAGCGGGTGAATCGATTCTGGTGCGGGTGACTCGTCGGATCACCGTCCCGAACGGCGCGTTCGAGGGTCACTTCGGGCAGCGCCTCGGGTCGCAGGGTGCCGAGAAGGGAGGCGGCGCGGGTCAGCTGATCTTGGAGAGAGGCGGAGTCGAACTCGTCTCCGAATACACCGTAACTCGGCGCTCGGAACGCGGGCTCTCGGAGGAGTCGTGCGCGCAAGGCGGAGAGGATGAGATCGGCTCGGGACGGTGGGCGCACGGCGATCGAGAGAGACATGCAGACGTCCGCTTGATCGACGGTCTCGTGGAAGCAGCCTGCAGGAAGGAAGAGACAGGAGCCTGGTTTGAGTCGGAGGGTCTCGACGCCGCGCTCTCGGATCTCCTCTGCGCGGGCGGGCAAAGCTTCACCGTAGATCGCCGAAAAGTCGGGATGGACGCGTGACTCGGGACTGAACTGGAGCCCCGGGTGCCTTGCGTGAGGGCCTTTCACGTAGGTGAAGTCCTTTTCGCCCAGGAGCTGGATGAGGAGTTGATCGTGACTGTCGTGATGGAGGGGAAGACCGGAGCCGGGAGCGTTCACGAAAACACCGATCACCGAACACGACGGCACCCCGAGCGCCGCTTCGAGTTCGCTCAGAAACACGCGACTTTCGGGCACTGCGTCGCGAATGTCCGCGAAGAAAACGGTCAGCCCGAGCTGCAAGAGCGCTTCGGGACGAGCTCCTTGAACGCGCACTTGGCCGCCTCGTCCGATGAATTCCTCGCCCGGCCGCGGCGGCAGCGAAGGGCCACGCGCGACCTCGAGCGTGCCGCGGTACAGTTCACACAGACGGCTCACATTGCCGAGAGCGCCGCTCCGCATCCACTGGGGCAAACGTGCGACCGGACCATGGGTCACGGTGAGCTCACCGGACGTAAAGAGCGCGTGAGAGGAGCGGTCGAAGAGCGCGAGCAGAGGATCCATCATCTTCCCGATAGGCTCACCTGTTTTTTGGCCCCGGTCCATCACACGAAGTGGGCCCCGACCGAGCCCTCAGCTGAGTCCAGCGAACCAAATCGACCCGCCCGGAGCGAGAGGAGCCCCTCGCGAAAGGACTCACTTCTTGCAGTGCATGTTGCAGCCGCCTTTGCCCTTACAGTCGTTTTTCCCCATGCAGGAGTGCGACTCGGGTACGGCGCAGCCGCCTTTGCCCTTACAGTCGTTTTTCCCCATGCAGCAGTCTTTGTTGCCTGCTTCGACCTTTGGGGCGCTCGCGCTCGCCTCGGTGCTCTCGCCGTCCTTTTGACTTGGCTTGGAGCAAGCCGCCGCCAAAAGTCCCATCGAAACGACCTGTCCCCAGCGAAGTTCTCGCGCGCTCATGGGCGGCTTCGTAGCAAAAGGCGCTCGCCTTTGCGACGCGCGGCCGGGCGGGGCTCTAGACGCCGAACATCTCGATGGTCGAGCCGTTGTGCCCGAGGCCCGCATCGAGAGCCAAATAGGCGATCGCCAGGGCGACCTCCTCGGCGGTCATGCGCGGCTTGTATCCGCTGCCCCGCAGCATGTCCGTGTCCACCGCGCCCGGCAGGATCGCCGCGGCCATCACGCCCGTATCCCGGAGCTCTTCGGCAAGGCAGCGCATCATCATCGTGAGCCCGGCCTTGCTTGCGTTGTACGCGGATTGAAGAGGCGTCGGGGATTCACTCGAGATGCTGGAGACGAAAATGAGCCTGCCTTTTTTCATCTCGAGGAAATGGGGGAGGGCGGCTTGGGCGAGGGAGAAGGGCGCGAGCAGGTTCACTTCGAACTGGCGCCGCACGCTCTCGGGATCGAGCTCCGCTACGCAGCCGCGTTCGATGATGCCCGCGGCCTGTACGAGGATCTCGAGTCCGCGAATCCTGCGGAGCTCATCGGCAGCTTCGGCCACCTGGCTCGGGATGGCGAGGTCGACCTCGATGTGGCCGTAGTAGGCGTCTTTCGCCTCGAGGGAGCGCCGGAGCGAGCTCGCAGCTTCCGAGCCCGAGCGGCCGACGGTGACAATGCGCACGCCGCGCCTGCCGAGCTCTTCGGCGGTAGCGCGTCCAATGCCCCGGTTTGACCCTGTGATTGCCGCGATCGTCATCTGACCTCTGCTCCTTTCGTTCCGAGGATTGCGTCGAGGAAGGCGGGCGCTCGGAAGCTCCCAGCGCTGGCGAAGGAGGCGACGCTTGCGTCGTGTTCCTGAGCTCCACGCACCCGGAGACAAGCGTGGTGGAGCTCGACGCGACAGTAGGCGCCGCTGGCCCCGCCGTGGGTCATCAGCGCGCTGACGACGTCGCTCGCGATCTGTTCTTGGAAGACGAGCCGCGCGGCCATGAGCGAGACGAGGCGAGTCAATGTGCCGAGTCCGATCAAGGTCGAGCCCGGGTGGTAGCCGACGTCAGCGGTTCCTTCCGCGACGAGGAGATGATGGGGACAGACGGCGGCGACGCGGATGCCGCGCACGACGATGGGATCGAGATCGGGAGCGGCGGGCTCGGAGCCTTCTCGGAGGAGCTCGGCCTCGTCGAGGTCGTAACCGGCGAGCAGTTCGCTCGTGAAGGCCAAGACGGCGCGCGCTGGGGTTTCGGCGAGCTCAGGGCTCTTTGGATCGAAGCCGAGCGCAGCCAAAAATTCGGTGAGCGCTCGTTCGGCGCGGCCCCTGTCGGGCAGGGAGATTCGCTTTATGCCGGCCACAGGATGATCGCGACCTTGGTGAGGAGGAAATCAGCGACGAAGATGGTGATCGAGATCGCGACGACGGTGCGCGTCGTGGCCATTCCGACGCCGGCGGTACCGCCTCGCGTCTCCATGCCCATGTGGCAACCGATGAGCGCGATGAGCGCTCCGAAGAAAGGCGTCTTGAAGAGACCGCTCAAGAAATCCGAAAGACGCGTCGATGAGAGCGCACTCTGGTAGAAGAACGCGGGGGTGATGTCGAACTGAAGCGCGGTGATCAAGAGGGCGCCACCGACGCCCATGACGAGGGCGAGCGCACACAAGAGGGGCATCACGAGCGTCGAAGCGATGAGCCGGGGCCAGACCAGCTTCTTGAGCGGATCGGCGCCGAGAGCACGCACCGCGTCCACCTGCTCGGTCACGTTCATGCTGCCGACCTCGGCCGCCATACCGGAGCCGATGCGCCCGCCGACGATGATCGAGGTGAGCGTGGGGGCAAGCTCGCGGGCGAAGCTGAGCGCGATCACGCGCGGCGTGTACTCCATGCCGCCGAACTTCTGGAGACCGTAAGCGAACTGAACCGCCATGACCATGCCGATGAAGACGCTCGAGATGGCCACGATGCCGATCGAGGTGACGCCGACCGCTTCGACCTGGTCGATGATCGCTTTCCACTCGAAGGGGCGTTTCGTTGCCGCACGCAGCGCGCCCCAGGTCATGCGGCTGATGCGCCCCATGTGTCCTAGGAAGCCCGTGAGGCTTTCCCCGATGCGCTCGACGATTCCCGGCGTCTCACGGACGACCTGACCGCCCACGACCGAGACGCGCCCCGGCGGCATGCTCGAGGGGCGAGCCGGAGGTCCTGAGGTTTGCTCCCGAGGTGCCATGACTTCTTCTCCTTAGGCGTTACAGCGTCCGAAAGCCGCGAGCCATGGCGCGGAACTCAGCCCGGGAGCGAACGAGCACTGCGTCGTCGCCGCCGCGGTCGACATACACCTGATCGTAAACGCAGCCGTCCTTCTTCAAGACGACGACGAGGAAATGGCGGGGGACTCCGTCGAGGCGCGCCGTGAGCTCGCTCTCGAGGGCTTCGCGTCCGTCGAGGTGGAAGCGCTCGGAGCGCGCAGTGTCTCGATCGGTGAGCTGGATGAACAGGTGCTGGACGAGGGCCTCGAGGGGGATGTCATCGCCGTCCCGGTGACAACGCGCGGACACGGCGATCATCGCACCGGAGCTCCCATGGTTCCAAGCGAGTAAGGACTCGTCCGAGCTGATCTGTGTGAAGCCGGAGGGCACAGGCCCGACCTGGAACGCGACGTTTTCGTCCCGGTAGACCTGCCCGTCGAAATGGCGCCCACCACAGGCGCTGAGCACCCCCGCCATCACAAGAATAGAGGCAGCGATTTGTGCACCCCGAAGCATCGCCTTCACAACCACGATAATTCAGACGTTATCGCGGCTCAGCCGGGAGGGCGAGGGGAGCCGCCCTCGAAACCAGGAAAAGGACAGGCCTGTTCAGAAGGGTGGGAACGAGTCGCCCCAGGTCCCGGTTTTTGGGTATACACACGGCTGCCGGTGATCCCCCTCTACGACATCAATCCGCCCCGCTCGCGCCCCCGGGTGACGAAGGCGCTGATCATTCTGAACATCGTGGCGTTTTGCCTCGTTTGGATCCTGGAGTCGCGCGGTGTTCATTTCATCGCGCCTGGCTACGGCTTGGTCCCGACGCGGATCACACTCGATCCGAAGGGCGAGTGGTTCACGATCTTCACGAGCATGTTCCTCCACGGAGGATTGGCGCATCTCGGCTGGAACATGCTGTTCCTCTACATCTTTGGGGATAACGTGGAGGATCGTCTCGGGCCTGAGCGCTTCACTGTCTTCTATTTTCTGAGTGGCCTCGGCGCCGCCCTGGGGCAATACCTGATGGATCCTTGGAGCTCGGTGCCGATGATCGGCGCGTCGGGCGCGATCGGCGGAGTGCTCGGCGCCTATCTCGTGCTCCATCCGCGAGCCCCGGTCGCGGTCCTGAATCCGATCCCGCTCATGTGGCTGTTCATGCCGCTCCTCTCGCTCCCCGCGTGGCTCGTGGTCGGTGAGTGGTTCATTGTGAATCTGTTCGGCGCTCTGGCAGCGAACACTTCCGAGGGAGGTGTTGCCTTCGCCGCACACCTCGGCGGGTTTGTCGTCGGTCTCGTCACCGTCCGCTCCTTCGCCCGGTCGGCGCCTCCCGGCGGTGGGTATGGCGGCGGCTTCGGCGGCGGGGGGCGTGTGGTTCGCCCGTCGGACCGCCCCGTGTTCTGGCGCCAGGAACCCGGTCGCCCCTTCTGGAAGTAAGGTAAGGGCCCCCACACCCGCTTTCTTTTACCGTTGCTCCCTTCCGGGCCTGGCGGGGTTCGAAGTGCGCTGTTGGGGGCCCACACGCGATCGTTTCGATCGGCGTCCATTCGCTAGCAGTTGCTCCGCGCCCGAGCAAGGACCTTTCGGCCCCGTCACCCGGGGCTCCCCGGGAGGTCGGCCTTGTCCTCCGCCCGGGATCGCGAGAAAGCCGCTAGTCGTGTAGATTGGCCGGATGGGCGGCCCGAACGATCCGTCGAACCTCTTCACGGAAGAGGAGCTCGCGGAGTTGGACCGTCCGACTCCGACGGTGGCAATGCAGTCGCCTGTCCCCGTGAGCGGGGACACGGACGATCTGGAGTTTGATCTCTTGGGCGCGACCTCGATCCGCCCCGATCTGTTCGACGAGCCGACGGTGGTTCGGAACACCGTGCCTCCGCCTGCGTCGAGGCGGCCCCCTTCCAGCCCGCCGACCCCGGTCATCGTTTCCCCGCCGCCCGTGGCGGAACTTCTGCCTCGCGGTCCTGTTTCTCCGTCGGGGCGTCCGAGCTCACTACGAACCACCTCAGCGCGACCGAGCGCGCCGCCTCAAACTTCGCGATCTCCGAGCCCCGTTGCACGGCCCCAGGCCTCGCTTCCTCCCGAGCTCGGCGCGGTTCCGGAGCTCGAGGTCCCGAAGGCCCCCGTCATCAACCAGCGCCAAGCTGCGCACTCTTTCCCTCCCGCGGGAGCGGATCTCGACTCCTTTGACGACTCCCTCGATGAGGTGCTCGGAATCGGGAGTTTTTCTCTCCAGAACGTCGTGCCGGAGACGACGCTCGAGACGGACGTCCCCTGGCCCACGGGCATCACCCCCGAACCCGGGGGACTCACGATTCCGCCGGCGGCTCTCGATGGGCTCGCTGGTTATCCGGAGCCGCCGGGCCCCGGCCCGCTCCAGATCCTCTACTATTTCGCGGTGCGCTCCGCTCACAAAGAGCTGATCGTGCGGGAGCGGACCGCGACCGAGGAACTTGAGCGTCTCGAACGTCATAGAGACAGCGCTTTGGCTGCTCTGGCCGAAGCGCTCAAACCGAGCCTCGCTTCGAACCCGCGTTTTGAGGTCCTCTATCGTGACGCGGGCAGTTTCGAGCGCTCCGCCGAATCCCAAAGGGGCCGGCTCGACGCTCGGGATCACGATCTCGCCGAGCGCCTCAAGGGCGCCGAGGCGAAGATCGCGAGCGCTCGCGCGAGTGTCCTCGCCCAAACCGAACAGTGCCAAGCCCTCGAGCAGAGCCTCGAGGAGGTCGACAGGGCCCAGAAACGCGCGTTGGCACAGGCCTCTCGGGCTCAGATCGAGAGGCGGAACCTGATCGCTGTGGCTCGCCAGAGGGTGCCCGACGCGACCCACTTGCCCCCCGACCTAAGCGACAAATACCGGGACGCCGAGGCGCGAGAGCAGAACCAAAAGACCTTCGCTCAGGCTCAGGACCCGCTCCTCAGAGAGCGGCGCGCAGCGCTCGACATCGGGCTCGAGAAACGTCGACGGCTCGAGGCCGATCTGGGTCGCATTCTCGCGGAACGTGAGGCTCTTGTGATGACCTACGAAGGTGACATGCGGGCTCTGCTCTCCGAGCTCGACCAGAGCGAAAAGGCGAAACAGGCGCGCCTCGCCGACGCCGGACGCGCTCTGCTCCGGCTGCGCGGCGAGGTGCCCGTCGATGAAGCGACGCGGCGCATTCTGCTCGGCCACGACGAGGCCGTCCGCGTCGCGGCGAGGAAACTCGAGGCCGTAAAGCGAGCTGTTCGTTCCTACGACCAGGCGACCTTCGAGTCGGGCAAGAAGTGGCTCATTGGTAGCTCGATTGCCTTCGCGCTCCTTCTGCTTTGGCTTGCGCTGCGCTAGCGCTGCCGAGCGAGCTCGTCGCAATCCGCGCGAGTGGGCGAGAGAAGAAGTGCGCGATCGGACTCGAGAGGATAGGGGTACATGACCGCGTGGCTGGCCGCTTCGTCGCACTCGGGGAATTTGCAAGAATGGCGAAGCCCAAAGACGTGCCCGAGCTCGTGCACGAGGACAGCCTTGAGGGTATTTCGGCCGAGCTCCTGCCACCGGAAGTCGGCGGCGTTCAGCTCGAGATCGAACTCGGGGAATCGGGTGACGTAGTCTGCTCGGGTTCCGTCGAGCGGAGGATAGATGTGTGTGATGGCAGCGCGGCGGGCCTCGTAACAATCGCTGATGTCGCGCGCCCCGTCCGGACAAAAGCGCCCGGTGACAGCGCGAATGACGTTTCGGCCATCGCGGATCACCGGCTCTGCGAGGTCGCTCGGCCGAAAGCGAAGAGTCGGAAGCGGGTAATCGGAGCAGCCACGCCGCCAGGCCCGATCGGCCTCCTCCAGAGCGAGCACGAGCTCTGCATGGGAGAAACCAAACCCAGGCTTCGGCTCTGCAACGAAGAAAATCACCTCTTTCGGCGCATCCCGGTCTCGGGTGCATCCGAACACCGAGACCGCCAAGAGGGCCATTGCTCCGAGAGGCCGCTTCACGCCGAGCCGTCCATTGGGCACGTCTTGCCTTCGAAGCACCTTGGACACAACTCGGGCGTCCCCTGCGATTCGACTGTCTCCGGAGCGCTTCCGGTATTCACAAACAGACCCTCACTTCGCTTGGGCAATTCTTTGACCCGTCGTCCGAACTGCTGCTCTCGCTTCATCATTCGCGCCAGCCCGTCTCCGGCCCGCCGTCCGAATTCGTCTTCCTGCTGATTCGCGCACCATCCAACCTCGGGGTCGTCCGGAATCACCCGACACTCACCTATCGCGAATCATCCGGCCCGCCGTCCGAACTCTCCGATCGGCTCAATAGCCCTCTTCCGAGTCTAGGCCTTTCCGGGAAGAGCCCGGTCAGTTTCTCTTTTCGATGCAGGCTCTACATCAAGGCGTCATCGAAAGTGATCAGAACTTTGTGAAGATTCGGTCTTGCGC
>JAEYYX010000107.1 GCA_023428245.1 Pseudomonadota bacterium
ATTGGCCCCCGCCCCTGGGCGGCGGCTCTTCGACCTTTCGGACTCGGGGAGTCCCTTTTGCAGGGTGATCAGGAGCCGCGCGCCAGGAGGCGGTAGGAGACCTGACGGAGCCCGGAATCACCTGCCGCTTTGTGCGTGTCCGGTGATTTGGCGTTCTTTTCGAGGATCGCGTTGAGCGCATCCTGGACCGCCTGGTCGCCCTTCGGAGTCAGGTAGTCAATCGTCTGCGCAGCGACGAAGCGCACCGCTGCGTTGTCGATTCCGTCGAGGTGCTTGATGAGATCGTCGCGGCTCTCTGCGTTGCCGAGCACACCGATCATGTAAGCAGCCTTGATGGCGCCGAGCTGGTTCTTCTCCTCTTGGTAGACGCTCTTCTCAACAGCTTCGAGGTAGCAGGCGACCTTGTCTCCGCACTCCTTCACGACGGCTTCGCCGCCCTTCACGAGATCCTCCATCTTGTACTTCTTGGCTGCGGCCGAGACGTCACCCCAGTACTTGGCCGGAGCGAGCTTGAGTGCGGACATCGTGAGTGCTTGCTGAAGAGCGGTCTTCTCCTCGCCGCCGCCCTTTGTCTTCTCGGCCATCTCGAGCAACCACGGGATCATGCTTGGGTCGTAGAACTGAGCGGCGGCCTCTGCGAGCAGGACCAGACCGGGCGTTCCTTGAACGGCGGTGTCGAGCGGGATGCTCTCGAAGGCCTTCTTGAAGGCTTCCTTGGAAGCGGGGGTGGCCGGAATCTTCGCGAGTTCGCGGGCGACCAAGACCTTATCAGTGTTGTCCGCCTTTCCTTCGAGGATCGAGACGAGCGGCGCGATGCCTTCGCTGCGGCTCGTGAGGCCGATGATGCTCGCGGCGATCGAGAGCGCCGGGTTCCCCTTCGGCTCTTCCTTGAGGTCCTGAGCTTTGACGAGCTCTTTCTTGTGGAAGGCGACGAGCGGATCCTTCTCGTCGAGCATCTTGATGGCGCGGTCGACGGAGGGCTTGCCGATCTTGACGAGGGCGAGCAGCGCCGTGGTAGCGATTGAGCCCTTGGCCGGGGTCAGGATAACCTTGATGAGCGGTTCGACGGCGGCAGGGTCGCGGAGCTCACCGAGGACTTGAGCCGCGGTGACCTGCCAGAACTGCTGGCTACGGAAGGGATCGATGAGATCGCGTGCCTGTTCTTTGGTCTTCGCTGCCTGCGGATCTTTCATCTCTTGCTCGAGCAGAGCGATGAGCGAAGAAGACCAACCGGGATCGGGAGCGGCCACCATCGCTTCGCTGTAGTCGCGGTAGGTGATGCCACCGAGCATCGTGTGCGCCTCGAGTTTCTCGAACGCAGCGAGCACGCTCGGGGCGAGCTCCTTCGACTTCATGTCACCGTAGGCGCGCACAGCCCACTTGATATCGGCTTCGTCCTTCGTCTTGCGCGGACGATTCGCGAACTCATCGAAAGCCTTCTTCAGGGCGGGGAGCGCGCGAGGATCGCGGAAATCGGCGAGCAAGCGAATCAAGCTGACGCGGGTCGCGGTGTCGAGGTCCGCGTAGTTCGTCACGTAGGCTTCCGTGAGGGGGCCGACCAGCTTGTCCTCGAGCTCCTTGACGACCTTCTCTTCCTTGTCGCCGTTCGCCTTGGTGAGCGCGTCGTCCAAGAACTGCGTGAGGCGCTTGACGGAGCGCGGACGCCACTGCGGGTCGTCCATCTTGTCGAGCCAATATTCTGGCTGATTCTCGTTCTTACAGCCGACGAGGACTGGGGAAACGAGAGCAGCGGTGGTGACGGCTGCGGAGCCGATGAGCAGGGAACGGAGAAGCGCGTAGGTAGCGCGCGAGGCTCGGAACATTCTGATTTTCCTCCCGAAAGATCCTGGTGGTAGGCGCGAATCTGCGCGTGCAGCACCCTATGCCCCTCGGGGTGAAACTGTCAACGAAACCGCAAAGTCGCCGAGGCGTCGTCCCGCGATCACGTTCGGACGCAGTGTCGGGAAACACACTCCGTCTGTGTGTGGTTTTATACCCGACTGCGTTTCTCGAGCTCAGCCTCGAGGAGCGGCGCTACCAGTCGAATCGTCTCGCCGTGGAGATTCGGGTTCCCCGCCACGATGCCAGTATCATTTTTCAAGCTCGGCGCCCGGTAATCGAGGACCTTGCCAAGTGCGTCTGTGTAGGTGCCTCCAGCCGCGCGCACGATGGCCTCCGGAGCACAGGCGTCCCAACGGCATCCTGCGTGCTCGGGGGCGAGGTATATATCAGCGCGTCCGTCGACGACCGCTGCGCCCTTCAGCCCTGCGCTCCCGATCGCTAGCACCCGCGAGACAGCGAGCCGTTCGATCGCCTGTTCGAGAAGGCTTGTTCTATGGGACCGGGACGAGACGACGGCCGCGTCCGAGAGCGAGAGCGTCTCCGGGACCCGAACCTCACTCACCGAGCCATCTCGATCGATGCGAAAGGCCCCCTGCCCGAGAGCGCCCACCCAGGCGATGCCAGAGACGGGAGCGACGAGGACCCCGTGGGTCGGACGCTGCCCGTCGAGCAGCCCGATCATGACGACAAAATCGTCGGTCCTGTCGACGAAGGCTCGCGTGCCGTCGACGGGATCGACAAAGAAGACGCGCTCGTAGTTGCGAAAATCTGCCCAATCTTCCTCGGGGCTCTCCTCTGCAACGACCGGGGTGTCCGGCTCGAGTTCGCGGAGCCGCGCACAGATCAATGTGTTGGCGCGGCGGTCAGCCTCGGTCACAGGGTCCGCGGGACCCTTGTAGTCGACGGCAAACGGCCGCGCGTACACGTCCATGATCTCACGAGCAGCCTCGCGCCCAATCGCAAGGAGGTTCTGGAGCAGCGCATCCATCGGGGGCCGCCTAGCGTGTCACACCAAAATCCGAAAGGCGCGCTTCGAGAGCGGTCCGTTTGACCTCGCTCAAGGGCTCGCCCCGGGTCTCGCGGACGAGCTGGTCGAGCTGTTGGCTCTGCCTGGGGCCGAGGATCACGCTCGAGCAGAGACTCTCGGCGAGGGCGAAGAGGACGGCCGCCGCTCGCATGGTGGGGACGTCTCCTGACACCAGGGGACGCACAGCGGCGAGCTGGTTGATGCGCGTGCGAACGGCTCCGTCGGGCCAGCGCTTTCCTCGGTGGTCTCCGTAGGAAAACATCTTGCCTGGGAGCCATCGATTTGTGAGCAGGCCGTAAGCGAGCACGCTGTGGAACAGGAGGCCGACTCCTGTCTCGGCGATCTTGTCGCGCAGGGCGCGGTAGGGTTCGACGTGGAAAATGTTGTAGGTGAGGCTGAGCACGTCGACGCCCGCCTCGAGGGCCTTCTGTCCGACGTCGGCGCTTCCAGCGCTGACGCCAAAGGCTGCGATGTCGCCGCACTTTTTGAGCTCCCGGAGCACATCGAGTGCGTCGCTCTTCTCAAGAGCGCGCGGGCTCGGGTTGTGGAGGAGAGCGATGACACGAGGAGGTCTCCCTCGGCCCTCGCCGCGCAAACGCTCGAGGGATTCGCTCGACTGCCGCTTCAGAAAGTCCGCCGAGAAGTCGCGGCGCGAAGGCGCAGCGCTGCGGTCCGTTCCCCAGCGTGTGACAACGATCGCGTCCTTGTCTTCGAGAGTCTTGCCAAGGTCAGTCTCGAGCACCCCACCGCTATAAGAGGCGCTCGTCTCGAACAGGTTGATGCCCATCGCGAGCGCGCGCGTGAAGAGTCCGGGGATATCGCCTTCGAGAACGGACCCGTAGCTTTCGGGGACGAGGCCCCAGGTTCCGAGCCCGAGCTCGCTCACTTCGATGCCGGTCTTTCCGAGCTTGCGCTTCTTCATCCGCCCTATTCATACACGAGACGGCCCCCTTGCTTCACCCCGGAAGGCGGCCTAAGGCCCGCTTCCCCCCGTGCCGCCCGATTCCGCCATCCCCCGGCCCGCTCCGCGCTTCGTCGACCCCTACGCCCATGCGCCGCGGCTCCCCGAAGAAGGGCCCGTCGATCTCCGCGCTGTCTTCCATGGTCCGCCGGCACCGGGCCCTGTCGAGCTCGAAATCGGCCCCGGCCGCGGCTGGTTTACGGTTGAGAGGCTCGAGCTCGAGCCCGGAGCGTACGTCGTGGGGCTCGAGATCAAGCGGAAATGGGCCACGATTGTCGACGAGCGCCTAAAAAAGCGCGGCCTCGGCGGGCGCGGGCGCGTGTTTGCCGAAGATGCACGCTTGATCGTGCCGCGTCTCGAGCCGGGTAGCCTCGCCCGCGTCTATCTCCATTTTCCCGATCCCTGGTGGAAGAAGAAGCACCAGAAGCGCCTCGTCCTCGGCGCTCCGCTGCTCGATGGCCTCGCGCGCGCTCTCGCACCGGAGGGAGAGTTCTTCGTACAGACGGACGTAGTCGAGCGCGCTGAGCGTTACGAAACTGAGATCGACGCCCACGGCGGCTTCCGCCCCGCGCGGGCGGCGGCGCGGATCGAGGACCACTCCTATGGGGCTCGCTCCCCGCGGGAGCGCATCGCGATGCGCGATGGCATTCCTGTCTATCGCCTTCTCTATCAAAAGCGCTGAGATTTTGCGCGAACGCGGGCTCGCGTTGCCGCCCGGCCGCGGCAGTTGTGACCCGGGACCATCGCGCTTACGCTCAGAGACCGTGCATCGCGCTGCCGCTCCGGGGATGATCGCCGCACTTTCGGCCCTCGTGATCCTCGCGCCCGCGTGCCAGAGCTACTCGAGTCAGCTCGTGCGCGCTCAGGCCTTCTATCAAGAGAGCCGCTACGAGGACGCCCTCGCTATCTTTCGTTATCTCGGGCCGAATGAGGGAGCCCTCGAGCCGAGGCAGCGGGTTCGCTACTACTACCTTCGGGGGATGACGGACGCGCGGCTCGGATTCAAAGATGACGCCCGCTATTGGCTTGCGCTGGCCCGGGTGAGTCTGAAGAGCGCCGCGAGCGGGCTCACGCCCGAGGAAGCAGACCGACTCGAGCTGACGCTCGGTGAGATGAACGAAGGTCATCGCCGCACCATGCGGGGGTACGTCGAAACGGTAGAGGCTCCGGTGATGTCGTGTCGCTGGAGCAGTGATTGCGAGGACGGTTACGTGTGCAAGGCGAATCAGTGTGTGAGCACAGACTCTTGAAGTCAGGGGCGGAAGTGAACGGTTGCCCTGAGAGGCGGCTCGGAGCGGCAGGAGCTCAGGAGCCGGGGCCGCGACGAATGCTCGGCGTGAAGCGCGCGTTTGGTCTCAGTCCTTCGCGGAGCCTGGTCTCGGTGGCGCTTTGTCTGCTCGCGCTCGGCTGCGCGGGCCGAGGAAAAGGGGCAAGCGCACCCGGTCATGATACCCATGTGAACGTCCCGACGACGGTCATCACGAAAGACACGGGAGAGAACATCGCGGATTTGCTCGCACGGGCCGATCGCGCGGCAGAGGATGGCGCTTACGAAGAGGCGATCCACCTCTACCATCGAGTCATTGATGCCGATCTCGAGGGAGACTACCGTACGCGCGCGTTCATCGGTCTCGGCACGATCCACGACGTGGAGGGCCGAGCCGAAGCTGCCCTCGCCGCTTATCAGAGCGCAGTGCCTACGAGCGGCCCGTCCTCGCGGCCCGAGGTGGGGCCCCTGCGTGTTCGGATTGTCCGCCTGCTCGTGTTCCTCGAGCGCTTCGTCGAAGCGGAGGAGGTCGCTCGAGAGCTCGACCCGGGCGAGAGACCTGTGCTCGAAGCGGTCATCGTGCATGCCGCGCGCGCCTTGGGACTCGTCGAGCGCGGGGAGTTGGAAGCGGCGGCGCTCGAAATTGGGCGCGGCAGGCAGCGGCTCGACGAGTCCGGGCTTGGTCAGCTGATCGAGGTTCCGCTCGACGTCGCCGCTCTCGAGTATGCCCGGGGTGAGCTCGAGCGACGCCGCGCCGAGGCCATTGATTTCGACCCGTTGCCGCTGGATTTCGCGGCGGCGCTCGAGGAGCGATGCCGTCACATTCTCGACGCTCAGGCGGCCTACTCGGAGGTCATGAAGGCGGGTAGTGCCCAGTACTCCGCGATGGCGGGTGTGCGCGTCGGGGGCTTGTATCAAGCTCTCCACTCCGATTTGATCCGAATGGGCCGCCCGACCACAGCGGACACTCCAGAAAAGCGCATGTTGTTCGAGGCAGCTCTGCGTCTTCGCTACGCGATCCTGCTCAGGAAAGCGGCTGCGATGATGGAAAGCACAGTGCGAATGATCGAGCGCACGGGGGAGGGCGGCGCGTGGACGGAGCGCGCGCGACGTGCGCTCAGTGAAATATCACAAGCGGAGCGGAGCGAGCAGGCGCTCATCGACGCGCTTCCGGTCGCGCGAGCGGACATCGAACGCGCCCTCGCGGATCTCGGGGAACGGGCGAAGTAGGTCGTGCGAGGCTGCCTCCCCCGGGAACCTCTGCTTGGCGCCCTCAGAGCCCTCAGTTCCAGCTCACCGAGGTCGCTGCGGGGCACAATCTCGGGCAGAGCCCGCTCGTGCTGCGCTGGACGAGGGAGTCGGATGGTTCGACGGGGATCCTCGTGTTTACGGCGCTCTGGCAACAGCACACTGCGAAGCCCCTCGCGCGGACCGACAGCATGCGTATCGAAGTCATTTCCGGTCCTACGGGCGCGAGGATTACTCATTACTGAGGGACTTTTATGGACATTCGCGCAATCATTTTTTGTCTGTTTGTCGTTCTCCCTCTGGCTGCCTGCGATGAGAACTGTGGGCGGGGCAGTGAGGAGCTGGTGGCGGGATTACGGAAATCGACCGTGGAGCACTGGCAGCGTCGCACCGGAGCGGAAATGGATTCTGAAGATCTCTGTTTCGTGATCTGCGCGAATGAGACCCCACAGTCCAACAGGAAATACGAAGGCTGTCGGGATCTAAAGCTCGACGGTGGGACCGCGGGAGCGCCCGGTTCGGGCGGGGAAACGGGCGGGGGAGGGGCGAGTGGCGCGGGAGGTTCTTACGGCCCAATTCCGGTCGAAGGCGAGCCAACCTATTCGGTGGTGTGCATCACAGGACCGATCGAAGACTGTGGGAAGTTGATTCGGTAGTCCTGAGCGCGGTCGAGCGAGCTGAGCGCCACCGTCCACTCGCGGTGTCCTGTAAAGCGAATGCCGTCCTTCGGCCGTACTCGGCAGGGAGGGGCGTCTCGACCGGGGGTGGCTTTCACGGTTCGTCGTCCGCGGGGGGATCCAAGGGCGCGAATTTGCGACAGTTTCGTGATATGTGAAGCGGTGCGATTCGTGCTTGACTCGGCGGATTGATAGGGCTAGTTCAGCGCACCCGCCGTCCCTGGGTGCATAGGGTTGATTTGTCTTCGGTCCAGGCCGCTTCAACGGTCAGGTCCGGATACAGAAGCCCGAAAACAGCCACCGGAACTCAGATTCCGGAAGGTCCGGTGGGTGGGGCCAAAGGATCCTCCGCGATCCAAGGCCGCAGAATCCCCGCAGTCCCCTGTGGGCCTTATTCCGAACCACTGCCCGTGTCTCTCCGAACTTCGATCTCTGTCTCTTGCGCGCCTGCCCGCTGTGGGTTGGCTCGAAGGGCGTCGATCTATGGGCGGCGTAGCCTCGCGGAGTCGGTTCGCGTCGCTCCTGTCACCGTTGGCGTAGCTCAATTGGTAGAGCACCGGTTTTGTAAACCGAAGGTTAGGGGTTCAAGTCCCCTCGCCAGCTCTCCCGAGGCCAGCCGGGCTGCTGAGCGAGCTCACGGCGTCGGTCGTCAGTACTCACGTACCATTAGTTTAGTTTTTTCGGAGGGTTGCCCGAGTGGCCAAAGGGAGCAGGCTGTAAACCTGCCGGCGTCAGCCTACGTTGGTTCGAATCCATCACCCTCCACCAGGTCGCCCGCGCACGCCGCGAGCGACCTTTTCCATCAGACACGCGGGAGTAGCTCAGTTGGTAGAGCGTCAGCCTTCCAAGCTGAATGTCGTGGGTTCGAATCCCATCTCCCGCTCGAAGGTCAAGAGAGCCCTCGGGCTCCGCTGACTCTAGGGCGGCCTAAATCGTCACTTTCTTCACCTTGCCCTCATAGCTCAGTAGGTAGAGCGCGTCCTTGGTAAGGACGAGGTCACCAGTTCAAATCTGGTTGAGGGCTCTCCCGGGGGCTCCCCTGAAACAAAACGCAAACCGCGAATCACGTCACAGGTAACGAAGGCAGTCATGGCAAAAGGGAAATTCGTACGAAGCAAACCTCACTTGAACGTGGGAACGATCGGCCACATCGATCACGGCAAGACGACGTTGACGGCGGCGCTCGTGAAGGTTCAGTCGCTGGACGGCCTCGCG
>JAEYYX010000060.1 GCA_023428245.1 Pseudomonadota bacterium
GTGGGGCACGGCCGGGCACGGTCGGGACGGGGAGGCGCGGGACGCGACGCCGGCGCGCGCAGCGCGCGGTGGGCCTTTCTTGCGGTTCGTCGAGCGGGTGAGCTCCAGGTGAAGGCTCGGTCGGGCAATGCCGGATGTGACGGGCCGGGGCCAGAGAACGGTGTTCTGGTCTCCGATTCACTATGGGCGGAAGGCGGAAAGCTATTTGGCCATATTCTTGCTATGCTGGATGCGCCTTCGTAGGGAGGCGGGAGTTTCTTAGGAGATGGTGAAGAGGCGACAGACGCGGAGGCTCAGGCTCCTCGCGACAGTGGGCGGCATTGGGCTGGCCGGCTGCGCGCTCTCGCCGATCCCCGATCTTCCGATCGACGGGGGCGGAGGGATTGGCGGAAGTTCTAGCGGCGCCGGCGGAGCGTTCGGAACCGGTGGCGCACCCATAGGGGGCGCTCCCGAACTAGGCGGCGCGCCCCCTATCGGCGGTGTCCCCGAGCCTTCGACGGAGAGCGAAAAGACTCCGTCGCTCGGCGGCCAAAGTGGTCGCGCGGGGGACTAGAAGGGGCGGGGGATGACGACGCACAGGGTTCGAATCTGGACAATCATGAGTCTGACAGGCGGCATCACGCTCGCCTGCGGTTTGAATCCGATCGCCGACCTTCCAGGCAAGGACAAGACGCCTCCGTCGATCCCCGGTGACGACAGCTCGTCGGCCAACGATGACGGACCGAAGGGGACCGGTGGTGCTCTCATTCCTTGGCGGCCAGGCTCGGGCGGCGCCAAAGCCGGCGCCGGAGGATACCCGAATTCGGGCGCGGGCGGGGGTTCCTTCCCGGGCGCCGGAGGAACGGCGGGCGCGGCCGGCGGAACGGGTGTGGGCGGTGGCGGCGAGACGCCCGTAGCTGGTGGCGCGTCCGCTGCCGGCGGTCAGCCAGCGTCCGGAGGATGGACCGGAGACCTCGGCGGCGCCGCAGGCGCCATCGGTCAGGACGACGGAGAAGGGGGGTCCTGGTTCTTCCCTTGACCGCTCAAGGTCGGCGCCAAACCCACGAGTCGGGATTCGCAACCATTTCGGCCATCATGCCGTCTGCCACGCGGAGCCGCCGGCTCATCTCGCGCGCCATGTTCAAAATGATCAGCGCGTAGGTCTTCACGTCCGTTCGGTAGAGACGATCGAGATCGCGAGGTGTGATACGAATGAGAGTAGCGGGTGAGGCGGCCATCACCGTCGCCGAGCGCTTCTGTACGTCGATGATGCTCATCTCGCCGAACCAGTCGCGCGGCCCGAGCACAGCTACGCGCACCTCGCTCCCGTTTTTGCTCTGTTTTTCGATCTCGATGTCGCCCTGGAGCACGACGTACATCGCGTCTCCAAGATCTCCCTCGCGGAAGAGATAGGTCCCGGGCGGGACTTCGATCACCTCGAGCGCGCCCGCCAGGTCATCGAGCACCGGCTCCGACAGCGCTCCAAAGAGGCCGATTTCCCGCAGCTCCGCCGCGGTCACCCGCTTTTTGGAACTCGTCTCCGAAGAGACGGGTCCGTGCGTCATTCGCTCCTCCATGGTCGCCCTTATTCTCTCTCCCAAACCGAGTGGCTCGCTCCCCCATTTCGACCCCGGCGCGCTCTCCTCAAAGCGTCTTGCTGAACACGATCCGCGGCCGAGCCGGGCCCGCGTAGTCCTCGACCTCGAGCGCGTCCCAGCCGAGAGCCTTGTGGAACGCGACAGAGATCTCATTGCTCGGCGTGGTGATCGCCTTGAGCCGGCGACAGCCCGCCGCGCGCGCCTCTTCCTCGAAGCTTTGGTAAAGAACCTTACCTACGCCGCGACGGCGGTAGTCAGGGTGGATCCCGATGAGGTGGACGTAGCCGGTCTTCGGCGGACCAGGGGCGACGAAGCCGAACAGAAAGCCCACCATGATTCCGTCGTGTTCGACGACCCGCGCCAAAGACCCGAGCTCATAGAAGAAGATCGGATGCGCCAGGGTTGTCGTGGGGCCGCCCCACCAACGATCGATGACCTGAACGATGTTCTGAAAATCCTGTTTCCCGAGAGGTCGTGTGATCATGATCCTGAAAGCCTGTCCGCCTTTTCAAGGAGAGTAGGTCCCGCCCAAAAAACGGCAAGCCCGAAGCGACCGAACCAGGACAACCGAGGGCACCTCGTGTATCTCCAGCCCGAGGCCGACCCATGAACCGAGTACGCATCGCTCCTTCCGTCCTGAGTGCAGACCTTGCGCGTCTCGGCGACGAGATTCGCGATGTCGAGAGCGGCGGCGCTGACATTATCCACCTCGACGTCATCGACGGCCGCTTCGCACCCAACATCACCTGGGGACAGCCACTCGTGCGCGCAGCGCGAGGCGTGACGAAACTTCCCCTCGATGTCCACCTCATGATCGTCGAACCCGATCGGCACGTCGAGGGATTCGCCGAAGCGGGGGCCGACGTCATCGGCATCCACGTGGAGGCGGACCTACATGCGCCCCGGACTCTCACCCGCATTCGAAGTTTCGGAAAGAAGTCGTCCATCACCTTGAACCCCCAGACCGGTCTCGAGTCCCTCGACTACTTGCTCGAGTTCGTCGACCAGGTCTTGCTCATGAGCGTGAACCCGGGCTTCAGCGGTCAGAAATTCTTGCCGTCGGTGCTCCCGAAGGTGCGCGCTTTGCGCGAGCGGATCGATCGGCTCGGGCTCGCGATCGACATCGAGGTGGACGGGGGCGTGGATGAAACGACAGCGCCTCAGCTGATCGAAGCGGGCGCGACCATTCTCGTGAGCGGACAGACAGTTTTCGGTGCCGCCGATCGGGCCAAGGCGATCCGCATGCTGAGGGGCGCCGGTTCGTGAGAGTCTCCCCCTTTGCTCTGCTCCTTGGGTGCGCCTGTGCGACCAGCCCCGCGCCCGCTCCGCGCAGCGAGGGCTCTCCGAAAGAGCCCGCAGAGGCCCTACCCGCCGCCGAAGAGAAAAAACAGGCGAACGCGCCCGAGCAGTTCAAAGCAGAACTCGAAGAGATCAGCGCCCTGCGCGGCCTCGCCCCGGCGCGTCCTGTGACTGGGCTCCGCGTCACGAGGGACGCTCTCCGCGAACACCTCGAACAAACCTTCGAACAGAACGTCCCTGAAAAGGAGCAGTCCGGAACCGAGGAGATGCTCGTGGCTCTCGCGGACTTGCCCCGCGACTTTCACTTCAAGGAGACCTGGCTCTCGCTCATGCAGAGCGAACTCGCGGGACTTTACGATCCGAAGGAAGACGTTCTCTTCGTCGTCGACGGCCTCGAGCAGACCCTCGATCGGGCGACCTTGCTCCACGAGCTCGTCCACGCTCTCCAAGATCAGCGCTTCGATCTCGACAGGCTGACGGCAGCAGGTGACGACCGCGGCGACGAGAAGAGCGCGATTTCGGCGCTCGCCGAAGGGGACGCGACGAGCGTCATGTTCGACTCGCTGCTCCGTCCGGAGGGAAAAACCGCCCTCGACATTCCGCCGGGCATCATCGAGACCCAGCTCGCCTTGAGCGGCGCCGGTGCGCCGAAGAACGTGCCCCAGCTCATCATCCGCTCCATGATCGCGCCCTACATCGACGGCTTCGCCTTCGTCCACGCGCTCCGGGCGCGCGGCGGGTTCGCTGAAGTCGACCGCGTCTGGAGCCACCTTCCGCGCTCGACGGAGCAAGTTCTTCATCTCGACAAGTACGACGCAGATGAGCGACCCGTGAGTGTCCCGCTCCCGGCTCCTCCAGAGAGCGGCTTCGAGCTCACGTTCCACGACACCTGGGGCGAACAATCGCTCCGGCTCCTGCTCGAAGAGTGGGTCGACCGGAAGACAGCAGGAGCCGCAGCCGCAGGCTGGGGCGGCGATCGCATTGCGGCCTTTTCCCGCGGCTCTGAGCGTGCTGTAGCCGGCGTTTGGGTCATGGACACGACGAAGGACGCGAGTGAGCTCGTGAGCGCCCTGAGCGCCCGTCGCGGCCCGGGAAAGGCCCTCGCTCGAGGTGAGACCAGTTTCTGTCTCCTCGGCAAAAATCAACTCTCGCTCGCCGTCGCCTCCTCGGGCGCAAAAGTCGTCGCCGCTGCAGGCCCCTACGAGCGCACCCAGACGGAGCCGCTGAGCTGTGAAGCCTCACGTCGCTGGGCTCAGTCGCTCGTGCGTGCCACTCCGTGACACACTTCGCGGGGCGACCGGGACACGAGCGCCCTGTCTGATCGCTCAGGGCAGCACAGTGGGGCGAATGCGCCGTTCATGAGGGCGCTTTCTGCGCGGCGGCGCTTTAGGTGTTTCGCCGGGAATGCCGGGCGACTTTGAGGGGTTGGTCTTCATGAAAGGCAGGTCAAACGCGCTTGGCACGGAGGGTGCTTAAGAGACGTTCGGAGGCAACAGATGGAAGCTCAACACACCGCGCCGAGGCGAGCGACCCGAAGCTGGCTTTCTCTGATCGCGGAGACCTCGGACTCCGTCAGTTCTCACGTCGCGCGCGTTGAGCTCACCGGCCACGGCCATGGCCCGCTGAGCGTCATCGTTCAAATTGTTGCTCACGACGGAAGGGTACTCGGCGCTGAACGCTGGACCGGAACTGCAGAAGATCTCGAGGAAGGTGTCTTCATCGATGTCGGCGCTTGGATCTCGGAGGATGACGCCCGCGACGCGCGAGCGATCGCCTTTTACGACGACACCGATGGACTGCTCGAGCCAGCGCTGCTTCGCGATCCGAACAGCGCTCCTGGCAAGCGACTCGGTCGCTCCGTGACGCGTCTCGATCTCGACCTCGGTCCGGCGCGCCACGGTCACGCGGCTTAAGGTCGCCTGCTTCGGTGGCGGCGCGCTCGCGCGGCGCGAGCCAGGAGTGAGTCGCAGCGGGGAAGCTTTGCTTGGCCCGTGCGAAGGCGGTGCTCGAAAGCCCTGCGAGATTTGATAGACTCGCGCAGTGACCTCGCGCATGGGCTTTCATAGCTTGTCAGAAGCGCGAAGTTTCGCCCTCCACGAGGAGGTTTCCGCGCGCCTCGCGGCGAAGCCAGAGCTCCTCGAGCGTGCGCGAGAGCGTGTCCAGAAATGGCTGCAAGATCCGCCAGCTCATCCCTACGCGGCAGCTTGGAGCGATCTCCTGCTCTCGCCTCTCTCTGAGCTCCAGAGCGCCCTCACCGACCGTGGGGAAAGGATGACGGCGCTTCGCCAAGCGAGCCCGTTTGCTGGAGCTCTCGACAACAGGACACGCTGGAACATCTTGAGGCGCCCGGAGCTGCGTGGCCATGAAACGAGCTGACCTCGAGCACATCATCCGTGCAGCTGCGACGATCGCTGACGACGATGAGTTGATTGTCCTCGGGAGCCAGGCCGTCCTCGCACAATTTCCGCACGCGCCCGAGGAAATGCTCCGCTCGGACGAGGCGGACGTCTATCCGAAGAACAAGCCCGAACGTTGGGAGCTAATCGACGGGGCGATCGGCGAACTGTCGACCTTCCACGATACTTTCGGCTACTACGCCCAAGGGGTCGAGCCCGGCGTTGCAACGCTACCGAATGGGTGGGAGGCCCGCCTGATTCCGCTCTCCAACTCCGCGACGCGCGGAGCGACCGGACTTTGTCTTGAGCTCCACGATTTGCTCATCTCGAAGTATGTGGCGAACCGGGAGAAGGATCGGCGCTACTGCCGGGCGGCGGCGAGCGCCGGTTTGGCCCAGCGAAAGACCCTAGAGGATCGTCTCGCAGAAACGCGGGTCGACGACGCTACGCGGGAGCTGATTCAGAACCTGATCGCTTCCGATTTTTCGGAGTCCGAAAGCTGAGCGAATCGCGCGAGGCCGGATGCGGGCACAGCGCCCCTTCGCCTTCACGCGCTCGCGGCCCGCTCTTCTTTTGCGCGTTCGACGGCGTTTTTCGCCTTGAGCGCCGCCACTCGGGTCAAAAAGTCCTGTTCCTCGCGCTTGTTGAGGGGTTCGCCTCCGAAGCGGGCACGCACGTAGAGGTTCGTGAGCGCGAGGATCTCCTCGCCGAGCGGATGTCCCGCGCCCACGATCGCTTGCGCGTGACGGAGCGGGGGAGTTGTGACAGGTCGCGAGAGGCCGAGACTGTCGAGAGCCCTCTCAAGTCGCCTGTAGAGGTCAATGGTGCGCAGGCTGATGACCTCGCGCTTCTCCCCGCTCATTTGGCGACGCCTGCGTCGGATCAGCAAGATGACGCCACCAAGAGCCACGATGCCCACAATGGTCCCGACAATCATCTTCAGGTTCGCCTGGCTCGGAGCCAAGTCGCGAGCCAGCGATCGCCCGCGCGAGATCTCCTGGCGGACCTTACCCAAAAGACCCATCTGCTGATTCAGGTCAAAGCCAACAACGTGACGATCCCAACCTTGGGCTAGGGCTTCCATGAGCTCGCGCATCGTGAGCCAGGTCGAATCGCGGCGCTCGAGGGCCTGAGAGAGGGAAGGCGGCGTCGGATCGAAGCGGCGCCAGCCCACGTCCGGGAGGAACGCCTCGACCCACGAGTGCGCGTCGCCTTGGCGCACCGCGTAGAAGTTCCCGAAGCGGTTGTACGTCCCGCCGACGAAGCCGGTCACGTTGCGCGCCGGGATGCCGAGGGTGCGGAGCAAGAGCACCATCGCGGTCGAGTAGAACTCACAGTGACCCGCCTTCGACTCGAAGAGGAAGTGATCGATCGGATCGGGAGTGCCTCCGGATGGAGAGCTCAGGTCGTAGCGATACTCCGCGCGCAGCCGCTCCTGGATCTTGAGGGCGATCGCTCCCGGCTCTCGCTCATCCTCAACCCACTTCTCGGCCAGGTCGAGCACCCGCTCGCTCAGATTCGACGGCAGCTGGAGGTAGGCCGCCGCAAGCGCCTGACTCAGCTCAGCGCCCCCGCCCGGGCGGCTCCCTTTCGCGGGCAAATAGACCTGATAGGCGAGACCGCTCGACCCCGACGCGGCGTATTCGATCTCTCCGTGCAGGCCGATTTGGATGAGCGGTCGCGCCCGCCCAGGTCGTCGATTCTCTTCGACGACCTCGAAGGCCACAGCTTCGCCCGGAAGGAAAACCACCGCTGGCTGGATCGGCTCGAGCTCGATGCGCCAGGTCTCGTCGGAGGCGCGCGGATAGCGAGTGAGCGGGACCAAAGGCGAGCCCATCTCCCTCTGATGAGGCACACGCACCGACCGCTCCCAGGCGCGCCCGTCGTAGCGATCGAAGGCCGCTCCCCGCAGGTACAGGTTCCTTCGGTGCGGCGGATTTTCAGGAAGCGGGCCCGGCACCACACGCATCACGAGCGTCGGATCGGTGCGAATTGTTCCGACCCCTCCGAGATCGACGCGATCGGAGAAGCCAACGACGCGCGACGGTTCGATCGGTGAGACGACGAGCCAGGCGAAGCCCACCCGCGGAAAGGCGAGGAACAAGAGCGCCGTCGTCAAAAATACCGGGAGAGCGAGGGAGCATGTAAAGAGCAGGAAGCGCGAGTCGATGACTCGGCGGCTGCGCAGGATGCGCGGCACGTCCACGGGCATGCCCGTTCGGTCGCGGGCGCCTTGGCGGTAGTTGCCTTCGACCTCGCGCCGAAGATGCGACAGGACGAGAGCGCCGGGCGTGAGCATCAAGAAGCCGACGAGAGCCGCCGCGTAAGTGAGTCCGCCGCCGAGTACCGTGCCCGCGATCAGGTGCAACAAGGCGAGCAGAATGACCTGATGATCGTGGGCTGCGCCGCGGCGGGTCGCGAGTCGGACCACCTGAAGTAAGGCGGCGAATTCGACGACGATCGGAATCGGCGAAGCTCCGAGGAAGAGCCGGAGCAACTGCACGGCGAGGAATACCGGCGGCAGAAACGCTCCCACCGCCCTCATCACCCGCCCCTGTTTGGCTGCCTCGGAGAGCACAAACCCCCCGATCAAACCCACCACCACGAACCCCGTCGCGATCGGGTGGAGCTTGCCGCTGGCCACGAGCGCAAAGAGCCCGAGCAGCGCCAGGGCGTCCGTCATCAGACGGTGCACAAGGCCGAACCTCATTCGACGTCCTCCTCGCTCGCCTCTCGGACGGGCCGCGCCGGTTGTGAGAGGTTCGGAATCGCCGCCACGACACTCGACTGACGTCGGTCGAACGGCGCCGGCTCGGATGAGTCGGTGATCGACGCGCGGTGACCGAGGGCGGTCTTCTCCGCGCCCACCGGAGCCAGGTCGATCAGGGCCAAAAATCGCAAGATCGGGTCCGCGCCCGTGGTCGGAGTCGCGAGCGCAGATACACCTGAGGTCGCATCGATCGTCACGCGCTCACCGCGGCGCAGATGAAATACGGCCTGCGACGCTACGTCGCGCACGCGCTTCTCGAAGAGATTGAGCGACTGCTCCGAAGGGTTGTCCCCGTCGTACTGATTCTCGAGGCGCATCCGCACCAAACGCCTGACGTCTCGCGCCCGCTCCATGACCACCGGCGGCCCAATCCCCACGGAACGTCGCCAATAGATGTCTCGCGGATCGTCTCCTTCGCGCATCGTGCGCAGACCGAGGATGTCGTCTCCGCCGCCCCGCCGTGAGATCGAGCTGCCGTCTCCTTGGTCCGAGCCTGTGCCGGCGCTCTGACGGACTGTGTCGACCGCGGGGTAGATGATGAGGTCACCTTCCTCGGTGAAGGTGCGGGATTTCTCGAAGAATCCGAAGGGAAACCGCGTCGCGACCCGAAAGCCAACGTGACGATCGATACCGCGCCGGGCCGGAACTCGGCGATACGCTGCAACCTGAGACGAACCAGGGCTCACCTTCAAGAAGAAGCAGCGTTTGTCCGCGGGCTGACCGGCGCGCAAGTCCTCGACTTCGATCGCGTAGGAGGGCATCCTTTTTTTGTCGTTCCAGACCTGCACCTCGACGAGATGGGGCCTTCCGACCTGAGCGCGCTGAGGCAGTCGGCGCGTCACGCGGATGTCGCGCAGGCTCGCCTCGCTGAGCACTCCTGAAACGATGATGAGCGAGAGCAACATCCCAAGCAGGAGGTAAAGGAGGTTGTTCGCGGTCAGGATGCCAACGAAACCGACGCCGAAGGTAATGAGAATATAAAAGCGCCCTTCGCGGGTCAGGCGCAGGCGGCGGGGCGGGCGGAGAAGCCCGCCGAGCCGAGAGAGGAACGCCCAAAGCGGGGAGGGGGGAGGTGCCCCGGCCTCCGCGGCAGCCTTCAGACGTACCGGGCGTGGACTGGGACGCACCGAACGCGGCACGACCTCCGTGAACCCGGGATCTGAGTCTGACCTGTACTCATTCTGTACCGGACCGCGCGCCATGGATCCTCGAGGCGGTTCCCGGCGATCAGAGCGGAACCGGCACGCGCCCGACGATGTCCTTGATGACAGCTTCGGCCTCGTCCCGCGTCGGAACGTAACCCTCTGCGTGGGCGGCGAGACGGACTCGGTGCGCGAGGAGCGGCACTGCGAGCGTGTGGATATCGTCGGGGATGCAGTAGTCGCGGCCTTCGAGCAGCGCGCGGGCTCGCGCCGCCCGCGAAAGGCTCATGCCCGCGCGCGTCGAAGCTCCGATCGAGAGCGCCGGACTCGAACGCGTCGCCGAGATCAGGCCCTGCAGATAGTTTCCGAGGGTGGCTTCGATGCGCACGGCCTCCACAGCTTCTTGGAGCTCCAGCAGCCCCTCGGGTCCCAGGATGCGCGGGACCTGCACGACGCGGTCGGTCTGGGGTTCGAGCATCAAGCGCGTCTCGACATGCGGCGGGGGGTAGCCGATCTCGATGCGCATCATGAAGCGATCGAGCTGTGACTCGGGGAGCGGGAAGGTCCCCGCGAAGTCCTGGGGATTTTGGGTCGCGACGACGAAGAACGGAACCGGCAAAGGTTCGCTCTTTCCGTCGATCGAGACCTGTCCCTCGTTCATGGCCTCGAGGAGCGCCGACTGAGTCCGGGGGCTCGCCCGATTGATCTCGTCGGCGAGGAGAATGTTC
Source organism: Pseudomonadota bacterium (assembly GCA_023428245.1). GTDB lineage: Bacteria > Myxococcota_A > Polyangia > Polyangiales > Polyangiaceae > NIC37A-2. Next base: position 9,913 of record JAEYYX010000060.1, read on the forward strand.
GCGAAGACCGGTCCGCGCCGGAGAACGAACTGTCCGGTGCCTTGGTCAAAAACGCTCACCCCAAGCACGTCGCTCGGGAGCATGTCGCTCGTGAACTGAACCCGGCGCATCTCGCCGCCCACAGCCTGAGCGAGCGCGCGCGCGAGCGTCGTCTTCCCGACGCCGGGCACGTCTTCGAGCAGAATGTGCCCGCGGGCCAGGAGCGCAGTCAGCGCGAGCTCGACGACGGCCGGCTTTCCATCAAGCGCCTTCTCGACGGCCCGCCGAAGGATGCGCAGAGTCTCGAGCTGAGCGGGCCTTTGGGCCAGGGCCGGAGCGTTCATCGAAAAGGGAGCGTAGCACCCATCGCCCCTCCCGCCCAAGCACCCCCGGGTCAGCAGGCCCGAGGTGTGTCGGTGCTTCGGCTACCAGAACCTCAGAAGCGCATGAGTTTCGGCCCCAGGGAATATCCTTTCAGCTCGCCTATCCGGCGTCTATAGACACATAAGTGAGCGACCTCACACACGTTGAGTTCAAGACCGTTAGCCGCTCTTTCGGCGGAGTCCCCGTCCTGCGCGGCATCAACGCCCGCTTTTCGAGCGGCGAGACGACAGTGCTCATGGGGCCTAACGGTGCGGGCAAGAGCACCCTGCTCAGCATCCTCGGAACGCGCCTCTCCCCCACCCGCGGGGAGGTCCACTTCTTGGCTGGTTCGGAGCCTCTCGACAAGAATCAAGTCCGAGCTCAGCTCGGCTGGTTGTCCCACGAGCCCTTCGCCTACCTCGAGCTCTCGGGCCGAGCTAACATCGAGCTCACGCTTCGCCTTCACGGCCTCGATGCTTCCCACTACGAGCGCATCGCCGCGCGCGTCGGTCTCGGCAAGTTTGCGGAAAGGCCCCTCGGAACCATGAGCCGCGGTCAGAAACAGCGGGTCGCCCTCGGGCGCGCGATCTGTAACGACCCGCGCCTGTTGCTCCTCGATGAGCCTTGGACAGGCCTCGACCAGGAATCTCAGAAGCTCGTCGAGCGCATCGCCGACGAGAGCGTGCGAGCCGGATGTATCCTGCTCATCGTAAGCCACGAGCCCGGCACGGCCGAGAGACTCGGCGCGCGCGAGCTCGTGCTCCGAGGGGGCAAGCTCGAACCTACAAGCTAAAGCGGAAGCTCTCGCCTGCTGCCATGGAGTGCAGGCAAGAGCGAAGCCTGAGATCTCTTGAGACGTTATTAGGGCAATAGCTCCATCTGCCACACGCCTTCGTAGCCTCGGGCGCAATAGGCGTGGCTGTCCGTCACCTCGAAGCTATTGCAGTAGTAGCTGCCCGTGTCGTGGGTCTCGGTCTTGAGCTCGTCCGGGTCTCGCGCGTCGATTTCGAGCATGCGGCCGCTCGTGTGGAAGAAGCCCCGTCCTCCGCGCGCGTAGAGCGTCCCCCAGCTGTTCCGCTCTAGCTCGACTGAGCCCAAATCGCTGAGCGTAGCGCTCCCGCTCAGGGCGAAGACTCGCATTTCTTGATCGTAGCCGTTGCCCGCCTGGGCCGTCCGTTGGACGAAGATACGGTCGCCTCCGACCGCGATCTGGCCCGCACCAAAATGGCCGCGGTCGTCTTCACCGTCGATCTCGAGACGGCCCCGGAGCGTCGCCACGTCGCCCGAGAGCTTGAGGGTGTTCAGGCTGCGAATCGAGCGAGTGCAGAGTCCGTTCTCCAGCCACCCATAGGGGCAGAGTTCCTCGGTCGCCTGCGTCGAACGAACGTCATAGTCGATGGTGACGATGCGACCCTGATCCGCGTCAAAATCGACCACATCGCCAGGGATGTTCACCTCGGGCAAGACCTGGGGATTCGTCGGGTCACTCACGTCGATGCGATCGAGGTAATAGCGGACGCGTCCAGACCCATCCTCGAGGGGAACCGAATGTTGGCTCGCGACGATATCGCCCGAGACAAGCACTTGGCTGCGGTAGGAGCCATATCCGCCCCAGAAGCCATACCCGACATCGACCATGCACCCGGAGAGACTGTGGCCGTATCCGCCTTGGAAGAGTGCGTTCGGCACCTCGAGCGTGGAGGTCAGCTTCGGGCGAGCCGGGTCTTCGAGTGAGAAGACGTCGTAGCTGAACGTGGGCGTTTGCGTCTGGTTCCCCTGATTATCGTAGAGGTAGTAGCCCTTCGTGCGCCCGACGAGCAAAGCGCTCTCCGTCAGCGTGACACCGAGGACCGCTTCGTCATCCGCGGTCGCAGCGACCGAGAACGCTCGCACCACCTGCGGGGCACTCCGGTCGGTCAGATCCACGACGTAGAACCGCAGGAACTGGCGAGATCCCTTGCCATCCGTATAGCTGTAGATGCGCTGGGGGACGTAGGCGTAGTCGCCGTGAACGTAGACGTTCCCCTCCCAATAGGCCTGCTTTTCGCAGGTATCGTCCGTGGGAGCGACGGCCGAGAGGTCGAGCTCTCCGAGGGGCTCAGCGACGTCAACGTCGGTGAGCGAAACGAAGTCGAGCACAGTGCGGTCCGTCCACCAGTCCGACCCGAAGCGGAGCATCATATCGCCCATGACGCGGGTGGTCGCGACGTTGCGCGCAGTCTCGAGCATGTCGAGCGCCTGCGGTTCATCTCGATCTGAGATGTCGAAGGTCTGCACGGCGTTGTCCGAGACCGCAAACAGGGCCCCTTCCGCCATGAAACCCCGACGAGCTTCGCCGACCTGAGGCGCTACCCCGCGCAGCGCGAGCGTGTCTTCTGTCATATCGACGAGCTGGATCCCACTCTCATACCTCCCATAAGAGCACTCGTTTTGTGCTTCGTCGTAGTCCCAGCCCGCGTAGGGTACGAGGATCAGACCTTCGTCCGACATGATGTTGAAGGCTTTGTGGATACGGTCCTGATCCTCGGCGAAATTCGCCCAGCGTCCGCCGAAGTTCACGCGAGCGAGCTGTTTTGGCTCGCTGAGCTCGGAGACATCAAAAAGCGAGACATGCAGCGCGCCGCCTTCGTTACCGTCCTCGAAGCCCAGCGCGTAGATGCGATCGCCGCGGGGCTCCATGTGATAGACCCAGCCGGGGATCTCGAGCTCCCCGAGCTGGCGCGGAGCTGCCGGATCGCTCAAGTCGAAGGTGAAGAGAGGATCAGTTCTCTCGAAGGTGATCGCGAAAGCGCGATCCCCGTCGAAGCGCGCTGAACGGAGCGCTTCCGGACGCGGCAGCGTCACCTCCAGGGACCCGAGTTTGTTCACCTCGTTCGAAGAGACGACCTCAAAGGTCTCGATGACCGGTGGCGCTTCTGTCGAACCCCAAGCAGATCCCGGCTGAGTGACCGTTCGGAAGATGCCGCCATGCTCGTCCATCTGCCAGCGGCTCTGCACAGGTCCCGCCAAGCGGAAGCGCGCTCCGAGCTTCAGATCGCCAGCGGGGTCCGAGATATCCACCACGTCAGCGACGCCGTGATCCTCACCGCCCCAGTCCTGACCTGAGATGTAGATGCGCTTCTCGGTCACCGCGATGCTCCTCTTGCCGTAATAAGCGCCTTCCTCGGCGCCGATGCGGAGCTGGTCAATGAGCGCGAACTCGTCCGGATTGCTCACGTTGAAGGACACAACGTTCGTGTTCGGAGTGTTGGCGAGGCAGCCCCAACAATACCCGTTCTCGTAGGCCACGAGATACAGCACGTCGCCCACCTTCCGCGAGTCAGAGAGCTCGCCGGGCACGTCGTGAGCGCCGAGAAGGCGCGGAGAGCGCGCGTTCGATACATCGATCGCCTCGATCCGGCTCACGACCTCGTAGCGGTACGTCTCCGCTTCTTCGTCGTACAGGTACGAGCCGTACCCGTTATACATCACGTAGACCCGCTCCCCCTCAACGTACATCTCGAAGGGGATGCCGCTCGACTTGTAGTTCCCGAGCAGGGCAAGCTTCGACGGACTTTTGATATCGATGATGGAAAGACCAGAGTAGCGGGAGAGGGCGTAGAGTTTCGAGCCGTCGAGCTTGATGATGTCCGCTTCTGCGATGGCGCGGGCCGGATCCGCGCCAGGCCCTTCGGCGCCGCCATCGTTCGGCGCGCTGGTCGATCCCCCGGCGCCAGCGCTGAGGTCGCCGTCGCCACCCTCCACCCCTCCGCGTCCCGCCGACCCCGGCTGGGCCGAAATAAAGGAGGTCGAACCGATCTTCGGATCGCTAGGGTCGCTCGGGTCCTTCCCTGGCGGCCCTTCTACGTCCCGCCCACAAGCAGAGGCGAGCACCGAGACGAGCACCAACGACGCAGGAAGACCGTGACGCGCGAGCCGAGAAATCTGGAACATGGCACTCCTCCTTTCGCAAGAGTCATGCCCACTGCGACGGGCGCAAAAAGCCCTAGATTCCGCGGATTCAGGGCCCCGAAGCGCCGCCCCCGTGGCACACTTGGCACAAAGGAGGACCGGCGTGTCAGGCGCGCCGGGGCCGAGTCGGACGGAGCCGCAGAACCGCCCAGCGAAAGATCACTTCTCATCCGCCTCACCAGCTTCGCCTGCCTCATCCTCGCTCGCGTCTTCCTCGCCTGCCTCGTCCTCGCTCGCGTCTTGCTCCGGAAGCATCGGCAGAGGTTCGAGGATGAAGGTTTTGGATCGGGCGGCGACTTGTGGTCGATCCACGATCACGTGGGGTCGAGCCAGCGGACCTCGGAGCTTCATTCCGTAATAACCAATTCGACGTGCTTGCTCCTCGAAGGCCTGCTCATACGGAACGTTCGGGAGAAAGTACGCGGTCGGGCCCAGCGATACGGCGATCAGAAGGCCATAGGTCTCTTGCTTCCCGCCATGTTTGCGAGCACGCGTAAGGCCGCAGAACATTTGTCGATGGTCCATTCGCGCGGAAATTTTCTCGAACAGCGCCCTCGACTCTGGATAGTAAATCTGGTCTGGAACCTCATATCGCTTGAGCGTGCCAGGTCTGCGCTTTCGTTGAGCAATCACCTCATACCAAGTTCCCGGAGGCAGATTGGTAACGACCGTCACGTCCACGCAATCGTCCGGTGCCCACTTCGCAGTCACGCTCAGGTAGACCTCTTCTTCGAAGGGCGGAAGGTTCAGAGAAGCGGGCTTGTTGTCGGAGCGGAGATAGATAAGAAGCAAGCCCATCAGAGCTAGGGCAGTCGAGATCTGGATGAAGAGTCGCACTGCCCTCTTCCTTGCCACTAGTTCCCCCAGGTCGGTGGAAGGTAGATCGAGGACCCCTCGGCAACCTCCGTCAGAGGAAAACGTACGCCGGGCGCGGAGAAGTTCTCATAGAACAACACTCCATCTTCGAGTGTCAGGACTCCGCTGCCGTCGGGGGCTGGCCAAAACGTTCTTTGGCGCTCTGGATAGCTGGGAGCGTGGGGCGCATCGAAAGTCCCTGTGAGAACCGGGCTCGAAGGATCGCGCACGTCTTGGATGGCCGTGAAGGAGCAGGGAGCGCACGGAAGCGAGAGGTCCTCCGGGTCCCCTAGCGTATCAATGAAGATCGCGCCGCGTCGTCCTAAGGTCAAGATGAGTTCGCCTCGCGCATCGACCGGCGTCCACTCGACTCGATCACTTCGCAGATCGAGCGCCTTCCAAGCCTCAGGATACTCGTCGCCTTCGCCCAGCTCCTGAGCGAAGATTTTGTTACCCACCAGAGAGGGAGATCGGAACCTGAGCCCAGCAGGTGCTAAGGCCGTCACGTCTACCGAACCTATGCTCTTCGAGTTCACCTCGAATCGCTCGATTTGAACGCCATCCTCGCCTTTCGCGCAATAGACCCAGATCTTGTTCGACACCACACCCGGAAAACATCGCTCCGCACTGTCAGGTCCCCACGCTCGAAACACACCGAGATCCCCCGCGTTCGTGGAGAGGGGTGTATCCGACCCAAACTCCCGGACCGAAAGGGAACGCCAGCTGCCCTCGGCCCCCACAGCAAATGTCGAGACGAGGCTCAGCGATGTTCCCGTAATGTTCTCCACCTGCCCGACGCGAGCGAAGCAATTGCCAGAACCTTCTGTAGGGGTACAACCTTCTTGCGGCTTGCCCTTTACGCTCCAGATGTTGGAATGATCTGAAGCTATCGGCGCACCCTCTCCCTCATAAATCAGAACCAGCTGATTACCGCCGCGGGTAGCCTGAAACCACACCAGTTCGTTGGCTCGGATCTCGACCGTCTCGCGCTCCGGATGGAACCAATAGAACCTCGTGCCGTCCTGAATCAAATAGCTGGGACCAACGTCACCGCTCCACGCAAACAGGTCGCTGTCCCCGATCGGCACGTGCGTCGAGCGGTTGCTCGCCGTCCTCGCAAGGCGAAAGTGATCGTGATAGACGGTGAGATACCGACCGTCCCCGAGCCAGCGAAAGCGAACGGCCGCGCTCTCGAGCCGAGTCTTCGTCAATCGCTCTGGTGTTGTCCAATTCTCCTCGGAGAAGCCGAAATAGGCCTCGTAATTGATCTCGGTGTCGGTCGTCGCCGCAGCAAGGCGACGACCATCGAAGCTCCACTGTACGCCGTAAGCGCGATAACCCATCGAAGAGATCGGCGCTTCGACACGCTCTGGATTGGCAAGATCGTCGAAGGATACGATAGTGAGATTTGGGTCATTCACGATGGCTAGGACGCGATAGGCCCTCCCTGTCCTTCGAGCTTCGCTTTCTAAAGGGGGATCCGAGTCAGTGCTCGTAGCACCTCCGCAAGCGCAGAGGTGCAGAACGGAAAGCAACACCAACACGGAATGGTTTGCTCTACTGACAATCCGACCAATTCGAATCATAGGGGTCTCCGCTGCAGGTCGCTGCCTTTTCCCGAAGGTCCTCGCCCCTCGTCCCCTGGGCCCCAGCGCCCAGCATGTTAAACCCCTTGTCGACGGAAAGCCCGCCACTTTCTCAATCATTACGCCGCGCATGCGGAGAAAGACAACGCCGGATGAAGATCGACCTGCCGAAAGAACTCGAGCTCGACAACCTCTCCGTTCCAGTCCTCTCAGAGACCCATTTCGCTCAGAACTCGCTCCTGAGCTGGGGTGTCGCGATTGCCGCCTTCTTCGCAGTGATGGGCGTGATTCGAATCGTCAAAGGAGTCGTCTCGAAGCGCCTCGCCAAGAGACCTCCGAGCGAAACGGGCACAGCCAGCCATGGCTCTTGGATCCAAGTCGTCAAGGCGACCGGCTGGTCGCTCTACTTCGCGCTCGGTATTAGTGCGGCCCGGCTCGCTATCGAGCTGCCGGGCGCTGGTGAGAAAGTGCTCACAGGGATCGTCTCGGTACTCCTCGGCGTCCAAGTCGCACGCTGGGCCCAGGCGATTCTGGGTGCGGTCCTCGAGGCCTGGGCACTTCGTGAAGGCGACGCGCGATCGAAGACAGCCGCCGGGGGCATCCGCTTCATGGGACGGATCGTGATCTGGACCCTTGTCACGCTGCTCATCCTATCGAACCTCGGGGTCGAGCTCACCGCTGTCGTCGCGGGTCTCGGTGTGGGCGGCGTCGCCGCGGCTTTAGCCGTTCAGAGCATTCTCGGCGACATGTTCGCCGGACTCTTCATGTACTTCGACCGGCCCTTCGACATTGGCGAGTTCGTGATCCTGGGCGACGTGCTCGGCACGGTTCAGTCGATCGGCCTCCGCACCACGCGCATCAACTCCCTGAGCGGAGAGCAGATCGTCCTGCCGAACGGCGATTTGGCCAAGCGCTTCATCCGCAACTACGGCCGCATGCGCGAACGGCGCATCGTCTTCAAGCTCAGCGTTGAGTACAACCTCCCCGCCGAGACGCTGGAGCGCGCCCGCCAGATCCTCGAGGAAGCAGTCCGCGCACAGCCCGACGTCCGCTTCGACCGCGCTCACTTCTTCGCCTTCGGTCAGTACGGACTCGAATACGAGGTCGTCTATTACGTCCTGAGCGGCGACTACAACATGTACATGGATCGCCAACAGGCCATCAATCTCCACATCTACCGCGAGTTCAAGGCAGCGGAGATTCCGTTCGCGCTCCCGGTCCAGATCTTGGGCTTCCGCGACGGTCCAGTCCCGGGCCTCAGCGCGCCCCAGGGGCCCGAGCCTGCGCCGGCCACCTGAGAGGAACCCGCGCTCTGAGCCTCCGACTCGACTCATGGGCGGGCTCGGCTAAAAGTCGCGGTGATGCGCGTCTTGGTCGAGATCCTGCACCCCGCCCATGTGCACGTCTTTCGCAACGCGATCGGCGTTTGGAAGGAGCGAGGCGACGAGGTGCTCGTTCTGAGCCGCGAGAAGGACGTCGCCAATGCGCTGCTCGACGCGTACCAGATCCCTTACGAGTCGATCAGCGCCCTCAAGAAGGGGAAACTCTCGCTCCTCTCGGAGATGCTCGTGCGCGACGCGAAGATGCTCTCCCGCGCGCGCAAGTTTCGTCCGGACGTGCTCGTCGGCGTCATGGGCGTCACGATCGTTCAGGTCGGCCGGCTCATCGGAAAGCCCGCTGTCGTCTTCTACGATACTGAGAACGCTCACATTACGAACGCGTTCGTCTATCCTCTCGCCCACTCGGTCGTGACGCCTGAGTGTTACTCGGCTCCCGTGCGCGGGCGGCACGTCACTTACCCGAGCTACCACGAGCTCGCTTACCTGCACCCGGCCCGCTTCACGCCCGATCCTGAGATCGTCCGCGCGGGCGGCGTCGACCCGGACGCTCCCTATTTCATCGTGCGCTTCGTGTCCTGGCAGGCGTCCCACGACGTCGGCGAAGCCGGCTTCAGCCTCGAGCTGAAGCGGAACATGGTGCGCGCCCTCGAGGCCCACGGCCGCGTCCTCATCTCGAGCGAAGGCCCTCTTCCGCCCGATCTCGAGCAGTACCGCTTCCGCGCTCCCCCGGAGCAGATCCATCACTTCATCGCCTTCTCTCGCTTCCTCGTCGGCGAGAGCGCCACCATGGCCAGCGAAGCCGCCGTCCTCGGCGTCCCCGCCTTCTACATCGCCGACACCGGCCGCGGGTACACGACGGAACAAGAGCAGCGCTACGGCCTCGTCTGGAACTTCACGCGCAAGGAAGCTCCCTCCGCCCTCCAAAAGCTCGAAGAGCTCCTGGCGCGCCCGACCCTAAGAGGCGAGATGCGCGCGGCCCACACGCACCTTCTCGAGGAGCGCATCGACCTCACGGAGTTCATCGTCCACTACATTGACGGGGTCGTCGCATCATGACGGGATGTCTCATGTCGAGTCGACGTTTCTCTTGGGGTCGCTTCGTCCGCCTACGCACCAAGGCATCACGAGCCCGCGCCTAGGTCCGCGCGAACGCGCGCGCACTCCAGCGACTTGAAGTCGTCGTCACCCACGAGAATAGGCGAATCGCCACCAACCACGACTGAGGAACCGTCACCCGGAAGTCGAGAGGGAAGCACGGCACATCCGAGGGAGATATGCCCCTGAAAGGAGACGTCTTGGCCCTGAACGGTTCCTTCCGCACGCCCTCCCTCGATCCGAAGCGAAACAAGCCCCCCCGTAACCACATCCCCGTCCACCGCCAGGTTCGCAACCGAGTCGCCGCTCGAGGGGCCCGACGTCAGCGGAACCTCGACACGACCGTCGGCAGCCTCCGGATACGGGACTCGCAAGAACAGCGATACCGCATCCTTTCCTTCGATTCCCCAGCTCAACTCCAAGACCCCGTGAGAATCCTCACTCGGAAAGTCAACGTTCACGGAGATCCCAGACTTCGAGGTGAACGTCTCTCCCTCGAGTTCGACCGTCAGGCGATCGCCCTGACTCATCCGATCCGGATCCGCCTGCCGATTGCATGCCAAGAGCAACAAGACCGACAGCATAGACATCTTTCGTTTCATTTCACTTCCCGTTCAACACCAGACTTCTAACAGTTCACAAGCAACAGCTTCGCGCTCACGGTGCTATTGTCGCCTTCCTGGACCTCCGGGCGTTCATTGAAGGGGTCTGCGTCCACATAAATCCGGTAGGTACCGTTCGCCAGCGTCGAAGGGACGCTAAAGTTGAACGTAACTTTCGCGCTACTGTAGGCAGCCTGAGCAATTGTGCCCGAAACGGCCGTCACGCCCCCAGACCCGAAGGCAGACTGACTCGTCGACAGTCGAATTCGAACGGTGTAGTTGGACGTGGTTGCTGGTCCAGCGTTCGATAGCTGAAAATGTACTGCCTGTGCGGAGCCCCGGCACGCTTGGACCAGGGCGGGCGCGTCGTGAAGACCGATAGTCGTACCCGTCAGCTTCATGGCGCTCGGCACCATGTTCGGCCGAACGTTGTTCCACCCGTACATGACAGCTATTCCCTGAGTATCGGTTCCGAACGGCACGGCGGATTGATTTCCACCCGTGTAGGGCCGGGGCGTCTGATGCATCGCGCCAAAGCGGTCGTTTTCGTCCAAGAGCCCGAAAAAATGCCCGAACTCATGCAAAAACGTTCCTCGCCCCTCGGACCCCAAACTCGTCGGCGACGGGTTCGAAAAGGACATCGAGCTTCTTATGGCGATATCGACCTCCTCGATATGAGGGGTATTGAGAAAGCAAGTCCCGGTTCGGACATAAGACAAGCCCAGGGCACCATCCATATATTGCGGATCCTGAAGGAAGATCTCATTGACCCCGTCGCGGTTGTCCCATGAACAGTCATTCGATGCCGTGCTGTGGTACGAACCCACTAACGGAGCCAGCTGAGCCCACTGTAACACTCCATTCCAATACGCCTGGTTTGCGTCCCCTGTATCAGGAATGGAGCATCGGTTCCGAGTCACTGTCGGCTGGTGCCCCCAATCAATTGGTACACCGTTGCACGTCTGCCACACTGCGGCGCTCGCCCTATCGGGCCAAAGCGGCGAGATCAAAGCGATACCTACGACTACCCACCATCTTGTTCTCATGACTCCCCTCAACCCCTAATGCAACTGCTCGAGCGACGGCATATGGTCCTCACCTGCGGGGACGGGTACGGATGTCAAAGAAGCCCCGTCTGAAGAGACTGCGACTCTCGACGGGAAGGCCCGCGAGGGCGGCTCCCCGTAAAATGTCCCACCAATCGAACTACCGAGGGCTTTCGCATGACGATCTACCTCTCGCAGAAGGGCTTGCACTCCGAAGGCATGCTCCGGAGCCCCACGGTCTACCAGACGGACCGGTCCTTTCCACAGATCATGAGTCTCGAATATCCGATCGCTAAGAACTGCTCCCTCGAGATCGAAACGAATGACAGCGCTGCCCTCTGCGGAAATCAACAGCTCCTTGCCGTCCTCCTTCACGAGCCGAAACGCGTACGATCCCACGATCGGGGAGAGGTACCAACTAGTATTGCGGAGGAACAACAGGTACCTCTCCCCTTCTGCGAACGTGGGCACATGCGAAACGCTCAACTTCGTTCCGTCCGGATATGAGCCCCCGACATGCACCAGCGAAGTCGCTAATGCCTTCCCGCGGTGAACGACAACATCCTTCAGCTCAACCCGGGTCCATGGGCCCGTCGTATCCGCAAACTCCGTCCCAATACGCTGAACGGTCGCCTCCACGATGGCGGCCGTTTGTCCTATTACGCTCAGCGCAGAGTCGACCCTAGCCGCGGGCGGCGTGTCCGGTGGCGGCCTGACTCCCGTCGCCTGGCCCTTTGCCAGCGGCCAACCCATTCCGGAACATACCACCACTAAGACCCCCAAGGTCGCCCACACCTGCCCCCCACGCATGTTCTATCAGTAGCATTTGTGTCCTCTTGTCCAAGAGGAATCTCGTCTCTTCTTGTCTTGTGATTGTGAGCACCTTCTTTTTTCTTCTCTTCGCGCTTCCCCGTTGCACGCGAGATCCGCAAGCGCGCCCAGCTCATGTCGATGGTGACGGCGCTCAGGCTCTCGAGCTCGGCTTCCCGAACTCGAGCACGTCCTTGCCCATGAAAGGGCGGAGGGCGGCGGGGATTGTGACGGTGCCGTCGGCGTTCTGGTACTGCTCGAGGATGGCGATCAGGGTACGGCCGACCGCGAGTCCGGAACCGTTCAGCGTGTGCACGGCGCGGGGTTTCTCCTTCGGGCTCGGGCGGTAGCGGATCTGGGCGCGGCGCGCTTGGAAGTCGCCGAAGTTCGAGCAGCTCGAGATCTCGCGGAACTTATCCTGACTCGGCAGCCAGACCTCGAGGTCGTAGGTCTTCTGGGCCGAGAAGCCGATGTCCCCCGTGCAGAGCTCGACGACGCGGTAGTGGAGCCCGAGCATCTGGAGGATCATCTCCGCGTGCCCCGTGAGTTCTTCGAGAGCGTCCATGCTCTTTTCGGGCTCGACGAACTGAACGAGCTCGACCTTGTCGAACTGGTGCTGACGGATGAGCCCGCGCACGTCCTGGCCGTAACTTCCCGCTTCGCTGCGGAAACAGGGCGTGAAAGCCGTGTAACGGACGGGCAGGGCGGATGCGTCAAGGATCTCATCGGCGTGGAGGTTCGTGACAGGAACTTCCGCGGTCGGGATCAGATAGAGAGGTTCAGGATCGGATTCACCGCGCCCCGTCTTGAAGAGGTCCTTCTCGAACTTCGGGAGCTGGCCCGTGCCCCGGAGCGCGTCAGCGCGCACGAGATAGGGAACGGCGACTTCCGTGTAGCCGTGCTGGCGGGTGTGCACGTCGAGCATGAAGGCGATGAGCGCTCGCTCGAGCCGCGCCAAATCTCCGAACATGACGGAGAAGCGGGCTCCGCTCAGCTTGCCGGCGCGCTCGAAATCGAGGCTCGAGCCGGCGATGTCGTAGTGGGCCTTGGGGGCGAAATCGAAGCTCGGCCTCTTCCCCCAGACGCGCACCTCTCGGTTGTCCTCCTCGGAAGATCCAACGGGAGCTCCTTCGTGAGGGAGGTTCGGGATCGAAAGGAGGCGCTCCTCGAACTCAGCGAGCACGACCTTCAGCTTTTCTTCGCTGGCCTTGAGCGACTCGGAGATCGCCTTGAGCTCTTCGCGGCGCGCGGCGAACGCTGCCTTGTCCGGACCCTTCGCGAGCTGGCTCATCTCGTTGTTCGCAGCGTTCCGCCGCGCGGCGAGGGCCTCGGTCTCGCCGATGAGACGGCGCCGCTCCTCCGCGAGCTCACTCAGCGCATCGACGGCCGGACCCCAGGACGCGTTGCGCGCAGTCAAGCGCGCGCGGACGAGGTCGAGATGTTCGGCGACGAATCGGGCATCCAGCATGGCTTCGCGGCGTTTACAACGAGCGCCCTCCCGAGTCCAAAGGGGAGGGGCGCGAGGCGCGAAGCGCCGAGCGCGAGAGTTTCTTTCGAGTGCGCTCGAGGCGGTGAGTGCAGGAGAAGGCTCGGCTGGGCTCACTCCCTTGTGATGGACCGGGGCCAAAAACACTCAGCGAACTCAGAGGAGCAGGAGCGTCCGGTGAAGAGGGACGCGAGGTGCTGCCTCGCGGCGCCTGAGGGTGCGCTCTTCTTAGGGTGCGCTCTTCTCGGAGAGGGTCTTCAGCTTCTCGAGACCCTTCTCGAAGTCGCCGCCGACCATCTTGTCCATGTCCATGAACAGACAGAACGCCTTGCCGAGAAAGTCGTTTTTACCGCTCATGGCCCAGTTCACCTTCGTTCCGCTGGCCTCGGGAGCAAAGGTGAAGACCGTGTCGTTCGTCGCGGGGAAAGGCTTGATGAACTCGAGCTTGATTTCGAGCTCGCGCTCCTCCGCGGCTCGTTCGATCGTCATTCGCCCTTCGCCCACTTCGTCCTGGCCGACCCAAGCGTACTGCGCACCAGCGCCCTTCGGAGCGCCCGAGTACTCTCGCTTCATGTTCGGATCGAGCTCTTCCCAAGGAGACCATTTGTTCCAGGCACGAAAGTCTTCAACGAGTCCGTAGGGAACGCTCGGGGGAGCCGCGATCGTGATGGAACGCTCGACGCGAAATTCGCTCGGCTGCACCGCGACCGCGACGAGCAGCACCGCCAGAAGAACTCCGAAGCCCAACGCGATCTTCTTCCACATACTCATTGTCTCCGCATTCCACGAACACCCGCATTCCCGCGAACGCCCGCATTCCCGCGAACGCCCGCATTCCCTCGAACGCCCACCCACGAGCATGCGACCTCGCGTCTCCCTATTCAACGGCAAACGTGCGGACTATAGACGGTGAAGTCATGTCGCGTTCCCTCCTGCCCCCGACTGCCCTGCTCCTCGCTGTCCTCGCTCTTTCGACCAGCGGCCGAGCGGAAGAGGCGAGCGCGGTGGACACCTCGACAGGCTCTTTGCCCCCCGTCGAGGGCGACGCGGCAGCCGAGATCACTGTCGCCAGCGAGCCGGGTGATCCCGTACCCGAGTCAACGTCCGCGGCCCCTGAGGCCGCTGCTGCTGTCCCGGTGGAGCCCACCGTGGAAGCCCCCTGTGAAGAGCCCCGTGCACTTGCGAGCGCAGAGGCCGGCGATCCGGACGCTGTCTTCCGCGCCTTCGCGCTCATGGCGAAACAGGAGCGTCGCCGGAGGTACGCCGGGGCCGCCGCTGGCGTCGTCGGCGGCGGCGCGGCCATCGCAGTCGGTGCGATCCTGAAGAGCGAGGAAGACGTCAACCCGGGTCCTTTCTATGTAATCGGCGGGCTCGCCATGGGCTTCTCCTTGCTCGGCGCGATCCTCCCCTCGCCCCTGGAAATCCAGGCTCGAAACCTGCGCGCGGACGAGCCCGGTCACACCGCCGAGCAAGCGCGAGGACTCGCGCGAAGCTGGCAGCGGGCGGCCGAGGATGCGCGTCGCTGGCGCATCCGTTCCTCCATCGGTGGGCTCGTGGTCGGCGCCGTGGCCTCGGGCGTCGGTATCGCGTTCCTGTCGGGAGCGACAGATCTCGGTGATAACGATCGTGTGCTCTGGGGGAGCGTCTTGCTCGGATCGGGCGCCGCCATGCTCGGAGGCAGCGGGGCCTCTCTGCTCGTTCAGAGCCCTGTCGAACAATCGTATCACCTCTTCGAGGCTTCCCAATCCCAAGCGCGCAAGACCGTCGCCGTCGGGCTTCGTCCCTTCGGACTCGGCCTGGCTGCAGGCGGAACTTTCTAAGGACCGTCCGCGATGTCACAACGCCCGCTCGGAGCACAGAAGGCCTCCTCATCGCTCCAGGGGAGGAGAGCCTTTTGCTCTCTTCTGCTCCTTCTGCCCGTAGGGTGCGCTAGTGCCTATGGACGGACGAGCCTGCCTCCGAGCGAAGCGCTCTACGAACGAACACTCACTCACCGGCTCGCGCCCGAGCTCGCGTTCCTGCGCATCGAGCGGGGGCTGCAAAGCGCCTTCAGGCACCACTCGCAGTTCGTCCGAGAGCGCGACTCGGCGGCGCGGACGCTCCGCCTGAGCTCGACCGTCGCCTACCGCACCGGCGGACCCACCGGACCCACGCGCCACTCGACCTACGAGCTCAAGATCGTGGTGCGCGAAGAGCTCGTCGCAATGCGCTTCGAGCTCGGTCCCGAAGAGGAGACAGGGCACTACGCGCCCGAGTCGGCCATCCCTTACATTCGAAGCGACTTCGATCAAATCGCCGGCGCCCTCGCGAAGGAGCTCGAAAGGCCCTAAGGCGCGGCCCGCGCCGCCACGCTCGAACCCATCGCGCGGCGGGGCGACGCGCTTTGCGCGGGCCACCTCCACAATACCAACTTGCTTTGCTCGCTGGTGGCGAGCCCTCACTTCCGCGCGCCCGACTACGTCCGAACTCCTCTCGAGCGAGCTCTTGCGAAAGCGAGTCGCGCAGGCGTTCACGCTCCAAGGAAGCACCTGAAGCGGCTGACCGGCGCGCGTTGCATTTTGCCACAGTTTCGCCTCCCAGACGTCCTGAAACATTCGACTCGCATTCGTCACAAAGCGGAAGCGTAATTGTTAGTTTTTAGTCAGTGGTAAGGAAACTGGGGGTTTTTGCCACAGTGATCGACTTGCGAAAGCATCGTCGTGCAGGCTCGCGGCAAATAATTTTCCGAGCCTCGCGCATTTTTCCATGGCTCGGGGTTGACGCACCCTCGCCCATCATCCATTACACCGGTGTCCTTGCATTGTTAGTTCTTAGTCAGTCTGCGTGGTGAGGTGATTTGCCACACGTTCCCGGCCTCGAGGAGGCTGTCCAACAGCAAGCCAAAGACAAACAACCGATGTCTGAAGGGTAAAAAAGAAAAGCAATGAGGCGCCTCCCCCGGCGCCAAGCGGATGGAGCGTCACACGGAAAGGGAGCTCCCCCGCGTCATTCGGAAGGATTCGTCATGCTGAAACGCTATCACGAGGGCTTTAGCTTCCTCTTTCGAACCGTCGATGTCTTGGTCGTCACTTCGAGCTGGTTCTTTTCCTACTGGCTTCGCTTTCACTCGGGTCTCATCGCAGCGCCCAAGGGTGTACCCGAGTTCGCAGGGTACGCGGCTCTGGTTCCGCTCATCGCCTTCCTCTGGCTCGCCCTCTTCGAGTGGCAAAACGTCTACGAGTCGAGCCGCATGCTCAAGGCGAGCCGCGCCTTGCAGGCGACCCTCAAGGCTCACCTCGTCACGCTTCTCGCCTTCGTCGCGGCCACCTTCATGCTCGAAGAGTATCGTTACTCCCGCGGCGTGATCCTCTACTTCGGAGGCGTATCGACCATCGCTCTCCTTGCCTTCCGGGCCACCGTTCTCCACGCCCTGCGGTCCCTCCGCGCCCGCGGCTACAATGTCCGGCACATCATCGCGATCGGCGAAGGCGCGGCCCTCGAGACGGTCATCAGCCGCCTCGAGGCCTATCCCGAGCTCGGCCTGCGCATCCGCGGCGTTGTCACGCGCGACAGCTCATCCCGGCGCGAAGTCGCCGGATATCCAGCCCTCGGGCGCTTCGGGACCATCTCGAAGGTGATCCAGGAGCATCGGCCGGACGAAGTGCTCGTTGCGCTACCTGCGTCGCTGAGCGCTGAGATGGACCTCCTCTTGCGCCGGCTCAAGGACGAAACCGTCCACGTGCGCATCGTCCCCGACCTGAACACCTACGCGGCCCTAGGTTGCAACATCGAGAACTTCGACGGCATGCCCGTCCTGAACCTGAACGATTCCCCCGTCGTAGGGTTCGGCGGCTGGGCAAAGCGAGTCACTGACTTCTCCCTCGCGCTCGTCGGCATCATTCTCTTGAGCCCGCTGCTCCTCCTGATCGCGCTGCTCGTAAAGCTGACCTCTCCAGGACCTATCCTCTACGCCCAGGAGCGACTTGGCCTCGATGGGCAGAGCTTCAAGATGCTGAAGTTCCGCTCCATGGCCATCGACGCCGAGGCCCAGAGCGGGCCTGTCTGGGCCAAGAAGGACGACAATCGCCGCACGGCCTTCGGGACTTTCCTCCGCAAGACGAGCCTCGACGAGCTGCCTCAGCTCTGGAACGTGGTGCGCGGCGAGATGTCCCTCGTCGGGCCGCGCCCGGAGCGTCCGGTCTTCGTGAACAACTTCCGCCACGAGATCCCGAACTACATGCTCCGGCACAAAGTGCGCGCAGGCATCACAGGCTGGGCTCAGGTCAACGGCTGGCGCGGAGACACCTCTCTTGAGCGCCGCATCGAATGTGACCTCTTTTACATTCGCAATTGGTCATACCTACTCGATCTCAAAATCCTCACGATGACCCTCTGGAAGGGCTTCGTGAACAAGAACGCTTATTGACCCCTGAGCTTAGCTTCAAGGCCGTGACCGAACCATCCCTTCTCCCCCGCCGCTCCGCGCTCGCGCTCATGCTCACCTCAGCCTTCGCCTCTCAGACAGCCTGCGGCGGGCGTCAGCCCGTGACGCGGAAGGAGCTCCCTTCCCCCGTGATCGAAACCGCCGCCGATCGGCTCTCGGACGCGGATGTGCGCGAACTGCTCGGTACAGACGAGCCCGAGGCTTACCGAGTCGGGCCGGGGGATTCGCTGCTGGTCGCTGTCTACGGCCACGCGGAGCTCGCGATTGGTGCTTACGCGGGCGCGGGACAACTCGGCACCGTCCCGAACGGGCGCAACGTCGGTTTCGTCGTCGACAATGACGGAACGATTCAGTTCCCGCTCATCGGCTCCGTCCAAGTTGCCGGCAAAACCTCCAACGACCTCAGACTCCTGCTCGAACAGGAACTCGCCGCCTACGTCGTCGAACCGAAGGTCACGGTCCAGCTCCTTTTCCCCGGGAGCATTCGCTATTACATGCTCGGCCAGTTCACGAGTCCGGGCCTCAAGTACAGCGACCGACCCTTGCGTTTGCTCGAAGCTCTCGCTCTCGGCGGCACCATTCAACTCGAAGCCGCGAGCCTGCGCACAGCCTACGTCGCGCGCGGCGGACGAAAGCTCCCGATCAACTTCATTCGCCTGCTCCGCTTCGGCGACTTGAGTCAAAATATCGCCCTCCGCACCGGCGACGTCGTCTTCGTTCCCGACGACTCCCAGGAGCAGGCCTTCGTCTTCGGCGGCCTTCCGGGCAGCAACACGCGCGGCGGCGCGGTGCCCTTCGTCCACGGTCAGCTCTCCCTGCTCCAGGCGCTCGCCGCCGCTGGCTTCGGCTTCCGCGAGCGAGCTCAGGGCAAAATGAGCGAGGTGCGCATCATCCGCAGCATCGGCGATCGCGCCGAGTTCATCGTCGTCGACGCCGCCATGATCATGAAGGGCAAAGCAGCGCCCTTCCCGCTCGAGCCCGGTGACGTCGTCTACGTCCCGATGACCGCGATCACGAGCTGGAACATGGCTCTCGAACAGCTCATCCCTACCCTGCAGGCGGTCTCAGGATCTCTCCAGCCTTTCGTTCAGATCAAATACCTTTCGGAGTGAGCGCATGATGAACCAACCCGATGACCGCTCGCCCGTCTCCCCGATCCGCTTGACCAGCCCAAGCGGCTTCCACCGCATCGAACGCTGGGCGAAACCGCCCCATTTGCCCTACGCGCAGCCCTCTCAGGGGGGCGGAGACGCTCTCGAACCCGCCGAGCTCTGGCACACTCTGGTTCGGAACTGGTTCGGAATCGCCCTCGTCACGGCGGCCGTCGTCACCGCTGTGAGCGCCGTCACGCTCTTCATGCCCATGAAGTTTGTGGCCAAAGGGCGCCTCTATCTCGGTGAGCTCGATGCGTCGAAGCAGCCCGCGAACCAAGGCCCCGGCGCCATCGATCTCACTGGAGGAACCGAAGGAGACGTCTCGAGCGAGCTCGCTATCGTCGGGAGTCGCAGTCTCGTCGAGCGGGCGGTGCTCAAATCAGGGCTCAACGTCGAGCTCGCTCCGCTCGAGAGTGAACCGCTCCGTTACTACACGTGGCGCCTCCACCGCCGCGACCCGAAGCTTCTCGACGTCGCCACGCGCCACGTCGTCCCCACAAACACGATCCTCGAGGGCCGTGTCGTCGAGCCCCGTTCCTTCACGGTGCGTTTCCAGACTGAGAGCGACTACAGCGTCTGGGCTGAGGGGAATCACCTCGGCGCAGGCGCGCTCGGACAGCCCGCGGAGCTCTCGGGGCTGCATTTGACTCTCGAAGCGGGCGAAGACGGTCCACCGAGCGCCGGAACCGAGCTCGCCATGGTCGTGACGCCCCTCGATCTCCAGACCGACGCGGCCTTGCGTTCCCTCGAGATCACCGCGCCCCAGCAGGTCGGGCACGAGCCGATCAAGGTCGTCACGCTCTCGTTCACGGGCGCCTCGCCCTTCTTCGCCGCGCGCTTCCTCGACACGCTCATGAAAGACTACTTAGCCGAGCGCCAGTCCTGGAAGACCGAGACCGCCACCGCGGCTGAGGCCTTCGTCACCCGCCAACTTCGAGATCTGCAAGGGTCCCTTGATCAGGTCGAAAGCCAGCTCGCCGACTACCGCTCCGAAAACCGCGTCGTCGTCCACACCGAAGAAGCCCAGGCCATGGTGGCTCAGATCGGCAAGTACGAAGAACAGCGCGTAGCTGCGCGGCTCGAGGTCGCCGCCTTGGCCCAGGTCGAGCGCGCCCTGAGCCAGCCGGACGCTCCGATCGAGGCCTACATGCTCGGCGAAGCCAAAGACACGGCCCTCGAGACTCTCGCGACCTCCCTGGCTCGAGCCAAACAGGAGCTCACGAACCAGAAGGCCCGCTTCCATGCGGCCGCTCCCCAGGTCCGCGAACAACAGGCGGTCGTCGACGCGCAGCTCGAGTCGATCCGCGGCTACGTCAAAGGGCGCCTCAGCCGCGCGCGCGCGAACCTCGGCACCTTAAACGGCATCATCGGACAGTTCGAGGACAAGCTCCGCACGGTTCCCGGCGCTGAGCTCAAGCTGGCGCAGCTCGCGCGCGAATCCGAAGTCTACAGTTCGATCTACTCGTTCCTTCTCCAGAAACAGCAACAAGCTGCGATCGTCAAGGCTTCCAACGTCTCCCAGAACCGCATCCTCGACGTTCCGGAGATCCCACGCAAAGAGGACAGCCCGAAGCTCGCGTTCATCGTCATGAGCCTGCCGCTCGGACTCGTGCTGGGAGCAGGTGTTGTTCTCCTGGTGACGCTGTTCCGCGGGCGTTTGCGGAGCGAGCGCGATACCCTGCGCGCGCTCGGGCCGATGCCCGTTTTCGCGCGCATCCCCCGCCGCGGCACAAAACGCGGCAAACCCACGCCCATCTCGGAGCTCGAAGGGGACGGGGAAGGCGCCGCCTTCGTAGAAGCTTTCCGCACCCTGCGCACGCGTCTCTCCTTTGCGCTCGCGGAGCAGAGTTCAGGAGGGGTCATCTTGATTACCTCGCCCTGCCCCGGCGACGGCAAGACCACGTGCACCTTCGCGCTCGCTTCGATGCTCGCCGCGGACGGCAAGCGCGTGCTCGTGCTCGATACGGATCTCCGCAATCCCTCTCATGCGAAGCTGCTCGCGGAATTTGTCGCGGACTACTCGCAGAGCTCCCCTTTCCACGCAGCACCTTCCCACGATCCGAGCGAGGCCTTCGACACACCTCGCCCTGTCCGCTGCCCCCTTGGAACCTTCGACTCACTCTCCTTCGACGAGGGCGCGCCCGCAGAGCTGCTCTCGAGCAGCGAGCTCGCCATGCTTCTGCGTCAGGTGCGCACGAGTTACGACTACGTTCTCCTCGATTCTGCCGCGTACCCCCTCGTCTCCGATGCGCTGATCCTCGCGAGCGAAGTCGACGCGATCGTGACGGTGCTCCGGCTCCACAAGACAGGTCGAAAGCGCGCTCAAGAGCACATCGCTGGGCTCCTCGGCTTCGGCGTGCCTCACGCCCTCGTACTGAACAACGACTCCGACCGCCCGGTTCCGCTGCCGAAGGGAACGCCCCGGGAGCGGCTCCGCTCGGCGAAGGGGACGCGCGAGCCTTTGGCTCATGCGGCGCGCGTTCACGATCGCGAGACGGCACCTCTCTGAGACGGAAAGGCGACGATGCGTCTCGCTTACGCCCTCCTCCTCGTCAGCATCCTGATCTTCGCCCGCTTCGGAATCAATCTCGGGAGCTACTCCCTCGATCTGTCAGCGGTGGCCATGTATGGCCTGCTCAGCGCGGGCCTTCTGACAGGTGCGTTCGACGTTTCCCTCCGGCGCGCAGCGCTCTACGGGCTCTGTGTCGCCTGCGCTGGTCTGAGCCTCTACGTGAACCTTCTCGCGCGTGACGTCCCGAATACTTCCTTCGGGTCCCTCTCGCTCGTCTTGTTCCTGTACCTGCCCTTCTTGTTCGTGCTGCGTCCGCGGACGCTGTCGGGCGATGACGTTCAGTTTTGTCATGGGCTCTTTCTGAACCTCGGGTTCTTCGTCGCCTGCGCCGGGATCGCGCAGTTTTTCTTTCAGTTCTTCTATCGCCCGAGCTGGCTCTTCGACTTTAGCCACCTGATCCCGAGTTCGCTTCGGGGCTCGAGTCACTACAACACCACGATCCCGGTCGGCTCGTTCTTCAAGTCCAATGGCTTCTTTCTTCGGGAGCCCTCCGGCTTCGGGTTCCTCGTCGCTCTCTGTTTTCTCATGGAATGGGAAGGGCCAAAGCGCTTTGTCCGTCTCGGGCTCTTCGCGCTCGCCCTGATCGTCTCCTATTCCGGCACGGGGATCCTCACCCTGCTCATTGGCGCGCTGTTTCCCCTCAACTTGCGCACGACCCTCCGCATCCTCGGGCTCCTGGGCGCGGGGACTTTGGTCTTCCTCGTCGCGGGAGAGGTCCTCAACCTGAACGCAACCCTCGATCGCGTCGACGAGTTCGACGAACAGCGAAAGAACTCGAGCGGCTACATCCGCTACATCGCGCCCGCTCGCCTCATCGGGGACACCTTCTTCTCGGACTTCTGGACACCTCTCGTCGGCCACGGACCGGGCAGCATCTCGCGGGAGAAGCAGCTCTATGAGTTCTTCGATCCGACCTGGGCCAAGCTGCTCTTCGAGTACGGAGTGCTCGGGACGCTCTCCTTTCTCGCGCTCTTCATCGTCACCCTGAGCCACCCGGGCCTCTCACCGTCCGTGAGAGCCGTCCTCTTCTTCTGTTGGCTCGTGATGGGTGGGCATCTGCTCAGCCCCTCGAACAACTACCTCGTGCTCGCCCTCGCTGGCCTCCTCTCGCACCAGAGCGGCGCCGTCCGCAAGCGCGCGGGCCCCTTCCCGCTCACTCGCCTTATCTCGCGGCCCACGCCCAAGGCCGCCTAAACACCAGCCCAACCTAGGATCTACGTCTCATGTCGACAGTTTCTCCCCTCATCAGCGTCATTGTCCCTTGTTACAACTATGGGCGGTACGTCGCCGAAGCCATCGAGAGTGTCCTCGGGCAGGACTATCCGAGCCTCGAGATCATCGCCATCAACGATGGCTCGACCGACGCTTCCCTCGCGATTCTCGAGGGCTACAAACCGAGGATCACCGTCATTGATCAGCCGAACAGCGGCCACGTCACGGCGATCAACCGCGGTTTCGCCGCTTCTCACGGCTCGCTCATCTATTTCCTCGACGCCGACGACCGGCTCGAACCCGGCGCTCTCCAGAAAGTCGCCGAAGCGAGCGGCCCCGGGATCGCCAAGATTCAATTCGATCTCAAGATCCTCGACGCAGAGGGTCGCGACCTTGGCCGGCGCTTCTGTCACCTCGACCCCGCTTACGATGAGCGGCAGGTTCGCCGACTCTTTGAGCGATTTTCGACGTATCGCTGGCCCGTCACGGCGGGAAATGTCTACGCCCGCGACTTCCTGGAGCAGGTGTTCCCGCTCGAAGTCTCCGACGCTCCCGACGGACTCCTCAACACCATCGCTCCCCTTTACGGCGAGATCGCCGTCATCCCTGAGGCCCTCGCCGCCTATCGCATGCACGGCGAGAACCGCTGGACGACGCGCGGCGGCGATGAGAGTCGTCTGCCCGCTCGCATCGCTCTGCGTCGGAAGGAACACGCGACCCTCGCAGAGTACGCCGCGCGCCGGAGCGTTCCCCTCAGCGACGCCGACCCTCTCGACCACGAGCTCCCCTTCATCAACTACCGTCTCATGGCGAAGCGTCTCGGGCTCCGCTACGACGGCGACGAGCGCGACAGCGGGCTGGCGCTGCTCCTCTCGGGACTGCGCACGATTCGAGACGATCGCTATCCGCTCCGGATGGCCGCAGCTCACGCCGCCTGGCTCAGTGCTCTTGCCCTAGCCCCGCGTCCCCTCGCCGCCCCCCTCATCCAGCTTCGCTTCCAGCGCGACGAGCTGAAGCGCTCTCTCCGCGCCCGCTTTCAGGGACTCGTCCGCGCGACGAGCTGAACTTTGGCTTCAGACGCACTGAAGGCGCGCACAGTGCCGCTCACCCACGCCCATCTGCGCGCATGTCACCCGGCGCGCTTCGTTCCCCGGTAGGCCTCGATCGTCCGCTCGGCGATCTCGTCCCAATCGAAGTCCCGCGCGCGCCTCGCGTTCTCCGCGCCCATCTCGGCGAAACGCCCAGATTTCTCGCGCATCGTCTCGATAGCGCGCCCGAGAGACGCATCGTCCTCCGGATCGAAGAGCACATTCCCCTCCGGCGCGAGCGTCTCTTCAATGCAGCCCGCCCGCGGCGCCACACAGGGCAGCCCGTAACCCATCGCCAAGATCATCGCGCCGCTGGTCAAGATGTCCCGATAGGGGAAGACGCCCACATCTGCCGCGCGGAAGTAAAGAGGGACTCGCTGGTCGGGCACCTTCTCGATGATCAACGTCGCCGAAGGATACGCCTTTCGCGCTCGTTCGGGCCAACCGCGATCCATCGAGCCGTAGAGCCCTCCGACGATCAGAAGTCGCTCCCCCGGCTCCCTGATCTTTTCGAACACTTCGAGCAGTCGATCGAGACCCTTGTAAGGACGAATCAAGCCAAACACGAGATAGACCCGCTCCTCTGCAGCGAGACCGAGCTCAGCGCGCGCCTCTGCACGCGTCGGGCCGACTCCGTAACGCTCGATGAAGTGTCCGTGAGGGATGACGTGGCATTTG
Organism: Pseudomonadota bacterium; assembly: GCA_023428245.1. Lineage (GTDB taxonomy): Bacteria > Myxococcota_A > Polyangia > Polyangiales > Polyangiaceae > NIC37A-2. The sequence goes on from JAEYYX010000060.1 coordinate 34,153, forward strand.
GATGGGTCGCGGAGGCGGAAACGGGCGAGCCCCATGCGTTTCCCCGCTTCGCAGTGAAAGATCAGGCTCGTCGCGAGGTGCGCCAGAATCGTCGACCCGATCCGATCCAAGACCGGCAGCGCGTTCTCGTGGTTCTTTAGGTTGTGCACAGTCCAGACGATCCGGACCCCCCGCGCCCGAAGCATGAGGAGCTCTAACGTGAAGGCGGAGATCTTGAGCAGCGTGCGGACGCGGTTCCCTGAAATGACGTAGTGGTCGGCCCAGTGAATATGAAAGACGGCGCCTCGCGCCGGGCGAATCCTTCCCCAGACCCAAAAGCCTGTCGCGTCCCGCCTCTCTACGCCTTGGCGCGCGAGCGCCCGGTAGAGAAGTTCACAATAGGGATGTGTGAGCAGGCCTTCGGGGAACCAAACGACCAAAGCTTCGTCTTCTCGCGAAAGCCCTTTCGCGGCCGGGCCGCGCGTTGGAGAGCCTTCTTCATCGTTCAACGCTTCGGCGCCCACGCGAAGAGGCGTCCTCGTCTCATGAGGCGCGTCCGTGAACGCAACTTCCTGAAGCGTACTCTCGCCGTTCACCGGCACAATTCGCTCATTCATCCCGAGCACCTCCTACGTCGACTCCTCTGCCTGCCCCGCTCGCGACCGTCCCCGCGGGCGCGCTAGGTAGGCGCTGATAAACCCGGACCCAATCGACCTCGAGAGCTTGAGGGAAGGCGCTGTCGTCGATTCCGTAGCGCCCGGCCCATCCGCCCCCGATCGCGAGATTCAGGAGAATATGCGCCGGGCCGCCGAGCTCCCCCTCATCGTAGACCCAGCGGAACGTCGTTCTCACAATCGGCTTGCCATCGACGTAGGTCGTAATCGTCTCCGGCGTCCACTCGCAGCCGATGGTGTGAAAGCCCTCGTTGAAGTGGAAAGGAGCCCGGTAGGTCCGGTGCTTCCGGTCGAAATCCCGGTCCGTGAACAGGACACGGTTCGTGTACCCGGGAGGGGCGCTCGCGGCGATATGGATCTTGTCGACGGTGTCGTCTTTGCCGTTGTTGACGAACTCGAAGATGTCGATTTCGGGCGGGTGTTCCATGCGCCCGCTGCGTGAGACGTCGCTGTTCAGCCAGAAGGCAGGAAATACGCCGAGCCCCCCGGGCATCTTCACCCGCGTCTCGAAGAATCCGTAATGGATCGTGAAATCTGAACGGATCATGCCAGACTCGTAGTTTACCCCCTGGGGATCGGAGTCCGTCACCTTCCGCGCGACGAGCTTCAGGACCCCGCCCGAGATGACGTGATTGTCGTTGTCGCGGTAGCGCTGCTTTTCGTCCCCCAAGCGATCGAGCGTCTCGCTCGCGTAGATATAACGAGTGAACCACTTCGCTCGATCGAGAGCGCCTCCCTCGAACTCGTCGTTGAAAACAAGCCCGTACCCCTTCGGTACGTATGAGTCTTGATACGAGCGGATCGGCTCCGTCTGGCTCCGGGGCGGGATCAGGCTCAGCGTGAGCTCTCGCAGGCGCAGCTCGCCGCGCGTCGGTGTGATCCGAAGCTCAGCGCGCTCCGTGAACGCGGGCGCGTCAAACTCGAGGAACCCGCCGCGCGCGCGGCTCGGCACCTCCACCTCAAAGGTCCGAAAGGAGCGGTCTTGAGGTTCGCGAAAGATGACCTGAACCTTGCCGCCGAGCGGTGCGTCACTCTGAAACGAGAGCCGATAGCTCTTCTTCGGGACGAAGGTGTTCGGAGGCAGCCGCCTGACGACCTCAGCGCGCGCTCGAAGCTCACGGAGCGCAAAGACCGGCGACCTTTTGAACTCGTAGGTGCTGCGCGCGAGCACCGGCGGCGGATCGGCTCCCCGCGAACCGAGAACCTCGGGCGCCTTTTCGCGGGGCCTAGGAGGCGGAGGAGGCGCTGAACCCTTTGCTTCGCCTTCCGTGTTCGGAGCGGCGAGCGCCGACCTCGGCTCTGGCTCACAACTCGCTAAGGCACAAGAGGTCGCCCAAAGTGAAGCCAAAGCTCCGCTCGCCACCGCTTGCGCCAGAAGCTGACCGGTCATGTCTCGGAAAGCGCGCGCTGCCATACCGAAGCGTACTCGGGGTAACGGCGCTCGGCACTGAATTCCTTCGCTTTCGCGAGGCACGCTGAGCGGAAGTCCGAACGTCTTTGCGTTGTGAGCATTTGCTCAATGACTGCTGCAAGCTCCTTTACATCTCCGGGTGTGACGACATAACCAGTGCGCCCTTCTTCGATGATCTCTGGCATGCCGCCGAGCCGATTCGCGATCACAGCGACACCCCGCGCGTAAGCCTCGTAGATGACGCGCCCGAGGGGCTCTTCCCACAGCGACGGAACAACCAAGACGTCGATCCGCCCGAAAAACTCCGCGGGTTTGACGTATCCCAAAAAATGGATCGCTGGCGACGAGTAGCGCCCCCGGAGCTCCACCATGTAGTCGCGATCTCCCGTTCCCCCGAGCAAAACGCGGAACTTCGAGTGGCGGATGAGCGAAGCGGCCTCGAGCAAAGTCTCGACGCCTTTGGTCCGCTCGATGCGCCCGAGGTACCCGACCACAAGACCCGCCTTCTCCTCCGGAGCTCGGGTCTCGTCATCGACACTCTGATTGCTGATTCCGAAGATCACCTGCTTGTGAGGTACCTCTTCGAAGAGGCCGCAGCCCTCGAGTTTCGCGAGCGTGCGCCCGCTGAGCGAGATCACAGCGCGCGGGGTGTTCGAGAGGGCCCGCCGCGGCGCGCAAAGTACCCGACAGTGAGCACATTGCGTCTCGCAGTTCTTTCCCTGGCGGAACATCGAAGAGTTCGCGCAGCCGAGGTAATAGTCGTGCAACATTTGAACGACGGGCAGCCCGCGCTTCTTCGCCTCGACCCAGACCGCCACCGAAAAGTCGCGCAAATTGCCGCACTGAACGAGGTCCGGCTTCTCTTCGTCCAAGATTCGGCCGACCCGCGCCCCCATGAGCGGGTGATAGGAATCGACCGCCTGAAAGAGGGCGCGCTTGAGGAGCCCGGGGCGCTCTTTCCACGGTTCGTAGACGTGGGTCAAAGGGACGTATCTCGTGCGCACCCCATTCAACTCACCCTCTCGCTGGCTCTTGTCGTGAGCGACGCTGATCGCGCAGGCCTCGTGCCCGTGTGCGACGTGTGTCTCAGCGATCGTTCGCACTGTCCTCTCCGCACCCCCAAACTCATTCGGCGCGTAGCGCGCATTTACAAAGGCGATCTTCATGCTGGTCTTCGCTCCACCGAGCGCGAGCCCATCCTCCCAGAACTTGCGCAGGGCGCCATGTTCATTTCCAAAGCATCGAGCGCGCGGGGGCTCGACGAGCCATGCGCGGCGGCGTGCACTGTGTGTGAAACTCGTGAGTGCACGAGACGCATCCTCTCGCGAAGACATTTGACCCTGAATCACGCCAAAATCGGCTCAAACCTGCGCCGCCGAAACCGAGCGGCAAACCTCCCGCCCCCTCACGAGTGAGGCAGAGCGGCACAACTGAGGCAAGTTTGCAGATGCAAAGTGAGGCATCGTGTCTCTTGCGCACCTCGCTCACATCTCACACCTTAAGCGCAAGAGAACTCGAGCGCTCTCCTAGAGAGATCGCAAAACTTCTCCAGTCCACGTTTTCGGATTGTGAGGGAACCTTGCTTCAAACTTCTTCTGTCCTCTCGCCCAGGAGCGATTCGAGAGGCTCGAGCGAAAGAGCCCGCCTCGTCCCAAGAGCTCCCGAGTCGCTCGAAGTCCTCGTCGTGATCCCAACGCTCAACGAGGCCCGCCATATCAGGGGCGTCGTGACCCATCTTCTCGCCGATCCCCTGGCCGAATCGGGCCTGTTGACGATTGTGGTCGCCGACGGCGGGAGCGACGATGGAACCCGCGAGATGGTCCTCGAGCTGGCCTCTACGTTCCCCGAGGTTCACCTGCTCGACAACCCGAAGCGCCTCCAGAGCGCCGGCCTCAATCGCGCGGTGCGCCTGTTCGGTTTGGGCAAGACCTGGCTCCTCCGCTGCGACGCCCACGCGACCTACCCGAAGGCGTTCTGCTCGGCGCTGCTCGCGACAGCCCAGGGCGTCGAAGCAGACGCTGTGGTGGTTCCTCTCGACTCCCAGGGCAGAGGCGCCGTCGCTCAGGCGATCGCTTGGCTTTCTAACTCGAAGCTCGGCACCGGCGGCTCCGCCCACCGCGCAGGAACGCAGAGCCAGTTCGTCGATCACGGACACCACGCCCTCTTCCGCCTCGACTCGTTCGTTCGCGCAGGTGGCTACGACGAAACTCTCGCGTGTAACGAAGATGCCGAGCTCGACTGTCGACTTCGCCTGCTCGGCAGTCGTATTTTCCTCGACGCGGGTGTTCGCGTGGGCTATTTTTGTAGATCGAGCTTCGGCGGTCTCGCGCGCCAGTACTTCCGCTACGGACAAGGACGAAGCCGAACCGTCCGGCGCCATCCGAGCTCCCTTCGCCTCCGCCAGCTCGCCGTCCCGCTGCACTTCGTCGCGAGCTTTCTCGCGCTCATCCTTGCGCCGCTGTTTTCGGTTCTCCCCCTCTATCCTCTCGCTTACTTCAGCGTGCTCGCGGGCGCTTCGCTCTGGTTCGCAATCACGCGCCGTTCAGTCTCCGGGCTCTTGGTCGGGCCAGCAGCGCTCGTGATGCACGCTTGCTGGGCTGCGGGGTTTCTCTGGGAATGTTTGAGGGTGCGCGAGAGGCCATTTGATGCGCTTTCTTTCGCGAAAGGAGCGCCGCAATGAACCGCGTGCTGCTCGTCGATCCGAGTTTGTTCACGGCTCCCTACGACGCGGCGCTGAGCCGCGGCCTCCGCGGCGTAGGACTCGAGCCGGTCTGGGCTGTTCGTCCTCTTCGCCCCGGCGATGCTCCTGAGATCGAGCAGGCCCTGTGTCTCCCCTTCTTTTATCGGGGCTCCGACAAGAAGGAGAGCTCCGAGACCTGGCGCAAGATCAAGAAAGGCTTCGATCACGTGCTCGGTCTCCGAGAGCTCATGCGCGTCGCCTCCGCGCTCACGCCGCGCATCATTCACTTTCAGTGGACAGTGATCCCCGCCTTCGACACCGCCTGCATCCTCGCGCTCCGGCGCCGCTTCCCGATCGTCGTCACTGTCCACGACGCTGTCCCCTATAACGGTGAGAAAATGCCATTTTTGCAGCGGTTCGCCGTGGACGCACCGCTCCGCTTCGCTGACCGCGTCATCGTCCACACTCGCTCCGCTCAAGAACAAGTCGCTCGCCGCGGCGTTCCCCTCGAGAAGATCGCAATCGTCCCCCACGGCCCGCTCCGCCTCGCCCATGAGCCCAAGGAGCCCCCCCCCGAGCGCACGGACGACCGTTATACCTTCGTAACCTTCGGCGAGATGAAACCGTACAAGGGCATCGACGTTCTTCTCGACGCTGTCGCTGTGCTCCCCGCGGCGATTCGTCAGAAGGCGCGCTTCGTGATCGCTGGTCGACCTCGTCTCGACTTTTCTGCTCTCGAGCGGCGCGTCCAGGAGCTCGCCATCTTGGACTCGATTGAGTTCATTCCGCGCCGCCTCTCGGACGAAGAGGTCTTCTCCCTCTTCCACAGCGCGGACAGTTTCGTCTTCCCCTACCGCCAGATCGACGCGAGCGGCGTCTATTTTCTCTCGCAATCCATGCCGAAATGGACCATCGCGAGCCGCGTCGGGATCTTCGCCGAGGACCTCGACGAGGGACGTTCCGGCCGTCTCGTACCGCCGGGGGATGCTGAAGCTCTCGCTGTCGCTCTCACTGAAGCGATCGAAAAGAGGCCGCTCGTTCCGGTCGCCGCGCGAGATCTCGACTGGCACTCAATCGGCAGGCGCACAGCGCACGTGTATCGAGAAGCTGAAGCGGAGTTCCTGAGGCGAACAACCGAGCCTTCACTCGAAGCGGAGACGAACGAAGCGCTGGAGACGGAGGAACCACCGGAGCGCCTCTCCGTCGAGAGGATCCGAGAGCCTGCTCGAGCACGCGCCCACAGGGTCAGCGGCGTCTTTCGCTCCGTCGAAACCGAGTCGAAGCGATGAGCTTAGCTGAGCGAGCCGGGAAGATTTTATGAGCTTACGTGAGCGCGCGCTCAGCGGCCTCTTTTGGTCCTCGATCGAGAAATGGGGCTCGAAAGTCTTCACTTTTGGGGTCTTTCTCGTCCTCGCGCGCCTGCTCGAGCCGACGGCGTTCGGGCTCTTGGCCATGGCCATGGTGTTCATCGACCTAGCTCAGGTCTTCATCGATCAGGGCTTCGGGCGCGCCCTCGTCCAACGCGCAGAGCTCGACGAAGAGCACAAAGACACCGCTTTCTGGACCAGCCTCGGCATCTCAGTCGTGCTCACCGCCGGCAGCGGGCTGCTCGCCGAGCCGCTCGCGCGCCTCTTCGGCCACGACGAGCTCGCGCCGATCCTGCGCGCTCTCTCGCTCACCTTCCTGCTCGGGGGGCTCCGCACGGTGCAGGTTGCGATGTTCTGGCGCGAGCTCGGCTTCAAGTTGCTCTCGATCCGCTCGCTCATCTCCCGAGCCATCGCCGCAATCGTCGGCATTTCCATGGCTTTTTCGGGCTACGGCGTGTGGGCGCTGGTCGGCCAGGAGCTCACCGCTCAGGCCGTCGACGTGGTGATCCTGTGGTTCGCGAGCTCCTATCGGCCCCGCTTCCGCGTCACGAAACGTCACTTCCAGGAGCTCTTCGGATTCGGGGTGCACGTCATGGGCACCGATCTTCTCGAGTTCGTGAACCGGCGCGCCGACGACTTCTTGATAGGTCTCTTCCTCGGACCGAAAGCTCTCGGTTACTACGTCATCGCTTACCGCGTCTTGCTCGTCTTGACGCAGCTCCTCGCGAGCGTGTCGGCGAACGTCTCGCTCTCCGTCTTCTCACAGCTCCAGATGGAGCCCGAGCGACTCTGGCGCGCTTTCCGAGCAGCTGTTCGCTATTCCGCCCTCGTCGCGTTTCCGGCTTTTTTCGGCGTCGCCGCGGCGGCCCCCGAGATTGTCCCCGCCGTCTTCGGGTCCACCTGGGAGGCGAGCATCGCCCCCATGCGCGTCCTCGCGCCGGTCGGCGCGCTCCACGCCGTCCTCTACTTCGTCTCGACCGCCATCCTGGCCCTCGGCCGCCCCGGCCTTCGCCTCGGCCTCTACGCGCTCGGCGCCGTCCTGAACATCGGCGCCTTCTTCATCGCGGCCCGCCACGGCATCTTTTTCGTCGCCGTCGCTTATCTCGTCTCGAGCTATCTCCTCGCGCCACTCCAGCTCGCCATGCTCCGACGCCTGCTCCCCTTCTCCTGGCGCGACCTCGGAGCCGCTCTGGCCACGCCGTTCATTGGCTCCGCGGTCATGGCCGCAGCCGTCGCCTTCGGAGTCCACCCGCTCCTCCTCGGCCAGCCCGACTACGTTCGCCTCACCAGCGCCATCCTCACGGGCGTCCTCGTCTACCTGGCCGTCGTGCTCACCCTCGACCCCTCCCTCCGCGGCGATCTGCGCAAAATTGCGCACAAGCTGACCCCGCGGGAGCGGGTGGCTTCGTAACGCCGCCGTCGTCCGCGCCCTGGCGGCTCCTCAGGTGCCGTCCCTTTGACGTGACTACATTTAGGCATCAATGTGTCCACATGGACGTGGGCGTTCGCGAACTCAAACAACACCTTTCCGAGTACCTGGAGCGGGCAGCTCAGGGTGAGGTGATCCGCGTCACCGATCGCGGCCAGCCGAAAGCTCTCCTCTGTCCAGTACCGGGCGTCGGGCGGCTGCATACGGGGATCGAGGAGGGATGGATCCGCGCGCCGAAGCCCACGGAGCCGACCGCCGTTCCCCGGTTCAAAGCCAAGCTCACCGCCGCTGAGGCCCTCTCCGAGGATCGCGACGAGTGAGCTTGTACGTCGACTCGAGTGCTCTCCTGAAGCGCTACGTCGCTGAACCCGACAGCGACCGTGCGGAGCAGTACCTCCTTGCCGATCCAGACTGGGTGACGGCGCGGCACACCTGGGTTGAAGTTCGCCGGAATCTCGCGCGCATCCTCGACAGCAGAGACCTCGCTCTCGCTCGAGACCTTTTCGAGAAAGACTTCGAGCGCACGCACGTGGTCGAGCTCGACGAAGTGACCTGTGCTCGCGCCGCCTCGATCGCCGAGAGCTCGCTCCTCCGCACTCTCGACGCCCTCCATCTCGCTGCGCTCCTTCGCGTCGCGCACGACTTGCCGCTCCTGACCTTCGACATCCGTCAGGCCCATGCCGCGCGCTCGCTCGGCATCACGGTACTCGGAGCGTAGAAGCGCATCTCAAAGTTGAGATGCGCGCAAAAGCAACGAAGAACCTAGAAGCACGCTCGATTCACTCATGCCGCGAATCCCAATCGTCCGGCCGAAGGAACGTCGAGTGGATCTCGAAGGTGTAGTCCCGATCGACGCCGTGGTACTCGCCGCTCATCGAGAACTCCGTGTCGTTGAACGAGTACCGCTGCGCCACGAGCTCGGGAGCCCCGTACTCCGCGAACACCCCCGTCCGGCAGGATGCCGCCTCCGGGAGTATAGAGCGGCAGACCATCGATCTGAGCATAGTAGAATGTCTCCGTCTCCTGCCCCAAGATAGGGATGATCTCGAGAAACCCGGTCTGCATCGTCTCCCCCTGCTCTCATCGCCGCGCGCAGGATCTGAATGTCTCTCGCGCGAGCCTGAGGTGGTGAACGCCGCCCGTCCCCCTCACTCGAAGTAGTCTCCTGAACCGCTCTCGGCGGGCCCATCGGACTCCGGGCGCGCGCGGAAGACGCGGTAGAGGACAATCAGGAGCGGGAGAACGAGCGCGAGCACGCCCGTGAGTCCGATCGCGAGCCAGTAGAGAGTGACCTCGGGGGCGCGCACGTCGCGGACGAGGAGCTCGCCGCCCTCCGTCCGAAGCAGCACAGGCGCCGCGGCGCTCGCGAAACCGCCGAGAATCGCGAGCACTTGTGCGCCAGCGGCGAGGCGAACGAGAAGCGCCTGACGTCTTTGGAACCCGAGGCGCACCGCGGCGATGAGCAGGAGCGCGGCGAGCTGACAGACGAGGAAGAGCGGGGAGAGCGCCCTTTGTGCGTCGACGTGTCCGCTCCTCGCTCCCTCGAAGAGCACGAGTCCACCCAGCAAGAACGTCGCGAGGAAGAACCCGTAGGCGCGGCGCGCGACGATGCGCTTGTCGGCGGCGTCGCCGAGCTCTCCGTAGAAGAGGGCCGCCGCGACATACCCGAACAAACTCATCACAAATAGGCCAATCAGAAATCCAAATCCCGAGAGCCAGGGTCCGATGTAGACCTCATAAACGGAATGGCCCGAGACGTCACCCGGAGCGCCCGGATGCTGTGAGAGCAGACCGGCCGCGATGAAGCCGAAGAAGAGCGGCGCGAGCCCGCTCGAGACGCGAAACAGAGCCGAATACAGCCGTCCGAGCTGTCTCGGATCAGGGTCATACCTCCGCAGCGTGAAGAAGGTCCCTCGAATCAAAATCGCGAACAGCGCGAGGCTCACGGGGATATAGAGACGCGTCAGGACCTCCGAGTAGAACCCAGGAAAGCCGACAAACAGGACCACTATCACAGCGATCAGCCAGACGTGATTTGCTTCCCAGATCGGAGCCAGTGTCTCCTCGAGCTTCTCTCGGAGGTGACGAGGCAAAGACGCCTCGAGGATCCCGCCGCCGAAATCCGCACCTCCAAACAAGACGTAAGCCGCGAGAGCAACGAGAAGATAGACGCCAACAACCGTGGTCCAAAAGTCGATCACAGTGCCTCCTCCTCGACGAGAGCGCGAGGTGGCTCTTGTCGCTCGGCGCGTGTGGACCGAATTTCCCGCACGAACAGCCGCCAGAGAACCAGCGCGCTCATGACTCCGAGTAGGAGGTAGAGGAGCGCCACCATCGCAAACGTGATCCACTGACCCGGAACGGGAGTCACAGCGTCTTTTGTCCGCATGATCCCGTAGATGATCCAAGGCTGACGCCCGACCTCTGTTACAAACCAGCCCGCTTCGAGCGCGACGAAGCCGAGCGGCGTCAGCGCTACGAGCAGCTTCAGAAAACGAGAATGCAGGAGCCAACTGGGGCGAAAGCGGCGCGCATAGAGGCAGAAGCCGCTCACCGCGAACAGCAGCGTGCCGATCCCGACCATCACCTGAAACGAGAGATGCGGAATCAGCACCGGCGGGCGATTCTCCTTAGGAAACGCCTCCAGACCGAGCACCTCCGCGTCCGGATCGGCGAAGGCGAGGATGCTGAGCGCCTTCGGGATCTGGACGCCAAAACGAACTGTCTCATTCTCTTCGTCAGGAATCCCTCCGATCCAAAGGCCCGCCCCGCGCTCGGTCTTGAAATGAGCTTCGAAGGCCGCGAGCTTCTCCGGCTGCCGCTCAGCCACCGACTTCGCTGATAGATCGCCCACGACTGGCTGAAGCAGCGAGGCCACGATCGCGAAAGGCGCGACGATACGAAGCGCCTCTTCGTGGAGGCGAGCCTCGTCTGTCGCGCCGCGCACCGACAGGCGCGACCAAGCGTGAACGCCCATCACCGCGAAGCTCGTCGCCTGAATCGCCGCCACGAGCATATGAAGCGCCTGGAGCGGCCAGGCTCGATTGAACATGGCCGCCCAGGGATCGATGTTCGTGGCGGCGCCGTTCTCCCAGATGAACCCGGCGGGACTGTTCATCCAGCCGTTCGCCGCCACAACGAGCACCCCTGAGGCGAGCCCGCACACGCCGACCATCACCGCCGAAACGAGGTGCCACTTCGGCGAGAGCCTGTCCCAGCCGTAGATGAAGAGGCCAAAGAAGATCGCTTCCAGGAAGAACGCGGCACCCTCCAGCGAAAAGGGCATGCCGATGATCGGCCCCGCGTGGCGCATGAAGCCGGGCCAGAGCAGCCCGAGCTGAAAGCTGAGCGCAGTCCCGCTCACCGCCCCCGTCGCAAAAAGGACCGCCGCACCCCGGGCCCAGGCTTTCGTGAGGCGCTTGTGAAGAGGGTCGCCCGTCTTCAGATAGATCGCGTAGGCGCGCGCCATATAGAACGGCAGCACCATCGAGATGCTCGCGAAGATGATGTGGAAGGCGAGGCTCAAGGCCATCGTGCTCCTCGCCCAGACGAGATCGCTCATCGGATCCTTCCTTTTCGACGCGGGTCGATCCCGCTCGTTTCCCGGCGCGCGAGAGCTCTCGGCCGCTCTCCCAAGGGGCGGCCTAGGGCCTTCGCTGCCCCGTGCACTCGAAATCTTCTAGCAGTCGCCTCGGCCAAGGCCCAGGCTGATCTTGCTCGAGCGTGTTCGCGGCGCGGGCCCCTCCCTCGTCCTACCACGCCGCCCATGAGGTTCGCCGCTCTGGTCTGCACGCTTTGCGCGCCTCTCGCCTGCGGACGCACGGATTTCGCTCCCTCGGGAGATCGGGATACTCGAGGAGATCTATTTGCGCTCGATGAGTGCGGGTCGCGCTCCGAGACCCGCTCCGAGCCTCACTTGAAAGGATTGTCCGAGTCGATCTCGGTCCGGGTCGACTTCGGGCGCGGCGCCATGTCCTGACCGAAGGTCGCGGGCGCGCGGGCCGGTTCCGCCTGGAGTTCGATCGGCGCTGCCTTCTTTTCGCTGCTCACTTTCGCCTTCTCCGTCGAACTCGCCTTCTCCGGCGAACTCGCCTTCTCCGGCGAACTCGCTTTCGCTGTCGAGCTCGGCGGCGTCGAATTCGACTCTGCGCTCTTCGCGGGCGCCGACTTCCCCGAGTCATTGCTCGAGTCACGAGCCCCTACCTCTGGGGCGCGCTCCGCCGGGGGCTCGTCCTTCTGCGGAGCCGAGGTTCTCTCCCCGCTCGCCTCGAGGGCCGCCTCTGACTCGGCCTCCTTGCCCAAACGAGCCGTCCCCTCGGCTTGCGTCGCTGAGGCTTTGGGCTCCGGGTTCTCCGAAGGCGAACGCGTCGTCAGCGCCGCCACCGCGGACAACCCGAGCGCGATCGCGCCTAAACCGATCCAGGTCTTGGACCGCTTCGGCGCCTCGGGGGGCGGCGGCGCAGTCGTCGCCGCGGGGCTCACGATCGGACGAACCTGCGACATCGACTCGACGAGGGTCGACAAGTCCGCGACCGTCGTCGGATCGTCGGGATGCGGAACGCCCGGCACCTGGACCGGCGCAGCGTTCGAGCCGGTATCGCGGAGCTGAGCGCTGATGATGGCGTGAAGCTTCGCGCGCTCTGCCGCGAACTCCGTGGTCATGAGCTGGGAAATCTCTGAAGCGTCGACGCGCGGCCCGATCTTATTCAAGTAGTCCGAGAGCGCCTTTCGGAACTCTTCCGCCGTCGCGAAGCGCCCCGCCGGATCGCGGCTCAACGCACGATCACAAATCGTGGCGAGCTCGTCGTCGAGCTGAGGTATGAGCGCGCGGATGCTCGACTCCGGACCGCGCAGGCGCGCGTCCACGATGGCCTTGTCGGAGTTTTGGCCCGCCGTGAACCGCCGCAGGGTCAAACTCTCCCAGAGCATGACGCCGACCGAGTAGATGTCGGCGCGCCGATCGATAGGTCCGCCTGTGAGCTGTTCCGGGGCCGCGTAGCGGACCTTCCCCTGGAATCCCGCGCGCCTGCCTGCGGTGTCCGCGACCCGCGCGACTCCGAAGTCGACGAGCTTGACCTGACCCTCGTAGGTGATGAAGACGTTGCTGAAACTGACGTCGCAGTGAACAACCGAAAGGGGCGTGCCGTCGTAATCCTTGAGCTCGTGGGCGTAGTGGAGCCCGGCGAGCACGTCACACAAGATCTGGAAGCGAAGGCGCGTCCTGATCTTCGACTTCTCGATGGCCGGTGAAACGAGGTTCGAGAAGGGCTGGCCGTCGAGGAACTCCATTGTCATGAAGTACCGATCGCCAACCTGGCCCGCCTCGATCGTGTGGACAATGTTTGGATGGTTCAGGCGCCCAGCGAGCCTGACCTCGCGCAAGAACAGCTGAACAAACTCCTTGTCCGCGGAGAGCTCCGGCTTGAGCTCTTTGAGCACGACGATCTTCTGAAACTCACCGAGCCCTTCCGTGACGGCGAGATGGATAGCACCCATGCCTCCCTCGCCGAGACGAGCGAGTAGCCGATAGCGGCCGAGATGTTCGGCCGCCTCTCGCGGAGGCTCTTGTGGGTGCGCGCCGGTCTTCATGACAGCCCTCCCCGAGCGGCGTGCGCTGCTCGGTGGGAGATCGTTCGACTTCGGCGACCGCTCCGCATCAGAACCGTCCGCTCAGGATCGCCTGACCCGCCCCGGCGGTAATGCGCAGGTCGCTCGCGCCCACCCGGCGCGACTTCTTCGGCGGGTCGACCAAGAAGTAGATGCTGAGTCCGCCTGCGACGACGGTGGCCGCCGCGAGGCCATCAGTGACGCCCGCGAAGACCTTCCCGTCGCTTCGTAGAGCTTCCACCCGATCCGGATCCGAAGGCGGCTCCCCCAGCTCGTCCTTGAGTTGTTTCTCCTTGTCGAGAGCGAGCACGCCCATCACCGCCGTGCCGCCCCCAAGCACCAGCGTGCTCGCTGCGCTGATCCAAAACGGCGTGTAATTGTAGCGAGTTCGTGGCGTGGCTACGGCGCTGCTTTCGGCGGGTTGTGTCAGATCGGCGCCCGCAGGCAGGAGATGAATCACGAGCCGGGGCGTATCTCCGCCCGCGATCGTCAAGGTCTCGCGCGCCGTTTGGTAGCCCGGCTTTTCGACGCGGACCTCGCAGATCCCCGGGTTCACAGGGATGGCCCCCGCGAGCGGGAAGGCGCCCACGCTCACGCCGTTCACGTAGACCTGCGCTCCTGTCACGTTGCTCTCGAGGGAGAGCCGACCGACACGCCCACGCAGCTTCTCGAGCTCGGCCTCGACCTGGGCGCGCCGCGTCTCGTTCACAGCGGTGCCCTTCAGGTACCGCTCGAACGCCTCGATGGCTTCGACGTAGCGGTGTCGCTGCGATTGCACATGACCGATGTTGTAGAGGACTCGAGCGTCCAAGGTCAGCTCATAGGCCCTCTCGAACTCCGCGAGCGCCGCGTCAAGGGCCCCGTCTTCGTAGAGCTCGAGGCCCTTCTCGAAGCGCGTCGCCGCCTCGCTTTGGCCTGTTCCTTCCTCCGCCTGAGCTACTTGGAGGGGACCGAGCGCGAACCCGGCGACGATCCAGCTTGCTACTATCCGCCTCATGGTCCGTTACTCCTCGTCCGTTTCGGGCTGAGCCACGCTGAGCGCAGCGGGTTGAAAGTGAACGCTGGTGATGGTCCCTTTGCGAATGAACACATTGCGCGAGAAAAGCTGCTCATCGTCGAGGGTGACTTTGACCTCCCCTGTGCCGACCCGGAGATTCAAAAAGCCTCCGGAGCCTTCCTCGGTCGTCGTGGTCCGGTCCGGCGCGGGAACACTCGCGCTCACATAATAGGCGATCGTTTTGTCGTCAGCGCGCCCCGAGCTGATGACGAGATCCGGAGCCCCGACAACACAGCTCGCGACGGAGACGATGAGGTGTCCGCGATCTGGATCGGCCGTGTCGCCGACCTGCTGGGCCAGGGCCTCGATGATCGTCGCCGGGGAAAGGCTCACAATTGGCAAGAACGACGGGTTCGTGAGAACCTCCGGCAGAAAGTTCAGCTGAGGGAAAAATCCCGGGAGATTGACGTCGAGATAACCTCGAAAGGTATCTGGGACCTCGAAGGTCAGAAGACCGTCCTCGTCCGTCGTGAGCTCTTCGAGAGGAGCTTTGCAATCGGTGTCGACCGCGTTGCACAGCTTCACCGGGATCCCCGGCATGAGCTCGCCGAAGATGTCCGCGACCGGCACCTGGAACGCGACCGGCTCGGTAGCGGGGGGAACATTCTGTCCAAGGCACGCCCAGCGATCGACGCATTTGTCGTCCACGCAGGCCTCGGTAGGGCCGCACTCCTCGCTCTTCCGGCACTCGGGCCCCGGCTCACAAAGCCCCTCGACGCAGGTTCCGTACTTGTACTCTGACCCAAACTCCGCGCAGTCCTTGTCGACTTTGCACTGCGCTGGATCGAAGTTCGTGACCAAGCTGCACGACAACATCCCCAGAGTGCCCGCCGCCCCAATGGCGATAGCTACGCTCCGAACGAGCGACGTCCTACTGACTCTCCCCAAAATACCCATGAATGACCTTGAGCCTTCGCGCTCCTTCGCGCGAGACCTGCATTTTCCGGGGCTCTTGGTCCATTGTCCAGTCTTTCCTAGCCCCTATCGGCGCTGGACGGGCGAATCATGGCTCCGAGAGCTCGGTCCCTCACAAAGGGGCGCCTCGATCCTCATGAAGGAACGAGGCGCGAATTCCAAGAAGCCCGCCGATCACTCGAGCACGTAAACGCTATCGACGCAGAACTCCGAGATCGGGAAGTCCGTCGAAGCGTTCGGAACGAACTGCCAGCTGATGCTCTTGATCTGGGTCGGATCGAGATCGAGAGCCCCCGGATCCCAGCAGTTATGCACGAGCTTCGTGAAGGGCACGGACACCGTGGAGCCGACCGAAACCTTTTCCACGCAGAACTGGTTGCCCCCCAGGTCCTCGACCATAAAACGGACAGGAGCGCTGCCGACGCTGCCCGAGACCTGGAAGCTGAAGCCTGTCACTCCGGCCGCCGCAGCGTCCCAGGCAACAGCTTCGTCGTCCACGATCTTGAGAGAGAGCCCGATGCCTCCGCCCCAGAGATCACCCCAGGCGCAGTAATCGCTCGTCAGCTGACAGCTGTCTCCAAGTTCGTCGGTCACCATCGCGAGGGTCCCCGTGATGCAGGGCGCCGTCGACTCTGAGAAATCACTCGGCTCCAGGTCCGAGTCGAACGCGTCGAAATCCGTGTGGAGAAGGGTGTCTTCGACGAGCACGCCATCTTTGACGCTGTCTTCGAGAATATAGAAGCCGCCGTCGATCCCGTGATCTTCGGAGCCTGCTCCGACGCCGGTGCCGTCGAAGATCACCACGGCCGATCCTGACGATCCTCCCGTCCCAGACCTACCGCCGCTCGATGAGCCTCCGGAGCTCCTTCCTCCGCTCCCCGTGGCGCCACCGCCGCCAGCGCCGTCATTCTGTCCGCCCGAACCCGGGCCGCCTCCGCCCGAGCCCGGCGTTCCGCCGATCCCCGTGTCAATGTCCGGCGCGCACTCGCTCACGCAAGCCGGCACCGCGCAGAGATTGTACCCCGCGAGAGCCGTAGCCGCGGCCACTTTCTCCTCAGTGGAGAGGTCGTTCAGATCGCATTGGCTCGAGCAGCTCGCATCCGAACCGCACTTCACCGTGCACTCAAGAAGGGTTTCGCAGCCCTTGGTGTCCTTGCACGTCGCGCGTTCGGTCGGACACTTCTCGTCGCCGCAGGCGTAACAGGCTTCGAGATCGATTCCGCCCGGGTTTCCGTTCCCGCCCGCCCCGGGGCCGCCGCTGCCCCCGACCCCCCCAGAGGGGTTCAGACATGTCTTACCCTCTGAACAGAGGAGCCCGGCGTCGCAGGTCCCGTTCCCGTAACAGGCGCCACCTTCAGAGCCTTGAGGTTTGTCCGACGAGCCACAAGCGCTGGCTACCCAAAGACTCACTCCTCCCACCAACGAATTCCTTACCCACCTTGAAAGCATAGGGCCGAAGGTTAGCAGGGGCGCCGGCCACGAGCCACCTTCACCCCGTCCGAAAAGGCCGATCTCCGGCAACTGCATCCAAATGCGAGCAAAAACAAAAGGATGCGCCTAGGGCGCGCGGAGCCTTTTCTTTCTCGCTCTTCGCCTGTCAGCGGAATGTGAAGCAAGATTTGCGCGGCCCCCCTCCAATTGCCCGACTTGCCCGACGGCTTGCCTTCGCGGTGCGGTCTCGGCCCCGGCGCGCGACCCTCGAGCTTCTCCGGACGAGCCTTCGGGATGCTCCGCTTCTCGTGGGGACAAGATCGGTGGCCGTCGCCGCGCTTTTGAACAAGTTCGCCAATGCGTCGCCGCGCCTTTTCAAAATCGCGCTGAGCCTCAGTTCCGGCGCGCCCTTCGCTCATCTGAACACGCCTCAGCGCCCACCCACAAACACCTCCCATTTCTCAAGCACTCCCGCTCCGCTCACACGCGAGGAATGGCGCCCTGACGGACGAGAATGTTGGGTAGGGGATTTTTCTCCCCCCTGGCTGCCAGGTTCGCTCGGAGGCGGTTACGAAACGTTCTGACGCGAGGGAGTGACAAAATCGTCATCCCCTCCTCTTGCCCGAGAACCTGGGGAGCCGAGACGCAAAGCGGCGGCGATGAGGTGCGACCAATGCTAAAAACACGAAGTTTCTTTGCCTTGAGCCTCTTCCTGGCCGCCTGCTCGGGCGCCCAGGATCCGGGCGCGGAGGGCGGGGATTCCGGTGATACGTCCGGGACCGGCGCGGCCTCGAGCGGGACCGGATCCCAAGGAAACGGCGGCGGACCACCCGGTGGAAGCGGCGGTTCGACAGGCGATCGAGGCAACCCCAAGCCCTGTGCCCCAGGGGTGCCCGGGACAAGCCAGCTCCGCCGCCTCACAAACGCCCAATACGACAAGACAGTCGCCAAGCTGCTCGGCCTGACTGGCCTCTCCGGCTCGCCACCCTCTTCGCTCCTCGTCCCCGATCAAACCGGCAGCATGACAGGTCAGATGTGGGGCGCCTACCAGAGCGTCGCCGAACAGATCGCTCGCGAGGTCATGGTCGACCCGAACCTTCGGAAAAACTTCTTGAAATGTGAGCTCACTGGCGACGGCGCCGCCTGTCTCTCCAAGACGATCGACGAGTTCGGTCGGCGCGCCTTCCGGCGTCCTCTCGATGCGAACGATAGGGCCCGCTTCCAGAAATTGGTGAGCGAGGGCGCCGCTATGACTCCGAACGGCACGGCCGAGGAGGTCGCGGAGCTGCTCCTGTACGGCGTCCTGATTTCGTCGGGCTTCCTGGAGCGCCAAGAACTCACCGGGACAGAGGACATGGTCGGGCGCGTCGCGCTCTCGAGCCACGAAATCGCCTCACGCCTCTCTTACATGCTGACGGGCACGATGCCCGACGAGCTCCTGAGCCAAGCCGCCGACGAGGGCGCGCTCTCGACTCCTGAACAGATCCTCGAACACGCGACGCGTCTCCTCGCGACGCCCGAAGCCCGGGAAGTCGTCGCCCGCTACCATCGCGACTACCTCGGCTACATCCCAGGCAACTCTCGCTGGGACTCGCCGGCGCGTGTTGGAAAAGCGCCAGATTTCACGAAATTCAAGAAAGAGCTGGTTCCCGCCATGATGGCCGAGACAGAGAAGCTCTTCGACACGGTCACCTTCGACCAAGGAGGATCGTTCAAAGACCTGCTCCTGACTCAGGTAGGCTTCGTGAATGCTGGTACCGCTGCGCTCTACGGCGTGAGCGGCGACTTCGGCAGCGAGCTCAGCGAGGTCGACCTCGGCCCGGAGCGACCCGGCTTCCTGACGCGACTGGCGTTTCTCGCCGGATTCTCCGACTTTGACCGCGCTTCCCCGATTCTCCGCGGCGCCTTCATCAGTCAGCACGTGATCGGGGTGCACCTCGATAGCCCCGATCCAAACGCAATCAACACGCCGCTGCCGACGAGCGCAGATCTCGACACCAACCGAAAACAGGTCGACGCCCAGACCTCCGGCGGACCGTGCCTCGAGTGTCACCACACATACATCAATCCGCCCGGCTTCGTGATGGAGGCCTTCGATACTGTCGGCGCGCCTCAGACCACTGAAAGCCGAACCGGCGCGCCCATCGACACGAAGGCCGAGATCACACTCTCCCTCAGCGCTGAGCCCATTGCGGTGAACTCACCCGCTGAGCTCATGGAAGTCATCGCCACATCCCAGGAGGCGAACCGCTTCTACGCTCAATCGCTCGTGAGCAGCGCCTACGAGCGCACCCCGAACAGTAACGACGCCTGCGTCGTCGATGAACTCGGCACGAAACTCACAGCCGGGTACGCCATTCGGGACTTGCTCGCGGATCTCGCGAGAACCGAGGCCTTCCGCACCAGAACTATCGAGGAGAACTGAGGTGACCACCGTGAACAAGAGAGCACTGAATCGCCGCATTTTCCTGAAGGGCCTCGGCGGAGCGCTCGTCGCCGCGCCCTTCCTCCCCTCGGTCCACGAGCGCTGGGCCAAAGCGCAGGGTCTACCTACAAACAAGCCGATCCGCTCAATCATCTACTTCACACACAACGGCTGCGTGACTGACTATTGGTTTCCGACGAAGGAAAGCGGCCCCCTCGATGCTGAGGCGCTCGCCGGAACAACCCTCGAACCGCTCACACCTTATGTGAACAAGCTGTGCTTCCCGCGCGGGCTCAAGGCCTACAATTCTTACGGTGAGATCCAGACAGTCGACCCCCACGATCAGGCCATGGGCTCCAAGCTCACCTGCGCCACGATCGATCCCGAAGGCTCCCGCTACGCCACGAGCCACTCCATCGACCACGAGATCGCGAAACAGATCAATCCAGGCGGTGCCGCGCCGCTCGTGCTCTCCGTGAGCGGCGGCAGCGGCACAAACATCAAAGATGTCATGAGCTTTTCAGCGCCGGGCGTCGCCTACCCGGCCATCTCGAATCCCCAGACCGTCTACAACAACCTGACCAACCTGCTCGGTAGCGGCAGCGGCGAGCCGAGCCCCGACGACTACAAGTTGAAACGCGGCAAAGGCATCGCTGACTTGATTCGAGGCGATCTCGAAGCGCTCCAGCGCGTCAACATGAGCAAGCGAGATCAGCAGCGCGTCCAAGATTGGCTCGATCTGATCACCGACGTGACAGCCCCGGTCCAGGTCGCCGCCGGCTGCACCACGGACAACGCAACCGCTCTCGGCGTCACCGCGGAAACGGTCAAGGCCGTGAGCGGCGGCGGCTTCCAGTCGAGCGGGACAGTCTCCGGCTCCGCGGACATGATGTTCAAGTTGATGGCGCTGACGATGATGTGCGACCAAAATCGCTCCTTCATCTTCACCTATCCCGGTTATTTCACCTTCAACTGGGACGGCATCGCTCACGAAAAGGACCACCACGGCCTTTCCCACCGCGTGGGCTCGGCGGCGGTCGGTGGCCCCTGTTACACAGACTCGAGCGGCCGCTCCTCCGTCGAGCTCTTGCACGAAATCGACGCCTGGTTCGTCGGGAAGTACGTGAAGCTCATCGAAACCCTCGACAGCATCGACGAAGGCGACTCGAAACTCCTCGACAATTGCCTCGTGACCTGGACTCAGGAAATCTCCGACGGCGCCGCCCACAACACCAACAATCAACCCATGATCATCGCCGGCAGCGGCGGCGGTTACATCAAACAAGGCGTCATCGTGCAGCTCGACGAGCGCCCGGCCGATCGCGGCAAGAGCACCTACGAGTGTGGCCCGAACGACACCAACGAAGACGCTGGTTTCTCGAGCGGCTCGACCACGGGCAACGTTCCGATCAACAAACTCTGGGTCACCATCGCCAACGCAACGGGCTGTGAGGCGCCGGGCGGCGGCCCCATGACGCACTTCGGCCAATTCGATAGCCGGAGCCTCGACGCGGGCATTACAAGCCCCGGCGAGCTCGACGCGCTCAGGGCCTGAGGCGTTCGGCCACCGTGCCGATGACGATATGCGCAGGCGGCCTCCACCGCCGCCATTCGAGGCCCTTTAGAGCTCTCCTCCGCGCTTCGCGCCGTTTTCAATCCAGGCGCGGAGCTCGAGCACGGCATACTCCGGCCAACAGGTCGGGTAGCCCTGGTCCTCGGGAGGGCAGTTCGCCGGCATCACGAAGTCCCCACATTTCCGCGTCATCAGGAGCACAATCGCGCTCGTGTCCGGGGAACCCGGATCGACCAGCGGCGCGTCGCCGCACTCTTTGACCCGCGTCGAAAACAGCGTCTCGTAGAGCGAGGTCCCCGCCTGACAGAAAGAGCCCGGGCCGCCCATGCGCTCTGAGTCCTTCGCCAAGCAGAGCATTTCCGTCCCGCCGTGACAGATCGAGTTTCCGCACTCGGCCCCCACGCGCAGCTCCGTCGTCGCCCAGTCTGCGCCACCGAGGACCGAGCCACCGGAACCGCCGCTCGTCACAGATCCCCCGTCCGCGCTCGCGCCTCCGGTCGATGGAGCGCCTCCCGCGACCTCGCCGCCCACACCCTGACCGGCCGTCCCTTCGCCGCCTGCGCTCGAGCCTCCCGTTGAGGACGCGCCTCCAGAATCACTCACACCACCGGTCGTCAGCGCTCCGCCCGCTCCGTCGCCCGGCGCGGCTTCAGAACATGCAACCGCGAGAACCCCGAAAACGAACCCCAGAGCCCCCGGGGCAGAAAGAAGTCGACCGCAAGACAAGCAGGAGCCTCTCTGCCTTTGTGGCCGCGGCTCCTCGAAATAGGCAGGACTTTCGGACTTTTTATGGTTCCGCGGGCGCGACCAGGAGCTCGATGGGCGCGCCGTCCGGGGCGGTAAACCGCGGCAAAACAACGCGCTCGAGCTCCGCTCGGTTGGTCCCCGTGGAGGAGTCAGGGCGACTCGCAGAGAGGAGGACGACGTGGACCGGCGTGCGTTTGGCCCCGGCGCGCGACCCTCGAGTTTCTCCGGCCGAGCCTTCGGGATGCTCGGCTTCGCGGGGGGACGAGACCGGCGGCGCTCGGCGCGCTTCAAGGGACCCAGCGTGACCAGGAGTGAACTCTTCGAGCGCGCTGAGCGCCGCCCGCACATCATGGAGCACTCCCAATCGATCGGGCGCGACGAGCACGACGAGCGACGGCTCGAGCGCTCGAATCAAATCGGCGTTCACCATCGTCTCACTAAGAGGCGAAAATGCGCCCCCCGCCGTCTCCACCCACGTCACCTCGGGGGCGCGCGCGCGCTCGAGCCCCCGGGTCCACTCGACAATTTCCGACAGCTCGAGCGCGCGCCCGGCGCGGCGGGCCGCGAGGTGCGGAGAGAGGGGCTCGGGGAGCCCATAACAAGGAAATGCCGTAAAAATGCCCGCCGCGCCGAGGCGCTCGTAGTCCGCCTCGCCCGGCCGGAGCTCCGCGAGCCCACTTTCGACCGGCTTGACCCCGAGCGCCCGCGCCCCCCGGGCCGCGAGCGCGCCGAGGGCGCGCGTCGAGATGAACGTCTTTCCAATCTCCGTGCCCGTTCCGAGCACCAGGATGCGACAAGGAGCGTCGCCGCGCGCCCCTTCTTCCGTCTTCCATTGTCCGCGCGCTCGCCCGCGCGCGGCGGCGAGCTCCGCAAGACGTTCAGCCCAGGCTCGCCTCGTCACAACCGTCCCCCGCCGTGATTTCCGCGCGCCATCGCCCCGAACGAGCTCTCACGGTCGCGCCGTC
>JAEYYX010000061.1 GCA_023428245.1 Pseudomonadota bacterium
CGGCGGGCGCGGGGGCCCGGCCCCCCGTCCATGGTGACAGGTGCGAAGCGGCCCCAAGGGCCGACCCCTCGGAGGCGGATCTTGCTCTCGGTCAAGAAGGGCACGAGGAGGCCGAGCAGCGAGTACCTCCGATAGTGCCCACGCGCGAGGCGGGCAGAGGGAGGAATTCGGAAGGTGAACTCGTCTTCACTCATTCCCAAGGGATCACAGAGCTCGGCGCGCACGAACTCCGGGAAAGGCATGCGGGAGACCCTCTCGATCACGGCGCCGAGCAGCCAGTAGCCGACGTTCGTGTACCCGTACTCTTCTCCCGGCTCGGCCGAGAGACGGTCGTGGCGAGCGAGTACACGAGCGAGCGCGGAGCTCCCGTCGAACTCGTCGTGCTCCTGCGACCCATGGACCCACTTGAGCGGCAGCGGATTCGGAACCCCGGCGCTGTGGTTCAGTAGACTTCGGATCGTAACCTTCTCTCCGTAGGGGTGGTCCGGCAGGTGACGAGACAAGGGGTCGTCCAAGCGGACCTTGCCCTGGTCAACAAGCCTCAAGACCGCCATCGCGGTCACAACCTTCGTCATCGAGGCGCTCAAGAACATCGTCTCCGGTCCGACTTCGCCGGGCTCGGCCGCGTCCCGGCGGCCGCGGGTCACTTCGAAGCCGGGGCCCGCAGCGCGAACAACCAGGTAGGAAAACCCAACCTCCTCCCCCCTCGCGACGGCGCTGTCGATGACGTTCGTGACCACCTCGGTCGGTTCGCGCAGATCCCCCGAGCCCACCCGAGGAGCCGCGCAGGCCAGGGGCGCCGAAAAAAGGGCCCCGAGGAGAGGTAGCAGGGGAAGGGTTCTCGGTTTCTCGCGGTAGATCATGGTTTGTTCCTTTCAAGGGAAACATGACCTCGTCGGGCGCGGCTCGCTTCCAACGACTCACAGACGAAGTGCGCCTGGAGCTCGCCCGCTCCTTCGTCGCCCACTCCGACCTTGCCCTGCTCGAGCTCGCGCTCCTGCTCGGTTATTCGGACCAAAGTTCCTTCACTCGCTCGTTCAAACGCTGGACAGGGACGACACCTGCGGCGTACCGGGCTCAGACGCGTGGCGAGACTGCCGCCGCGCAGGCTTGTTGAGACAAGACTGCGTGGCTTCAATGGGCGCTCCGCTTCTTTCTTCTTCTCGATTTGGAAGATTTCGAGACGCTCGGCGAGCGGCGACGCACCGGAGTTCTTTCGCCGTCGTCTTCTCCGCGGTACCGTCCATCCGATGGAACGAGCGGACGTTCGCTATCGCCAGCGCCTCGAGAACTACTCGCGAGCGCTCGCGCTCTTGAACTCGGCCCTCGAGGGGGGCCCCGATGTTTTGAACGACCTCGAGAGGGAGGGCGTCATTCAGCGATTCGAGTACACAGTCGAACTCGCCTGGAAGGTTCTGAAAGACTTCCTCGAGTTTCAGGGTGCGCAGATTGCTTCGGTGACGCCGAGGAGCGTAGTCAAGGAGGCCTTTGCCGCTCGTCTGATCGGGGATGGGCAGCTTTGGATAGATATGCTCGATCACAGGAATATGCTTTCTCACCGTTACGGCGGGACGCTTTTGGGGGACGCCCTCCGGGAGATCCAGCATCGATACCTTCCGGCGCTCAAGGCTCTCGAATCGTTTCTCGAGGAGGCGCGGTCTTGACTTCGCCCTTGGGCGCGGACTTTGGCCTAGACGCGCGGGCGCGGGGCCTCATTGAGGCGGTCCTTCGGCGCCATCCGGAAATCGTAGAAGTTCGAGTGTTCGGCTCGCGCGCTCTCGGGACGCATCGAGCCGAGTCGGACGTGGACTTAGCTCTCTTTGGCGCAGTGGACGAGCATTTGGCGGCACGAGTCGAGGGCGAGCTCGAGGAACTCCCTTTGCCACAGCGCTTTGACGTGCAGGCCTACCGGTGTGTTCGCCACAATCCGCTCCGCGAGCACATCGACCGCGTCGGGAAGCTCCTCTACACGCAGGTCCCGGACTGATAGACGTGTGGCGACGAAGAGTCTTGGTGCACGCGGCCACGCTCATCGGATGGCATTGACCAATCTTGCGCCCGCTCCGCTTCGTTCTTTCCGAAACAGCCGAAGACGCGCAGAGAACACTCGTATTTGCTAAGCCCGGCCCTTCGGCGAGTGCTAGGGGGAAGGCGCGGTCGCCCTTTTCTATCCTCGCCCGAGACCTCCTATGCCGTTTCGTCCTTACTTCTTAGCCCTTCCCGTCCTCGCGCTCGCTGCTCTCGCTTGTGGCGAGACCTCTTCGACTCCCCTGCCGGCCAGCGGTGGCACGGGCAACGCTGCGGGCACAGGAGGCGCTGTCACCGGTGGCGCCGGGGGCGGGAGCGCCTCGGGCGGAGCTGATCAGGGCAGCGGCGGCGCCGGCGGTGCGAGCGGCGGAAGCGGCACGGGCGGGGCCCCCACGGACCATACGGGTGACCTCCTCATCGACGACTTTGAAGATGGCGATGATCTGACGGAGTTCGGGGATGGCTGGTACGTCTATGTAGACGACGTCACGGGCGGCTCATCAACGGTTACGGCGCCTGAGTGGTCCCGACCGGAGGGCCACGCTGGCACCGGGTCGTTCTCGCTCGGCTTCACGCTGAGCAAAGGCACGTTGACCTACAATCCCTACGTGGGTCTCAGCGGGGCCATCCCGGCCACGGTCGAGACCGCCAGCTATGCAGGGATCTCATACATGTACCGCGGGGTCGCGCACTCGGTCCGCGTCCAAACCTCGAACGTCACCGACTACGACTTCTTCGCCCTGCAGTTCCCGGCGTCCAGCGAGTGGACTCTGGCTCTCGTCCCCTACGAGGCCTTGAAGCAAGAGGGCTACGGCGTAGCGGTCCCTTGGGACGCGACTCTCATCAACGCCGTGTCGTGGCAGATCGCCGCCCCCGACGGCACGACCGGTACATTCGAACTCGACGACATCTATTTCGACAAGACGATCGAAATCGACAAGGGTCCGCCAGACCTCGTCATACGGGACCCCGCGCCTCCCGCGCTCACCGAGCTCGACTCGATCGAGATCCCGGGCGCGCTCCAGGAGAAGATCATGGCCGAGCTCGATCGCGGCTACAATTTGGCCAACTGGCTCGAAGCGGAGGCTTTCGAGAGCTACGTCTACGATCAGACGTTCGTCGAGAACCTCGCCGAGGCGGGCTTTCGAGCGCTGCGTCTGCCCATCGACATGGACCTCTACATCATGAGTCGCTCCGGATCGGGTGACGCGCTCGAGCTCGAGGTCGAGCCGATTCTCTGGGAGATCCTTGACAATTTCGCGGCTTGGACGGCCGCCAGTGGCCTCAGTTTGACGATCGACTACCACCAATACGACTCCTCCCTCGACCTGACCGACCCTGCGTCCGTGGACGATGTCGTGGCCCTCTGGCGCTTGGTAGCGAATCATTTCAAGGACGACCCGCGAGGCGACCTCTATTTTGAGCTCTTGAACGAGCCCGAGCTGTCAACGGGCGCGACAGCTCCCTTGCCAGCGGCTCAATGGACCGCCGCCGCCACGCGCATGATCGCCGCGATTCGAGCCGAGGACACCACCCACACCATCATCTTCGGCGACGTGAATTGGTACGGCATCGCCGAACTCAGCGCTCGAACACCCTTCGATGATGACAACATCGTCTACGCCTTCCACTCCTACGAGCCCTTCATCTTCACGCATCAGGGAGCCTCGTGGACCGACATGCCCACGACTCACGACGTGCCCTATCCTTACGACCCCGCCCGCTGGAAAGAGCACAGTAGTGATTTCGGTCTGAAGGCGGATGTGCCCTCGTGGGTGCGCAGCCAGTTCGTCAATTACTATAAGACCGGGAACAAGAACGCGCTTTACAACCTCATCGCGCGCGCGAAGGCCTGGGGCGTCACTCACGGAAAACCCGTGATCGTCAACGAGTTTGGCGCCTATGCGCGCACGGCGCAGCGCGAAGACATCGTTCGCTATTACACCGACTTGATCGACATCTACGCAGAGCTCGAGATCCCTTGGACGGAGTGGTTCGGTATCATGGACGCCGAAGGCGTCGTCGCAGCCGACTTCCGCGAGGCGTTCCGCCTGGACCAGTGAGGAGGGGGTGGAGTGGCCTCCCCTCTTGTTCCATCACGCAGCGCGCCGACTGTCCCGGCGTTCCAAGCGACAAGGCTGCCGGGGTGCCGGTTCCGCCCCCGAAGGGAAAGGCCTCCATCGCGTCCCGGCTCGGTACCTCCACGACCGGCCCCGCCGGCAGGCTAAATCCCGGGGAGTGATAGGAAATTCAAGCGGGGCCCCCTCTCCGCATCCCCTTCCCGCGCCCCAAGTCGACGTTGACCCGCCAGTGCCAACGGAAAACGGTTCCCTATCGCGGCTGCCGCCCGGCGGAAAGCCTCAATTTAGGTCCGACCCTGTGCTACGGGGCGCGGCGTGCCAGCCCGCAGCGACATCAAGAAGATTCTTTTGATCGGGTCCGGCCCGATCGTGATCGGCCAGGCTTGCGAGTTCGACTACTCGGGGACCCAGGGGGCGAAGGCGCTCCGGGATCTCGGGTACGACGTCGTGCTCGTCAACTCGAACCCGGCCACCATCATGACGGATCCCGAGCTCGTGCGGCGCACCTACGTCGAGCCCCTCGATGTCGCGCACCTCGAAGCCATCATCGAGCGCGAGCGCCCCGATGCGCTCCTTCCGACGCTCGGTGGACAGACAGCACTGAACCTCGCTCTCGCGCTCCACGATGAGGGCATTCTCTCGAAGCACGGCGTCAAGCTGATCGGCGCTCAGGTCGACGCGATCCGCAAAGCTGAGGATCGCCTCCTCTTCAAAGAGGCGATGGCCAAGGTCGGCCTCGAGTGTGCCCGGTCGGGTTATGCGCGCACGGTGGCCGAAGCCAAGGAGATCGCCAAGATGACGGGCTTCCCGGTCATCTTGCGTCCGAGCTTCACGCTCGGCGGCCAGGGCGGCGGCATCGCGTATACCCCCGAGGAGTTCGAGGCGAAGGTTGAGTGGGCTTTGAGCCAATCGCCGACCAGCGAAGTCCTCATTGAAGAGAGCATTCTCGGCTGGAAAGAGTACGAACTCGAGGTCATCCGCGACCGTAAGGATAACTTCATCGTCATCTGCTCGATCGAAAACATCGATCCGATGGGCGTGCACACCGGTGACTCGATCACCGTCGCCCCGGCCATGACCCTCACGGACCGCGAGTACCAGAGGCTCCGCGATCAGGCGCGCACGGTCATGATGGAGATCGGCGTCGAAACGGGCGGCTCGAACGTGCAGTTCGCGGTCAACCCGGCGGACGGACGCGTGATCGTCATCGAGATGAACCCGCGCGTGTCTCGCTCGAGTGCCCTGGCCTCGAAGGCCACCGGTTATCCGATCGCGAAGATCGCCGCCAAGCTCGCGGTCGGGCTCACGCTCGACGAGCTCACCAACGATATCACTAAGACCAGCGCCGCCTTCGAGCCGACCATCGACTACGTGGTCGTGAAGTGCCCGCGGTTCGCCTTCGAGAAGTTCCCCGGCGCCGACGATACACTCGGCACGCAGATGAAAAGCGTCGGCGAGGTCATGAGCATCGGCCGGACCTTCCCCGAAGCGCTCCAAAAGGCCGCTCGCTCCCTAGAAACGGGCAAAGTTGGCTTCGTCTCGCTCCGCGATCGCGTCGACTACCGAGTGCACGCCGCCCGCGAGAACGTCGTGCGCGACCTGACGAACGAGGCGCCCCCCCAGAACAAGCCGCGCCCGACTCTGCCTCCGCCCGGCTCTGACGAGATCAAGAACGCGCTCCGCAAGGTCATCGCTCGCCCGACCGCCGATCGCCTCTTCTACGTCGGCGACGCGCTCCGTGAAGGCATCTCCGCCGAAGAGGTCCACGACATCACGAAGATCGATCCTTGGTGGATCTCTCAATTCGAGCGCATCATCCGCCAGGAAGAGATCCTCCGGGAGGCTCCCGAGCTGACCTCCGAGCTGCTCTACGAGTCGAAGCGCCTTGGCTTCGGAGATGCTCAGATCGCGCTCCTCCGCGAAACCACAGAAGACGCTGTGCGCGAAGCCCGCTACGGCTTCGGCATCCGCGCCGTCTACAACCGCGTCGACACCTGCGCCGCGGAGTTCCCCGCCTTCACCCCGTACCTCTATTCGACCTACGAGACCGAGAGCGAGAGCCAGGTTTCGTCGAAGAAGAAGGTCGTCATTCTTGGCGGCGGTCCGAACCGCATCGGTCAGGGCATCGAGTTCGACTATTGCTGCTGTCACGCGGTGTTCGCCCTCCGGGACCTCGGGATCGAGACCATCATGGTCAACTGCAACCCAGAGACCGTGTCGACGGATTACGACACCGCCGATCGTCTCTACTTCGAACCGCTCACTCTCGAAGACGTGCTCGGCATCGTCCACGAAGAGAGCAAGAGCGGCGAAGTGCTCGGGGTCATGGTCCAGTTCGGTGGTCAGACTCCGCTCAAGCTGGCCGTGCCCCTCGAGAAGCGCGGAGTGAAGGTGCTCGGAACGAGCGCGGACGCGACGGATCGCGCGGAAGACCGCGAGCGCTTCGACGAGCTCTTGACGAAGCTCGGACTCGAGCGCCCCCGCGCCGGTATCGCCAAGACGCCGGAAGAAGCGGCCAAGATCGCGGAGCAGATTGGCTATCCGGTGCTCGTCCGCCCCTCCTACGTGCTCGGTGGGCGCGCAATGATGGTCTGTTCGAATGAAGCGGAGCTCGCCGATTACGTCGGGATCGCCGTCGACGCAGCCAAAGACGAAGGGCTCGTCCCGGTCTTGCTCATCGACCAGTACCTGAAGAACGCGATCGAGGTCGACGTCGACTGCCTCGCCGATGGAAAGCGCGCTGTCATTGGCGGCGTCATGCAGCACATCGAGGAAGCAGGCGTCCACTCCGGCGACTCGACGAGCGTCCTGCCTCCCCACACGCTGTCTCCGGCCATCGTAGCTCAGATCGAAGAGAGCGCGCGCCGGCTTGCTGTAGAGCTCGGGGTGGTCGGACTCATGAACACGCAGTTCGCTGTCAAAGACGACCGCGTCTACGTCATCGAGGTGAACCCGCGAGCCTCGCGCACTGTGCCCTTCGTAGCCAAGGCAACGGGACGCCCGCTCGCCAAGATCGCCTCCCAGCTCATGGTCGGGAAGAGCCTCGACGATCTCGGCATCTACGACGCCGCGGTCCCGACCCACGTGGCAGTGAAGGAGTCTGTCTTCCCCTTCAACAAGTTCCCCGGCGTCGACACCATCCTCGGCCCGGAGATGCGCTCGACAGGCGAAGTCATGGGCGTATCTCTCACGACGCCTCTCGCCTTCGGCAAAGCAGCGATCTCGGCCGGCTCCCGCCTGCCCTCGCGCGGCAACGCCTTCATCAGCGTCCAGGAAGAGGATAAGAGCGTCGCTTGCCACCTAGCGCGCCGCCTCCGAAACCTCGGCTTCCGCATCATCGCGACCCGCGGCACGGCGAAGGCTCTGGCCGACGCTCGAGTGCCCTCGGAGCCGATCAACAAGGTTCTCGAAGGTTCGCCCCACGTCGTCGACGCCATCCGCGAAGGTAAGGTCCAGCTGGTCATCAACACGACCTCCGGCGCCCAGGCCATCCGCGACTCCTACTCGATCCGTCGGAACGCGCTCCTCTCGGGTATCCCTTACTTCACGACCATCGCCGCGGGAAAGGCAGCGGTCGACGCCATGGAGGCGAACTCACAGATCGCTGAGGGACGGACCGCTGGCGTGCGCTCGCTCCAGGAGTGGCACGCTCGGGCTTTCGAGGCGGAACGCTGAGCGGCGTCGGGCGCCGGGGCGAATGCGGCGCTCAAACCAGACAGGAAGAGCGCCGTCTTGAATGCGGCGCTCTTCACGCTGAACCAAGAAAAGCGGGCACCCTTCGGTGCCTGCTTTCGTTTGTGGGGGGCGATGGGCCGACGCCCGGAAAATTTGAGGCCGACCGCCAATTCCCTCACGTGCTGGACCGGGGCGCGGCGGCGCCCCCCGGGGGCGCAGTTTAACC
>JAEYYX010000041.1 GCA_023428245.1 Pseudomonadota bacterium
CCCGCCGGGCCCCCCCCGCCGAGAAGCTCCTCGAGCAGCAGCGTTACGAGGAGTACATCGACCGCGTTTCCGACGCGCTCCGCGAGTATCTCGGTGGACGCTTCGGCTTCGACGGGCTCGAGTCGACGACGCGCGAAGTACTGCGCCAGCTCGGCGAACGGGCCCCCGATTTCCGCTTCGAAACGGAGGTCAGAAACATCCTGCAGCGCTCCGACCTGGCAAAGTTCGCAAGGCGCGCTCCCGACGAGGTCGAATGCAAAGACGCGGTCGTCGAAACCCGGCGTATCATCGAGCGCACCACCCCGAGCCCTACCCTCGATCCCCGCGTCGCGGCCGCGCCCGAAACACAGGGCACCGGAGGTGAACGATGAAGAAGCGCGTTCTCCTCTTGGTGGGGCTTCTGATCGTCGTCGCCTTGCTCGGCCTCGCCTATCCGCTCGGCAGGAAGGGCGTCGATCTGCTCCACGCGACTTGGCAGGAGCCTTATGCGCTCTTCGGACTGATTCTCCTCCCGCCGATCCTCTATTACTCGACCATCGGTCGCTCGGCGCGCTCCCCGCGCCTCTTGCTCGGCAGCATCGACGCGCTCAAGGCGGCTCCTTCGACGCTCCGCTCCTCGCTCCAGGACCTGCCCGGCGTGATCCGGACTGTCTCGGTCGGCCTGTTCATCGTCGCTCTAGCTCGTCCCGTGAGCGTCATGAAGCCCGCGGTGAGCGAAGAGCAGGGCATCGATCTCGTGGTCGCGCTCGACTTGTCCGGCTCGATGGAAGCGGCCATCGAGAACCTGCCTGAGGACTTGAAGCAGTACATCGGCGAGCGGCCCGGCGGCGTGCTCCCGACGCGCCTCGATGCGGCGAAAGCGGTATTGCGCGACTTCGTCTCGCGCCGAAAGTCTGACCGCATCGGTGTCATCGTGTTCGGCCGCGCCGCCTACGTGGTCGCCCCCCCGACCCTCGACTACCAGCTCCTCGACGCGCTCGTCTCGCGCATGGAGCTCACGCTGATCGATCCTCACGGTACGGCGATCGGTGACGCTCTCGGCGTCGCTGTGGCGCGGCTCCGCCGCAGCGTCGCGAAGAGCAAGGTCATCGTCCTGCTCACCGACGGCGATAACCAAGGCGGCACTCTCGCACCGGAATACGCGGCGCACCTCGCCAACAAGATCTCGGCCCAGATCTATCCAATCCAAATCGGCTCCGGTGAACTCGCGAAGAAGCTCGCTGGTTATGACTTGTTCGGGCAGCCTCGGTACCAGTCGGTCGCTTACCCGACGAACCCCGAGCTGCTCCAGAAGCTCGCCGAGCTCACGGACGGCAAGATGTACGTTGCCGACGACGCCCAAAAGCTGCGTGAGAGTCTCCACGACGTCCTCGATCGCCTCGAAAAGACCCAGTTCGAGGCCGCTCACGCGTCCTACGAAGACCTCTTCCGCTTCTTCATGTTGCCTGGAGTCGTCCTGCTCGGGCTCGAGGCGCTCTTGCTCGCCTCTTGGCTCAGGAGGTTCCCATGAGATTCGCAGAAAGCATCTGGCTCTTTGGGATGTTCGGTGCGCTGATTCTCGCGGCGCTGCTCGGTGTAACAGCTTTCCGTCATAGCCGCGCCCTGACCTCCTTCGCCGAGAAAGCTCAGCTCAGCATCCTCGTGACCTCGCGGCCCACGGTGCGCCGCACCCTGGCCGCGATTCTGCTCATCAGCGCCGTGCTGCTCGCCTTCCTCGCCGCCGCCTCACCCCAGTACGGCAAGGGCACACGCATCTTGCCGCGCACGAACCTCGACGTTGTCATCGCTCTCGATTTCTCGAAGAGCATGTACGCCCGAGACATCACCCCTTCGCGCATCGAGCGCTCGAAGATCGAGGTCCAGCGCCTCGTTCAGAAACTCGGCGGCGCCCGTTTCGGCGCGATCGCTTTCGCTGGGGAACCGATGGCTTTCCCGCTCACGAGCGACGGCGGCGCCATCGCTCAGTTCTTCATCGGACTCACTCCGAACGACATGCCTGTCGGCGGCACGAGCACCTCGCGGGCCATCGAAGCCGCTCGCCAGCTCCTCGTCCGCGATCCGCTCTCGAAGAGCCACGAGAGGGTCATCGTGCTCATCACCGATGGTGAGGATCTCGAAGGGAACCCTGTCGACAGCGCGCGCAGCGCGCAACAAGACGGCATCAGCGTGAGCGTGGTCCAGATCGGCGGCCAGAGCCCCGAGCCGATCCCGGACATCGACGAACACGGCCAGAGCCGCGGCTATCGCAAGGATTCCCGTGGCCAAATCCTCACGACCCATCTCAGCGAAGAAGGCGAGCGCCAGCTCGAAGAGGTCGCCGCTGCGGGGCGCGGAACTCTCGTCCGCGCCGGAAAGGGCGATACGGGCATCGACGAGATGGCTGAATCGTTGCGTAAGCGCATGACCGATGAACTCTCCGAGCGCGTCGAGACCGTTTACGCTGACGTCTTCCAGTATCCGCTCGGGCTCGCCGTCATTCTTCTCGTGCTCGAGGTGTTCGTCGGCTTGAACCGGAAGCGTCCGAAGCTCGTCGAGCCGCCCCGGGACCAGAAGCGCAAGCGGCGACTCAAGCGCACGCAGATGCAGAGCGCAGCTCTGCTCCTCTGCACCCTCGGCTGTGAGCCTTATGACAAGCTCTTCGAGCGGCAGAGCCCTGTCGTCGAAGAGGCGATCGCGGCGCTCGAGGCCGGTGAGCATGAGAAGGCGGCGGAGCTCCTCACGAGCTACCTCGAGACAGGCGCTTGCCAAGAAGGAGTGATCGGCGTCGGCTCACGGGGGCGCGCCTATCCGGACGCGAGCTTCGATCTCGGGCTCGCCTTCTTCGCCGAACCGAAGGGCCCCGCGCCGGCTGCTGGAGCGGCTGCTGCGCCCAAGCCTGCCGATCCGACGCTCCCCGGGCTCGGGCTCCCTGATCCGACGCTCGGCGCCGTTCCCGGGGCTCCTCCGAACGCGGCGCCCGGCGCCGCTCCCTCTTCGAATCTCGACTGCGCCCTCCGCGTGCTCGCGCCGATCGCCGACGCAGAGTCCGAGTCCGCCGCTCTCCGCGCTCGCGCCTTCTATCTGATGGGCAATATCGAGGTCACCCGGGGCAACTACGACGCCGCCGTCGTCTCCTATAAGAAGGGCCTCCGCCTCGCTCCGGGCCTCCCGGAAGGACAAGGCGATCCGATCGGTCGCGATCTCGCTCACAATCACGCCGTCGCCCTCAAGCTGCTCGAAGAGAAGAAGAAGCAGGAAGAGGAACAGAAGAAGAACCAAGACGAGCAGAATCAGAACGACGACAAGGATCAACAGAAAGATCAGGATCAGAAGGACGACCAAAAGGGCAACGACGACCCCAAGGACGACCAGAACAAGGACGAGCCGAAGCCCGAAGATCAAAACCAGGACGACAAGAAGGACCCGGACCAGAAGGACCAGCAAAAGCCCGAGGAACAGAAGGACGACCAAGAAGGCGACCAAAAGGACGACAAACAGGCCGAAAACGAGCAGCAGGGCGACCAACAGCAGCCCGCTCCGGCTCCCGAACCGCCCCAGAACCGCCCCTCCGCGTCCCAGGACGACCGCATCCTCGATCAGCTCGAGCAGAGCCCGACGCTCCAGCAACACACCGCTCAGAAACGAGCCGGCAGCGGGCGATCGGGCATGGAGGACAAGTGAAGTTCGGTCGCGCGCTCGCGCTCTGCCTCGCGCTGTCCTCTGCGACGCTGAGCTTCGGGGCGGCGCGCGCCGAAGCTGCAGAGGTCCAGACGACGATCTCGACGAACTCGGTTGCTGTCGGCGAGACCTTCCGCGTCCAGCTTTCTCTGCCCGTCACAGATGACTCAAAGGAGCCCTCCTCGCCGAAGCTCTCTGTCAAAGGCCCCGCGGAAGTGCGCGGACCGAGCGTCGGCAGCTCCCGCAGCATCACGATGCACAACTTCTCGTTCTCGAGTCAGACGCAGGTCACAGCGAGCTACTCGGTCACGGCGACGGGGCCCGGAAAGATCGTGATCGGACCCGGAAGCTTCCAGGTCGGCTCGCAGCGCGTGGAGGGTGAAGTGTTCGAGATCCAGGTCCACGATGGGCCGCCGCGACGGACCACACGCTCCCGTCGCGACCCTTTCGACGACTTCTTCCGCGGTAGCCCCTTCGACCTCCTGCGCGACCGGGCCGATCGCTTTGAACTTCCCCAGGCTCCCGAGTGGCTCACCCCCGAGCACGCTCCGGATCAGATCGGCTTCCTTCTCGCGCGCGTCTCGAAGAAGGAGGTCGTCGTCGGCGAGACAGTCACGCTCACCATCTACGCCTTCGGCAGTCGCGGCGCGTTCCAAGAAGCAAACCCCGTCGAACCAGCCCTCGGCGATTTTCTCTCCTTCCGCGAGATCCAGTCCTCCTTCGAGGAGCCCCGCTTCCAAGCGACCATCGACGGCCAAAGTTTCCAGGTCGCGAAGCTGCGCCAGATCGCGCTCGTGCCTCTGCGCTCGGGGAAGCTCGAGGTCGGACCCATGCGCGCCATCCTCGCGGGCCGCGGTTACCCGCAAAAGGGCCCGATCGGGTACCCTGTCGAGAGCGAGTCGCTGCACATCGAGGTGCACGAGGCACCGAAAGAAGGACAGCCGCCGGGCTTTTTTGCGGGAGACGTCGGTCGCTTCCGCATGGACGTCGAGCTCACCCCGACTCAGCTCACCGAAGGTGAATACGCGCTCCTGTCCGTTCAAATCAAAGGCACAGGGAACCTTCCGACCCGCGTCCAGCTCCCCGAGGGTTCCGGCTGGGAATGGCAGAAACCTGTGACGCGCGGTGAGCCCGAGGTCCAAAACGGTGAGCTCAAAGGGACGCGCACGATCGAAGTCGGACTCCGCGTCACGCAAGCGGGCCAGCTCGACCTCGGTGAGGTCACGCTTCCCTATTACGATCCCGGCGAGAAGAGGTACAAAATCCTCAGGAAGCGCCTCCCCCCTCTCGAGGTCGCGCATCGGGAGACCCCTCCGCCGGCTGCGACTCCGAGCGGCCCAGCGTCTGCGAATGACAAGAAGAACGATCCGGTAGCGCTCGGTGAGTGGAGCCTGGGGCCGCGCAAGGCCCCCAAGACCTCCCTCGACCCCGTGCGCATCCCCGCGCTCACCTGGCCCCTCATTCTCGGCTTCCCGCCGCTCCTCTTCCTCGGCTCCGGTCTCCTATGGGCCTTCGGAGGCCTCTCCCGCCGCGTCGGCGCAAGACGCGGCGCCGCTCCCAAACCGAAAAAGGCCGCCGAAAAAAGCCTCTCGGAGCTGAAGAGCCTGATCTCTCGCGACCAGTCCTCGGAGATCCCGAGTGCCCTGCGCCGCGCGATCGAAGCGGTCCTCTTCGCATCTTACGACTTCAGCGGCCGCGGCCTGACCCAATCGGAGCTCCGTCAGAAGCTCCTCGCTCGTGGAGGTAGTGAAGACGACGCGAGCTGGCTCGGGAAGCTTCTCTCCCGCCTCGAAGCGAGCGCCTACGGAGGCGAAGCTCTGTCGAAGAGCGAGCTCGACGAAGCTTCCGCCCGCCTGAAGGCGATCCTGTCCAGCAAAGGAGGCCCGCGATGACAACAAAGGATCTCGAGCTCCTCGGGAAATCCGGCGAGCTCCTCGAAACAGGAAAAGTCGAGGAGAGCCTCTCCCTGCTCGAGGGCGCAGCGGACCGCGGCATGGTCCACCCTGACCTCTCCTTCAACCGCGGCTTCGCCTACCTGAAGCGCGCCGAGAGCCCCGCCGCAGTTCCTGGAGACCTCGGCCAAGCGATCGCCGGGTTCTCCGAAGCGCTGAAGCTCCGCCCGTCCGATCCGGAGGCAACGAACGGCCTCGAACGGGCTCAAATCCTCCTCAGCCAGCGCACCAACCTCGAGCACGCCACCGGTAGTCTCGATGACTCCATCTTCCGGCCGCTCATGGCTCAGGTTCCGCCCCTGCCTCCCGCGATCGTGGCCGGACTCGGAGCGGCGCTCCTCTGCGGCGCATGGCTCGGGCGCCTGATCACGAAAGAAAAACCGAAAACGCTCGCGATCGGCCTCGTCGGTTTGACCCTGTGGCTCGCCGGAGCCCTCATCTACGCCGGAAGACTCTACGCGCTGTCCTCGCAAAGTGATGCGATTGTGATCAGCGCGCGGGCTGACCTTCGGGACGAAGCCGGACGGACGCTGCGCGGCACCGACGGGCTCCCAGAGGGAACTCGCGTGCGCGTTCGGGAGACCCGGGGACGCCTCAGTCGCATTGAAAGCGGACGCGGCGATCTCTGGGTTGATGCGGCGGATCTCCGGCGACTGGCCGACACGATTGAGTAATTGGACGGCCGCTCGAGTCTGTTCCTGCAGCCCAAGGGTGATAGACTCGGTTTGAAATGTGGGTGAGAAAGTCGTCCATCCGGCCAGTTCCCACGTACGCGAAGATCAGCGCGGCGACGTTGCACGCCGTGCGTGACGAGCTCGTGGACGGAGACTCGCCCGGTGAAGCGCTCGATGCGGCCTTCGAGCGCTTCGAAGCGTCCCAGCCCGCCCTCGCCGAGAGCCTCGCGGAACTGCTCGAGCGTCCCTACACGGAGGCGACCCTCGCTCTCGCTTACTTCCTCTCGCTCTCGCTCTGGCTCGCCTTCGAACGAGCCCACGGTCGCGATCTCGCGCCCGTCCTCGAACAAGAGCTCCAAGCGACGAGCGACCTTCTCGAGCTCGACGAAGAACTGCATCGCTCGGACGCCGCGGACACTCTCGAATCCGATGACGTGATCTCGATGGAACAACCGGAGATCATTCGCTTCATCCACGAGCACGTCGAAGCGACCTTGGATGCTCACGCAGACGCCGTTGAGCTCTCAGAGCTCGAGTCCGTCTATCGCGCAGTGCTCGTCGAAGTGCTCGCGCTTTCTTATGCCGTGCGGCCTCCGCTCGGCGTCGCTGGAACCCGCGAATTTCTCGCCTAAAGATTCAGAGAAGAATGAAGGTCCGGGTTCTTTTCTTCGCGGGGCTTCGAGACGAGCTCGGCATCGACGAGACGACCATCAGCCTCGAGAGCGGTGCGCCCACTGTCGAGACTGTGATCGAAGCCATCGACCAGAGTCCCTCGAGCTTCAGTGAGCGAGGCGTGCGCGCCGCCGTCAACGAAGAGTTCACGAGCTTCGACCACGCGCTCAGCGAGGGCGACACCGTCGCTTTCATTCCTCCCGTCTCCGGCGGTTAGTTCCCGCTGGGCGCGCGCTGCTCTTTCCCCCTGATCTCGATGGCTTGGACGAGGAAAGCGTCTCTCGAACTCTCCTCGTAAGCCTCCCCCGAGTGCTTCTCATGTGAAGCCTCGGGAGAGAATTTTCCAGTAGACCCGAGTCTCTGCTCCGCTTCCGAGGGCCCTGACGGACCCGGAGCGCGCCGCGAGAGCGCACGACTTCGGCAAAAAACGCTAAGACTCGAGGGGGACGGGGTCGTACCTTGAGTATCGAAATCCGATGTAGCGCCGAACTCCCGTCACCCGCGGAGCCGCTCTCGGAGTCTCGGAGACTCTTACCATGCGAAAATACCTCATGCCCTTCCGTACTCCCCTGCTGGCTCTGCTCGCCGCCGTCAGCGCTGTCTCCGCCACGACGAATGCGCACGCGACGAGCGGCGCCGAGCTCTTAACGACGGAGTCGTACTCCTACGGCCGCTTCGAAGCTCGGGTGCAGTTCGCTGGCGGCGACGGCGTGGTCAGCTCCTTCTTCCTCTGGAAGAGCGGCTCCGAGATGTCGGACATCTACTGGAACGAGCTCGACCTCGAGACCATCTGGGCCGATTGCGAACTGAAGACGAACGCCCTCTACGGCCTCCCCGAGGCGAACCACACGGCTTCGAGCGGCACCGACGGCGGCTGGTGCACAGGCTTCCATACCTACGCCTTCGAGTGGACCCCCGACTACGTCGCTTGGTTCGCTGATGGAAAGGAACTTCGTCGTGAGACCGGAGCCGACTCAACTGCCTTCCGCGACAATGCATCCGAACAAGGCATGCAATTCCACTTCAACGTTTGGCCTGGCGATGCGACCTTCGGTGGGAACTTCTCGGAGACGATCCTTCCGATCCACCAGTACATCAACTGGGTCCAGTACTCGTCGTACAAGGACGGCGAGTTCACCCTCGAGTGGCGCGAAGACTTCTCCGGGAACACGCTCCCCGAGGGCTGGGACGTGGGAACTTGGCCTTCTCCGAAGAACAAATCGACCCACGAGCCCCTGAACGTCACCTTCAAAGACGGTTACGCTATCCTTTCGCTCACCAAGGATGACGCGATGGGCAACGCGGGCGCGAATCCGATGGATCCCGAAGGTCCCGGTCCGATCGACGAGCCGAGCACCGGCAGCGGTGGCTCGGGTGGCCTCGATGGAGCTGGTGGTTCTAGCTCTCCTTCGGACGGCGGAGCTCCCTCAGGCGCCGGCGGCGCGGGTGGTCCCGTGGATCCGGGAGCCGGCGGTGATGGCGCGGGCGCTGCGTCCGGAAGCGGCGGCGCGGGGGCCGGTGCCGGAGCTGAAGGCAATGGCGCTGCGGGTCCCGGAGCAGGTGGCACCGCGAACGGTCCGGGAGCCGGCGGCCAAATCAGCAACCCCGGCGACCCCGGAGGCCCTGTCCAGAGCAGCGGCGGCGGTTGCGCTGTCGGAAGCGGAAGCCAGTCGGCTTGGGGTGGGTTCACCCTGATGCTCTCGATGGCAGCCGTCGGTTGGTTCCGTCGCCGCCACAGTCGCCGCGAGAGCGCACGCAGCGCGGCCTGAGTTCCCATGCGGAAGAAGCGAGTGAAGACAAACCTCTGTCCCGCGGCGGTGCGAGCACTAGCCACCGCCGCCCTCGTTTCTTTCTTCTCGTGCCCCGCAGCAGCGCAAAACAAACCTTACAAGGGCGGCGAGCTCCTCACGCAGCAGCAATATCGCTACGGGCGCATCGAAGTGCGCATGCAGGTGGCCCGCGGCAGCGGCATTTTATCGACCTTCTTCACTTACAAAAACGGCTCCGAAGGCGCCGGAACCTTCTGGGAAGAGATCGACATCGAGGTCTTCGGCAAAGACAACGCCACAAGCTGGCAGACGAACATCATCACGGGCTCCGGCACGCGCCAAACGACGGAGGCCGTCCATACCTACAAGCGGTCCCTCGCCGACGGCTACAACAGCTACGTCCTCGAGTGGACCCCAGACTACGTCGCCTGGAAGCTCAACGGACGAGAAGTTCGGCGCGTCGAAGGCGGCCAGGTCCTAGACCTGAAGAGCCCGCAGTCTCTCCGCTTCAACCTCTGGGCCGCGAACATCGTCGAGTGGGTCGGAGAGTTCGATACGTCGGTTCTGCCCGTGTATCAGTTTGTGAATTGGATCTCCTACTCGCGCTACGAAAACGGCCAGTTCGTGCACGAGTGGACCGACGAGTTCAACAACCTGGACATGTCGCGCTGGAGCAAGGCGAACTGGACCTTCGCCGAAAACCTGGTCGACTTCGATCCGAACAATGTCCTGGTGCGCGACGGAACCTTGATCCTGGCGCTGACTTCTCAGGGCATGACCGGATTCACTGGCTCCGTCCCCGTCGATCCCGGACCCAGCGAAGACCCCGAGGAGCCAGATGGCACCGGGGGTAGCGGAGCGAGTGGAGCCGGCGGCGCTCCAGGGAATAGCGGAGGAGCGCCTTCGAGCGCAGGTGGTGCGCTCGGGAGCGGCGGCTCTGATGCGAACGCGGGCGGTCAGCCGAACGCGGCAGCCGGAGGCTCAGGTGCAGGAGGTCCCGAGTCGAGCGGCGGCGCCCTCGCAAGTGCAGGCGGAGCGAGTCCGGCGACCGGCGGCGCCGTGAGCGCGACGGGCGGTCAGGCGTCCGATCCAGGAGTCGGAGAATCCGGCGGCTGTAGCTGCCGCACCGCTCCTGGTGCGCTGAGTCCTCCTGGACTCTTCGCATCCATGGCGCTCCTCGGCGCCCTCGTGCTCAGGCGCCGCAAGCGCGCGCTTTGAGCTGAATCAGGGCGTTCGACGCTCCAGCAGTCAGTCGTGAGCACTCTGAGGAGAGAGCGCCTGGAAAGACTGACCGCCGGGCCGAACTTCGAGAGGTCGTCCCTTTTTTGTGGGGGGGGGCGCGCGGGGGGGGGGGGGGGGGGGGGGGGGGGGGGGGGGGGGGGGGGGGGGGGGGGG
>JAEYYX010000094.1 GCA_023428245.1 Pseudomonadota bacterium
AACCCGTCACAAAATGCCACTGCTAAGCTCTCGCCCGCCCTCGCGGGGGGACGAGAGTGGTCTCCGCATTTTCCTGAGCTCTGCTCGACGGTTCCCAGTGTCCTGGGAGTGCATTTGAGATGCGAAGATGCGCTCTAGCGATGTAGATGGGCGACTCGTCGATTGGGGGGGGGCGGGGAAGTGAGGTTCTATGGGTGAGGTGAAAGGAAAGGCCTGTGGACTTCCTTCAGCGACCGAGTGAGCCCTGCCTTGATATCTCAAGTTTCGTGCGGTCCTTGGCTCGACCCTTGTCAATCTTGAAGTACGATAAAAGGACGAGGTCTTTGGAGCGCTCGGGGGGTTCAACACTTGGGGTTACATGGTGAAGGAACGGAGCTCATCGAGGTGAAGGCGGACCAGGCGCCCTCTACAACGATCTTCATCGTCGATGATGACGCGGTGAGTTCGGGGCGCCTCTGTGAACATTTTTCTGCTGCGCTCCCGCAGGTAGAGCTCGCCATTTGGCCATCCCTGGCAGCGGCGCGGGTCGGCCTTGCCGAAAAACGACCCGAGTGCGTTGTTGTTGCAGAACACCTCTTGGATGGTTCGGGGCGCTCCCTCCTCGAGCTCTTGACTGCCGCGAGCGATAAGGCCCCTCCGCTGATCGTTGCGACCGCCGCGAGTGAGCGCCGCTGGGCGATTCGCTCTCTGAGCTCCGTTGCTTGGGAGTACGACGCCGTGAGCGGGCGCGCGGACTCGACCCCGGCGCGCGACTTGACCCGAGTCGTCGGCGAGATGATCGAGCAGCGCGGGCGACGTCGCGACGAAGTGCGGCGCGCCTACGCTGAGCGCCTGGGGACGCTCCGCCGCATGTTCGGGAGGGTGGCCCACGAGATCAATAACCCCGCCGCGATCATTCGGCTCGCCTTGTCGGCCGTTCGGGACGCAGTCGAACCTCAGCCCGCGGATGAGGAGCAGCTGTCGAACCGCACGCTCTCTGCCGACGAGGTCACTCGA
This sequence comes from Pseudomonadota bacterium, assembly GCA_023428245.1. GTDB lineage: Bacteria > Myxococcota_A > Polyangia > Polyangiales > Polyangiaceae > NIC37A-2. Next base: position 997 of record JAEYYX010000094.1, read on the forward strand.
TTGAATGAGCTTGTGCAGTCTGCGGAAGATGCCCTCGCGCGCATCACTGTCGGCCTGCGCGAGCTCGAGAGTCGCGCGGGCCTCGCCTTGGGTCACCAGAGCTCGGTGACAATCAATGAGGTCGCTCGTGCGGTCGAGGCGCGAGCGCTTGAGGATTTGACCGCATCCCAGGTCGAGGTCCTGTTCGAATACGGCGCTGAGGAGAGCTTCTTCGGGGATCGAGACCAGCTCATGAATCTCATTCATGATCTGCTCGACAACGCCATCGAGGCGGCCGGAGATAGTGGACGGGTTCGCGTGACGACTGGGGTCGAGGGTGGACAGACGCTCTTGACCGTCGAGGACAGCGGGGAAGGAGTTGATGCCGAACTCCTCGAAGACATCTTCGAGCCGCTCTTCTCCACGCGCTTCGATCGGGGGGCGCTCGGGATGGGTCTTTCGCGCGTTTGGGGGATCGTCGAGCGACACGGAGGGACCATCGCCGTCGAACGGAGCCCGCTTGGAGGAGCGCGGTTTGTGGTTTCTTTGCCCCTCGACCAAGGGGCCGAGCCGCTCAGTGTGGTCTCGTCTCAGCTCATTCCTTCCTCGCGCACCGCGCGAGAGGAGCGGATCCTGATCGTCGACGACGAGCCGCAAATCCGCGCTTCTTACAGCCGTGTGCTCCGGCAGCGCTACGAGGTGGACGTCGCTCCTTCGAGCCAGGCTGCGCTGAGTTTGATCCGGGAGCGCTCCTACGCGCTGATCCTGTGCGACGTCATCATGCCCGGGGAGGACGGCGTTCGCTTCGCTGAGAGGCTGCTCGCCGAGTACCCCGAGCAAGCGAACGTGCTTCTTTTCTGCACGGGCGGAGTGCTCGAGGCCCCCCAAGAGCGCTTTCTCACGATGTGGGAGAACGGTTTTCTTCGGAAGCCGATGTCCGCCGAAGAACTCTTGAATTCGGTCGGCGTGTTCATCGAGGCGAAGTCCGAGCTGCCCCTTGAGCTCGAGTTACCCGCGAGCTGAGCTCTGAGCGCCTTCTAGCGCTTCCCTGGCTTTGCGCCCCGCCGCTCTTTCGGAGCCCCGTCGGTGGTGTTTCCCTCCAGCAGTTCGCCGACCTTTTCGCGGTCGGACGCTGTCATCTTGTTGAGCTGATCGACGGCGCGCCGAAGCGCACTCGCGCCGAAGCGAGCGTGCACTTGATCCATGACCGCGCCGAGGGAGGGGCGGCCGGGCGCTTTCTCCGGTTCTACCGGGAACAAGGAGAGCTGGGATTTCTCCGCACCGAGGGTCTCGGCTCGAGTGAGCGCGCTCAAGGTGACCCCGAGTAGACGGACTGGTGACTCGAGCTCGATGCTTTGCAGGAGGCTCTCCGCGGCCTTTCGAATGGTCATGGCGTCGTCCGTGGGACGATCGATGCGCGTCTGGCGCGTGAGGCTTTCGAAGATCTCGAAAGCGGCCGTCCGTTTGCCGGCCCGCTTCTTCTCGAACTTGATCTTGAGCGTCACGGTTCGACCAAGATATCCGGCTCGGCGCGCCCGGCTGGCCACGGTTTCGGAATGCTCGACGATGGCCTCGACGAGCTTCTGACGGTGCGCGACAGGGCCGGGGAATGTCGACTCTTCCCCGATCGACTTGGGCGCGCGGTCGGTCTCGACGGGGCGCTCGTCGTGGCCCATGGCACGCGCCTGAATCGCGTCCGCGTGTCTCCCGAAAACCTTGCGAATCGTCTCCACCGGAGCGTCACGGAGAGCGCCCAAGGTTTCGATGCCGAGCGCGAGCAGGCGCTCCTCCGCCTTGGGCCCGATGCCCCAGAGCTTTCGAATGGGCATCTGGGCGAGCAACCCGGACGCTTGCTCCTCTGTGATTTGGTAGAGCCCGTCCGGCTTACCTAAGCCGCAGGCGATCTTCGCGAGGAGCTTGTTCGGGCCGAGCCCGACGGAGACCGCGAGGCCCGTTTCTTGTCGCACGCGCTCCTTGAGACGCTTTGCGAGCGCCTCGGGGCCCTGGAAGAGGTGGGCGGAGTGGGTGATGTCGAGGAACGCCTCGTCGAGGGCCAGCGGTTCGATGAGGTCGGTAAACTCCTCGAAGACGCCGCGAATCTGGCGACTGACCGCAGCGTATTTCGGCATGTTGCCCTGGAGGTAGATGCCATGGGGGCACAGCTTGCGCGCTTGCCAGGTGGGCATGGCCGAGCGGACTCCGAATGTTCGCGCTTCGTAGGAGGCGGCCGCGACGACGCCTCGGCTGCCGGTGCCCCCGACGATCACGGGCTTGCCCTGGAGGGACGGATCGTCGCGCTGCTCGACGGAGGCGAAGAACGCATCCATGTCGGCGTGCAGGATGGAACGCGTCGAGCGAGTCACCTCAGAGTCCAGGGTACTGAGCGCCCGAGCGCCCGACAATCGTCAGTCTTCGGGGCGCAGCTCGGTGAGCACCCGCAGCGCGTTTTCGCCGAGGATGCCGCGGATTTTGCGCTCCTCGAAGCGCCGGTCGAGCATGGCCTGGACCAGGCGTGGGAGCTCGAGGCAGGTGGGCATGTCGCGGGGAGGACAGATGAGCCCATCGAAATCGCTCCCGAGTGCCACGTGCTCGGGGCCGACGACGCGCACAGCATGCTCGATGTGGTCGACCAGTCGCTCGAGCGTACCTGAAAGGAGGCCATCTCCGAGGTACAGTGAGTGGAAGATGATGCCGATCATGCCACCCCGATCGGCGATGGCCCGGAGCGCCCGGTCGTCGATATTCCGCCACATTGTGTGGGCTCCGCTCACCCCGGTATGCGAGACGATCGGGATGCCGCCCTGTGGGGTGACGTCGAGGGCGGCCCAGAAGGCCCGCGGGTGAATGTGCGCGAGATCGATCAGGATGCGCCTCTCGGCGAGGAGCTCGATGAGCTCCGCGCCGCGCCGGGTGAGCGCCTCTCGGCCCTGGGTGACGAAGGAGGAGCTCGAGGCTCCGTAGGCGTTTCTTGTGAGATGGACGAGCCCGACCGAGACCAGGTCGCCTCCGAGCTCGTTGAACAAATATTCGTCGCGACCGAGCGCTCCCGCGCCCTGCACGGCAAGAAACGCTGCGTGGAGTCCGGCATCTTGGCAGGCGCGGTAGCCCCGGGCTCCTCGCACGAAGCGCGCTCGGTCTCCACGCTCAAGTTCTGAGCGGAGCTCGGCGAACTGCCTGCGGAACGCGTCGGCGCCGAGTTCGATGGGTCTTATGGGGTTCGCTGTGAGACTGTAAAAGGCGCCCCGGAGGCCAACCTCGAGGATGCGCGGGAGGTCAGCCTGCCCGAACAGCAGCGCGCGCCGGATTCCGATTTCGTGGCGCTTGCGCAGGTCGTAGCCGAGGGCGCGGCGAAAGCTCGGGCTCTCCAGGTGCAGGTCGACAGTGGGAGAGTCCAAAAAAAGTTCGGCCGCGCCGAGGGAGATCCCACAGGCTGCGGCCGTATCCGAAGGAGTGCGTCGAGTCGCCCGCTCGACGTCGTCTCCGCGTGCGCTCTTCATGAATACGCTTGTTAGAGCCCCTGGGGCACGTGGTCGAGGTTGACCTCGCCGAGGGCGTAACGAATGAGCGCGCTCCGGTTCGCCTTGGTCATGCCCTTGGCTTTCAGGGACTCGACCATATTGTCCAGATGGTCCAGATCCTTGGTGTACATCGAGATGCAGATCACCTTGTAGTGAGCTGGTTTCTCAGTTCGTTTCGCCTCGAGGGCCTCCGTAAGGAACGGAGTTTCTTGGTCGCGTGCGTCGTGGGTCCTGGGCGCCGCTGTCGCCCCGAAGTCGGAATGGTCGTTCATGGTGCCTCCTCATGCGGCGCTCTCGCCGCGCACTCATCGCAATGCACGAAAGCGGAGCCGGCGGCCAAGTTTCGGTAAGTATTTCGTGTGCCTCTGGGCTCGAAGTGAGTGGAAGATCGAGATGGCACGCGCTAGCGGGCTTTCCCGGGGCCCCAGCTGGCTCGGGTAGGGGCCGCTCCGCCACTGGGAACTCGCCGGAAAAAAGCTCCAAATGTTGGCACTCGGAAAATGACCTCCATGCCGAAGGCCGTTGTGCCGAGGAAACCGGCGTCAGTGGCGGAAGTGGCGAGCGCCGGTGAAGATCATGGAGACGCCGAGGCGGTTCGCGGCGTCGATGACCTCTGGATCCTTCTTGCTTCCGCCCGGCTGAGCGAAGGCGACGACACCGGCCTCCGCGGCGAGCTCGACCCCGTCGGGGAAGGGGAAGAAGGCGTCAGAGGCGAGGACTGCACCTCGGGCGAGGGGACCTGCCTGCTCGCAGGCGATACGCACTGCGTTGACACGAGCCGTTTGGCCGCCGCCGATCCCCACGGTCGCGAGGACTCCGGGAGCTACCTCCCGGGCGAGGACGATGGCGTTCGAGCGGACGTGTTTTGCCACGCCCCAGGCGAACTCGAGGGCGCTGCGCTCGACGTCGGAAGGCTTCATCTCGGTCACGACGGGGGCCGCAAGGACCTCGCCGGTTCCGGTGCTGTCGCGCTCCTGGACGACGTAACCGCCGCCGATTCCCTTGGCGACGAGCTCGTGATGGTCCGAGCCGAGCCAAGCGCTCGTCGCGAGCAGACGCAGGTTCGGCTTCTTTCGGAGCAGCGCCAAGGCGCTTTCTTCGAAGCGCGGAGCGATCACACACTCGAGGAAGGTCTCACTCAAGACGAGGGCGGTCTCTTCGTCCACCGGACGGTTCAGGGCGACGATGCCCCCGAAGGCGCTCACTGCGTCGGCGTCCCGGGCAGCGCGGTAGGCGTCGACGAGCTTCTGAGCTGTAGCGGCTCCTGAGGGGCAGGCGTGTTTGATCACAACCGCCGCTGGACCGGTGAACTCTCGGACTGCCTCGAGCGCGGCGCTCGCGTCGACAAGGTTGTTGTAAGAGAGCTCCTTCTGGCCCGCGCCGAGGCTCTCGGCGAGCGCCAAGCTGCCGGCAATCGCATCGCGCGTCACGTAAAACGCGCCTTTTTGGTGGGGGTTTTCGCCGTAACGGAGCGGATATCCCTTCACGAGAGCGAGCGTCAGGTTCTTCGGGAAGCCATCGGGCTCCTCAAGCGCTGTCATCCAGCCGCTGATGGCGGCGTCGTAGGCGGCGGTCAGAGCGAAGGCTTTCCCGGCGAGCTTACGGCGCAGTTCCTTGGAGACCTCTCCGGTCTTTTCGATCTCGGCGAGGACGGTGCCGTAGTCGTCGGGGTCGGTCACGATCGCGACCCGCTCGTGATTCTTGGCGGCGCTGCGCACCATGCTGGGCCCACCGATGTCGATGTTCTCGATGAGCTCCTCGAAGGTCGCACCGGGCTTCTTCAGCGTCTGCTCAAAGGGGTAAAGGTTGACGACCACGAGGTCGATGAACTCTGCGCCGATGCGCTTGAGGTCCGTTTCGTCGAGGTGCTCTCGGGCCAAGATGCCACCGTGGACCTTCGGGTGCAGCGTCTTGACCCGACCGTCCATGACCTCGGGCGATCCGGTGTACTCATCAACCGGTATTACCTGAATGCCTGCTTGTACGAGGGTCTTGTAGGTGCCTCCGGTGGATAGAAGCACCGTACCGCGGTCGGCGAGCGCGCGAGCGAAGCTGACGAGGCCAGTCTTATCGGATACGGAGAGGAGCGCGCGACGGATCGGCATGGGGACTTTCGGTTATCGTCCGCCGGCCTCTCCGTCAACGGGATCTTGCCCGCTTTCCTGCTCTGCGATGTCTTCGACTCGCCCGCCGTGGTCCAGCCAAAACGTACGAAGGTCTGCCGGAATGGGGGCGACGAAATGAAGGGTCTGTCCGGTGAAACAGTGGCGCACAGTGTGACTCCTCGCATGGAGTGCGTGGCGCGGAAGCTCTAGGAGCCGCAGATCTTCTTCAGTGAGCTGGCCGTCGGCGGCGCGGGCGAGCAGCCCCTCGTCGGGGCCGTACAGCTTATCCCCGACGAGAGGTGCTCCGAGGTGCGCTAGGTGGACCCGGATCTGGTGCTGGCGTCCCGTGTGCAGCCCACATTCCACGAGGGCGTATCCGGGAACTGTCGCGCGGACTTTGACGCTGGTGCGGGCGCTCTGGCCTCGGCCGAGCTCGGTGACGCGCACTTTGACGCGCAGGGGGCTCGGGTCTTCCTCGAGAGGCAGATCGCAAAGCCCTTCGCTCGGTACGCCGTGGGTGATGGCGAGATAGGTCTTTTCGGGGCGCTCGGGGGGAAGACCGAGATCGGCCGCTCGAGCTGCTGCGAGGCTCCTCTCTTCGAGCTGGATCTTGAATGCGCGATCGGCCTCGACCGACTTTCCGAGCAGGAGCACGCCGCTGGTTTCGCGATCGAGGCGGTGGATCAGGCAGAGAGTTTGATGGGGTCGCTCTCGCTCGAGCGTCCGAATTACCGTGTGTTTGTGGTGTCGCGCGGTAGGGTGCACCGTCATCAGCGGCGGCTTGTTCACGACGAAGAGGTGGTCGTCCTCATAGATGCAACTGATCGGTTCCCGCGGCGGCTCTTCGTCGAGCGGGGGGCGCCAAAGATAGATCTTCTGCTCACCTTTCAGGCGTTCGGAAGACCGCAGCTTCCGCCCGTCCTCGCTGAAGGCGCTCGCCTTGATGATCGCCTGGGCACGGGAGCGACTTGTGGCTCGTAGCTCGAGCGGGAGAAACCGGTCCAGACGCATCCCTGTGCATTCCGGCGGAACGCGCAGGATGCGCAGGATCGCATCTTCGTCCACTTCCGGTGGACGGAGGGTCACAAGGAAATGTTGTCCTTCTTGATCTCGGTGCCCACACCTTGATCGGTGAAGATTTCGAGCAGGAGCGCGTGAAGGGTTCGGCCGTCGACAATGTGGACCTTCTCGACGCCACGCTCGACGGCGTCGAGCGCGCAACGCACCTTCGGGATCATACCTCCGCTGATGACTCCATTTTCGATCAGCGACTGGGCCGCTTCGCTCGTCAGCTCACTGATGAGCTCCCCGTTTTGGTCTTTGACGCCGGAGACGTCCGTCATGAGCATCAACTTCGACGCGGAGAGCGCAGCGGCGATCCGGCCGGCCGCGGTATCGGCGTTGATGTTGAGGGCTTCGCCACTCGCGCTCTGCCCGATGGGCGCGACGACCGGCACGTAGCCCCCGCGCAGGAGATCGCTCAAGAGATTCGGACTGACGCTCTCGATGTCGCCAACGCGTCCGAGATCGACCGTGACCTGTCGACCCTCTTTGTCGAATTTCTGTTCGGGGCCGCGACGGCGAGCGCGGATGAAACGATCGTCCTTTCCGCTCAGGCCGACGGCGCGCACACCTTCGTCCGCGATAAGGCCGACGATCTCCGAGTTGACCTTACCTCCAAGGACCATCTCCACGACATCCATCGTCGCATCATCGGTGACGCGGAGTCCGCTCTGGAAGGTCGGCACGATGCCCATCTGCGTGAGCGTCTCGTTGATCTGGGGACCTCCTCCGTGCACCACGACCGCCTGGATCCCGACGTACCGAAGCAGCGCAACGTCGCGGGCAAAGGAGCGCTTCAAGGTCTCGTCTACCATGGCGTGCCCGCCGTATTTCACGACGAACACCCGACCGTGAAAGCGCTGGATGTAGGGGAGCGCTTCGTGCAGAGTGGCGGCTTTCTGAATCAGGGCATCCATGGCAAGGCTTCGGCGGGGGAACGCGGCCGGCTCATAGCAGGCGCATTCGGGCCCGACGAGAGGGGAGGGCATCACTACCGGGGCGGCGGCCGGATGGAGCCCTTTTGACGGGCAGTCGGCCGTGCTAGGGGCGAAATTCATGAATTTGCTCCTGGTTGGTCTCGAGCTCAGCCCCCTCTCCGTGCGTTCGGGCGCGGCGGAATCGCTGCTCGCCCTCTCGAAGTCGCTCCGGCTTCTGGATCACGAGGTCACGATCGTGATCCCCTACTTCGAGTCGACCTCGAACTCGGGCCTGCTCGCCGCACGGCGCATTTCTCCGCTCCCCTGCAAGGCGGGTTCGGCGCGGGTGTACGAGTCGACTTTACCGAGTGGTGCGAAGCTCGTGCTGCTCGAGGTCGGAGGAGAGCCCTACGCCGCTGATGCGTTCACCCGCGAGGGCTCCGAGCGAACGGCGCTCGAGTTCGCCGAGGCGGTGGTTCGGCTGGTGGTCGAGCGTTTAAATCAAGGACAAGGCCCTGACCTTGTCCATGCCATGGGTGACCGAGCGGGCCTCGTGCTGCCCCTGCTCCGCTTTGAGGACGCGGCGATCGGTCGCGCGGTTTCTCTCCTCTTGCCTTACGAGGCCGGCGAATTGTCCGCGGAGCTCCTCGGTGAGTGGAAGCTCGAAGCTGAACCCCCCAAAGGCTCCCGCTCGCGGCTCGCCTGCGTTCTCGACGCCGCAGAGACTGTCATTTGTCCCTCAAGATTCGTTCGGGACGCTTACCTCGGCCCCCTCGGTCCCCGCTCGAGCGTGCTGCGGCTCGAGGAGCGCGGGCTCGTTCACATTGTTCCGGAAGGACTCGATGTTGGCGTGTACAATCCGGCGAGCGATCCGGCGCTTCCCTTCCGTTACACACCCCACGACCGAAGCGGCAAGGCTCGCTCACGGTCGAGGTACATCCAGGAACATCGCCTGAACCAAGGAGCGGAAGCGCCGTTGGTTGCTATCGACCTTACGCGAGCGGGCGGCGGCGAGGTGAAACGCGCGCTCGATGAGGTGCCGGGTTTGGTGCGTCAGGGAGTGCTCGCTGTTTTCTGCGTGCGACGCGAGCACCAGGCAGAGGCGACGGAAAGTGCATCGCCTTTTGCGGATCGAGTCGCGGTCGAGGTGGAACCGGGTCCTGCGCGCGCGCGGCTGTGCCTCGGTGCTGCGGATTTTTGGTTGCCACTCGGCAGCGATGACGGTTCGGGCCGCCGTCTTCTCGAGGCGGCGCGCTACGGAGCCGTTCCCTTGGTCGAGGGCGCTGGGCCTTTGGCCGAACGTGCGATCCCCGTAGACGCCGAGCTGTATTCCGGCACTGCGCTCGTCTACGATTCCAATGAGAGCCTCACCGAGGCTGTAGGTCGCGCGATCGCTGCTTACCGCCGGCCTGCTTTCTCAGCCTGGGTGGGACGCGTGATGGCGCAAGATTTCGCGTGGGACCGCGCCGCTCGCAGGCACTTGCAGCTCTACCGTCAGATGCTTCGCGGAGGAGCCTCGAGCCGGTCCGAGCTTGGATCTGCTGAAGCGAGCGCCCTCTGATAGAGAAGGTCGACTGCGACCTTCCCTACGAGGGTGAGGAAGAAAAAGAACGACGCGGCCGAGGTTCTATTCTCGAGAGCCCAGAGCCCGGTCGCGTACGTCGCGAGCGAGAGAGTCGCCCCGAGGCAGGTGAACCCGACGGTGATACCGAGGAGCGGGAGAGGCCACGCTTTGAGCGCGCGCGCAGCTCTTGCGAGGGGGGCGAAGAGCGAAGGGCTCAGGTCGCTGAGAGAGTGAAGTGCGGTTAGCGTTTCGAAGGCGTGAGCGCATGAGCGGCCGATGAGCAGGGCGACAAACCCTACGACGAGGGTGCCTCCTGGATCGTGAGAGCTGTCGCTGCTTCGAGCGAGCGCCAGTGCCCCGAGCAATGAGACGCTACCGAACGTGACACGGAGCGGAAATATGAGGAGGAGCGCCCTTCCCATGCGGCCTTGGGCGACAGCCGGAAACCCGAGCGCGGCCCAGGTCGTGAGAAGCCGTGCCAGCAGAAGAAGCACCGAAAGACCCAGAAGGGCGAGCAAATACGAGGTCAATCCGCCCATCCACTCTCCGAAGCTGAGCCGCGCCGCGTCGAGTAAGAGCAGCATCCCCGCCTGAAGAAGCTCGCTGTCGTCGATTCGCAGGCGGAGCAAAGGCCGTGCGACCTGCGCCGTCGCGAGCTCCGAGGCCGCCTTGAGGAACATGGCGGCGCACAGGACGAATGCGCTGTCTCGGAAGAGGCCTCTCATGGCGCCGAGTCTCATCCGAGGAGCCCCGAGAGCAAAAGGACGACGAGGGTCCCGAACATGCTCCGGGTTCCCGATTGGCGCAGGGCAAAGGCGGGTCGATATTGGTTGTTTGTGCGGTCTGGATCGATGATGAGAGATCGCTCCGGATCCAGGGCAAGCTCGACCAAGGGCGAGCTATGGTCGAAGGTAATGTCGCTCGGTCCTCGAAGAGAAATGGTCTGAGAGCTGCCGTCCGCGAAGCGCGCCCGAGCACGGACGGGTAAGGGGAGCGAGCCTTCGAGTTCGACCTGAGCTGTCGTTCGGTAGCCCGATGCAGCCTCGCTCGTGATGACGTTCGTCCAGCGATACCCGGAAGACGCGCCTTCGAGGAGCGCACGAAGATGCTCTACTCCTTCGGGGGGGAGACGCCCTTCGAGCGCGGCGAAGAAATCGGTCGCCGTCGGGTGCCCGAAGCGGTGGGTCTCGCTGTAGTCGCGGAGCGCTCGGTCGAAGGCTTCGGCGCCATAGACCCGTCGGATCGTCTCGAGGGCGAGAACTGCGCGCGCGTAGATGGTCCGGGCGAGCTCTTCGAAGCTCCCGTACTCCGGGGCGGACAAGAGCGCGTTCGGCTTCTTGCCACCGATGCCCAAAAAGCGCCACACCGCGGGCTCCGAGAGCTCGAGCATCGGAGAGCTAAACAAGCTGCCGTGGCCGAAAGCGCCCTCAAGGTACCGGTGCTCCGCGAGCGTCGCGAGGGACTCGTCGAGCCAGGGCTCGCGGTACTCATTGGATCCGAGCATACCTTGAAACCACTGGTGAGAGAGTTCGTGAGCTGTAACGAGCTCAAGGGCATGAGCTCCGAGCCCGATGGGCCAGCCCAGATCGCCAGTTGTGATGAATTGAGGGTATTCCATTCCGCCGGCGGGTGCCGCGAACCGAGGTGGATGGACCACCGTCAGCGAAGGGTACGGATAGGAGCCATAACGGGTCCCGTTTTCCGAAAGGACAGCCGCGACCGTGCCGAAGTAACGCGAAAATAGCCGCGCTTCTTTCTTTGGTACGAGGATTTTGACCAGGATCCCGTCGATGACCCGTTCTTCACTGATGAATTCGGGCCAGGCGGTGAAGGCGAAGTCATGCACCCGCTCTGTTGTGCTCCGATAGAGCGCCCGCTCGCCGCTCGCTTTCAGCCGCGTGAGCGAGCCGGTGCTGCCGATCTGGCAATGGTCCGGGACATCGAGCTCGACCAGATAAGATCCAAAGTTTGCAGAGAACTCTGCGAGCGGGTGATAGCTGAAGTGGTCGAATTCGCCGTTCGGCGAGAGACGCGCCAGCTTCGGATAGAATCCTGAGGCGAGGTGAAAATCGCCAGCGTACCCGCTGCGTTCGACGATCTCCGGCAAATGCGTTTCGAAGTCGACGTCGAGGGTCATGCTCTGCCCGGGCAGGAGCGGATGGGGCAGGGGAACCAAGATGTCGGTGCGGTCCTGGGGATCTCCGGGCGAGTGCGGCTCGGCCTTTTCCCAGAGGTTTCCTTGGCCTTGCTCTCGCCAGACGAGCGAGTGGACCTCGGTTCTCCCCGGACGCCCGAGGCTTCTATTGCTGCGGCTTCCGCTCGCGCCTGTGGGCAGAGGCCGGAGGAAGACCGTTCGCTCGTGCTCGAAGGCGTTCATGTAAAGATGGAACCAGAGCTCGCTGATCTCGCGCTGGGTCGTGTTCCGAAAGGAGATCGTCTCCCGCCCCCTGACGGTGTGTTCTGTCTCGTCGAGCCGGACCTCCATTGTATAATCGACGGTAGGCCACGCACCGAGCGTCGCGGCGAGCAAGGGAGCACTCAGCCAGCTCACATCCGCTCCGTCCGATTCATCGGTTATCCGATTGTAATTACTTTTCGATCCAGGAGCTCACACAGGATACGCATCGAATCGAGCCGACTCATACCTGACACGTCCAGAATTTCCTCGAGGGTGGAGAGGCCGTCGACCATTGAGAGCAAGAAACCTGCCCGGTGGTCGAGCGATAGCCAGCGGAGTTGATCAGGGGACATGATGATGCGAGGAGGTTCGTCCAAGTTACTGAGACGGCTTCCATACATGTCGAACAGGACGTCGCGACATTTCTCCGCGAGGCTCGCCGCCTCTTTCTGGTCAGGACTTTTGTGCAGAATCTCCTCAGCGATGGCCAGCGCTCCGGAGAAATCTCCCATCGCGAAGCGATCGCGCATTTCGAGGAGTGATTCCCCGTCTTGCGGCGGAGCGCTCGCGTAGCTCGGGAACTCGTAGCTCACAGCGGCGTGAGAGCGCGGGGTGATGGAGCGCGGTGGTCGCAGAGTTGCGTCGAGTGCTTGCCCGTTCCAGGCCGCGGGGGACGAAGGAGGCGGGAAAGACGCGGCCCTGTCACGGAGCACTGGACCGGAGGACGCTGGATCTTTCGACAAGCCCGGAGGGGCCGTGGGCATCGCGCTCGGGTGCAACAGCGTGAAATCAGAACCAGGTCCCTGGCTCAGCTCGCGCTGCAAATCCCGTTCGAAGTCAGGATCGAGGGCTCGCCGAGGACGGGGCGCTAGAGCTTCCGCTTCGCGGTCCAGGATCGCCGGAGGAATGCCGTCGAGATCCGCGGTCTCACCCCCGAAGCCGTCGCCTAGGTCGATCGCAGCAGCCATGAGGCGCCTTGCGAACTCATCCCCCGGGACCTCTGGGATAGCTGTGACTCGATCGGCGGTGTCCTCGCTAGCCGACTCTGAAGGCCGAACAATGACATGGGTCGAGGTTGGATAGACGACTGTCGGAGGCTCTTCGCCCCACTTGTAGTCGATGTCGTCCAATTCCTCCGGAGGGAGGGCGGGGCGAGGAGGTCTGGAGCCCGACGAGTTCATTCTCCAAAAAGCCCGATCTCGGTTAGGTCCCGCCGACGACTCCCCGGAACATCCGCTCGGTGCGCTCGAGGCGCTGTACCTGCTCGAGGATGACCCGGGCGTCCCGAGACTGCACGGCGGCGCGAGCCGCATCGAGCGCCCTTCGGCCTTTTTCAACAGCGTCGCGCCCAAAATCCGCTCCGCCGACGGAACGTTCGACCTCGGCCATCATGCCGTCGATGCTCGCGATGAGGGTCTCGGCGCGCTGTTTCGCGGATTCGTAGGCGTCGTCAGCCTTCCGTTCGAGCATGAACTCGCTCGCGTCGCTCGCCATCCGTCGCACCTCGTCGGGCGTGAGGCCGCTCGAAGCCGTTACTTGAATCGACTGAGCTTGCCCCGTCTCGAGGTCGCGTGCATCTACGCTCACGATGCCATCAGTATTGATCTCGAAGGTCACTTCGATCTCGACCTGACCTTTGGCGGCGCGCCTGAGGCCGGTCAGGATGAACTCACCGAGGAGCTCATTGTCCTCGGCGTCCTTGCTGTCGCCTTGCATGACGATGATCTTCACGGCCGTCTGATTGTCGCGGCTGGTCGTGAAGGTCTTGCTCATGCTGGTCGGCACTGTCGTATTCATCGGAATCAGCTCTTCGAAATGGCTTCCAAAGGTCATGATTCCGAGCGCGTGCGGGGTGACATCGAGCAAGAGCATCTCGCGCTTGTCTTCGATCAGGGCGGCACCTTGAATGGCCGCGCCCATCGCGACCACCTCGTCGGGGTGGACGCTGCGATTCGGAGCGCGACGGAAGAAGTCTTGGACGGCACGCTGAATGGCGGGCATGCGCGTCATCCCTCCGACCAAGATGACGTCTTCAATCTCTTCGATTCCGAGCTGTGCGTCTTCGAGGGCTTGCTTGGAAATCTCGACGCAACGCTCGATCAAATCCTCCGTGAGCTCTTCGAGCTTGGCTCGCGTCAGGCTTGCTTGGAGGTGGAGAGCTTCGTTGCTCGCGGCGCTGATGATGAAGGGCAGGTTGATCTCCGCCTCGTGGACCGCGGAAAGCTCACACTTGGCCTTCTCCGCCGCGTCCCTGAGGCGCTGAAGTGCCATCCGGTCTTCCCGTAGGTCGATGCCGTGTTCGGCACGGAAACCATCAACGAGCCAGTCGATGATGCGCGCATCGAAATCTTCGCCGCCGAGGAAGGTGTCTCCTGTCGTTGCGATCACTTTGAAAACGCCCTGACCGCCGATCTCGAGGATCGAGATATCGAAGGTGCCTCCGCCGAGATCGAAGACCGCGACAGTAGCGTCGACGTTCTTGCCGAAGCCATAGGCGAGCGCGGCCGCCGTGGGCTCGTTGATGATGCGGATGACGTCGAGTCCCGCGATGGCGCCGGCGTCTTTCGTGGCTTGGCGCTGGTTGTCGTTGAAGTAAGCGGGGACCGTGATGACCGCTTTGGTCACAGGTTCCGAGAGGTACTCCTCCGCGACCATCTTCATCTCCTGGAGGATCATCGAGCTTACCTCTGGGATGCTGTAGGTCTTATTTCGGAGCTCGATGCGCACATCGTCGTGGGGTCCTTCGACGATGTTGTAGCTGGTGGTCATCAGAGCGTTTTTCACCTGGGGCGAATCCCACTTGCGGCCGATGAGGCGCTTGGCCGCGTAGACGGTGTTCTCCGCGTTGGTGATGGCCTGTCTCTTTGCGATGTGTCCGACGAGGCGTTTCCCAGCCTCGGTTACCGCGACGATGCTGGGCGTCGTCTTATAGCCACCGCGGTTCGGGACGACCGTCGGGGTCTGCTGCTCCAAAATGGCAACGCATGAGTTCGTGGTTCCCAGGTCGATGCCAATGACGCGCTCCATGTGATCCTTTTCTGCCTCCGATGACTCTCGCTGGGAGCGTAGCATACCGGCGTTCCCTCAGGTTACACCACAGCGGGACTGAAAATTGAGGTACGCGAGAGTACGCTCGTTTCTTGGTTCTCTTGAGCTTCCGGGGCACCTTCGGCTGGGGCGGCCCGCTCATCACATGCTGGCCCCCGTCCAGGTGGCCGGCATGGTGAGGCTGGGGGCGCACTTAACGAAGCTGCTTCTGGAGCGCCCGGGCGATTTCGCTTTCGGGTTCGAGCTCGAGGGCGCGCTGGACCTCACCCTGAGCGCTCGAGCGCATCCCGAGCTTTTCGTAGGCTCGCGCCAAATCGAGGCGATACTCGACCTTCTTGCCGTTCGCGGCGACAGCCCGTCGCGCGAGCTCGGCGACCTTCTTGAGTGAGGCGCCCTCTTTAGCCGCGCAAATTGCGGCTTCGTGGTAGTAGTGCGCAGCGTCGACGAGGTGTCCTGCGCTCTCCTTGCCTCGTGCGGCGCGTTCGTAGGAGCGTGCGGCGCGCTCGTAATAGCCATCTCGCTGCTCGTACTGCGCCTGTTGTACGAATTTGTCGGCGAGCTCGCGATCGGCCTCGATCGCAGCTTGAGCGAGGGCATCTTGGATCGAAACATCATCCGGTGCGAGCGACGCGGCGATGCGGAGTGCGTTCACGTAGGACGGGTAGTCCTTGCTCTCCCGGGCGGAGTTGGCCATGGTGACGTAGTAGGCTGCTGCGCTCGCCTGACTCTCCGCGCGAGCGTCGAAGCGACCTTTGAGCTCTCGGGCGACGCGCTCACGGGCAGCCTCGGGATCGCTCGGTGGAAGCGATGAGGGGTTCTCTGACCGTCCCTCGCCGCTCCGAAACCCCAGTTTTCGCGCCAGCAATCTGCGCCCTGTGATGGGATCGGCGCTGATGCGCTCGGAATCTACCCCGGCGGGGGGGGAGGGGATGGTGGGAACAGAACCTTCGAGCTCAGCGTGCTCAAAAGCCGGGGCGGCGGGCGCTCTCGGAATCGACGGGTTATCAGCGGTATCTGCGTCGCCACCTCTCGGAGGCGCACCCGTCGGGGGCAACGAGTCACGAACTCCATGAGTCTCGCGTCGACTCGCAAGATACTGGTCGTACTCAGAGCGCGTCTTGCTTCGGCTGAGCGTGTCCTGCGCTTTGGTCAGCGCGCTCGAAATCTTCTCGAGTTTGGAGCGAAAGATTCCGAGATTTTTCCCATAGAAGCGATCGGTGTGAAACTGTTGGATGAGTGTGAAGTAGGAGCGCTTAATCGTGGCCTTTTCGGCGTCCTCGGGCACCCTCAGCAGCTCGTAATGCGTGGCGCGAGGGAGAAGAGCGTCCAGCTCCAAGATCTTTTCTTTGGTCGCTCGGTCGAGGTCCGCTGGCTCATCGAGCAGGCTCACATCGTAGCTGGACGCGCGTGGCCTGAGGTCGAGGATCGACTCCTGGGGCGCCGGGTCGGGGCTCGGCGGCGCTGAGCTGATAGAGGGGCCTGGGTGTGGGGATGGTCGAGGCGGACTCGGTGGCGCGGGGCTCGGGGGCGGCGGAACGATGGCCCCGGGAGAGCTGAATCCTTCGCGGCGAAAGCTGACGGCTCCGAGGGACTCGAGGCGGTCGAGAATTTCCTCCACGTCTCTCTCGCCGAGCCCAGTGGTGATGGCGATTTGACTGACGCCAGCGAGCCCGTCCAAGCGGCTGAGGACGAAAGCTTCCTTGGGACCGATGGGCAGGGTCCTCCAGTCGAGGCCTGGCCTGGGTGTCGGGCGGCGGGGCGATTCATCCATGTGACGTCGACAAGGATCAATCAACCGGCTGCTGGCCTCAAATGCAACAGTATCGCGTCCGAAGCGCCGAAATGTGGGCTCGAGCGGGGCAGCGCTTCGAGCGGTACGCGCGTCGGGCCAGAAAACGCCGCTTCGGGGCTTTCCGCGAGCGTCCCAGCCTGCCATGAGAAGGTCCGCATCATGGCATTGGGCTCCCTCTTCGACCGACCCCGCGCGGTGACGCGCCTGCTCCTTGCACTTTGTATCGCGGACTTCGTCCTCATGGCCGTTGTGGACCGTAGGATACCGTTTGTGCTGTTCGGAGGGAGTGGGACGTTCGGCCCCCCCACGATCCGTTCGCTGGTGCTCGCCGGGGGCATTTTCAGTTCCCTCGTCGACCAAGAGCCCTACCGCCTTCTGTCGGCGGTTTATGTGCACCTGGGCCTGGATCACCTCGCGCTCAACATGGCGGCGCTCGTCTCGCTCGGTCGCAACATCGAAGATCGCATCGGGGGCGCTCGACTCGCGCTCCTCTTCGTCGTGACAGGCATCCTCGGCTTCGCCGCAAGCCGGCTCTATTACGGGCAGGTGAGTCCTCCCACAGCCGGCGCGAGCGGGGCCCTATTTGGCTTTGTCGGACACGACATCGGTGTCCTCCTCTCGCGTCGTGACCCGCGCGCGCGGGAGCTCATTCTCCAGCAGCTCGCCTACGCGGTCGGGTTTGCGCTCTTGTTTAGCGTGAACAACGCCGCCCACGCGGGCGGTTTCCTGGCGGGGATCGTGCTCGGGTACCTTTTCGAGAAGGAGCGCCATCGACTTCGCCACGAACCCGTGTTCCGCGCGGCGGCGATCGTGTGTTTCGGTCTCTCAATCCTGAGCGTCGTGCTCTCAGCCCGGTCCGTGCTGAGCCTCGCGGTGTGACTTTTCGTGAAGAGCGGCCCGGCTGGGCCGCTGGAGGAAGCTATTCCGGAGCTGTCGCCCGGAACGCGCCGCTGGAGGAAGCTATTCCGGAGCTGTCGCCCGGAACGCGCCGCGCAGGAGCGTGCCGTCTTTCTCGACGGAGCCGATGTAGCTGCCCCGGAGCTCGAGGAGTGCTCCGCTCGGCGCGCTCTTTACTGTACCGCCCACGGCGATCTTCAGGGTCATGCGAGCGCTATCCGCCTCCACCATCGTGTCCCAGAGGTGTTCCAGTCCCTCTTCACACAGGGTGACCGTGCAGGCCTCATCGCAGCCTAGATAGAGCTCGGTGCTCGCGAAACGGGAAGCGAGCCCTTCGCAAGACAGTTTTTTCGCAAGGCGCGCGCGTCGGGTGGAAGTCTCTCTCCCCGCCAGGACCTGTGCGATCCCGGAGAGCCAACGGACCGGCGAGAAGCTGAGCTCGCCGCTCAAGGCGAAGGAATCTCCCGCGTCTGTCGTCATCGTCCAAGGCGTCTCTGCCTCGAAGCCGGCCGCTTCTGCTCGGACGTTGCTAGCGGAGACGACACCAAACTTCGCCGGTTCGGCGTGAGGCTCGAAGGTACCGTAGAGCGCAGGCCCTCCCTCGATGCTGAGGGCCGCTTGTGCAAACTCGTCTTCGAAGACGGCGTGGAGAAAACCCTCGGAACCGAGGAACTCCGCCACTATTGTTTCGATGCGCTCGCGGTCCTCCGCCATCTTCTTTTGCTCTTTGGTCGGAAGAACCTCGAGCATCGCGTCCACCAAGAGCGGGCTTTCGTCTTCGATTGAGCCCATCGCTTTGAGTCTTTTTGTCACGACTTCACGTAGCCGCGTGAGGAAAAGCGGATCGACTTCGGCGAGGGTCATCTCTGTGCCGAGTGCGCTCGAGGGGACGACTGGGAGATCTGTGACGTTTACGGAAATGGGCCGCACCGCGTCGGCGAGGAGCGTTGTCACGTCGAGGCACCCGGCTGCCAGGTTGCCGGAGCGCACCACGATTGCGTAGGCGGGGCCGACGGGGAGGGGGCCGAGAGAGAGCGGGCTCGAGCCTCGTGCGCTGGTCGGCCCTTTCGGATAGTCGGGAATGAGGTTCGCGCAGAGGAGGTCGGGCCAGGCTGACGCGATCCAATCTTTGGGTTCGCGAGTACCGGTGTAGGCGGGCGTGACCAAAAGTGTCGCGAAGCCTTGGCCTGAGACGGATACCGACCTCTCAGCGGTCGGCCCGTCGTTGATCGCGGCGCGGACGGTGAGGGCACCGGGCGACTTCGGGGCCGTCAGGCTGACGTAAGCGGTGCCCTGAGCGTCGGTTCGCGCCGATTCTGCCGAGAGAAAAGCCTCGTTCTTCGCGTCCCCGATGATGCCGAAGAGGATCTTGGCCGAGCGCGCCGGCTTGAGTTGCACGGCGAGAACAGCGGTGGCTCCGGGCTCGAGCTGCAGGGGCGTCTGGGGGAGGAAGGAGAGGGTCTCCTGTGTCACCGGGGTCCCGTCGTCGTCCGGAGAGTCCGGGACCTCGTCGCGACCACAAGCTGCGCCCAAAACGGCGAGGCAAATCAGGAGGAACGCTGGGCGCGTCATGGAGCCTTGCTGAGGCTAGCAGCCCGCGCCTGGCTTGACGACCCGGCGCCACGCCCATTTCGGTGCCCCCAGGCGCTCCGGTGCGGAGGTTTCGGATTTCGCTCCCCTGGGGGTAGCCTGTCTCCTCGGGAGATGACTCTTCGCCCCAGCGAACCGCGGGTCCTCGTTGTCGACGACGAGCCTACCCTGCGCCAAACCCTAACGATTCTATTGCGCCGAGCGGGCTTCGAACCGACCGTTTGCGCTGGGTATTTCGAGGCGCTGGGCGCGATTCGGGACGCGCCCCGGCCCTATCCTGTCGTCCTCACAGACCTGTCCATGCCCGGAGGGTCCGGCCTCGACGTGCTGGCCGCGGCGAAGGCGCGCAGCCCTCACACCCAGGTCGTCTTCATGACGGCCCATTCTTCCGTCGAGAGCGCTGTCGATGCGATGCGGGGGGGCGCCTATGATTTCGTGAAGAAGCCCTTCGACACGGGGGAGCTTGTCGTCGTTCTCACGAAGGCGCTCGAAAAGTACGCGCTTACGACCGAGAACGCAGCACTCCGGGCGCGCGTGCAACATGACGAAGCCGCGCCCATCTTGGGCCGGAGCCCGGTCATGCGAAAAGTGATGGATCTGGTGCAGCGGGTCGCTCGCTCGCGCACCAGCGTCCTTATCACGGGAGAGAGCGGTACCGGCAAAGAGCGCATCGCTCAGGCCGTACATCGCTCGTCGGACCGGAGCGACAGGCCGTTCCTCGTCATCAACTGTGGAGCGCTTCCGGAAAATTTGATGGAAAGTGAGCTCTTCGGCCACGAGAAAGGCGCCTTCACGGGCGCCTCGGAGCGGACCTTAGGGCTCTTTCGCGAAGCGGAAGGCGGGACTGTCTTTCTCGACGAGATCGGGGAGCTCCCACTTCCCCTGCAGGTGAAGCTTCTGCGCGTGCTCCAGGAACGAAAGGTGCGCCCTGTGGGGTCGGCGAAAGAGGTGCCCGTGGATGTTCGGGTCATCGCTGCTACCAATCGCCCCATCGAAGCGGACGTCGAGGCCGAAAAGTTCCGCAGTGATCTCTACTACCGCATCAACGTTGTGCGCATCGAACTCCCGCCGCTGCGTGAGCGGCGAGAGGACATCTTCGATCTGGTCGATTCGTTCCGAGAGCGGTTTGCCCTCGAGCTGGGCAAAGACGTGCGCGGCGTGACGCCCGACGCCTTGCGCGCGCTCTTGGCCTATGATTTTCCGGGAAACGTGCGAGAGCTCGAGAACATGATGGAGCGCGCAGTGACCTTGGCGGGCAGCACGCAGCTCGGTCTGGGCGACTTTCCCGAGACCATTGGCGGCTGGGCGAGTGCGCCCGGGCCGGCCCTCGTCGAACTTCCTGAAGGCGGTTGTGACTTGGATGCGGTTCTGATGGAGGTCGAGCGGCGCCTTCTGACCGAGGCCCTCGAGCGTGCAGGTGGGATTCGCACCCACGCCGCGAAGTTGCTCGGGGTCAGCTTTCGCTCGTTTCGCTATCGACTCTCGAAACATTCCCTCGATCCCGATGGTGGTTCGCTCGAAGAGGGCGAAACGGACGGCGAGTCGTGAGCTTGCCCCGGTGGGCGGTTCGGAGGCTGGGGCTCCCGCTCATGGAGCGGCCGTGCTATTTTCTCAGGGTGAACCTTTGTAGGTCCCTAGAGCGGCGGTCTGTGCCCGGGCTCGGTTGTGCGGGCCGAGCGCGTCTCACACGCGGGTTCACACTCACGGAGCTGATGGTCGTGATCGTGCTCATCAGCGTTCTCTCAGCGCTCGCCTATCCGTCGCTCCGCAAGCGCATCGAGGAAGCGCACGGACGCGAAGGGGTCGGACAGATGCGGGCGATCGCCGGCGCTCAGGAACGCTTCCGTTCCGAGCATATGATGTACCTAAACGTCTCACCGGAAAACACGCTCTACCCGAACCCGTCTCCGAACACGACCAAGTACCATTTTCGCCAGCCCGCGCATGCCGACTACGCGCGCTGGGAGGTGCTCGCGCCTGAGATCAAAGTGCCGACGCCCTATTCGTTCGTTTCGCGCGCGGGTCTCGCCGGGGTTACCTTGCCGACGAATCCGATGGGGCTCCTTTGGCCTGATGTGTTACCGGGTGGCCCTTGGTATTTCGTTTACGGCGTCGGAGACATCGACGGCGACGGAACACCGCAGAGAATGCTGGTTTCGAGCTTCGATCCGCAGGTGGTGGTCGCCGAGCCCGGGGAGTGATGACGATGATATCGAGAGGAAACGCTCACAACGCCTCAGGGAATCGCACCCGCGGCTTCACCTTGGTGGAACTCATGGCCGTGGTGGTCATCACGGGGATCCTGGCGTCCCTCGCGGTCGTCGGCTACCGCCGATACGTCGACAGCGCGAAGACGAACGAGGCCCGCGAGGTGATTGGCTCAATCAAAGCCGGGCAAGAGTCCTATTTCGACGAGACGATGCGTTTTCTGAACGTGTCGACCAACATCAACACCTACTACCCGAACGCGTCGCCCACGGGATTCGTCAAGACGAGCTGGGTGAATGACTCCTCCGAGGCGTACAAGAACTTCGGGCGTCTTGGGGTGAACGTCAACGCCCCTGTCTACTTCGGCTATTCCTCGATCGCATCTTCCGGGGGCACAGGTGAGCCCTCGGCGGGACAAGGGATCACGAACTGGAGTCCGCCCACGACGCAGCAGCCTTATTACATCGTCAAAGCGGTCTGTGACATCAATCCGGGGGGAGAGGTCACAGCCTTCGTGAGCTCGAGTTTCCAGTCGGATATTTACGGCGAGAACGTCGGCGAGTAGCAATCGACTCGTGGCCTGGTCACCGATTCAGCTCGCCCTCGGATTCTCCCTCGGCTCGAGCGCCGTGGTCGTCGCCGTTCCAGCCTTTCTCCGCGACTTTCACGCGTCGCGACTCGCCGAGCCTTTGGACGGTCTCGCGGAGATCTCGGGCCGCGCCAGCGCCTTGGGCGCCGGGTCGCCCGTGGAGCGAGCGTTCCCAGCGAGCGCACCGCTCACCCCGGCGCGTGTTCCTGGGGCGACTCCGCTGCTCGACCCGCCCGGCACCTGGGATCATCCTACCTGGCGCTTGCTCGACTTCCGAAAGGATCGAGCACATTTTTTCTCCTTCCAGTTCGATAGCCAGTGTAGCCCAGAGCGGGCGAGCTTTGTGGCGACCGCTTTCGGGGACCAGGACGCCGACGGACTCTACTCGGAGTTTTCAGTGACCGGCGAGATGGTGGGGTCGGGGTTGCCCGTCGTTTATCCCGTTGAGATCTATCGCGAGGTCGAATGAAGAGCGGCCGGGCGCGAGGGATTGGGTTCTCCTTGCTGTGCCTCACGCTCGGGGCCACGGCCTTTTCGAGTGCGCGGGGGGCGCTTCGTGGTCCCTACTCGGCGCTCGGCGAAGCGGAAGATCTCACGGCCCTTCCCGATCCAGAAAAGCTCGAGGTGTTCTCGCTCGGCTACAAGGCTGCCGTAGCTGACTACTTGTTTGCCAATACCTTGGTCCGCGCGGGCCGCAGCTTCACTCAAAAGCGCCACTTCGAACACCTTGATCGCTATCTGCGCGCGATCATCTATCTCGATCCCTACTACCGCGACGTCTACATTTTCGCGGATTCCCTGCTCACGCTGAGCACTGTAGAGTCTCCTCCCGAAAACTTTCGCCACGCCCGCGACATCCTCGAAGTCGGCCTCGCACATTTCCCGAACGACCCAGAGCTGTGGCTCTCCGCGGCGCAATTTGTCCTTTACCTAGCGCCTCCCTGGCTCAGCGAGGACGAAGACAAAGGCGAGTGGCGCGCGAAGGGGGCCGAGATGATGCAACGCGCCTGCGAGCTCAGTCCGGACGAACCTCCCGCTGGATGCATCTCCTCACTTCGTCGATTGACCGACGCTGGTCAGACCGAAGCGGCCATTGCGTCGATCGAGCGCATGCTGGTGCTCGCCGAGGATCCGACCTTCCGCTCAGTCCTTTCTACGAAGCTCGCGGAACTCGTGAGTGAAGCGAGAGCGCGAACATTCGGGGACCGCACCGCGGCCCTCGCACGCCGGCACCTGTTCGATCTCCCTTTGGCCTCCCGCGCGGAGTATCAGATCATGGGTCCGGCGTTTTCGGGGATGGCCTGCCTGAGTGGAAGTGTACCCGAAGAGTCTTGCGCTACATCATTCCGAGCCGAGGGCGCGAAGGTTGCGCGCGGCTCCATTGACTAACCCCTTCTTGGGAAAGCCCTACGGCTCTCCCGAAGCGGCCGGCCCTCTCGAGAGAGCTTAGAAGCGAACCACTGCGACGGCGGTTTGACCGGGCGCAACGTTCACCGTCTGCGTCTTGCGGCCGTGCTGCGGGTGCACGAAGACGACAGTGTGGGGGCCTGCCTTGACCTTCACGCCCATCTTGGGGGTGCTCCCGAGGGGCTTGCCGTCGAGGATGACGCTCGAGATGGGGATGGAGTTGATGTTGAGGGTGCCTTGGCCGCTCGGAGCTGCGCTGCTCGCCGAGGACGAGCTCGCGCTGCTGGTGCTCGGCGTGGGGCGGGTCGAGGTCGTGGAGGAGGAGGAGGACGAAGATGAGCTCCTCTCCTCGCTCGGCTCGAGCGAGACGACGATCGTCTGTTCGGGCGAGTCCGCCGTGAGGTCGACTCGCTTCTCGAAGTCAGCGTGACCGCTCTTCTTCGCTACGACGCGGTAGTCGCCATCCGCAGGGATTTCGATACTTCTCGGGAGGTCCACCTTGTGGAGCTTCACCGGTTTCTTTCCGGATCCGATGAGGAGGATCTCTGCACCGTCGGTGTTTTGTCCAAGCTCGACGCGGAGCTGGCCCTTCTCGAGCTTGAACGACGGATCGAGCCTGAGGACTTCATTCGAAGAGATCGAGACAGTCTTCTTATAGGGGGCGAAATAGGGGTTGCCGCTGATCTCGATCTCGTGAGATCCGGGTGAGAGATCCGTGAGCTCCTGAGGAAGGGGGCCGATCTCCTTTCCGTCTACGAAGAGCTTCATGCCGGAGGGTCCGGAGGGAATGGTGAGACCCGTTCCGGAGCTGCCTGGTATGAGCTCAAGGTTCACCGGCGTTTCTTCGCCCTTCTCAACCTTGACCAGCATCGGCGCCATCTCGGCGAAACCAGGCGCAGTCGCGCGTACGGAGTGTGTCTTGGCAGCCAGACCATCGATCACACAGGGCGACTGGGAGCACTTGGGCTCGTCGTTTACCAAAATGCTCACATTATCGATGGCCTTGCCGCCGGGCCCCCCGACGGACACAACGATCGTGCCTGTGCCACCCGAGAACGCGAAAAACGCTCCGACAGTCAGCAAGACGAGCGCGCCAGCCCCGATCCATTTGCCCGTGTTGCTCGAGCTCTGTGGCGGGGGAACCGGATAGGAGGGGACTCGAGACGGCGAGTAGGTCGCTTCAGCGGGCGGAGCCGAGCTGCGCGCAACCGGATGTGTACCGAAGTTCGGGGGCGGGCTCGAACCGAAGGCGGAAGGCGAAGGCGCGCTCGGGAAGCTCGGCGGTTGCGAAGATGAATACTGGATCCCGCCCTGAGGGGAGGGAGCTCCGCTGACGACGATGGGCGGAGGGCCGGAGAGGACGGGCGGAGGCCCAGCCGGGGGAACCGCTGGTGGAGGCGCCACAGCGCGCGAAGCGGAGAGGTTCGGCGCGGCGCCTGGGGCGCTCGCCGTCGGAGGCGGGGGCGGAGGAACCTTTGATGGGACCGAGGAGCCGAGCAATGCGCGTGCGGCGGACTCACCTGCCGTGCGATCGAAGACTGTCGTCTTCTCGTCCTCGTCGTCCCAATCGTCTGAGGGTGGGTCGGCAAGGGGCGGCGTAACGGGCGGGCTGGGAGGCGCAACTGCGGCCGGGGGAACCCCTGGAGGAGGCACAGGCGCCGGACCTCCGGTGAGCGTGCGAGGAGGGGCCGGCGGTGGAGCCTTGGAGAGCGGAGGTGGCGGAGGAGCCTTGGAGAGCGTAGGCGGCGGAGGCGGGGGCGCCGCGGCCGCGGAAGGCGGCGAGGGAGGAGGCACGAGGACCGACGAAAGAGCGGCGCTCACAGGCGGAGCGGGAGGCGGTGTCGGCCGAGAGAGGAGTGGCGCCGATGCTGCTGCGGATGGAGTCGGCGGAGGCGGCGGCGGCATCTTCGAAACGCTCGGAGCCGGAGGCGGCGGAGGAGGCGCCTGGGAGGTGACAAGAGACGGCGACGCAGGATTCGGGACAGCCGGCGGAACCGGCGGGGGCAAGGAGCTCACCTTGGAGGGTGGGGGCGGTGGCGGCACTTTGCTCTTGGAAGGAGGACCTGGAGGCGCCGCAAGACCGAGGAGGGTTTTCCCTCCACCTACGGTCGGCTTGGGCTGCTTTGCGCCGAGGCCTTCGAACACATCTAGGTCTGAACCGCCCTGATCACTCATTGGAAGAAATTCTCCGTCTTTTCCCGGCCTCGCTGCATCTCGCGCTCCATTTGCTTCTCATCGCGTTCGATGAGCATTCCGTCGATGCGCGGATTTCGGTCCGAGTAGACTAGCCACATTGTACGACGGATGGCGAGGGGATTGACCCGCACTGGAACGGGAATTTGACGACAACGCATCGAGGAGTCCGTTGGCTGTGGAAATTTTCTGCTGCACGGAAGCGCAGGCGCGAGATTCCGCTGTTTTTGAATCGATGCTAGGCTCTCGCGTGGCTTCGAGTCGGCGAACATTTGTCGCGATCGTTCTCGGTGGACTCTTCGCATGTTCCTGTCTTTCGCCGACGCTCCCGCTGCCTCCTCCGGTCCGGCCGATCGTTTCTCCGGCCGATCGCGAGGGATATAGCACCGTACGCGGGCGCGTTCCTGGCGGGACCACGGCTATCGTAGAGAATCTGTCGACCGGGGATATCATCGGCAAGGCGACGGATGAGACCGGAAAGTTCGAGATCCGCATCGGTGCGAGCTCTTACGACCGGATCAACGTCTACTACTTCGACGGTCTTGAGAGGAGCCAGTCGATTGTCGTGCTCGTGCCTGCTGATGGCTCGGGTGAAGGCGGCGCCGGCGGCGCTCCGTGAGTGATCTCTACTGAAGCCGTCGCGTGCCCGCGCGTGAGAACTCCCCCAAGGAGCAGGCGGGCGCCCCCCGTGTGATCGTTCCGTGAGCGAGCTCAGAGCGCCCGTGGGGGACGGTCGGACGCGTCAGAGTGTCCTGAGGACGCGTCGACCGTCCGAGGCTTTGACAACGAGCGATGGGGATCGGAGCGATGGCTTTGCTGCTGCTCCTTCGATCACAGGGCCATCTTCGTCGATCACCCCGAGCAGGTCGTAGTCCGTAGCCTTTTCGATGCGTGCTTTCACGATCGTGCCCGGCCTGGGATCTCCTTGAGAGAGGAAAACGACGCCGTCAATCTCGGGCGCTTGGCCTCGGTGGCGACCGACCAGCACAAGCTCGCTCTCCTCGCTCGGTCCTTCCACAAGAATCTCGAGCTCGCGACCGACCAGAGCGCGATTCTTCTTTCGGCTGATTTCGCGCTGCAGAGCCATGAGTTTTCGATGGCGCTGATAGGACTCGATGGGACGGACCTTGTCCGAGAAGCTCCGCGCCTCACAGTCCTCTTCGTCTGAATAACGAAACACTCCTACTCGATCGAACTCCGCGAAACGCACGAACTCGCACAGCTCCGCGAATTCTTGTTCCGTCTCGCCAGGATGACCGACAATGAAGGCGGTGCGGAAGGTCAAATCACGAACTTTTGTTCTAAGCTTTTCGACGAGCGAGTAGAGGCGCTGTCCACCGTGTCCGCGCTTCATGCGGCGGAGCATGCCGTCGGCGGCATGCTGGAGTGGCATATCGACGTAGGGTAAGACCACCGGGTGGGAGTCGAGGAGCTCAATCAGCCCGTCGGTCATCGTCTCGGGATAGAGGTAGAAGATGCGCAGCCAGTGCAGCCCGCGCACTTCGGCTACCCTCTGGACGAGCTTTTCGAGGGAGGTGCCGTCTCCGAGATCGCGCCCATATGCGATGGTGTCTTGGGAGATCAGGTTGACCTCAAGCACACCCACTGAGACGAGCCGTTCGACTTCACGGACGATGTCGTCGATGGTGCGGCTGCGCTGCTTACCGCGCATCTTCGGGATCACACAGAAGGAGCAGCTGCGGTTGCAGCCTTCGGCGATCTTGACGTAGGCGCTGGCGCCCCGGGTTGAGAGCATCCGCGGATCTTCAGCGGACACGACCCAATCTTTCGGCTGACCGACGAGCATGCGCGTTTGCTCACCGTCGAGCACGGCCGAGAGCTTCGGCATGTCGCTCGAGCCGAGGAAATGGTCGACCTCGGGGAGCGAGTCTTCGAGCTCGCCGGAATAACGCTGCGAGAGGCAGCCCGAGACCACGAGCTTCTTGCAGCGGCCGGACTTCTTGAGCTCGGCCATCTCGAGGATCGTCTCGATCGACTCCTTCTTGGCCGACTCGATGAAGCCGCAGGTGTTGACGACGATGACCTCTGCGTCGCTCGCGTCGTCGACGTGGCGATAGCCCTTCTGGAGAGCGCCACCGAGCATCACTTCGCTGTCGACTCGGTTCTTAGGACAACCGAGGGACACGAAGTGAACCGTGCGCGGGGCACTCTCACCCCCGCCGCCGGCTTCGCTCACGATTGACTCATCCATTGGGTAAACTGCTCAAAGAGCGGGAAGGCGTCGTGCGGTCCGGCTCCCGCCTCGGGGTGATACTGGACGGAGAAGGCTCGGGCTTCTTCAGCGAGAAGCCCTTCGCTCGAGCCGTCGTTGAGGTGCACATGGCTGGTCGTGGCGCGTCCCTTGAGCGACTCGACGTCGACGACGAATCCGTGATTTTGAAGGGTGATTTGCACGCGACCGGTCGCCAGGTGCAAGACCGGTTGGTTCAAGCCGCGATGGCCGAACTTGAGCTTACTCGTGGTGCCACCGAGGGCGCGGGCGAGCAGCTGGTGCCCGAGACAAATCCCGAACATGGGCTTTTTGCCGAGGAGCGCTTCGATGGTCTTGACCACCTGAGGCAACGCCGCCGGGTCTCCGGGGCCACTCGAGAGGAAGATACCGTCGGGGTTCGTCGCGAGGATTTCGCTCTCGCTTGCGTTTGCGGGCAGACACGTCAGCTCGCAACCAGCGCTCACCAGACAGCGCAGGATGTTTCGCTTGGCTCCGAAGTCGAGCACTGTGACCTTGAACGGACCGGTCGCGGGCACGAGGGGCCTGCCCATCACTTCGGGACTGAACACCCCGAGGTCCTCGGTGAAGCGATAGGCCTCCTTCGGGGTGACTTGGCTGACCAGGTCGAGCCCCTCCATGCTCGGAGCGGAGCGGGCCCGCGCGACGAGGTCATCCGGGTTACCCGTGCCGATACAGCCGTTTTGGCTGCCTTTGTCGCGCAAATGGCGGGTCAGGCGCCGGGTGTCGATCCCGCCGATCGCTACGATCCCGTGTTCCCGAAGATACTCGGACAGCGTCTTCTCACTGCGGTAATTCGAGGGAAGCGGGGAAGGGTCGCGAACGATGAATCCACTCACCTGCGGGCGTCCCGAGGTGCTCTCCGGATCATCGCTGTTGATGCCCGTGTTCCCGATGTGGGGAGCGGTCATCGTCACCAGCTGACCGGTGAAAGAGGGATCGGTGAGGACCTCTTGGTATCCGCTCATGCCGGTCGTGAATACGACCTCACCGGTAGCTACTGCCTCGGCGCCGAAATGGAATCCGGGGAAAATGGAACCGTCGGCGAGGGCGAGGTATGCGCGATTCAATGCTTTTCTCCTGTGCGATCGTAAACAATTGAGCCCCGCGCCATCGTGAGGAGCGGTCGGGCGGTGAGCTCTCGGGTGAGGAAAGGGGAGTTCCTGCTCTTCGAATACAGCTCGATCTCAGCGGGAACGTAGCGGGCTCCGGGATCAATGAGCGTGAGCTCGGCGAGCGCCCCCTCGCGAATGGTGGGAGGCCGAAGGCCCGCGATCCTGGCGGGTGCTTGGCTCATGGCGTCGATCAGGCGGCTCAGCGTGAGGCCGTCTTTGCCTACGAGGTCGAACAAGAGACCAAAGCAGAGCTCGAGCCCCATCATGCCGGGGCTCGCCTCCGAAAACTCGAGGTCTTTTTCGAGGCGGGAGTGCGGCGCGTGGTCGGTGGCGATCGCGTCGATCGCCCCTTCGGCGAGGGCGCGCCGAAGAGCCGCGATATCCTCCTCTTCGCGGAGCGGAGGGTTCACCCGACAGCCCGTGTCGTAGCCGAGGACAGCCTCGTCGGTGAGCAATAGATGGTGCGGGGTGACTTCGGCTGTGACCTTGAGGCCGCGAGATTTGGCCTCAGAAATGATGCGGGCGGAGCCGAGCGTGGAGACGTGTGCGGCGTGGTATTTGGCTCCGACGTACTCGGCCAGAAGCACGTCGCGGGCGATGATGATGTCTTCGGCGACCCGCGGCCAGCCACGCAGGCCGAGCATCGCGCTCACCTTCCCCTCATGCATCGACGCGCCGAGTGTGAGGTTGTGGTCCTCGGCGTGCTGGATGACGGGCATGTCGAAGTTGCGCGCATATTCCAGGGCGCGGCGCATGACGGCAGCGTTCATCACGCAAACGCCATCATCACTGACCGCGATCGCTCCGGCGTCCCTCAGATCAGCGAACTCGGTGAGCTCTTCTCCGCGCATCCCCTTGGTGACGGCGCCGATCGGGTGCAGCGAGGGCCCGCCGTGGGCGCGCGCCTTGCTGACCATCATCTCCGTAATGGCGCGGGTGTCGTTGACGGGCTTGGTGTTGGCCATCACGCAGACATGTGCGTAGCCCCCGGCCGCAGCCGCGTTCAGCCCTGAGCTGATGTCCTCTTTGTACTCCTGGCCAGGCTCCCGAAGGTGCGCGTGGAGGTCCACGAACGCCGGAACAAGGAAGAGTCCTCCGCCGGGGATGACGCGGGCTTGGGTCTGATCGAGTCCGGCGGCCGCGTCGCGGCCCACTCTCGTGATCGTCCCGTTTTCGATGACGACGTCGAGGACTTGGTCAAGGTGATAGCTCGGATCGATCGCTCGGACCCCGAGAAAAATCACGAGCTTCTCTGGCTCGCTCCCGGGGGTCATGATTGCCTTGGGCATCGGGGTGCGGGCTCATAGCACCAGCGCTCGACCTCGTCAGCGTCTCCGCGGAGGGGATGTTGTCGTAACGAAGACGCAAAGTGATCCTTGCGCGGAGATGAGGTGCGGTGTACTGAGCGTCCCCCGAAGCCGATAAGGCCGCGCGAAGATGGCGGAATGGCAGACGCGCTGGTTTCAGGTACCAGTGCCCGCAAGGGCGTGGAGGTTCGAGTCCTCTTCTTCGCACGAAACGACGCCGCCCCGGGGCCCTCGAGAGAGGCGCCTCGGGCCAGCGAGGTTGAGGCCTGAGGGGCCCCCTCCCCCGGAGTGCGTTTGAGCTGCTTTCTGAGCACGCTCCAGTGATCCGCGCTTGGTCCGTCCGCCTCATATCTCCACGAGATGGGCCGGCCCCCTGCCGCCTGGCGAAGAGCTGCCGTCGAGCCGGGAGCTGGAGCCAACCTCAGGACATCGGGGTGATTTCCGGACACCACCTTACATCTTGGCTCTGTACACGTGGCACGCGTTGTGCTTATTGGCGCATGCGACACCCGTTAAAGAACATTGGGTTGTTCCGAGGACACTAAAAATGAAAAAGACTCTCACACTCATTTCCGTACTCTCCCTCTCGACGGCGCTCTCGATCAGCGCCTGTACGAGCGGTGACGACGACACCGACGGCGTTGCTGGCGATTCCGGCACCGGCGGCAAGACCAGCACCGGCGGCAAGACCAGCACCGGCGGCAGCGCTGGTGAGGGCTCCGGCGGCAAGGCGTCCGGTGGCAGCGCCGGCGACACCAGCGTCGCAGGCCAGGGCGGCGCGGAATAATTCCACCGTCAGGGAAAGAACGGGGGCCCGATGAGGCTCCCGTTTTTCTTTTCCGTCCTCCCGCTTTCCCGTGTAACTGTGATATTCGGTTGAGGGCTATGACATAGATGTCATGCTCCTACTCGGGCGGCCGTCGCCCCCATGTTACGACAAAGTTACACAGTTACCGCCCGCAGCAATATTTCCTGCCGATCGCGACTCGTCACCCACCCCGTGACATCTGTGTCGTGCGAAGTGAACGTAGCATCTTGTGGACAAGGAACGCCCTGTCTCCGACCTGTTGTATTTTCTAAGTGCATATGGCCCCTGAACGGGCGATGAGCGCTGCGCGGGACTGAGGATTCGATAGCTTCTGCCCGTGAATCCCCTCCAAGAACGTCGCTGTTTCTTGCGGATCGCCAGTCGCAGAGCCTGGGTGCGACTTTTCGATCCTACTCCCCCTCGGCGGAGCTCACTGCGTAGTCGACTGCGCTGATTTCTTTTGGAAAAACGGGAGACTCTGGCTCCCGGTTGCGATTTTTCGCTTCCCCGGCGCATGCGGTTTTCGGACCTGGGCTGCTCACATCGGGCGGCGAAAAACGTTAGGGTCGCGTCCCGTGGGAGTTTCGGTGCGATTTGCGTTGGGTACGCTCGAGGTCCGAGGGCTTTCGCCCGAGCAGGCTGAAGGACTCCCGTGGGACGATCGCGCCCTGTGCCACCGGCTCTCGGCCCACGAGTATGCCCCGCTTCTGCGGAGACTGCACAAGGCTGGCCTCGCCATCGACGATCAAGCGCGCAGCTATGACTCCCTTGCCCTGGTTCCGAAGGAGGAGCGGCGGCCTCGCCCCTTCCAAACAGAGAGCATCGCCGCCTGGACCGGACAAAAGAGCCGGGGAGTTGTGGTTCTTCCGACAGGGGCAGGCAAAAGCCACGTGGCTCTCTTAGCCATGCTCGAAAAGGGCCGCTCGACGTTGGTCATCGCGCCGACCCTCGACCTCGTCCGACAATGGCACGAGACGCTGACTCGATTCTTCGGGATCGAGGTCGGAATCCTCGGAGGCGGGGAACATGAGGTGCGCCCCGTCACAGTGAGTACCTACGACTCGGCCCATTTGCACATGGAGCGATACGGGAACCGTTTCGGGTTGGTAGTGTTCGATGAATGTCACCACTTGCCAGGTGAGACCTACAGCGAAGCGGCTCGCATGTGCATCGCTCCGTTTCGGCTCGGCCTGACGGCAACCCCTGAACGTTCCGACGGCCGAGAGAGCTTCCTCGACGAGCTCGTGGGGCCGATTGTCTATCGGAAGAACATCACGGACATGGCGGGCAGTTACCTTGCCGAGTACGAGACGCGGCGTATTGTCGTCGAATTGTCGCCGGAAGAGCGCGAGGAATATGAACAGGCCCGGGACCTCTACCTTGGCTTTATCCGGTCCCAAGGCATCGCGCTCAGCTCCCCCCGAGGCTTTCAGGAGTTCGTCGAGCGCTCTACGCGCACGGAAGCGGGCCGCCGCGCCTATGCTGGTTACCGTCGCCAAAGGAGCCTCGCATTCGCGCCGGCTGCGAAGCTCACGACGCTCGGGGAGCTCTTGACGCGGCACGCTGTGGATCGCTCCATCATCTTCACGGAGGACAACCGAACGGCCTACGAAATCAGTCGCCGCTTCTTGGTCCCGATCATCACCCATCAGACGAAGGTGAAAGAGCGGACGGACATCTTGAGGGGGCTCGCAGAAGGACGCTACCGCGCAATTGTGACCTCGAAGGTCCTCAACGAAGGCGTGGATGTGCCGTCGGCGAGTGTTGCGATTGTCGTGAGCGGGAACAGCTCAGTGCTCGAGCATGTGCAGCGCCTCGGGCGAATCTTGCGCCAGGTCGGCGACAAGCGAGCGACGCTTTACGAGCTCGTCTCGGGGAACACGAGTGAAGCGAAGACGAGCGATCGGCGCCGAGAACACGTCGCGTATCGGGCGCGGCGCTCGAGGAGATCATGAGCGCGCTCCTGTCTCCTGACCTCATCGCGACGCGCCGCCGAGGAGACGAGCTCAAGTTGGCTCCGCTCTCCGCAACCGATCGTGAGCGGGCGGTCGAGATTGCTCAGGAGATCCTGTACGCGCTCGGGGGACTGCTCGGCAGTACCGAGGAAGAAGTCGAGCTGTGTCTCGGGGGGATTGAGTGTAGCTCTAGGGAAAAGAAGCTGAAATTGGCCCTCGAGAGGCTCGCGCTCGCTCAATCGACTTTCGAAGCTCCCACTGAGCTTGCTCCGGTGGAGCTGCGGCGCATGATCTTCGAAGAGGCTGCCCGGACTCGGGTGGAGCTTCGGGAGACCTTTGACCGGCGCTTTGTCCTCGCTCAGGTCGGCGAGCGGGTGGGGGCGACCGTGGAAGAGCTCGAACGAGCGCTGTTTTCGGATCTGAAGGGCGCAGCGGAGCTTCGTGCGGCACCTGCGCTTTCCGCCGAAGGGCTCGTCGCCCTGTATGAGGAAGCTCAGCTCCTCGGTGTGTTCCTCCGGGCAGTGAGGGTCCGGGCGCGGCTCCGGCTCGAGAATCCGGCTGAGGTGAGAAAGCTCTTTTGGAAGCTGAAATTTCGTGAGCTCCTGTTTCGGCTCGAGGAGCGCAGCCCCGGTGAGTACGAACTGTTGCTCGACGGTCCGAGCTCTCTTCTCACCCCGTCGACGCGCTACGGACTGCGTCTTTCCCAGGTCATCGGAGCGCTTCTCCGCGCGGGTGCCACGGCGTTCGAGGCGGACGTCTTGTGGGGAAAGTCAAAGCGTCCCCTCATATTCCGCCACGTGGTGCGTCCTAGCGGTGAGCAAGCGTCTGAGGCCGAAGACGAGCTCCGACCCGAACTCAGCGCTCTCCTCGAAAGTGCACTTCTCGCCGAGAAGGGGATTCAGGCGGTGCGCGCCACGAGTCTTTTGCACGTCCCCGGTCTTGGCGTGGTCGTTCCCGATCTAGAATTTCGTGGTGCCGACGGGGCGCCCGTCTTCTTTGAGCTTCTTGGCGAGACGAGTCGCGACGCGGCGTTCAAGAGGGCTGATTGGGCGCGGGAAAACCCAGGTTCGCGAGTGGTCTTTGCGGCGTCGAGCCGTTTGCGGGTGAGTCCCGAGATCTTCGAGGGCGTGAAAGGAAGTCGACTTTTGGTCTACTCAGGGACACTCACCCCCAAGAAAGTGCTCACGGCGCTCGAAGAGCTCTTGTGAGAGGTGGCGCCGAATTTGGGCGGGCCACCCGATGAGTTGCGCGGCCCATCCAGGGGGGCGTGGGAGCGCTTCCTTGATTTATGGCAGCAGGGGCGAAATTATGCCGTGGCATCAAAGAAAAATCTAGAACTTGCTGGGTGACTGCGGTTTTTGGGGGTGCCCCGCAGGTGGCGAGGCTACAATTCGTTTCGCACCCTTCGCTTGAACGACTGCCTCTGCCCATGATCTACCGTCGCCTTAGCTTTGCCTCCGCCCTGACTCTTGCCGCCTGTAGCAGCTCCACTGGTGGCTTTGATGCGAACAACGACAAGGTCGCCGATGGTCTCGGCTCCTTGCTCGATAAGGACGGGGACGGTTTCGCGGACAGCATCGACATTGACGGCGACGGCGTGCCCGACGGCCTTGGGATCGACACGGATGGAGACGGTATCCTCGACGGGCTCTTGCTCGATACCGACTGTGACGGAATCTACGAGAGCGTCTCGAAGAACAAGAACAAAACCCCCGACTACATGGTGCAAAACCCCCATCCGCCGTCTGGCTGTGGACCGAGCGGGTCCGGAGGTGCGGCCCCAGGAAGTGGCGGCGCCGGGAACCCGCAAGTCGGCGGTTCGCCCTCAGTCGGAGGCTCGGGTCCCACGTCGGGCGGCGCCCCATCTGTCGGGGGGATGCCTTCTTCCGGCGGGATGCCGACGGCGGGTGGCGCTCCTTCAACGGGAGGGTCCGTGAGCGGAGGGCTAGGAGCGAGCCCGAGCTACCAGGGTACAGGGAAGACGACGGACCGCTATGCCGAGAGCGAAGTCTACCGGAATCAGGTTCCCTACATGCTCATCGCGAACGGATGGGGCACGAATTGGGGCAGTCACTCGATCTCCTGGCGCGGCACCTCGTTCATCGTCGAATCACTCACGGGAAGCCAAGGGTCGGACTATTCACCGGCCGGCTATCCGACGATGTTCTGTGGTCTCTATTCAGAGAAGCAGGTGGACGGCTGCGGACTGCCAGCGAATTTCTCGACGCTGACGACCGTGAAGACCGGCTGGTCCTGGAGCGGGCCCTCCAGCGGGCAGTATAATGCGGCCTGGGACATTTGGATCGGCGACAACGGCCAGCTCAAATCATACCTGATGGTTTGGCTGCGAGATCCGCCGGGACAGCAGCCGGCCGGCGCCGCTGCGGCAGCAAATGTTTCGGTGCCGAACGTGCCGGGGACCTGGACTGTTTGGACCGGAAATGTCAACGGTCGTCCCATCGTGAACTACATCAAGCCTGAGGGACAGGACCTCGGGGAGCTTGAGTTCGACGTGCTCGACTTCTACGAGCACGCCAAGAGCCGGAACTATAACCTTCCCGGCGGACAGCTCATGGCTGTTGCAATTGGGTTTGAAGTTTGGAATGGACCCGTCTCGAATGTGGAGACGAAGGATTTTTACGTCCACGTCAACAAGTAAGATTTCGCGACGGGGGGTACGCCAGCGCGAACCCGCTTCTGCACCTCCGCGTTGCTCGCACCTATAAAACCGCTAATCTTTCCAAAGACAGAAAGGACTTCCTGAGGGAAGTAACCCAAAATACCATGAGCAAACTCTCCTATTCCTTAGTATCTGCAGTGGCGCTGGGGGCGCTCCTGATGGCGTGTGGCGAATCCGGTAATGGCCCGATCGTCCCCGCCTCCGGCGGCTCGGCGAATCCGGGCGCGGGCGGCGCGGGTCCCGGTGCTGGCGGCGCGCAGCCTGGTAGCGGTGGCGACGCGCAGCCGGGCAGCGGCGGCGACGCGCAGCCTGGCAGCGGTGGCGACGCTACGGGCACAGGTGGCGATGCCCCGGTCGTGGAAGGCGTGCCGCTCGCGTTTGCCGATGGCTGGCTCGCGGCTGACGCGAACACGCTCGGCGTTCAGGGAGCTGTGTTCGCTTACGCTGATCCGCACACGACTGCTGGAAATGAGACCCAGCCCGAGATGACAACCCTGATCGAGGGCCCGACCGCGTGTATCAAGGGCGAAGCCTTCAAGGTCGACACCAAGTGTGAGGACCAGCCTGACTTCATGTTTACGCCGCCCGCGATGGATTGCTACGGGGAGTACTGGGGCGCGGCCATCGGGTTCAACCTGAATCAGCCTACCATCCCCGATCCCGACGATCCGGAGAAGGAAATCGGCGGCGATCCCGAGCCCTTCGATACAAGCGGCAAGATCAGCGCCTTCTCCTTCAAGATCAGCGGCGCGGGTATCCCCACCGGCTCTGCGCTGCGCTTCTCCGTGGACAGCGGGACTCCGCCCGACGGGCTCACGCAGTACTGCACCACGAGCATGACGAAGGTTGTGCCCGATGAAAACGGTATCGTGACCGTGAAGCTTGATGACCTGCGCTCCGAGTGCTGGCTCGGGACCGCGTTCGCCGATCCGGCCAACCGCCCGGACCTCACGAAGATCGTGAAGATCGCTTGGGGTGTCGTGACGAACGACAAGTCGACGGTGCCGTTCGACTTCTGCGTCAGCGACGTGATCGCCGTCCCGTAAGGAGCGAGCGCGACAGACCAAAAAAAAGGCCCGGGGCGCGTTGCCTCGGGCCTTTTGCTTTTCTTGGGAGCGGGACCTTCTCAGCCGGGCCTTTTGCGCAACTCAGGAGCCCCACTCCGGAGGTCGAGGCTCTAGCCTTGTCGGAGCAGTTGTACGACCCAGTTTACGTGGCGACTCGGCGCGGTCGACTGGCTGTGGGTCTTGATCATGTCCGACTCGAGGATTCTGATGTGGTCGGCGATGTTCGTCTGGAAGGGGACGCCTTCCTGAACCTTGCCGGAGGGCAACAGGGCATTGCCTTCGATCTCGAGCTTCTGGAGCGTAGCGATCGAGGCCCGTCGCAAGAGCTCATAAGCGGACTCTTCATGACCGGGCTTGGGCTTCACGGCGACGATCAACTTGGCGAAGGTAGGATCCTTGTTGAGCAGGCGATCGCCTTCTTCGAACCCTGAGTCGAGGCGGACAGTGACCTCTTCAACGCCTTGGATCCCCGCGTCTTCAAGGGCGCTATGGATTTCTTGAGCAGAATGGAGGCGGATCTTCGTGAATTCGCCGGCATTCGGCACGAAAAGGCCTTTCTGGCCATCGCGCGAGTCTTTGACGTCGGACTTCCAGCTCTCAGCGTTGATGCGGAACTCGCGGGCGACGTGGGTCGGAATGATGTCTTCCTGAGCGAAGGGGATGGCCTCTCCCTTTGCGACGAGGAGCTGGAGCTCGACGAGATTGAGGGGCACAAGGCCGCTCCCGGTGCGGATGCGATGGGCCGCTTCGGTGACCGGGTGCTCGACCTGGATTCGCGTGTTCATCTCGAGCAGGTAATAGTGCCCATCCTTGTACATGAGCTCGACGGTGCAAGCGCCCACGTACCCGACGTGATCGGCGACCTGGACCGCGACGCGGGTGATGGCTCTTGTGAGCTCTGGGTGATGACGGAGGAGGGCGGGTGGCGCCTCCTCTTGGATCTTCTGGCTCGCGCGCTGCTCGGTGCAGTCGCGCATGCCGAAATGGCGCGTATTGCCGAAGCGATCCCGCACGACCTGGACCTCGAGGTGGACAGTTTCGGGGATGTTTTGCTCGAACATCACGCCCGGATCCCAGCCGTTGGCGCGGATTTCAGCGAGCACCTTCCGCACCGCGGTCTCGACGAGGTCAGGCGAAGGGATCACCATTTGACCGCGTCCGCCGCCACCGTTGGCGGCTTTGAGGCGACCCGGGAAGGAGAACTTCTTCGCCTTATGTCCGTCGGCGATCCGAGCCACGATCGCTTCCGGATCGCTCTCGTCCATGACGATACCCGGTACGACAGCGGTCTTCTCAATCGACTCGGCGATCAGTCGGAACTTTCGCTTGTCGCCGGCTTGCTCGACCACGTCTTGCATCGGTCCGACGAACACGATGCCGCTCTTGCGGAAGTGCTCGATGGCCGCTGTGTTTTCCGCCAGAGGGCCGTACCCCGGGTAGAGCGCGGAGCGCGCGAGCTCGGACTCTGCTGCCGCGGCGAACCGCTCTGCATAGGCTTCGAGGACACGCTGAGCGATCTGTTCATAGCTCGCGTAACTTTCGCGGAAGGAGCCGAGGAGTGGGATCCCAAACCCCCCGCGCTCTTCGGCGAGCCGAACCTGGAGACAGCCCTCGTCGTCCGTCTTGTTGAAGAGGACTACGGGACAAATCCCGAGGCGGATCGCTTCGCGCACTGCTCGTACTCCCATCTCACCCTTGTCGGCGACGATGAGGTATTTGAGGTCGCCGGCGCCGACGGTCGTCGCGGGAAAGCGTGTTAGCTCGAAGGTGGCCAGGTAGAGTAAGTCAACAGCTCGCGGCGCGCTCTTGAGTAGGGAGGGCGCTTCGTTTTCGAGGCGTGTTCGAAGCGCGGCGCGAGCATCTGCATGGTCTTCGAGGAGGACCAAGAGGTCGACGCCTTTGCCTTCAATCAGACTCAGGTCTTCGAGCCTTTCGGCGAGCGTGAGCAAGGGGACGCTCGAGAGCGTGGCGAGCTCGGAGGGCTGGGACTTGAGCGCGGCGCGCCGGGCCTGCAGGAACTGGTCGAGATTTAAGATCTGCTGAGGAGCAGCAGGGTCGGCTTTCTCGAGTCCGGGACGCCAGGAGTAGTAGCGAAGCCAGGTCGCGCCGTTGGGCAGGAAGTAACGCAGAGCGCACAGGCGCTGGCCGTGGGCTCCAAGGGGGACTGAGCCTAGCTCCACGAGCCGCGCGCCATCCACGCCGGCGAGGACCATGAGCGCTTCCTTGGCGCCGATATAGCGACGGCCTGGGCCGACCAATTTGCGCATCGCGTCGGTGAGGGCGGGAGTTTGCTGGTCGCGTTGCTGGGCGAGGGGGATCATTTTTCGAAGGAGGACCCTACACGAAACCGCGGCCCTTTGAAGGTGGACCCGG
The DNA here is from genome assembly GCA_023428245.1 of Pseudomonadota bacterium. Lineage (GTDB taxonomy): Bacteria > Myxococcota_A > Polyangia > Polyangiales > Polyangiaceae > NIC37A-2. The sequence goes on from JAEYYX010000094.1 coordinate 39,820, forward strand.
AGGGGTCCGAGCGCCCTTTTCTCCTGTGAATTCCGTTTTTTCTGAAGTGGCGCTTTGCCTGAGATGTGTCATCGCCACGCTCAGGAAACGTGCCCGCGAGGCGCGGAGGTCGACCACGGGGTGGGGGTAGTTTCGCCCGAGCTGGACGCCGGCGGCCTCGAGCACTGACGGGGGCGCTTCGAAGGGGGTGTGGATGTAGCGGGCCGGCAGCCGAGCGAGTTCGGGCACATAACGGCGGACGTATTCGCCTTCTGGATCGAACTTCTTGCCCTGGGTCACGGGATTGAACACTCGAAAGTAGGGGGCTGCGTCAACGCCCGAACCTGCGCACCATTGCCACCCCATGTTGTTTGCGGCGTAGTCGCCGTCTGTGAGATATTTGAGGTAGTGACGCTCGCCGAGTCGAGGGTCGGTGAGTAGGTTCTTTGTGAGGAAACTTGCGCTGATCATGCGGGCGCGATTCGGGATGAAGCCCTCGATGAGGAGCTGCCGCTGCGCCGCATCGACAACCGGGTAACCAGTGGTACCGTTTTGCCACGAGAGCCATAGGCGCTCATCGTCCTCGTAGGGGAAACCTCGAAAGTCCTGCCGAAAGGACACCTTGAGCAGTTCGGGGCGATGCCAGAGCGTCACAAGCGCGAACTCCCGCCAGAAGAGCTCTGCCTCGAAGCGAGCCCTTGATGAGCTCTCGGGACGTCGCGCGAGGGATCGCCAGACAGCCCTCACCGACACGGTTCCGAACTTCAAATCGACCGAGAGTCGGCTTGTGCCGGGGACGCTGAGCAGATCCCTCGCTGTCTCGTACTGGTTCAAACCGGTCTCGATGAAGGTCCGTAGGCGTTGTCGCCCGGCGCGTTCTCCTCCGCGAAGCAAGCGCGGGTTTCTCTCGAGGCCGAGGTCTTTGAGCGTCGGGATCGGGGCGCGGAGGGGTTCTATAGGGCTGAGGTCAAGGGAGGAGGCGAGTGAAGCCGGGCGACGCAGGGGGGCGGCCACCGCGAGCTTCTGACGTGCTGCGCGGTGAAACGGGGTGAAGACTGAATAGGGAGTCCCGCTCCCAGTCATGACCGCGGGAGGAGGCAGCAAGGTTTCGCCTTCATAGAGCTCGAAGGGGACGTCGAGGCGCAAGCTCACGACTCGATCGCAGAGCCGGGTGAACGGTTCACTCATGCGGTGCGCCACCACACGCCCCACCCGGAGACGCCGAGCGACCTCGGGAATGACGTCGACGCTTCTTCCCGTAACTGTGACGAGCTCTCCCCCGAGCTGGGTGAAGTTTTTCTGAAGAGCCTCGAGAGACTCGAGCAGAAACTGCATCCGGTTCGGGAGCTCGCGAGCCCTCTCGGGCGCGAAGAAGAAAGGATCGAGCACGAAGACGGCGGCGAAGGGGCCGCCTTTGACAGCGTCATAGAGAGGCGCGTGATCTGTGATGCGCAGGTCTTTGCCTCGGAACCAAACGAGCCGGCTTCCCTTCATGATGAGCTTTTTCCCAGGGGGGGCTGGCGGGGCGAGGCGTGGGGACGTGGGGCAAGGTGAGAGGGAGGCGCTTCCCGGAGCATTCGTTTTACTTCATGAAGTCGCCCGGAGACAGGGGAGGTTCCGGCTCCGCTGCTCGACTTTTTCCCTAGGCTGAAAGTCTGGCCAGGGGCGGCTTCCTGTGAGAACCTGAGAATCGTATGGCCGAACGAAGAGCTCACGTGCGGGTCCGTCCCGCTGCCGACTACGACGTCCGCGTTGAACTTCGGGAGGGCATGTTCTCGGTTCGGCTTTCGGTCACCGACTTGAGCGTGGGAGGGCTGGGGCTTGTCGTTGACGAAATGTTCGCGGAAAAAAAGTCTGGCTCGATCTTGGTGTTCTCGATCGCGCTTCCCGAAGGGGAACCCTTCGAGGCAAAGGGAGAAATCCGCTACACGAGCCAGGTCGTGGGCGGCAAGTGCGGCATCGCTTGGGTGGACTTGAGCGACGAAGAGCAAGCGCGCATCTCCCGCGCCGTCGCCGAGCTCCTCGAACGGGGTCACAGCGCTTAGACCCCGAATGTGTGCCGCCCTTGGGCCGCGCGTCAGTCGATGACCTCGAAGGGAGATTCGACGAAGCCTCGGCTGCTGGGGTCCCAGATGAACAGTTTGTGGGCAGTGACCTCACCCCTATCGACTGCCGTCACGAGATAAGCGAGGGAATAGGAGGGCTCCCCACCGTCCATCGTCATGCTCCGTGCGTCCTCCTCCGAGAAATAGGCGCCGCAGTCGAGGTGTGAGTGGAAGAAGACCTTCACGGCGCGGCCCTGTTCGCCGCTCTGGCGGAGGGCCTTCTCGAACTTCATCCCGTTGATCTTGAAGTATTCTCGGCCGGTACGGGGGTGACCCTCGGGATCGATGGCGTGGTATTTGTTAGCGAGATTTTCGAGTTCGACCGCCCGATCGCCGAGCAGTGCGTCTGTGAGCGGGCCTTCAATGTAACCGCAGGCCTCTTCGTCCCGCGTATAGGCTGCGCGCCCGGCGCGCTCGACCTCTTCGAGTACGCCCCGCGTGAGCCGCAAATTTCCATGGATCCAAGGGGTCTCGCTCGCCGTTACCACGTGTATTTTTTCTCCCATTTCATTGGCTGGAAATAGCGCTCGCCGCGGTCGCAAGCGACCGTCACGACGCACCCGCCCCCTTGTTCCTTGTGGGCGCGCTCCGCAAGCTTCACGGCTGCGGCGATATTGGCGCCCGCGCTGTGACCGACGTAGAGCCCTTCGAGCTCGGCGACCTTTTCGGACATGTCCCAGCCCTCATCGGTCGTGATGGGTAGGATTTCGTCGGGGAGGCGGGGATCGTAGATGCCCGGCACGATGCTCGAGGCCATGTGCTTGAGGCCCTCGAGCGCGTGGTGAGCTTCGGCTGGCTCAGCGGCCACGCAATAGATCTTGCGCGAGTGCTCGTGGAGGCGCCTCGTCGTGCCCATGGCCGTTCCGCTCGTACCGAGCGCGGCGACGAAATGGGTGATCTTGTCGCCCACGGCATCGAGGATCTCTTGGCCGGTGCCGAGATAGTGGGCCAGCGGGTTCGAGGGGTTCGAGTATTGGTCAGGGTAAAAGTATTTGTCCGGATCCTTCTCGACGATCTCACGCACGAGCCGGATGGCTCCGTCGGAGCCCTCCATCGGCGAGCTGAAGATGAGCTCGGTGCCGTAGGCGCGGGTGATGTCCTTGCGCGCCTGAGAGACGTTCTTTGGCATCACGAGCTGAATCCGGTGCCCGAGCGCGGCTCCGATCATCGAGTAAGCCACGCCCGTGTTCCCGCTCGTCGAGTCGATCAGGATCTTGTCACGGGTGAAGCGGCCATCTGCGATAGCGTCCATAACCATGCGGAGCGCAGGCCGATCTTTGATCGAGCCTCCCGGGTTCATGAACTCGAGCTTGACGTAGACCTCGACGCTCGGGACGTGAGCAGCGACGTGCTTGAGCTTGAGGAGCGGCGTATTGCCGACCAGATCAATGATGGAATCGAGGCGCCGGGAGCGAACGAAACGCGGCGTCATGCAGGCTCTCTTTTCCTATCTTTGGGGGCGTGGAGCGCGGCGTGGATGGCGTCGAGGGCGAGCAAAGCGCCTTCCGCCACCTGGTCCGCGCTCTCGGACGCGAGGCGCGGGAACCAGGCGGGGCGCTCTTTTGCTTCATTTCCGGTCGCCACATCGAGACCGGCTCCCCGTGCGTAGGCGGACGCGACCTCGCGCGCCAATTGCGGAAGTTCGCCCGGGAGCACGAGCGAGCTTGCCTCGAGGGCTGCTTGCCCACTCGCGCCAATCTCTCGCAGAACGATCTGCCGGGCGAACCGCGTCATGACTCAAGCACCGCCAGCGATGGCAGGCACGACGCTGATTTCGTCCCCGTCCTTCAGCTCCGTCTGAAGTCCGTCGAGGAAGCGGATATCCTCTTCACCGACGTAGAGGTTCACGAAGCGGCGAACGTTGCCCTTCTCGTCGACAAGGCGCTCCTTGAGGCCAGGGTAGAGAGCCTCAAGGTTTTCGATGAGAGCCTGTACGGTGCTTCCGTCGGCGCTCACCGTTTCGGCACCGCCGGTGAAAGTCCGGAGGGGAGTGGGGATGCGTACTTGAACTGCCATGGGGCTTCCTTTTCTGAGATGTGGTTATTCGGACGAGTGACCGGGGCCAGAAGGCGAGCGCCGACCCCCGGATTCAAGGACAAGCAGGGGTAGTGAGATAGCGGTTTCTCGACAAGGCCCGAGGCTTTGCGGCGTCGGAATCGCAGCCGCAGCCGGCGCGCGGATGGAAGCGCGCGGCGCGGTACTTCCTGTGCCAGCCGTCCACGCTCAGAACCTGTCCCGCGCGGGACCAATCGGAGGCGAGCGCACTCAGAGCCAGGTCCGCCATGAGCGCGCCGACGAGCCCTACCAGAGGTCCGATGACGCCTGCGGTACTGCAGGCGGGGGCTTGGTCGTCAGGGAGCAAGTCTTCGAAGATGCACCTGTAACAAGGCGTGCCTTCGGGCCGGACGAGAAGGGCCGTCCCGTGCCAGCGAATCCCGGCGCCGTGTACGACAGGAAGCCCCGCGAGGAGCGCGGCGTCGGAAGTGAGGAATTTGGTTGCGAAGTTGTCGGAGCCTTCGATGATGATATCGACGCCCTCGAGCAACGAGAGCGCGTTCTCCGGGAGGAAGCGGGTCTTCTCTTTCTGGACCCTTGTCTGTGAGCCCAGTCTCTCGGCAGCGACGTCGACCTTGTCGCGGCCGACATCGTTGTCCCGGAAGAGAATTTGGCGGTGGAGGTTCTCGAGGCTGACCTCATCGTCGTCGACGAGCACAAGACGACCGACCTTCGCTTGAGCTAGGGCGAGCGTGGCCGGGCAGCCGAGGCCGCCGAGTCCCACGATCAAGGCGGTCTTGCTTGAAAAATCGCTCACGTGTCCTGCTCCTCGAAGTACTGATCGAGGCTAAAATACCGCTCGCCCGTGTCGCAGAGCATCGTGACGACCTGTTTGTGAGGTCCGAGCTCGCGAGCGACGTCGAGGGCGATCTTCACGTTCGCTCCGGAGCTCGGTCCGACCAGGACCCCTTCGCGACGTCCGATGGTTCTCTTGAACGCGAAAGCGTCTCGATCGATAACGGTGCGCACCTCGTCGACAACGAGCGGGTCATAGTTCTTCGGGACGAAGCCCGCGGCGATGCCTTGGATTTTCGAAGGGCCCCGCTCTCCGCGGCTGATCGTGGCGGACGACTCAGGTTCGACGGCGATGATCTTGCAGGCGGGGAAGAGTTCCTTGAGGCGCCGGCCGACGCCACTCACGGTCCCGGCGGTTCCGACAGCGGCGACGAAAGCATCGACCCTGGGATTGTCGGTAGCTTCGAGGGCACGGACGATTTCCTCGGCAGTCCTCTGGTAGTGCACCCGAGGGTTCGCGGGGTTTTCGAACTGGCGCGGCAGGAAAGACTCAGGAGTCTCGCGCCCGAGCTCTTCCGCCCTTTTCACGGCGCCTTCCATTTGCTCTTCAGCGGGGGTCAGGACGAGCTCTGCGCCGAAGGCCTTGAGGAGCTGGCGTCGTTCGAGGCTCATGCTTTCGGGCATCGTGAGGACACATCTGTAGCCGCGACGCCTGCAGACGACGGCGAGCCCGATTCCGGTGTTTCCGCTGGTCGGCTCGATGACGACGCCACCCGGGCCGAGCCTCCCGGTGCGTTCGGCCTCTTCGATCATCTCGAGCGCGATGCGATCCTTGATCGAGCTGCCGGGTGTGAAGTGTTCGAGCTTGCCGAAGATCTTGGCGCGCGCTTCGCGATCGGAGTCGATCCGCGTGAGCTCGAGCAGAGGGGTGTCGTGAATGAGCTCGAGGATGTCCTCGTAGATGAGGTTCTTGGGATGGACCGGGGGGACGGCGGCAGTGCTCAACGGGGGCCTCGGGTGAACTCAGATGAAATAGACGGACGCGGTCGGCTCATTGCGCCGGACGCCGAGGAACTCAGCCTTACGGCAGACGTCGCTCAGCGTCACCTCGTTCAAACAAGAAGTCACTCGGGCCGAGAGCTCTTTGAGCACGTGGTTCGTGACCCGCAGCCCATCGAGGGCCGGTTCGCCTTTGCGTCGTCCCGGTCCCTCCACTGCGGCTTTCGGGCTCTCATCATCTCCGAGAGACACACCGCCCTCGATGACCTCGACGACGTCCCCGAGCCGTATCTCCGACGGCTCCCGGGCGAGCATGTATCCGCCCTGCGGCCCGCGCTTGGACGCGACGATTCCCGCGCGCTTGAGGTCCTGGAAGATTTGCTCGAGGAACCTCGGCGGAATGGCCTGGCGCTCGGCGATGTCTTTGACCTGCGTCGGCTGGCCGTCGTTGTAGAAGGCGATATCGAAGAGCGCCCGAAACGCGTATCGACCCTTGCTCGACAGCTTCACGTGTCATTTGATAAATTGTTGCATCGGGATTGTCAAGAATAGCCGGAGGCTGAGAAAGAGCCAATTTGGGGGCCTAGCAGCCCTCATGGTAGGTCGGTCTCGAAGCAAAGGAGGGACCGGCAAGCCTTTCTCGAGCCCCCGTGTACTTTGACCGCGTTCGGCTACGGTGCCCCCCCATGGCTGACTCGATCTACGACATTCCGGTTCAGACTCTGTCCGGTCGTGAGACCACCCTGCGTGACTTCGAGGGACGGGTCCTGCTCATCGTAAACACCGCGAGCGAGTGCGGATTTACGCCACAATACGCGGGGCTCGAGGAGCTGTCTCAGAAGTTCGAGTCCAAGGGACTCACGGTGCTCGGCTTCCCCTGCAACCAGTTCGGAGGGCAGGAACCCGGATCCGCGGAACAGATCCAGTCCTTCTGCGAGAAGAACTACGGCGTGACGTTCCCGATGTTCGCGAAGATCGACGTAAACGGCGACGGGGCCCACCCGCTCTACCGGTATCTGAAGTCCCACGCCAAGGGCATTTTCGGCACAGAGGCTATCAAGTGGAACTTCACGAAGTTCCTCGTGGATCGGAAAGGCGAGGTCGTTTCGCGCCACGCTCCGAACGACGCGCCGGCCTCGCTCGCGAGCGCGATCGAAGCGCTCCTGTGAGTTTCAAAGGAGCTTCGGCCTGAGCTGCCGCAAGGTTCCGCGGGGACCTTGTCGGAACACCGAAAGCGAGAACAGCGCGAGCAGGATCGCGAGGGATGCTTGGGCCAAAAAGCCGTGCTCGGTCCCGTGAGGAGCCGCAAGTTGTGGGCTCATCAGAGCACCGAGCGCGAAGTTCGTGAGAACTCCCCCGAGCACGGCGAGGGCGAAGACGAGGCCACCGAGCAGGAGGGCCACTCTACGCCCGAAAAGACTCTCGAAGGTCGAGAAGGTTGTCATGTTGGTGGCGGCGCCCGTGAGCAAGAAGGCGAGCGCGGCCCCGGGGCTGATGGCGTGAGCGATGGCGACTGCTGCGATCGGAGTTGCTCCTGAAGCGCACATGTAGAGCGGGAGACCGATCAGCGCGAACAGGGGAACCTGGAGCCAAGGGGAGAGGCTCGAGAGGCCAGTCGTCGCAAGGAGCGGCTCGAAGAGGCCTCCGAGGAGCATCCCAAAGGCGATCCAGGGCATCGTGTGGTCGAACAGCTCGACGAACCCGAACTCGAGCGAACTCCAAAAATTCGGGCGAGCTTTGGCTTCGGGCAACTGAGCCTGGGGGAGGGCCTTGGACTTCATCCAGAAGGACAGGATGAGTCCGGTGCCGATCGCGATCCCCAGAGAGAGCCCGAGGCGTGTGAGCGTTAACGGGCCTCCCAAGAGGGGCAATGAAATCAGGATGGCGTCCAGGCCGAGCTCAGGAGTCGCGATCAAGAACGCAATGCTGGCTACGGGCGAAACGCCGTTTCGCACGAGGTTCGTGAAGACGGACAGGATGCTGCAGGAGCAGATCGGCAGCGGTAGGCCGTAAGCGACGCCTCCGAGGGCTTGTGTCAGGCGGTTCGGCGACGCGAGGGCATTGACGCGCCGCGAGGCGAGCGCCCACACGATAAGGGCGGCGCACAGGTACCCGAAAAGGAGCGCGGGGGCGCTCTCCAGGGCCAGGTCAATGACGGCGCCGAAGAACTCGCCCTCATGATGTTCGGGACCGTGCTCGCCGAGAAATGTGGCGACCACGAGGGCCAGACCGAAAAGACCTCCGACAAATCCAGCTCGAGCCCTCTGTGGGGAGCTTGAGAGAGAATGGATCAGCGTGGCGACGGTGCTGCTCGGGGAAGGGACTTGGCCCGTGCTATCGGACGAGAGAGCGCGCTCGTGTTCCTCTCCCGGTTCTGGGCTGCCGTGGGCGTGACCGTGGGCACGCGCGGGGACGTGACCATGTGCATGCGCGTGGTCTTGGTGGGAGTTCGGCTGCGCGACAAGGCTGAACGGACCTGAGCTCGCGGTCACCGTGAAGGACGGGCCCAAGGGGGACTCGGGCGGCGTGGAAGCGTGCTCATGCCCATGCGAGTGACCGTGTCCGTGGGAATGCCCGTGGTGCATCGCTTCGTGAGCGGAGCTTTCCCGCGGTTCCTCGTGGCCACTCAGGACGTGGAGCAAGGATCCGGCTGCCATGGCCTGCAGCCAAGCGCTCTGCTGCACGCTCATGGCCGTGGCCGCAGCTTCTCCGCCAAAAAATCCGACAACCATCCCGAGCCCGATCACGAGCACCGAGAGCCAGCCGGCCTTCGAGTGAGGTGCGAGGGAGTACGCTGCCAGGCCCACCGGCAGTTGGTGAGCGACGATAGCGAGACCGAGGGCCTCCACGCTGTGAGCATCTGCCGTGGCAAGAGCGGCCGACTCGACCATCGTGTGGAGAGTCAGAAAGATCACGAGGATGCGATCGGAGAACTGACCCAGGTCGCCGATTTTGTGCAGCCACATCGGGAGGGCGAAACCGGCGGCGAGGAAGAGCGCAGCGAGCAGTCCCCCATCGGTGAGCGCATTGGGAGCGAGTTCGAGCAAAGCGAGCCCCCCGATAGCCACGACCGTGAAGCCGTCCATGGCTGAATGGAGAGTTCGGGAGCGTTCCGTCCATTTGTGAGCGAAGGGCCCGAGGAGCAGCCCGAACAGGGCCAGAGCCAGAAGGAGCGCAGACAGAGTCAAGTTGACCTCGGCTCGAAGAGCGAGAGCCAAGCAGGGGTGGGGGGGAGGAGTTTCCTCTGCTCGAGGTCCCAGAGAGCGAGGACGAATTCCGCGTCACAGGCGACGAGGCCTTCCGCGTTCTTCATGACTTGGCGAAGCCGCCCGAGTTTTCCTCGATATTCGAGGAGGCTTGTTTCGATGGTGGCCGGCTCGCGATTCTTGAGCTCGCGGCGATAGCGCACGTGCGCTTCGAGGATGACGGGGCCGGTGCCCGAAGCTTGGATCTCGCGAAGTCCAAACCCGCCCGCAGTGAGGAGCTCCCAACGCGCTTCTTCGAAGAGCCTCAGGTACGTCGCATTGTTCACGTGCCCAAACGTGTCGAGGTGGCTCTCGACGATGGTGACAGGGTGGACGTGGAGGACAGGAGGGTTCATGCGGCGGGGGCGGTCTTCTACTTTTCGAGGAGTTGAAACGCACCAGGCAGGAGCTCAGAAATCGAGTGCTCTGAGGCGGAGAGGCCCGCTGTGTCTGCCAAAAGGACCAGCACATCGTGGCGATCAGCCTGAGCAAATTCAGAGATAAACTGCCGGCAGCGTCCGCAGGGAGTGATGAGGGGCCCTTCACCCTCGCTGGGTCCTCCCACGATAGCGATCGCGCGCACCTTCATGTCTCCCGCAGAGACTGCCGCTGTGAGGCTCGAGACCTCCGCGCAGACGGAGAGACCGTAGGAGGCGTTCTCAACGTTGCAGCCGGTGTAGATGGCGCCGCTCTCTGTGCGAACAGCCGCGCCAACCCAGAAGTTCGAGTAGGGGGCATAGGCATGGGCCCGTGCCCCGAGGGCGCGCTGGATGAGCTCCCGGTGTTCCGGGGGCAAGGAGTCGACGGGGACGATCATGGCGCTTGGGCCCTGCTCCTTACCGAGTCTCGAGAGCTCGGCAAGAGGAGTAGGGCCCAGGATCTCGACCTGAGCCGCGCTTTCCGGTCCGCGGAGGCGCGCTTCGACCTCCCTCGGGGGCTATTGGGAGGGCTTGGGGGTCAGGAAGGACGGGCGGAGCCGGAGGACCACCGCGGGCAAGAACGCGATGGTGGCGGCGCTACAGGTGAGCATCGTGAGGGCGACCAGCACACCGAGCAGGACGTGGACCTTGAAGAAAGACAGGGTCAAGCACAGGTAGCCGCCGGCCACCGCGGAGGCGACGTAGGCGATGGCCTTGCCGGAGGTGGTTAGGGCTCGCGCCGTGGCCTCTCTCAGGTCTGAGGTGGTTCGGAGCTGCTCTCTGACACGGAAGATGAAGTAGATGGCGTAATCGGCGCCAATGCCGACGGCCATGGCCGAGATGGCTGCGGTGCCCATGGTGAGGGAAATCCCGAGCCAGCCCATGACGCCGAGGTTCACGAGCGCTGAGATGGCGAGCGGCAAGAGCACCAAGAACCCGCCCACCAAAGATCGCAGGGCGATGCTCGTGATCACGAAGACCAAGGCCGAAATCTGGATCAGATTGTTGATTTTACCGGTAACCATTGTCTCGTTCAGGGCCACAGCGTTCGTGACGCCGCCGCCGACCGCGACCGTGACTGGCTGGCCTTGGAAGAGGCGCTGCGCTTCGGCGTCGACAGCTGAGACGAGCTTCTTGATCTCCTTGTGATCGTCGGTCCGGAGATAGATCGTGATGACAGCTTGCTGGAAGCGCTCGTCGACAAGTCGCTTCAGGTCGTCGGCATCGCCGCTCATCGAATAGAGCAAGAAGAATTGCGCCGCGGCTTCGGGGCTGTCCGGGAGGACCTCTGCCTTCGGATCGTTGTCATTGATCACGCGGTTCATCACCTTGAGGACGTCGACGACCGAGACGACCTTGCCCACGGGGACCGGGAGTTTGCTGGCGAAGGCGCCGAGCTCGTCCATGCGCTTGAGCACTTCGGGATTCTTGATGACGCCGGGCTCCTTGCCTTCGACGAGCACCTGAACGACGCGCGTTCCAGCCGTGCGCTCGTCCGCGAGTCGGAAGCCCTCCATGGGGCCCTTCAGGAGCCCCGACAAGACCGGCAGGTTGCTCTGGGCATCGAAGAACTGCGCGCCGAGCGTGTTACGCGTTTCGAGTCGGAATACGCCGACAGCTGAGAGCGCGATGAGCCCCAAGGAGATCCAGAGATAGGGGGCCTCTTTGCCTGCGCGCACCACGTCAGCGATGTGCTCGATGATGGGGTCGAAGATTTCCTTCTTCTGCTCGCGCTCGGTCTGATAGGCAGTGGGCGCGGGCAAGAGGACGCGGATCGCGGGGATGAAAGTGAGCTCGATGATGAGCGCTGCCATGATCCCGAAGGAGGTGCAGAGCCCGAAGTTCTTCATCGAGGGCACGTTCATGGCGAGCAAGGAGAGGAAGCTGAGCGAGGCGATGGTGCCCGCCGCGAGCATCACAGAGCCCATCTTCGTGGTCGCTTCCACCACCGCTTCCCGATTGACTTCGGTTGGTGTTTTTTCGGGGAATTCCGCCCGAATTCGCCCAAACTCTTCATAGAAGCGCTTGAGGATCTGGACCGAATGTCCGGCTCCGATCGCGAGCAGCAGAATGGGCGTCATCATGTTCCACGGGTCCATCGGAACTCCGATGAGTCCGATGAGCCCGAGGGCCCAGACCACGCCCATGAGCGCGGTCACGAGGGGAATGAACATGCCTTGAAGCGTTCGGAAGGCGCGATAGTGGAGGTAACCGATCATCGCGAGGGTCAGGAGGAAGAGTCCCGCGATGCGTCGCGTGTATTGGCTGAGCCAGTACACAACCGTCGGGGCACCCGCCGCTTCGATGACGAGGTCGGGGGCGCGTTCCTTCTTCAAAATCTCTTCAAGCTTCGGGAAGAAGGCTTTGGCACCGCCTGCTTTCTCGAAGTCGTCGAAGTCGAGCATGACGGTGGTAGCGCGGCCGTCGTCGCTCACGAGCAGGCTCGTGATGGCGCGGTTCTGCTGCACCCGCGCTTGGAACTCGGCGAGCGCCTCGGGGCTCCGGGGGACCTCAGAGGCGAGCTGCTTCACCTCGATGGCAAGGTCGGAGGCCTGGATGTCCTTGACCTGGCTCGACATGAGGGAAAGGACGCTTGTCTTTTTTACCCCCGGCAGCGCCTCGATCTCTTCGGTGACGCGCTTTACTTTCTCCAGGATTTCTGGCGTATAGACAGTCCCTTGCTGCGGGTAGAAGCCGACGACAGTTAGGTACTTGCCCCCGAAGAGGGTCTCGAGCCGCTTGCCGATTTGGACCAGGGAATGGCCCTGAGGGATCTGCTTGTCGACGTCGAGCTCAATGCGCAGGCGGCCCAGCGAGGCCCCCAGAGCCAGGCTGACCAGCAGCACCAGCGCGATGATGAGTTTCGGGTAACCTACGACGAAGCCTACGTAACGACGGATCATGGGAGAAAAGGGGGGACTGGGCCTACCGACCCGGCCGCGCCTGGAGTCCGTATCATTGACACTGGAACGCGGATAGCCGCGGATCGGACGGACTTTTGCGGAAGCGGTTCGCCTTTATAGTGTCGCTAGAATGCCGGGCCAGGCACTCGAAATTCCATCGAATGTACTTGGCAGCCCCTCGCCTCGGTGATACTGACCGGCGGGTCACTGACCCCGGGGTCACTTAACGAAAAATCTGCGTCGAGATGGGTCGTATCGGAAACCCTGGGCTCGCGCGGTTGTCCCACACCGAACTCTCGCCATGTCGCGCAAAGCCGACCCGACCATCCGGGGCAGACTCCTCGCTGCCGCGCGCGCTGAGTTTTCCGCGCACGGTCTCGATGGCGCGCGCATGGGCAATATCACGGCGCGGGCAGGGGTGTCGAAGGGGACCTTCTACCTTCACTTTCGCTCCAAGGAGGACGCTTTTGAAGAGGTCGCGAACGAGTTCTTCGCCGCCTTCTTCGGGCACCTCGATGGCATTGAGGTGCTCCTTGCTTCCGACAGCGAGCCCGTGGACGTCCTCGTCGAGCTGCACAGCCGGGACCTGGCGATGCTCGAGTTTCTCTGGACCGAGCGAGAGTTCGGAAAGCTCCTTTTCGAAGGGGCGAGGAGCGCGCGGCAGCGGCACCTCATCGAGGCATTTGCCGCGCGCATTCAAGAGAGGGTCGAACAATTTTTAGCGATCGACCAGGCGCACGGACGACTCCTGCCAGGAGTTGACATCAGGACCCTGGCACAGTTCATCGCCGGCGGCTTCGACCGTTATGCCCGTGTCCTCCTCTCGAGCAAGAACAAGCCGGACATTGAACGCGACCTGCGCGCGTTCCACGAGTTCATTTGTCGCGGCTGCACGACCGCTGAGTGTCAGAAGATGCTCGGCGTCGGAGTCGAGCCTGCGTCATCCTCATGATTTCATCACGGGTCCTCCTTGAGCTCCCGTTCCCGTCCTTCCTTGAGCGCCCAGCCAAAAGTCACCTCCATGGCAAAGAAAAAGAACTCAGCCGAACCCTCGATCCATCCTGCCGCCGTGGAGACGCCCCCGTCGGGTACGACTCCTCCCCAAAAAGGCGGTCGCCTGGGGCTGGTCTTGGTCCTTGTGTCGCTCGCCTTAGTCGGAACCTGGACCTTTACTCGGGTCTCGACGACCGTGGCCGAAAAGCAGGAAATCGAAGAAAAGCGCAAACGAGCGCCGGTGTCCCTCGATGAGATCTTCGAGGTGAATGTCGTGCGCCCCGAGCTCGCCGAGTGGGTTCCGGTCGTGCCCTTCGAAGGCACCATCGATGCGAACCAGCGCTCCGAACTCGGGTTCAAGGTCGGCGGCAAGCTCGCCCGAGTCGCGGTGCGTCTCGGGGATCGCGTCAAGACCGGGCAACTTCTTGGGCAGCTCGATGCTTTGGAGGCGGCCGCTCAGAGACAAGCGGCGGCGGCTCAGCTCGACGCGGCCCGCGCCCAGCTCGCGCTCACTCGGGACCAAGAAGACCGTACCGGCAAGCTGGTTCAGAGCGGCGCGCTCGCTTCGGCGCAAGGGGTCCAAGCCGAGCAGGCCCGGGCCCTCGCTGAGGCTCAGGCCGCGGCCGCCAGCGCGAACCTCGGGCTCGCGCAAACGTCACTCGCGAACCACACGCTCGTGGCGCCTTTTTCCGGAATCGTGACGCGCGCTCCCTCGACACAGGGCTCCGTGGTCGCCCCGGGGCAGGCTCTCTTTGAAATTGTCGACAACTCTCGCCTGCTTCTGCGCGGAACCATCAATGAAGCCGACGTGGCCTTTTTCGCTCCCGGCGCTCCCGTGCTCATCGATGGCAACAAAGTCGGCGCAGTGCGCGTTGTAGTCGGCGTTCTGGATCGTCTGACGCGCCGCGTTCCTGTCGAGGCGGAGCTCGATCCGAGCGACGCGCTTCGGGTCGGGAGCTTCGTCCGCGCGATCATCGCCGGGACCGATAAGATTTCGGTCTTCCGTCTGCCGGGCACGGCCTTGCGCCCCGGAAGTCAGGGGACTGTGATGGTGGTTGAAGGGGACCGCCTGCGCGAGGTCGAAGTTCACTTCTCGGTCGAGCCGGAGACCGGAGAGCTTCTCGTTCGGAGCGGCCTCCGAGGAGACGAACAGATCGTCAAAGCGCCGCGTCCTGAGGCAGCGACAGGCGATCGCGTGAAGGTGGCCACGGCGAACCAAGCTGCGGTTCCCGAGAGCGCGAAAGAGCCGGCCGCGCTGAAAGCCGATGCCGCTCCCTCCGCCCCGCTTCCGGCTCCGACGGCCGAAGGAAAGAACTGAGATGACGCTCTCCTCCGTCGCCATCCGCCGTCCCGTTTTCACGGTGATGGTGGCTTTGTGCATCATGGTCCTGGGTCTCGTGGGCTATTCACGCCTCGGCTCGGACCTGTTCCCGGACGTCTCGTTCCCGGTCGTCGCAGTGTCCGTTCCTTACCCGGGGGCGAGTCCCGCCGAGGTGGAGAGTCAGCTCGCTAAGCCGATCGAGGACGCGATCGTCGGCGTGAACGGGCTCGACCGGATCCGGTCGTTCTCCCGCGAGGGTCTCCAGACAACCCTCGTCCTCTTTACGCTCGACACGGATGTCGTGCAGGCGGCCACGGAGGTGCGCGAGCGAGTCTCGCAGGCCCGCGCCAAGTTTCCCGACGACGCCAAGGAGCCGATCATCGCGCGCTTCGACGTCTCCGCGGCTCCGATCATGACCTACGTCGTGCGCGGCCAGGGCTCTCTCTCCCTGCTACGCAAGTACGCCGACGACAAGATCCGGCCGGAGCTCGAGCAGGTCGCAGGCGTCGCCAAGGTGCAGATCACCGGCGGTGCCAAGGAAGAGATCCAAGTCGAGCTCAAGCGGGAGCGCCTCGAGGCCCTAGGCCTCACGCCCGGCCAAATCGTCGGACGCATTCGCGCTGAGAACCTAAATGTGCCTGCGGGACACTTCTCGGAGGGTGCGCGGGAGATCACCGTGCGAACCACGGGGGACTTCCAGAGTGTTGAAGACCTCCGAAGCATCATCGTCGCCAATGCCCCCGATGGCTCAGCGGTTCGTCTTCGGGACGTCGCTCAGGTCCAAGATGGCCTGGCCGAGATCCGCACCCGCGCCTTCTTGAACGGAGCCGAAGCCGTGACCTTCGACGTACTCAAGCAGTCGGGCCAGAACACCGTCGAGGTAGCTCACCGGGCCAAGGCTGCGGTCGAGAAGATGCGAAGCAAGTTCCCGGACGGTATGGACGTCGAGCTCATCATCGATCAATCGGAGCTCATCGAGGAGAACGTCGCCCAGGTCCAGCACGACATTGTGTTCGGTGGTCTCATGGCCATCTTGGTCATTTTGGTGTTCATGATGGATCTCCGTTCGACCATCATCAGCGCCATCGCTTTGCCGACGAGCGTGATCGGCACATTCTTCGCGATGTATCTGCTCGGCTACACGCTGAACATGATGTCGCTGCTCGGTCTGAGCCTCTCGATCGGGCTCTTGATCGACGACGCCATCGTGGTGCGCGAAAACATCTTCCGCCACCTCCACATGGGCAAGGCGCCGATGCAGGCGGCGCTCGACGGAACGCGCGAAGTGACCCTGGCTGTTATGGCGACTACGGCGACTATCGTCGCAGTCTTCCTTCCTGTCGCCTTCGTGGAAGGGGTTGTCGGTCAGTTCTTCCGGCAATTCGGCGTGACCATCAGCGTCGCTGTCTGCATCTCGACCTTCGTTGCCTTCACGCTCGATCCCATGCTGTCGTCCCGTTTCGCCGGGGACCCCGATGCCCCGGATCGCTTCCGCTCCATCAAGGCGCCGTTCCGCTGGTTCTTCGGCGAGCTCGACGCGACGTATGGGCGGGTCCTCGCGTGGTCCGTGCGGCACAAGATTGTGGTGCTCTTGATCGCCTTCGGCAGCCTCTTCAGCATCGGGAGCATCATGGAGCTCATGGGCTCGGAGTTTGTGAACGCTGAGGACCGAGCTCAGTTTGTCGTGGAAATTGAGCTTGCGGCGGGCAGCTCCCTCGACGAGACGGCGCGTGCGGTGAAACCTGTCGAGAAGAAGCTTCTCGAGCACCCAGAGATCCTCACGCTCTTCACCAAGATGGGTCCGGATGAAGAGGTCAACAAGGTTCAGCTCCGCATCCTGACCACTAAGAAACAGGTCCGGACCGAGGCCCTTGAAGAGATCAAACAGTACGCGCGCGAGACGACCAGCATCCTCAAGGGCGCGAAGGTCGCGGTGACCGATCCTCCGTTCATCGAAGGCGCGGGCACCGAGGCGCCGATCATGATCAACATTCGAGGCGACGAGTACCCGGACATCGAACGGGTCGCCTACGAAGTGGAGCGGATTCTGAAGAAGACGCCGGGGGTCTCCGATGTGCAGGTGCGGTACTCTCCGGGACGTCCCGAGTTGGTCCTGAATGTCGATCGCCAGGCCGCGGCCGATCGGGGGCTCGGCGTTGCGGACGTCGCACTTGGTTTGCGGGCAGCCATGGCCGGCGCCGAGGCCGGCTATTTCCGCCGAGACGGCGACGAAGTGCCGATCTTGGTGCGACTCGACAAGGAAGACCGACAAGACGCGCGCGCCCTCGAAATGGTGAGCGTGCTGGGCAAGAGTGGGCCGGTTAAAGTGGGCGACATCGCCCGCTTCGAGCGAGCTTCGGGTCCGCAGGTCATCGAGAGGGAGAACCGTCAGCGCCAGATCGTCATCTGGGGCACACCGGTTGGCAGGCCGCTCGGCGACGTGGCTGCGGAGTTCCAGCCTGAGATCGACAAGCTCGAGCTCGCGCCAGGCATGAGCATTTACTACGACGGAGAACTTCGTCTGATGGACGAGACGAATACGAACATGGCGCTCGCGCTCCTGCTCGGCGTTGTCTTTATCTACCTCGTTTTGGCCTCTCAGTTCGAGAGTTTCATCCACCCCGTCACGATCATGGTGACCCTGCCGCTCGCGCTCGTGGGCGGTGTGCTCGGCCTCTTCTTGACCGGCCGCACCATGGCTATGGGCGCGATGATCGGAATCATTCTGCTCATGGGGCTCGTGACCAAGAACGCGATCCTCTTGATCGACAGGGCCATCGAGCGCGTGAGGGAACACGGCGAAACGCCTCTGCAAGCAATCCTTGAGGCGGGGCCCGAACGTCTGCGTCCGATCCTCATGACGAGCGCCGCCATGGTGCTCGGCATGTGGCCGACCGCGGTCTCTAACGCTGACGGAAGCGAGTTCCGCTCGCCGATGGCGATCGCTGTCATCGCGGGTGTGATCAGCTCGACCTTCTTGAGCTTGATCGTAGCTCCCGTGGTCTATCTGTTGTTTGAGGGCGCCAAAGATCGCTTTGCGCGCTTGTTCCGCGTGAAGAGAGCTCCCTTACCCGCCCCTGCGGAGTGAACGAAAGGTCATCCAAGATGAGAATGCGTGCCCCGAGATTCCTCGGACTTGTCCTTTTGTCACCGCTCAGCGCGCTCTCGGCGCCCGGTGAGACGCCGAGTCCGGCGCCCGAAGAAAGCCGCGACGAAGGAGCGGAAGTCCCCCAGAGTTCGGAAGTGAAGAGCGAAGCGAAGCCGGAAGCTGAGATAGCTCCTCGCGCGAGCCTCGAAGAAGAGCTTGGTGCTCTTCTGGAGCCCGGCGGACTCACGTCAAAGCGAGTGGCGGAGCGCACTGTCGACACCAGCTCTCGCGTAGAAGCCAAGAGGCGCGCGGAAGCATCCGCCGCCGCGAGCGCCAATCAGGTCGCTCAACGCTTCTACCCGCGACTCGAGCTTTCGGCCCGTTACACCCGTCTCTCCGAGGTCACGATGCCGGCCTTCGGTACCTCCGAGGGCATCTCCCAGGTGTTCGTGCAGGGGGAAAGCGCGACAGCCACGCCGGTCGGACCTGGCGACCAGCTCCTCAAGGTGACGCCGCCGCCGTTCTCGTTCCCGGTGCTTTTGAACAACTTCGAGTTGAAGGCGACCTTGAGTGTTCCGCTCTCGGACTATCTGCTCAGAATGTCGACATCGATCGGAGCGGCGAATCAGGCCCTGTACGGCGCGGAGTGGAACCGGAAGGCGGAGACCCTGCTCGTCCAGACGGACGCCAAGATCGCCTATTATGAGTGGGTCAAGGCGCTCGGGGCTCGCTACATCGCACAGAAGAGTGTGAGCCAGGTTCAGGCGGCCCTGCGCGACGTTGAGCAGTCTTTCGGAATTGGCACTGCTTCGAAGGCAGACGTGCTTCGCACCGAGGCTCAATACAACCAGGCGAAGCTCCTCTTGTCCCGGGCGGAACGAGGCGTTGTCGTGGCGACCGAAGCGCTCCGCACGCTGCAGCACGATGCCCCAGGCGCACAATATACGGTCGGTGAAAACATCCTCGAAGATGTCACCGTGGAAGCTCCCTCGACCCTCGAAGCTGCTTACCAGGAAGCGCGGGAGAAACGCCTTGAGCTCCGCGCCCTCAAGGCTGTCGAGGCCTCTTACAGAAAGCAGGCCGAAGCGGCTCGGAAGGACAACTATCCCCGCCTCGACGCCGTCGGGAATGCTATTTACGCCAACCCTAACCAGCGCATCATCCCGAACCTAGGCACTTGGGACGGGACTTGGGACGCGAGTTTGGTCTTGAGCTGGACGCCGACAGCGATCCCCGGTGTGCAGAGCGGCGCCCGAGCCCTCGACGCCAAGGCCGCAGAATATGCGGCGCAGAGGCAGGCTATGGAGGATGGCCTTCGCATGGAGGTCGCGCAGGCGCTGAGCGCGCTCGAGGAGGCCCAGAGTTCGGTGGTCACCGCCCGTTTGGTGCTCCGCGCCTCCGAAGAGGGAGAGCGGGTGAGCCGGGAGCTGTTTCGGGTGGGCCGGGCGACGGCCCTCGAGCTCTCCGACGCGCAGACGAGTTTGACGCGCGCCCGCCTCGAGCTCTTTTTCGCGCACGTCGAGGTGCGCATCGCGCGGGAAAGACTCATGCACGCCCTTGGTCGGGACGTATCGGAGTAAACCATGCCTGCACCTCAGACCACGCCCGATGCTGCGTTCGGCTCGGCTGTCGAGTCCTGGTCAAGAAAGACGTTCTTCGCTTGCGCCCTCGGAGTGAACGCCGCTGTGCTTGCGTTCGGGTGGTTTGTGCATCCGTGGCTCTATCTCCTTTACGCGCTCTTCGTACCGCTGACGATCATCGGCACCTACGACGCCCTTCAGAGGCGGCACACGATCCTCCGGAACTTCCCGCTGCTCGGGCACATCCGCTACTTCCTTGAATCGCTTCGGCCTGAGATTCGGCAATACTTCATTGAGTCCGACTCAGAAGATCTTCCTTTCAGTCGGGAGAAAAGAAGCCTCGTCTTCCAGAGGGCCAAGGGCCAGCTCGACACGCGCCCCTTCGGAACTCTGCGCGATGTGAACGCCATCGGTTATGAGTGGGTGAACCATTCGTTAGCTCCCGTAACGCCCTCACCGGAGGCCGCCCGGCTCTTGATCGGTGGGGCCCACTGCAAGAAGCCCTACTCCAGCTCGCTTCTGAACGTCTCGGCCATGAGCTTCGGAGCGCTCTCGAAAAACGCGATCTTGGCCCTGAATATGGGCGCGAAGCGCGGCAACTTCGCGCACAACACGGGGGAGGGCGGCATCAGTCCCTATCACCTCGAGCCAGGCGGAGACCTGATCTGGCAGATCGGTACAGGCTATTTCGGATGTCGCCGAGGAGACGGCGGGTTTGACGAGGGCCTGTTCCGGGACAAGTGCGCCAAGCACCCGGCGATCAAGATGATCGAGCTCAAGCTGAGTCAAGGCGCGAAACCAGCCCACGGCGGAATCCTACCCGCGGCCAAGATTACCCCGGAAATCGCAGCGATTCGCCACGTTCCTTTGGGCGAGGACGTGAACTCGCCTCCGGCCCACAGCGCGTTTCACGGTCCTACTGGGCTGCTCATGTTCCTGCAGAAGCTCCGCGAGCTGTCCGGAGGGTTGCCAGTAGGGTTCAAGCTTTGTGTGGGGCGGCCGCGGGAGTGGTTCTCAATCGTGAAGGCGATGCTCGAGACTGGGATCCTTCCGGACTTCATCACGGTCGATGGCGGGGAAGGCGGGACGGGCGCGGCGCCGCTCGAATTCTTGAACTCGATCGGAACGCCCCTCGGTGATGGGCTCTCTCTCGTTCACGGCTCTCTCGAAGGAGCGAACCTCCGTTCCCAGATTCGCATCATCGCGACAGGGAAAGTGAGCTCAGGCTTCGACATTCTCCGGCACATCGCGCTCGGCGCCGACGCCTGCAACGCGGCGCGCGCCATGATGTTCGCCCTCGGCTGCATCCAAGCCCTCAAATGCAACACGAACAAATGCCCGACCGGCGTCGCGACCAGCGATCCGAAGCTTGTGGCGGGGCTTGTCGTCGAGCCGAAGAGCGAACGCGTTTACAGCTACCATAGGCGCACGATTCACAGTTTCCTCGAGATGCTCGGCGCCGCTGGGCTTGGGCACCCCGACGCGCTCTCGGCGGACCACGTCATGAGACGCATCGCGACAGGGAAGATCAAGCGCCTAGCGGAGCTCTATCCTCAGTTCCGCCGAGGTGGGCTTCTCGAGGGGGAGTGCCCCGAGTGCTACCGGGACGAGTGGCAGAGCGCGACCTCAGCGTCCTTCTAATAAAGCACTGTTGGCGAGCGGCGCGCCTCGCACAATGATCGCCCTGGCCCTTGAATGAACTCACGCCGAGTTTACGGACGAGGTCGCTTCGCGCGCAGCTTCAGCTCGCTTGCGTGACGACGGGCTCAAGGGTCACGGGCTCGTTCATGACAGCAGCGCCCGCGGGTTCGGCGCCGGTGCCCTGGGGCGTTGCGGTCGCCTTTGGCACGTCGTCCCCGCTCAGCTCGACGCTTCCGAGGTTTGTTTCGTCGGCGGCCCCGAGCGCACCTTCTGGCCTCACGATCTCGCGCTCAAAGGACTCAGGGGGCTCATCGGGCGCGGGCGGCTCCGAGAAAGAGACTAGCGGATCCGCGAGCATCAACTTCAGGTTTGAGAGCTTCACGGCCACAGGAACGCCGGGGCCGTCGAGAGCGGCGGCGAGCCGTTGGGCTCGGTCCTTCGGTTCGAGTTTGGCCGCGAGCTCCTTCAGATCCGGGGAAGGGGGGAAGGACGGACGCCGCGCGGCCGAGCTCAGCTCAAGCTTGACGGCCGGGCTATTCGAGGAGGATGGGCTCCCTTGCACAGGGCCCGCTACGCGTGGACTCACGTCAGCTGCGACGGCGGGCGAGTGGAAGAGAGGACCAATGTGCATGATGTTTCCCCGAACGAAAAAGAAATTGAGCTAGGCGCTCCCGCCCCGAAAATCGGGGAGGGAACCGGTCTACTCGAGAGGAACGGCAGGCGGGAAACTCCCTTGAGGCTTTTTTTGAGAGGAGGCGTCGTTCGGGGGCACCTCACCCATGGCATGATTGCCCGCGGCGAAAATATCCGCCGGATCAACGGCCCGTTTGATGGCGTGCTGGAGCGCGATGGCGGCGGGGGAATAGACGCGAGGCAGAAACTGCTGGCGAATTTTGCCGATGCCGTGGTGGTGGGACAAAGATCCACCGGCGCTCAGAATTTCGTCGCGGGCGGCGTATTCGAGGAGTTCGTAGGCGTGCACAGGGTCTTCGACACCCTCTGTGTAGAACCCGAGGTAGAAGTAGATGCAGACCCCGGTGTGATAGAGCTGGGTGACGCGGCCAGTGAAGAACGGCTTTCCGGGGAGACCAAGGGCGGCGTGTTCACGCTCGATGCGGGCTTTGACCCGATAGTAGAGGTCGAGAGCCTGGCTCCAAGGAACGCTCGTCTCGAAGCTCTCGGCGATGGCCTTGAGCGTGAAGGTCAAGTCGCGGATGTAGGCGATACCGAAGGTGAGCTGATACCCGCGCTCGCCGTTCGAGGGCCCTGCGTCGAGGGCGCGGTGTTTTTGACCGAGCCTCTTTGTGGTGCGCATCTCGGCTTCGACCTCTGCGTTTGTACCCTCGTAGACGAGCGTCACGACGCACATTTTTTCCGGATCGAAGCCTTTGATCTTGGTGACGAGCAGCTTCTCGGCAGCGCTCTTGGCGCGGTGCAAGAGCCCCGTAGTTTTCGGCTTGAGGGCGAGCCCGAACTGGAACTGGGTGTTGTCCATGAGCCGCACGCTGGCGGGGAGGCGGCTCGTATGGGTCAGCTCGCGCAAGAAATGAAAGCCTGCGTCGAAGGAGGGAAAAATCAGGGAACCGTACTCGCGGCGCTCCGGCGTCCTGTGGACCTTGATGGTTGCCTGGGTGATGATGCCGAGATTTCCTTCGCTGCCGAGTAGGCAGCGGAGAGGCGGAACTCCGAGGCTCTCACGGGGGGCCGACTCCGGGCGGCTGATTTCACCGCCGGTCGTCACAGCTCGCACGTCGAGGACCAAGTCCTCGATATTCCCGTAGCGGTTCTTCTTCATGCCGCTCGCGTTGGTCGCGATCCAGCCACCGAGCGTCGAAAACTCGAGGCTGTCGGGCTCGTGACCCATCGTGAGTCCATAGGCCGCGAGGTGCGCCTCGAGATCGCGGCCCCGGATCCCCGCCTCGAATACGGCGATGCCGTCCTCGACGGAGAGCTTCAAGCAGCGATTGAGGCGCCGCAAATCGACGGAAATCACCGCGCGCTGCTCCTCCGGTCGCACCTTGAGCGCCCAGGTCACGTTGGTGCCTCCGCCGTAGGGCACGAGCACGGCATTCAGCTTCTGAGCAACGGGAACCAGCGCGGCCACCTCGTCGTGGTCCTTCGGGAACACGACAACGTCCGGCACCCGGGGGACTTCTCCGTAACGGATCGCCCATATTTCGCTCGCGGTGTGGCCGTGTCCGTGACGAAGGCGGAGCTTGTCGTCGGTGCTCACGTGCTCGGCCCCGAGCAGCGCGGAGAGGTCAGTCAGCAGCTGTGCCGGCGCGCGAGAAGTGGGGATGTTCGGCGGGTAGTGCGGTGGATGTTGGTTCCGGCCGCTCAGCTTCACCGCTAGTTTCTTCGAGAACCACGGCAAGAGGCTCGGCAAGCGGAGGCCCGAGAGCGGATAGCGATTGCCGGTGAGGACGACGCTGTCATCCTCCTGCACCTCGAAGCGCGTGTCCTGAAAGCCCCAGGCGTCGAGTGCCTCGTCATCGTGGATCATGGGGCGCGCTTATAGCGCAGGGTGACCGGGCTTCCACATCCCGACGAGCCGAGGCGCGATCAGTACGGAAGCCGCGGAAAGTGACGAAAACGGGCGGATCCGCTTTCGGACCGCTGAGACGGGGAGGAGGGGGCGAGGGCACCGTGAGCGGCGCTCTTGGTTTTCAATGCGAGGCCGCCTCGGCCTGACGCGCGACCGGCTGCGCGCCGCGGCGAGCACTGTGAGTCTTTGGGGAGTAATAATATTGCGTCGGGCGAGCGCAGGCGGTCGTCCTTTTCGGTGCGATATCGGGGGCTCTCAGGGAAGGGCGTCCTCAGGGGAAGCGAGCGTCTTTTTCACCGCCCGGGTGGAACGCCTGGACGAGGTGTTCGACGAGAGCAGTTACAGCAGGTGGACGGAGCGCACGGGAGGGATACACGACCCAAATCGCACTCGGTGAAGAGGCGCGGCCGGGCAAGATCTCGATGAGCTTTCCTTGGGCGATGAGGTGACCGACCAAGTGGGCCGCGACCATGCCGATGCCGAGCCCTCGCTCGACGGCCTGGATCGCGGTGGCCATGTTGTTGACGGCGAGTCGCCCTGACACAGTGATTCGCTCGGGGCCGCTGGGCCCTTCGAAGGTCCAGGATGCTCCGGCGATCGTGGTGCCGACGATCACGCAATCGTGGCGGGAGAGCTCCGAGACGGTCTCGGGGGTACCTCGAGCCTCAAGGTAGCTCGGGGCAGCCACACATTTCATCCCCGTTGGGATGAGTTTGTGGGCGATGAGGCTCGAGTCGGCCAGCGCCCCTGCGCGGATGGCGAGGTCAAAGCCCTCGGCGATGAGGTCGACGCGACGATGTGACTTGTCGAGCTCAAGGGTGACATCCGGGTACTTCTCGAGGAAGTCGAAGAAGGCCTCCTCCAAGAAGGGTTCGCTGAAGGTGCTAACGCGGACGCGCCCACGCGGCACACCCTGCACGTTGCGGAGCAGGATCTCGGCGGTCTCGATCTCGCGCAGGGCGTGGCTGATGCGCTCGAAGTAGATGCGGCCTGCTTCGGTCAGATGGATCTTGCGGGTTGTCCTTTGCAGGAGCCTCACTCCGAGGGACTCTTCCAGTCGCGCCAGCCTGCGACTGACGGTCGAGGGGGGGACCGCGAGCTCTTTGGCGGCGCGGGTGAATCCATTCTGCTCGACAACCCGGGCGAACACCTCGAGGTCGTTCAAGTCGCGCAAGGAGGACAGGCCGGGCAGGGGAAGGTGCTTCTCGTCGTCCATGGTCGGCTCCGCTCTTGGGTCCAAACTAATGCGAATGCCGCAATAAAAGAACCCCAAAGCGTGGATTGTGAATTACAGAGCAAAGTGACCGGTGGTCACTTATTCTGGCGCGAAGCAAAATGCCGCGAAATTTGCGCAGTTTCCCGCGAGACAAAGGGCATTGAGTCAGCGGACAGCCCCCCGAGGCCGTGATATAGGCCCGACCCTGATGCTTCGTTACAGAGCCGATCTCCGAACGCTCCTTTGGATGCTGATCTTCGCGCCGGGTCTCGTCGCGCTCCAGTACGCGCGCCCCGACCTTCTGCCCTACCTGTCGTGGCTCTCCTTCTACTTCGCGATCTCCGCGTCGACGATCGCCCACAACCATCAGCACTGTCCAACCTTCGAGAACAAGACGCTCAACACGCTGTTCTCGTACTGGATCTCGATCATCTACGGGTTCCCGACCTTCGCCTGGATCCCGACCCACAACCTCAACCACCACAAGTATGTGAACAAGCCCGGTGACGCTACGATCACCTGGCGCTTCACCAACAGCCACAACTACCTCGTGGCGGCGAGCTACTTCTTCGTCTCCTCTTACTACCAGAGCGGACCGATCAAGGAGTTTTTGTCTCAAACGAAGGAGAAGAACCCGGAGCGTTACTGGGTCTACGTCTCTCAGTACGTGGTGGTCATCGGTGCACACCTCGGTCTCGCGGCCCTCGCTGTCTCGATCCATGGGCTCGGCCTCGGACTCATTGTGTACGCGTTCACGCTGCTCTTGCCGGCGATCGTCTCGCTGTGGACGGTCATGACGTTCAACTACGATCAGCACGTCCACACCGATCCGTGGTCTCGTTACAACCACTCAAGGAATTTCGTGAGCCCGCTTCTGAATTTCCTCTTATTCAATAACGGTTACCACACGGTCCACCACGAGAACGCGGCTCGTCATTGGAGCTTGGCGAAAGAGGAGCACGAGAAGATCAAGCACCTCATCGATCCGAGCCTGAACCAAAGGAGCATGTGGCTGTACTGGTTCAAGCAATATGTCCTGGCTCCCTTCTTTCCGAGCCTCGGAACGAAGCAGATCGGCCGCGCTCCCTGGGATACTGGCGAGCAGAAGCTGGATCTGACGACCGCGCCGGTCGGTTTCGGAGACACTGGGACTAACGTCGCGCGCGTTTGAAATCCCTCCCAAGGTCCGGTTTGTACCGAGAACCTCTGCGACTGGCGCTGCTCGGGGCGGCTCAGGTGACCCCGAAGGTCGCGCTGACTCGCCCCGACTTGATCGATGTGCGCGGGGTGGCGGCGCGGGACCCGGCCCGCGCCCGCGCCTTTGCTGAGCGCCACCGCATTCGAGGAAGTTACGCGTCTTACGAAGCGGCGCTCGAAGATCCCGAGGTCGAAGCCGTCTACATCGCGACTCCTTGTCGCGATCACGTGCCCTGGACCTTGGCAGCCCTCGAGGCTGGTAAACACGTACTCGCTGAAAAGCCGTTCGCGCTCTCGAGCCGCGAGGCACAGCGGGCAGTCACGAGGGCCAAGGAGCTCGGCCTCGCGCTCGTTGAAGCGCACCACTCCGTCTACCACCCACTCACCGCTCGCTTCGTGGAGGCTGTCGCTCGCGCAGGTCGAGTCGAAAGTGTCGAAGCCGTGTTCGACGCGCCGATCCAAAGGGAGTCGGACATTCGACTGGATCGGCGGCTTGGGGCTGGGGTCTTGCTCGACTTTGGCGGATACCCCTTCTGTTGGCTCGAGTGGGTCCGGGGAGCTCTGGGGGAAGACTCGCCGCGCTTTGGACTCTCGGTGACAAATGCCGCGGCAATCTGTCGTCCGGCCGAGATCGACCGAACGATGAATGTTGAGGTCCTGTGTCAGAGCTCAGCCGGAGCATTTCCGGGTCGATTTCGAGCAAACATGGAGCCCGAGTGTTCGTTTCAGGCGCGCATCATCGTGACCACGGACGGCGGGCCGATTCTGTTCGAGAACCCGCTCTCCCTCGAAGGATCGTTTCTGGAGGTGCCGGGTCAGCCCAGAGTGTGGGGTGTGGGCGCGACGACGTACATGGGCCAGCTCGAAGCGTTCTATCGAGCAGTCCGGGACCAAGAGCGGGTCGCCCACTCAGGGTCCGACATCGCTGCCCTCGCGGAGCTCATCGATGCCGGTTATCGCGCGGCGGGCCTTGTCTCGCGAGCCGAGCTCGCGGCTAACGGCTGAGTCCGACTCGGCGGCGCGCGGTCAGGCAATGCGTGCTGCCGCGGGTGAAATCTCGGCAGGTTTGGGGCCTGATCTCATAGATTGCGCAAGAGAAGGGGGCGGCTGCGGGAATGAAGAAGGGGGGCGAGACCTGCTCGCTCTCCCCATGAGCGCCCGAGATGGCGGGCTTGTGTCGGGGGAGGGATAGGCCGCCCCGGAGCGCGGCGCAGCGATGTTCGTCGCGTCGGACCTCGTAGCGTCGACCGCGCCGAAGGAGCCAATCCGGAGCCAAGAGGACCGCGGGATCTTTCGCGCTCACGTCGACTGCGCCGTAAGCCTCCCGACAGCAGGCACCGCAGGTTTGGCAGTCAAAGGCGGTCTCGAAACGCTCACAAGCTGGATCGTCTGCTCGAACTCGGGCGCCTTCTGCCTGCACGCAGCGGCGCAGGCCTCGTGCGTTGCTTTTCTGCCACGCGCAGGCCTCGCACCGATAGGCGCCTTCTGCGTCAGGTGAGCGCAAGGGGATCCCTGTCCTATGAAGCTTCCGAGGCTCCTCCGCGCGCGCGAGCAGGTCAGTCGCAGGCGCGTCTGAACGAAAGCGGCGGAGCGTGTGAACGATGTCCGCTGTGGCGCGGAGCGCCTCGATCAGTGCCGGGGCCCAGGGGCGTTCGAGCCGACGCGCATAGCCGGCGCGGGCACGAACGATGCAAGGGCGCTCGTCCTGGCTCCGCTCGAAGAAAGGATCGGGAGGCAGAGCATCGTAAAATGCCCGATAGACGGTTGTGGGTGCGAGGACAGCCCGGAGGCCGAGAGGGTCGAGGAGCGCGGCCTGCACGCGAAGTGTCGCGTGTTCGAGTTCGATATCTCGATCGACCTCGTTGTCGAGACCCCAGTCGATCCACTCGAACGCCTCAGGTCCACAGACGAGCCAATGACAGATCTCGTGGAGCACCATCTGGGCGAGACAGTCGTCTGGGTCGAGGGTGGAGCCGTCTCCGAGCAAGAGATCTCCCCGGCCCGAGGTTGACGCGTAGGTGTCGCCGCTCCGCTGGACGCGGAGCCCGAGGCGCGTGGCGCATTCGAGCCAGATCGCGCTCAAGGGATCTTCGTAGCGGGTGGAGCGGCTCATCGGTCGGCTTCAGCGTACCCATAGATGGGCTGAGCCCTCGGGTCCATTGCCCGGAGACCTGGTTGTCGCCCCGGGGCCGACAGGCTAGCTTTCCGTTCGCTTCGGCCTGGGACGCTGAGGACACGTGCGGCTCGTCTCACTTGGGTAAAAATGACCTCTCCTAGCCCCCGCTTTCGACCTTCCCTTGAATGGGCCGTGGCCTCGTTGGTGCTCAGCTGTGCCGCGCTTGGGTGCGCTTCGCAGAAACAGAAGCCCATCGTGCCGGAGGACATGCAGCAGCGCTCGAAGGAGCGGTACGGGGACCAGGAGATGATGATGAACTCACTGAACCAGACCCCGGCGGAACAGGCGAGTGCGCTTCACCATCGTGATACCGCGCCGCCGCCCGCGGACCGGGACTCTGATCGAGACGGCCGCGACTCCGGCGACTGAATGTTTTCGGATCGAGCGCTCCGGTTCTTCGCGCCCATGGAGGGAATTACGAGCCCTCCGGTGCGTGAGCTATTTGCCGCCCGGGGCGGTGTGGACATCGTCTGTACCGAGTTTGTCCGTGTTACCTCGGAGCGACTCAGCCCTAAGGTGCTCTTGCGCCACATGGGGCAGGCACCTCCCGCGAAACTGAGCGTCCAAGTGATGGGGAACGACCTGAACCAAATGGGGGATGCTGCGCGCCTCGTGACGACGGCAGGGGCGGATATCGTCGACTTGAACTTGGGGTGCCCGGCGCCGAAGGCCGTGCGCAAAGGTGTGGGCTCGGCGATGCTCAAGAGCCCAACCCTCTGCGAGAAGGTCATTTCTGTGATGAGAGGGGCGACGCACCTGCCCTTATCCGCCAAAATGCGCGCTGGTTACGACGATTCAGGCCAGGTTCTCGAGATAGCGTCCGCGCTCGCCGAAGCGGGAATCGACTTCCTCACGATTCACCCACGGCGTCGCGTTGACTTTTATGGTGGGGTCGCCGACTGGCGCATCATCCGCTTGCTCGCGAGCCATCTCCCGATCCCGGTGATTGGCAATGGAGATATTTGGTACGCTGATGATGCTCTGCGTATCCGCCGCGAGACGGGGTGCGCGGGGGTGATGCTGGGTCGCGGCGCTCTGCGCAATCCTTTCATCTTCCAGCAGATTGATGCTTTAGAGCGGGGACAGCCCTGCCCCGAGGTCAACGGAGCTATGCTCTACGGGCATCTTGTGGAGCTCGCGGAGCTCTTCCGGGAGCGGCTACCCGAGTCGGCCCGGACGGGTCTCCTGAAAGAGCAGATCCGATACCTAGGTCGAGCGATCCTGGACGGCGGGAGCTTCATGAAAGCAGCATTCCAGGCGCAAAGCTCAGGGAGCTTACTCGAGATCGCTCGACAGCGGCTCGCGGAGCTGCCCGCAAGCGAGCTCGATCTTGGCCTTTTTGGCCCGCGCCTCGAGCGCTCCGGGTCGGCGACAGCGACCGAGGCGGCCCCCCCCCACTCGCCGGGAGCTTGCGCGGGCGAGTCGTTCTCTGCTGTATAGGGAGCCGGTGTTCCGACCCTGCTCCTGGCTTCCTCCTTTCGCCCGACGAAGTGTCGGGTTTGGGCGTTGGGCCGGCCGTGGGGTGCTCCTTGCCTGGGCGCTCTCGATGGGGCAGGCCCACGCTCAGGCGAACTATGATGCGGCTGTTCTCGGGGGCCGGGCCGCCATGATGGGTGGCGCGTCGACGGCGCGCGGTTCAGACGGTGCTGTACTCTTCACGAACCCTGCGGGCATCACGCGTATCCCTGGCGAATCGTTCTCATTTGGGACCGTTGCGGCTGCCTTCTCTCAGCGTTTTGTGAGGGACACTACCGATCCGCATCAAAAATTTGGTTTCGATAGTCCTGGGACGACCGAGCTCGATTTTCGTATTCTGCCGAACACCTTCTGTCTCTTTCTGGACGGCTCGCCCCGCGACCGAAACAGCCAGCGGAGCCGCCACAAATACGGGATCTGTGTGGCCGACGTGGAGCAGGAGAGCTTCGCCACAAACGAAAATCGTCTGAGTGAGCTGGGGGCGCTCTCGATCTCGTCCCGCTACCAGTTCCGACGCACGACAGGCATTGCGAGCTGGGGGCTCGAGCTGTTTCGCGGCATGAGCATTGGCGTGAGTGCGCGCCTCGAGAACACGGGGCTCGACGACACGACCACCGAGTCGGTCTTGTACGGCGACTCGAGCCAAGTTTTCGGCCACTCGAGGCGAGGTCTCAGCTGGGATTCCAGCGTGACGATCGGCCTGACCCACCTGATCTCCAAACATGTGACCCTGGGGGCATCGCTCACCACGCCCTCTCAGCACATCCTCGGCTTTTACAAGGGGTCGAACTCGGTCCTCATGGGCGGGGACAGTGAACTCAAGCTGACCCAGGACGATGGAGACTTCAGCTATACGACGCCCGCCGCGCTCCGGCTCGGGGTCGCCTTCGCGTGGCCGAGTTTTAACCTTGAGTTTGACGCGAACATCTACGCTTCGGACAACGCGATCGGGCGTGCTCGCTTTACCCGGACCAGCTTGCTCGCAGGCGAAACGAACATCGGCCGCACGGAAATTGTCGAGCCCGCGCGCCCGCTTACGAACATCTCTGTCGGTATCGAGCGCTTTGTGCAGAGAGACTTCTCGGTCTTGGCGGGCTTTCAGACGGACTTCACCGGACTTGCCCCTCGCACGGACGGACTCGCTCGCGAGTCCTTGTTCAGGCAGGAGCGGGACTCATATTCTCTGGCGATTGGCGTTTCTTCCTATGGGTCCCAGGGGAGTATTCTGCTTGGCCTGCGGGGGACCTATTCCTACGGCACAGCCCTCGTCCCGGAGCCGGCCTCCTCGGAGGGTGTTTTCGTTTCCTTGCCTCAGAGCCGCTACACGATTGCGCTGATCCTCGCGGGTCAGCTCAGCTTCGAAGGGGTGCGCGACACCGCCCTTCGGGCAGCCTCGCCGCTCCTCAGGAACTCGAAAGGAGACCACGAACAATGACGTGGGCTCTCGCTCGTTTTCTCGAGCGTTTGAGGTGCTCGGCGCTCGGCGCCCTGCCGCTCCTCTTGGCCGCTCTCGCGGGAGCTGAGGAGCCTTTGGAGGAGCAGCCGTCGCCGACCGAAGTACCCGAGGAGCTTCCTCTCGCGCGGATGCGCTCGCCCCTCTCCCGGACCTATCCGGATGACGTCGAGGAGCGGACGACACTTTGCTCGACGCTTTGCTCACCGAGCGAGGCCTGTGTCGACGGGCGCTGCGTCGAGGCTTGTGACCCGGATTGTCGCGAAGGAACTGTGTGCACCGAGTTCGGTACTTGTGTTCCGCTGCCCCAGCCCCTCAAGCCTCGCTGGACCGAGGCCGAGGTTCATGAGCGCTTGGGCGGTCGCTCCGTAGATCGGACGAGCCTGATCTTTGTCGACCCGGTCGGCGTCGCGTTTCAGGGGGTTCAGATCGGATACGAGTGGGGAGCGAAGAACTCGTTCATCGTGAGCGCACGGCTCATGAACACCGGCTTCATGAGCTACTCGAACGAACCGCTGACCGAATTCGAACACTTCGAGTACGGCTACGGGCTCTCGCTCATGCGCCGCTACTATGAGGGAACCTACGGGAACTTGCGTGGCTTCTATTTCGGCTTTGGCGCGGAAGGTCAGGCCATCGCCATTGGGCTTCCGCACGACGCTCTCCGGGGCACGATCAAGGTCGCTGTCATGGGCCATTTGGGGTATCGCTGGGCTTGGGAAGGGTTCACCTTCGGCTTCGGTCCCGTGCTCGGCGTGCGCGTGCCGGTGTATTCGGCCTATATTTCCAGGGGTCAGAGCGCTTGTGATCGGGTGAGCTGCCCGCTCGACTCGGTGGTGCGCTTCGAGGGTCAGCTCAGCGTGGAACTTGGGATTTTTCCTTAGAATCCGCGTCGGTTTTCCTGGCCTTCGCCTCCGACTATCATCCTGGCCGTTCGCTCTCCCCTGAGCCCCTGCTCGACTCGTAAACGATCCGGAAACGAAGCCGTCCCCGCGTTTGGGTCACCTCAGAAGGACCCTCGAAGCGAGCTCGGTTTGCTGCTACGAGCGCTGGCGCCTGTCGAGAGACGGTCATACCTTTCACCCCCAAACTTCGAGTGAGTGATTCCATGTCTAAAATCAAGTTGAAGCCCGGCGTTATCACCGGTAGCGCCCTGAAAGAGTTGTATGCAGCGATGAAGAGCGCAGAGGCTGCGCTCCCTGCGGTCAACGTGATCGGTTCCCATTCGACCAACGCCGCTCTCCAGGCTGCTAAAGAGGCAGGCTGCCCGATCATCGTCCAGGTCTCGAATGGTGGCGCACACTTCTACGCCGGCAAGGGCCTCTCGAATGCCGGTGAAAAGGCCGCGATCGTCGGTGCCATCGCTGCGGCGCATCACGTGCGCACCCTTGCCAAGGCTTACGGCGTCGCCGTGATCCTTCACACCGACCACGCGGCGAAGAAGCTCCTGCCTTGGATCGATGGCATGCTCGACGCGGGCGAGGAGTACTTCAAGGCCCACGGTGAGCCGCTCTACAGCTCTCACATGCTCGACCTCTCCGAGGAGCCTCTCGAGGAGAACCTCGACATCTGCGCGAAGTACCTGACGCGGATGAACAAAATCAACATGGGTCTCGAGATTGAGCTCGGCGTCACGGGTGGCGAGGAAGATGGCGTCGACAACAGCGACATCGACAACTCGAAGCTCTACACGCAGCCCGCCGACGTCCTTCTCGCCTACGACAAGCTGAACTCGATCGGTCACTTCTCCTGTGCGGCCTCGTTCGGCAACACCCACGGCGTCTACAAGCCCGGCAACGTGAAGCTCACGCCGAAGATCCTGAAGAACAGCCAGGAAGAGGTCCAGGCTCAGCGCAAGACCGGCGACAAGCCTCTCGATTTCGTCTTCCACGGTGGAAGCGGTTCGAGCCCCGAGGAGATCAAAGAGGCTGTCTCCTACGGCGTTGTCAAAATGAACATCGACACCGACACGCAGTGGGCGTTCACCCAGCCGATCAAGAAGTACATGGACGAAAAGGACGCGTACCTCCACGGTCAGCTCGGAAACCCCGAAGGTGCGGACAAGCCGAACAAGAAGCAGATCGACCCCCGCGGTTGGCTCTACTTGGGCGAGAAGCAAGTGACGGCCCGCCTGGTGCAGGCCTTCGGCGATCTCGGCGCCATCGGCAAGTTCGAGTTCGTCGGCTGAGAGAAGTCGAACGGTTTTTCGGGAGCCAAGAGGACGGCGGGTCTGGTGGGAAAAATCCACCGCCCCGCCGTTTTGTTTGTCATTTTGGCAGAGCGCAGAGCGGCTCGGGACACATTCTGCCACCTTGGCGAAAGGTCCGGCGGAGCGCTCAGCGATCTCTCGAAAGAATTAAGGATTCAAAGGGATTGACCGCTGGCACGGCTCTCGCTTTAAGCCTCGTGCAAGAGCTTCTGCCTCGTGTCCTTCGAAATTCTATTCAAGCGCTACTTTGGCGTCATCGTGGCGTTCTGCGTCGCGGCGGCGGCCTATTTGCAGGCCCGAGGGATCAGCTATCTGCTGTCAGCGGCGCTCGCTCCCGACTCGCCAGCGGCGCTGCCTGCCCTGCCGCCGGTACCTGATGTCGTTCTGACGAAGTTTACCGCTGGGCCTATCATCGATCGCAACCCTTTCGATTCGATCACGGGTCCGCTTCACGAGAAGCCGGAAGAGAAGAAGGCGGAAGAGGAACAGAAGAAGGCGCTCGAAGTGACCGACCCCCTGAGTGTCGCTGCGTGCCCAGGAATTCAGGTCTTCATCGTCACCGAATCGACCGATCCTCTCTGGTCCTTCGCCGCCGTGCAGGGACCAGGCGAAACGGGTCCTTCTCTCCGCCGGGTGGGCGATACGGTGGGGCCCGGGAAGGTCGCCTACATCGGCTATAACCCGAGGACACTGCATCCGACGATCTGGATCGAAGGAGACACGCTCTGTCAGTCCAGCATGTTCGGCGATCCGGAGCCCCCTGCGCCGCCGCCCGCCGCAGCGGCGCCGGCCGAGGCCGCGCCAGCTCCCGAAGGGGAGGGTGGTCGAGGGGTCGATCCTGACCTCAAGTCGAAGATCAAGCGGATCAGCGAGACGGAGCTCGAGGTCGATCGGAGCGCTGTCGACAAGATCCTCGAGAACCAATCCGAGCTCATGAAGTCGGCGCGGATTGTGCCAGAGCAAAAAGACGGAAAGGTCGTGGGCATCCGGCTCTTCGGCGTGAGGCCCGATACGCTGCTCGGTCAGCTCGGTCTGGCCAACGGCGACCGGCTGGAAAGCATCAATGGCTTTGACATGGGCAGCCCCGAAAAGGCTCTCGAGGCGTACGCCCGCCTTCGGACCGCGGAAAGTCTCACCGTCAAGGTGAACCGACGGGGCAAGCCCACCACCATCAACATCAAGATCAACTAGCAAGAGTGAGTAATTTGTGAGCAAGACGTCGTTTCACGAGAAGACGGACCGCGTGGGGGATCGAACGGACCTTTGCCTGGCCCGTCGCGGCAGTGGGCTCGGGCTCGGGGCGCTGCTCGCTTCGCTCCTCCTGCCCGGAGCGGCGTTCGCTCAGGCCAATAGGGCGGCTCCTGTAGCGGATCCTGCGCCCCCGGGAGAGGCCGGCGCCCTGCCGAGCTCGATGGACAAGATCGCTGCCGCGACGGACATCGACTATCGGCCGAAGCCCGGCGGGCATCGGGTCAAGTTCAACTTGCAGGACGCCGACCTCGCTGAGCTAGTCAATCACATCAGCGGGATGACTGGTCGCCGCTTCATCTACGGCGCCAAGGTTCGCAGTATCAAGGCGACGGTGGTCTCTCCGGAGCCCGTTACCCTTGACGAGGCCTACCAGGCCTTCCTCTCGATCCTCGAGGTCAACGGCATGACCGTGGTGCCGCAGGGGCGCTTTCTGAAGATCGTCGACAGTGCGGGAGTGGCGACCCAGACCACTCCCGTCTTCGACCGCGGCGCTCCCGTGCCGGCGACCGATACCTTCGTCACGCGCCTCTATCGAACGCGCTTTGTCAGCCCCGATGAAGCCGCACCGATCCTGCTCAAGTTCAAGAGCAAGGATGGTGACGTCTCGACCTACACTGCGGGCAACCTGATCATCCTCACGGATACCGGCAGCAACATCAACCGCATGGTGAGGATCCTCGAGGAGATCGACGTGGGCGGCGCCGGTCAACAGATGTGGATCGAGCCGATCAACCACGGCAACGCCACCGAGCTTGCTACTCGGATCAATGATCTGTTCGAGGTCGGTCAAGGGACCAAGAGCGGCATCTCCCGCGTCGTCGCCGACGAGCCCACCAACTCGCTCATCGTCGTCGGTAACGAGGAGTCGTATTCGAAGTTGCTCCAAGTTCTCAAAAAGCTCGACACAAGGCCCGGCGAGGCCGGCCGTGTGCACGTGCTCCCGCTGCAGCACGCGGTCTCGAATGAGCTTTCGAAGACCCTGCAGCAGATGCTCACCGGGCAGAAATCCGGTGGAAAGAACGCCCAAGACGCCGGGAACGCTCAGGGCATGTTCGAAGGCGACGTGAGCGTCACCTCCGACGAAGCGACCAACTCCTTGGTCATCACCTCGTCCCCTCGCGACTTTGCTCAGCTTCGCATCGTCGTCGATAAACTCGACCAAGCGCGCCGCCAGGTCTTTCTCGAGGCGGTGATCATGGACGTCAACGTCCTCGACTCCAATGAGCTTGGCTTCTCTTGGCACGGCGGGGCCTCCACGCCGAGCCCTGTCGGAACGGGCAACGTCATCTCGATGGGCGGGTTTAACGGTGGCAAGTCGATCTTGTTCCCGGGTGACCCGACGGCCCTCCAAGGATTCGCAGCGGGTATTCGTGGCCAGGAGCTCGAGGAAACGGCGGGCCTGACTCCGACCGGTATCGGCATTCCGGCCTTTGGTGTGGTTGTGAACGCCCTGGCCCGGAGCGGGCGAGGCAACGTGCTTTCGACGCCGCACATCATCGCGACGGACAACGTCTCCGCGGAGATCCGTGTAGGCGAGAACATCCCCCTGCAAACGAACCTGGCCGGCGGATTCGGCAATCCTGCCTCGATGAGCGGCAATCAAGGGGCGGCCATGATGGGCCTCGGCGCCATGGGTGGATTCGGCTTCAACGCCCAGCGCCAGGACGTCGGTACGAAGATCAAGGTTACTCCCCACATCAACGACTCCGATCACGTTCGGCTCGAGATCCAGCAGGAAAGCAGCGCTGCGGGAGCGCCGGTGGGTGCCCTCGGAGCGATCCCGATCACCAAGCGCACCGCGGAGACGACGCTCGTCGTCAAAGATCAGCAGACGGTGGTGATCGGTGGCCTCATGCAGGAGACCGAGACTCGCTCGAAGGACAAAGTTCCGATCTTGGGTGATATCCCGGTGCTCGGCGTCCTGTTCTCGACAACCAAGAAGGAGAAGAAGAAGACGAATCTGCTTCTGATCCTGACGCCGCACGTGATCCGCGAGCAGTCCGACCTCCGACGTATCTTCGAGCGCAAGATGCAGGAGCGTCAGGACTTCATCGATCGCTATTTCCTGTTCTCGACCGACAACTGGTCGCCACCATCCGACTACACGCGCCAAAATGGGCTTGTCGAG
The DNA here is from genome assembly GCA_023428245.1 of Pseudomonadota bacterium. GTDB lineage: Bacteria > Myxococcota_A > Polyangia > Polyangiales > Polyangiaceae > NIC37A-2. Next base: position 76,534 of record JAEYYX010000094.1, read on the forward strand.
GAAATCCGCCAGGCCTACTTCAAGCTCGATGACGAGGTGCGCCGCGAGCGAGAGCTTGCGCCCCGCGAATACCACGATCACGAACCCTCGGCCCCGCTCGAGCCTCCCGCGGGCGTCAAAGACGGCGGCAAAGGTGGTGGATCGAAGCGTTCTTCCGGCGGCAAGCGGTCGGAGCTGATCGTCCCCGAGCAAGAGCAACGCGTCCCGGAGAACCCCCTGAACATCGCCCCGCTGCCGCGGGTCGCGCAGACGGACCGAACATGAACGATCGGTTGATCTCCCCCGAGACCGGCGTGGGCGCAATTCTCGTGCGCCACGGGGTCTTGACTCCTGAGCAGCTGGGCGAGCTCCGCGAGCTGAGCAAGGAGCGAAAGGGAGCGTCTGTCCTCGAGCTGGTCGTCTCGAACAAGTGGGCGACCGACGAGGCGGTCGCGATGGCTCTAGCTGCGGATTGTGGCTTCGAGTTCGTGAGCACCATCGATCCCGGGCAGGTGCCTCTCGAGGCCGCAGTCAAGCTGCCGATCAGCTATGCCAAGGCACACAAAGTTCTCCTCATCGCAAGCGGCGAGGAGGACGCGACGATCGTCTGTGGGGACCCTCTCGACGTCGCGGCGCTCGATCACGTGCGGGCGCTCCTAGGCGTCTCGGTCAAGGTCCTGGTGGCTCCCGCTGGCGTAGTCGTTGACGCCATCAATCGTGTCTACGAACGCCAAGACACGATGGGCGACTTGAAGAGCGAAGAGTCGCGCGAAGACGAGGATGAAGGCGATCTCCTCGACTCGGACGACGACGCGCCCATCATTCGTTGGGTGAACGGCCTCTTCTCCCAGGCCGTCAAAGAGCGGGCTAGCGATATTCACATCGAGCCCGAGGAAAAAGAGGTCATCGTGCGCTATCGCGTCGACGGCGAGCTCTACATCGCGCGTCGGGCGAGCCGGTTGTTCATGAGTTCGGTGATTGCCCGCGTGAAGATCATGGCGGGCCTGAACATCGCCGAAAAACGCTTGCCTCAAGACGGGCGCATCTCGCTCAAGATCGCGGGTCGTGCTCTCGACGTTCGCGTCTCGACGGTCCCGACCAGCCGTGACCACGAGCGCATCGTGATGCGTCTGCTTCAGAAGTCGAACACCCTGCTCGACCTGAGCGACCTCGGCTTCGGACCGCGCGAATACTCGCTCATGGACAGCCTGATTCGCCGTCCAGACGGAATCATCTTGGTGACGGGCCCGACGGGAAGTGGCAAGTCGACGACGCTTTATGGCTGCTTGAACCGAATCAACCAGCCGAACATCAACATCCTGACCGCAGAAGACCCCGTCGAATACGAAATCGGCGGAATTCACCAGGTGCCCGTGAATGCCAAGATCGGGCTTACCTTCGCGAGCGCGCTGCGCGCGTTTTTGCGCCAAGACCCTGACGTCATCATGGTCGGCGAAATTCGCGACAAGGAAACGGCGGAGATCGCGATGCACGCGTCGATGACGGGTCATCTCGTGATGTCGACCTTGCACACGAATGACTCGGCCGGCGCGGTCACACGTCTCGTTGAGATGGACATTGAGCCCTTCTTGGTGCGGTCGACGGTGATCGGCATCTTAGCTCAGCGCCTCGTGCGTGTTCTCTGCCCGCACTGTCGAGAGCCTTATGAAGCGACAGAACATGAACTGCGTCAGCTCGCCATCGACGAGAGGCGAAGTGCCATGCGCGCGGCCCGTAAACTAAGCCCGCGTTACGCGTTGCCTGGCGTGGACTATCAGCCGGTCGGCTGGTTTGGCCCAGGAATGCCGACCTTTTATCGCCCGAAGGGCTGCGAGCTGTGCGACAACAAAGGGTTCGTTGGACGTCGCGGCATCTATGAGCTCATGGTGATGGATGACGCCGTTGGTGCGCTCATCCTTCAAAACGCCGACGCCATGACCATCAAGCGCGCCGCCCTCGAAGGAGGAATGGACACGATGCGTGACGACGGCGCCCGCAAGGTCTTGCGCGGCATGACAACGGTGGAGGAGGTCATCGCGGCGACCCAAGAGGACGTGTTCGTGGAGTGACACGCGCCGGACGGGAATGAATCATGGCGGTCTTTGAGTACCAAGGAATCGACGCAGCGACCGGCAAGCAGGTCAAGGGAGTTCGGGACGCCGAAAATCCCCGCGCGCTCCGTAACATCCTTAGGAAAGACGGAATTCTGCTCACCCAAGCTCGCGCCGGTAAAGAGGCACAGGCGGGTGCAAAACGGGACATCGACTTCCTCGCGGTCTTCAAGCAGCCGCGCTCGAGCGATGTCGCCGTGATGACGAGGCAGCTTGCGACGTTGGTTCGCGCCGGCATTCCGCTCGTCGAGTCGATCAGCGCGCTCACGGAACAGGTCGAAAAACAGGCTTTGGTTCATGTCTTGTCGTCCGTGCGCGACAACCTCCGCACCGGCACCGCGTTCGCGAAGTGTTTGAGTGAACATCCGAAGGTCTTCCCGCCCCTCTACGTGAACATGGTCGCGGCGGGAGAAGCCTCGGGAACGCTCGAGTCCGTCCTCGAGCGCTTGGCGGATTTCATGGAGGGCCAGTCGCGGCTGAAGGGGAAGGTCATGGGCGCGCTCGCCTACCCGGTAGCTCTGGGTGGCGTCGGTGTGCTGCTCGTGGGCTTTCTCATGGTGAGCGTGGTGCCTCGTCTCACGACCATCTTTGACAATCTGGGGCAGGCGCTACCTTGGTACACTCAGCTCCTCATCTTCCTCTCGAACACGGTGAGCGGCTATTGGTGGCTGATCTTCCTCGTGATGGGCGGGACCGCCTACGCGTTTTTGCGCTGGAAGAAGACGCCCAAGGGCCACCTGCGCTGGGACGTCATGCGCCTGTCCTTCCCGCTGTTCGGCCGCCTGAATCTGCTGGTGGCGCTGGCGCGTTTCACCCGCACCCTCGCGACACTGCTCGCGAGCGGTGTTCAACTCTTGCCGGCGATGGAAATCGGCAAGAACGTGCTCGAGAACGTGAGGCTCGAGCAAGTGATCAAGGAAGCGATCAGTTCGATCCGGGAAGGTGAGAGTATCGCTGAGCCGCTCAAGCGCAGCGGCGCGTTTCCCCCCATGGTGACGCACATGATCGCGGTCGGTGAGCGCTCTGGTGAGCTCGAGGCGATGCTCGAGAACGTCAGCCGCGCCTACGAGACGGACGTCGAGACGCGGATCGGGGCGCTGACCAGTGTGCTCGAGCCTGTGATGATCCTTCTGATGGGCGGCGCCGTCGGATTCATCGTGTTCGCGATCATGATGCCGCTTCTGCAGATGAACGACATGGTCCAGTAGGGACTGCGCGAGTGATGGCCATTTCGAAGCGTGAAAATCCGAGAAGAATTTTCTTCCCTTGGGAAACCGAAGGGGGGATTCGCCGGTTTGTGCGCTTGGCGCAGGTCGGACCGGGCCTCTTGGGCCTCGCTTTGTTTGGCTTCGTCTGGGTTGCGG
>JAEYYX010000111.1 GCA_023428245.1 Pseudomonadota bacterium
CGGCCGGCCGGGGGGGGGGCGGCCAAGAGCTCGGGGCTGCCCTCTTCCCGCGAACGTCGTCGGTGACGAGAGGGCCAGAGCGGTCGAAAGAAGAAGGGCTCGAGTTTTCATTCGCAGGTCCCCTTCCCGGAGAGCTCCTTTCGCTCCGGTTCGCTCGGATATTCTCGAGCAATGAAGGCGTCGATGTCGTCACGGACGCCGTTTTGGTCACTATCCGTGCCGGTGAGCGAATCGGTCCGGTCGAGCTTCGGGAGCGCACCGGCGGCCTCGAGTTCTTCGATGGTTTCGCTCTCGGCTCGACTGCAAGCGACAGTGAGCAGGGCCAGGGCCAGGGCTCGGAGGCAGCAACGCCCCGTCCCTACCACCCCTCGTCGTCGCCGGGCACGTCTCCTTCGAGGAGCGCGATATCCGCGAGGTCACGTAGCGCCTTGCTTTTTCGGCGAGCGGGCTCGCTCGAGGCGCGACGTTTCATTCGAATCAGGTCAGGGGGAGGAAGCCCTCACCCGGCGCAGGCGCGCTGACGACTCGATGCGTCCGTCACTCGACGCCGGCGCGCTGACAAAAAGGAAACGGGCGACCACTTTGGACCGCCCGCCGGGTGGAGCTCGACTCGGGGAGCTCTCGGTGAGAGCGTCAGGCCGCGTGCGCGGCGCCCGACTTCAGCTCGGCGAGAATCGAGTCGACGACCTTCTTGGCGTCGCCGAAGAGCATCTCGTTATTCTCCTTGTAGAAGAGAGGATTGTCGATGCCCGCGTAGCCCGAGCCCATCGAGCGCTTCATGACGATCGTCTGCTTCGCCTTCCAGCACTCGAGCACGGGCATGCCGTAGATCGGGCTCGACGGGTCTTCGAGCGCGGCGGGATTCACGATGTCGTTCGCGCCGATGACGAGGACGAGATCGGTCTCAGGGAAGTCATCGTTGATCTCCTCCATCTCGAGCACGATGTCGTAGGGGACCTTCGCCTCGGCGAGGAGCACGTTCATGTGCCCGGGGAGTCGACCAGCGACCGGGTGGATCGCAAAGCGCACCTCGGTGCCCTTCTCGCGGAGCGTCTTCACGATCTCGTAGAGGGGGTACTGCGCCTGGGCGACGGCCATCCCGTAGCCGGGGACGATGATGACGCTCGAAGCCTCGCGCAGGAGCTGCACAGCCTCCGAAGCGGTCACACTCGTCGCCTCACGCGTCTCCCCCGCCGCCGCGGGGCCCGCCTTCGCGGTTTGGCCGAAGCTGCCGAAGATGACGTTGAAGAAGGAGCGGTTCATCGCCGCGCACATGATGTAGCTCAGGATCGCGCCGCTCGAACCGACGAGCGCGCCGGTGATGATGAGCAGGTCGTTCGAGAGCATGAAGCCGGCCGCTGATGCTGCCCAGCCGGAGTAGCTATTCAACATCGAGACGACCACGGGCATGTCCGCGCCGCCGATGGCCATGACCATCAAGATGCCGAAGATCGACGCGACGCCCGTCATGATGCCGAGGCTCAAGAGCCCACCGTGGTCCGGCTGGCCGACGAACTCGTACCCGAGGTACGCGCTCACCAAGAGCATGCCGATGTTCCACAGGTTGCGCCCCGGGAGCGCGAGCGCCTTGCTCCCGATCATGCCCTTCAGCTTTCCGAAGGCGATGACCGATCCCGTAAAGGTCACGGCGCCGATGAAGATGCCGACGAAGACCTCGATCTCGTGGATCGTGTGTTCGACTCCGGTCAGGGCATTGTTCGGATCGAGGTAGCTCGCGTACCCGACGAGCACCGCCGCGAGACCGACGAAGCTGTGCAGGATGGCGACGAGCTCGGGCATGCTCGTCATCTCGACGCGCGCCGCGAGCACCGCGCCAATCAGAGCGCCGATGCCGATGACCACGGCGAGCACACCGTAACCGGTGACCTCAGGCGAGAGGGCCGTCACGACGATGGCGATCGCCATCCCGAGCATGCCGTAGGTGTTGCCGCGACGCGCCGTCTCTTGGCGCGAGAGGCCCCCGAGGCTCAGGATGAAGAGGATGCCGCTCAGGAGGTAAGCGATGGTGGTGATAGTTGCAGGCATTTTTGAAACTTCTCCGCGTCTTTCAGGCTCGTTCGCTTACTTCGAGAACATCTTCAGCATGCGCTGAGTCACGAGGAAGCCGCCGGCGATGTTGATGGTGGCGAAGAGGATGGCGATGGCCGCGAGGATGGTGACGGGACTCTCGAGGGGTCCCGACACCTGCAGCATGCCGCCGATGATGATGATGCCGCTGATGGCGTTGGTGACGCTCATGAGCGGGGTGTGAAGAGCCGCGGTGACGCTCCAAACGACCTGGAAGCCTACGAAGCAGGCGAGCACGAACACCGTGAGGTGAGCGACGAAAGCCGGCGGGGCCACCGAGCCGAGCGCGAGCAGGGCCAGCGCGCCTCCGGCGAGGGCGAGCGTCGAACGCCGCGCCGCAGCTTTCGCCTTCTCTTCCGCGGTGGGACCGGGGGGAAGCGCAGGCTTGGCCTCCGTCTTCTTGGTCTCGACCGGATGCTGAGCCGGCGGGGGCGGCCAGGTGATGGCGCCATCGTGGGTCACGAGCGCGCCGCGGATGACCTCGTCTTCGAGGTTCACATTCCACTTCGCCGCGCCCCCGAGGTCACTCAGGAAGTGCACGAGGTTCATGCCGTAGAGCTGACTCGAAGTCGGCGCCATACGGCTCGGCAGATCGGTGTAGCCGATGATGGTGACGCCGTTTTCGGTCACGATCGACTGACCGGGCACGGTCAGATCCGAGTTGCCGCCGGCTTCGGCGGCCAAGTCGACGATGACACTGCCGGGCTTCATCACCTCGATCGCCTCTTTCAAGATCAGCTTCGGGGCGGGCCGACCGGGAATCAGAGCGGTCGTGATGATGATGTCGACCTCGCGCGCCTGCGCCTTGAAAAGGGCCATCTCCGCGGCGATGAACGCGGGGCTCATCTCCTTGGCGTAACCGCCGACGCCGGTTCCGTCCTCTTCGATCGAAATCTCGAGGAACTCCGCGCCCATCGATTTCACCTGGTCTTTGACCGCGGGGCGCGTATCGAAAGAGCGCACGATGGCGCCGAGCGAGCTCGCCGCGCCGATCGCCGCGAGTCCCGCGACCCCCGCGCCGATCACGAGCACCTTGGCCGGGGGCACCTTACCGGCGGCCGTCATCTGGCCCGTGAAGAAGCGGCCAAAGGAGCCGGCGGCCTCGATCACCGCGCGGTAGCCCGCGATGTTCGCCATCGAAGAGAGCGCATCGAGCTTCTGGGCGCGGGAAATCCGCGGCACCATGTCCATCGCGAGCGTGGTCACGTTCTTCGCGCGGAGCAGCTCGAGCAACTCAGGGTTCTTGCTCGGCCAGATGAAGGACATGAGCGTGCTGCCCGGGCGCAGGAGCTCGACTTCGGCGAGCTCTGGCTGGTTCACCTTGAGCACGATGTCGCTCGACCAGGCCTCGGCCTTGCTCGGAACGACCTGTGCTCCAGCTGCAGCATAAGCCTCATCCGTGATGCCGGCGCCGAGCCCAGCGCCACTTTCGACGGTGACGCTGAAGCCGAGCTTCGAAATTATGCGGGAGACGGTGTCGGGAGTACCTGCGACGCGACGCTCATTTGGGCGCGCTTCGCGAACGATCGCGATCTTCATAACGGGTCCTTTTGGCTTCGGAACCGCGTGTACCAGGATCAGCGCGCTTTTGGGAGCCGCTTTTACTAGCGACTGCTGTTCACGAAATCCGCCTCGAGTGCAGCGGTGACGCGATTGCGGCCCCCGCTCTTCGAGCGGTAGAGCGCCAAATCAGCAGCGCGAATGAGCCTCTCGAGTTTCGCATCGTGCACAGAGCAGGCGACGCCGAGGCTCAGCGTGACCGTCACCGGCACTTTCCCACAGACGATCGGCTCGACCTCGACGGCCTGGCGGATCCTCTCCGCAACCGCGACGCCGCCCTCTTCGCCGCAGCCAGCGAGCACCACGAGAAACTCCTCGCCGCCGTAGCGGCCCGCGCGGTCGTAATTCCGCAGGCAGCGCTGGATCCGGTGCGCGACCTCCCGGAGCACCTCATCGCCAACCCCGTGGCCGAAGTTGTCGTTGATGGCCTTGAAGTTATCCACATCGCCGAGGACGACGCTGACGGGTTCCTCGGTGCGCGTAGCGCGAAACAGCTCCCGGCGCAGCTCATCCAAGATGGCGCGGCGGTTCCAAATCCCCGTAAGGGCATCGTGAGCCGCTTCGTGAGCGAGGCGCTCCCGAGCAGCTGTGAGCGCCCGCTCGAGCTCGATGACACGGCGTCCCGCGTTCAGCCGAACTTCGAGCTCCTTCGGGTTACAAGGTTTTTTGACGTAATCATCGGCTCCCGCTTCGAGCCCAACAATTGCGTCTTCGGCGTCCCCCTTCCCAGTGAGCAAGATGAGATAGACGTAGCGGCCGTGCGTGTCTTCGCGCACCCAACGGCAGACATCGAGCCCCGAGATGCCCGGCATGAGCCAGTCGAGGACCACGAGCTGAATCGACGGATCGCTCTCGAGGAGCGCCAGACACTCTTCGCCGCTCGAAGCCATGACGACCTCGTAGCCCCACTCCCGAACCCAACGCTCGATGAGCGACCGGCCCACCTTCTCATCATCGACGATCAGAACCTTCACAGCTGTCTCTCCCGCCGCACGGCCATCGAGGGAAGGAGGTTCAAAGAGGCGCATCGGCTTTCCAATCGTGGTCATCTCTCTGCCCGCGATACCGCGAGCGTTGCCCGTCCAGTCGCGAGCGTTCAGCCTCGAGATCAACGACCGAATCTGACGCTCCCCTAAGACGGGAAGTGTACCGAAAAATGGCGGGATCGGCCCTGCCGGACGGACGATCTTCATTGGGACGAACTACGTCATCGGCAGGCCCCAGAGGGTGCCACGTTGGAAGAGTGGTGGTGGGCCTCGCAAAAAATGGGCTCGGGTAAGGGCCCAGACGCCGGTCCTGCCCATGAAGGCATTGTATTCTTTGGATTTTTCCTTCGTGCAGCTTCCCCAGATCCAGGCTGCTTTGCATGAACTTGATCGTAAGAACGTCGCGAAGGAGCTCATCGCGGTCCTCGGGAACCAGAAAGCACGAGCCGAGTATCGGGTTCGACAACTTATTGAAGAAGCAATCAGCTCGAGTGTCCTTGAAGGCGCAAAACCGACCACCCGAGAACTCGCCAGGCGGCTTGTCCTCGAGTTGCACCGGATCCTTGGCGAAGACGCACTCGAGGTTCCCGACGCAGCTGGTCAGCTTCGGGGCCCGGAACACCCTGTGGTCGTGGAAGACCTGAAGGGAACCGTATGGCACGTTCCTCCGGCTGCCTCTGGCCTTCGGGACCGTCTCGAACTCCTACTTCCTTTCGATCTCTGGGCCGAGCGTTCGAAGCCCGAAGGCCTACTACATAGCTTTCGCTCATACGGAAACTGACGGTGGTGACCTAACATACTTCCCACTCCATCAGCTCAAGGTAATGCGTGAAGCGTTGGCGGAGCTTCACAGCTCGAAGCGACATGCTCGATTTGGTCAAGCGCGGATACTTAGAGGTCAGACGCGTCGGCCGAGGAAAGCGATTCTTTCCTGCACCTTCGCTCAGTAGCAAACCTGCAACCGCAAGTCCGGGAAGACGCCCTTTAGCATCTGGCTCTAAACCCTGCGCTGCCCGAAGGGTTATCCATGGGGGTGCGCCGCCCGATCTTCCTTCCCAGAGCTCCAATCTGTGGCCTCTCGATCGGATCACTCGGTGATCCGGACCCACGGTCGAGCCCATCACGACTGACTTTTGCGGACACAGTTTGCCCCCTGTGTCAGGGAAGTTGCCACCTGAGTTTGAGCTGAAGTCGTCCGCCCCGGCACGCCGGGGCTCCCCGCGGTCCGAGCCCCTCTGGAAGTTCTGGCCCTGGCGTCCGCCCCGGCACGCCGGGGCTCCCCCGACCCCCCTTGGCCGGAGCGCCCGTTCCCTCGCCCTCACCGATTTTCGTCCGAGGGAGCACTTTCGGCGCGCCGGACCGTATTCCATGAGATGTCCGACCTTCGGCCGCCTGCCTCTGAGAGTTCCGCGCTCCCCCTTCGGTCGTTTTCTCCGCGCTCCGCGCTCATGAAGTCAGGTCCGGCGCTCCTCCGCCCGCTCTGCCCTCTCCAATATCACCCCACTTTTCCGCCAATTGCGGCCGGCGCGGGCTCCCAGCCCCCTCCCCCGTTCTGGGCCTTTTCGCCCCCTTCATTGTAGGTTCCTGGTAGTGTCGCCGCTCGAATCCGCCGAATCCCCCTCAGGGGAACATGCGCGCGATCGCGGGCGGCTCTTCGTCCGTATCCTCTGCGTCTTGTTCGCCTTCATTGGCGCGATTCCACTCGCAGCGGGAGCGGTCCTCCAGAATCGCACAGCCCTCGACTGGGCTGAACAGAAAGCCAAACAGCTCCTCGACGAGATGCTCGGTCTCGAAGCAGCCTTCGATGTCGGCTTCCAAGCGATCCCTCTCGCCCTCACTCTCGAGAACGTCGCCGTCCGCGGCACTGACTCGGACGAACCAGCGCTCTTCGTCGAAGAGGCAAAGGTCAGCCCGCGCCTCCTCTCCTTGCTCGCAGGACGACTCGACATCGGCGACATCGAGATCGGTCCGAGCCGCGTCCGCCTCGTCATCGAAGACGGCAAGATCAAAAACGTTCCGCTGCGGCTCCCGGAACCCTCAGGGAAGCCTCTCACCCTCGAGCACTCTCCTTTTCGCAGCCTGGCTCTGACGAGCGCGCGCATCGATCTCCGCGTCGACGGCACACACCTCAAGACCGAAGACATCGACATCGATGTGCTTGCCGAGCCTCATCTCGAGTTCAATGTCTCGGTGAAGCTCGCAAGCGCCGAGCTCCAAACTCAGAGCAAACAAGGCGACGAACTCCGGACGCACAAAGACCGCATCTGTGACCTCGAGCTCCGCGCCCGCGCCTCTCCCACCTCGCTCACCATCAAGCGCCTGAACCTGGACACGGCCCTCGAGCTCCCGAGCAGCGGCGGCGCGCGCCCCCTCTGCGAAAAAGACGGACCCGAACGGGGCTCGCTCCGCCTGTCCCAGGTCGAGGCCAAGCTCAAAGACGGAGAACTCGGCTCGATCGGCGGCACGGCGCGGATCGCGCTCCCGCTCGAGGTCCTGCGCCGCTTCGTCCGCCTGCCCGAGACCGAAGGCACAGTCCGCCTGCGCGTGAGCGGGCTCTATCGGCCCGAGATGAAGTTGCCCGAGATCACCGGAGAGCTCTCGGGCGAGTCCGCCCACATCGGAGAGTACAAGGTCGGCGACTCCTTCCAAGCGGACTTCCGCCTCGCTGGCGAGACCATCCGCGTACCGCGCCTCGAAGCTGCTTGGGGCAACGGCAACACAGTCCTTACGGGAATCGAGATCGCTCCCTTCTCCGAGAAGAAGACCTTCCGCATGGCGGAGATGCGCTCCCACGACGTAGACTTCCCTGGCATCATGCGCGACGTCGGCGTCACCGAGCACACCATCGTCGACTGGCACTACGACGAGGTCGTCGTGACCAACCTCACAGGCACGATGGCACCTTTCGCCATGGACGGGGGACTCCGCGCTCAGACCTCGAAGTTTGTGGTCTGGAACAAAGGCTACGATCACCCCGAGAAGAAGCGCATGATCGGCGTGCCGTCGGCGAACCTGGTCGGCCGTTTCCGCGCGAGTCCCGAATCTCTCGAGTTCTACTCGGTGATGACGACCTTCGGCTCGAGCCGGATCCCTGTCGAGCTCGTGAGCCTCTCCTTCCGTAGGGGCGGTCCTGTCGACATCCGTCTCGCCAAGGACTCCGTCATCGAGCTCGCCGACGTCGGACCCATCGCGAACCTCGAGGTCGCGGGTCGGGCGCGCGTCGACGTGCGCATGCAAGGACCGATGAACGAACCATTCCTCGACGGCTCGATCTCCGTCGAAGGACTCAAGCTCGATCGCTATGAGCTCGGGAACCTCGAAGAAGCTCAGGTGCACTTCGAGCCGCTCTCGGTCACTTTCTCGAAAGCAGTCCTGTCCAAGAAGCACAATCGCTTCTCGGTTCCGGTCGCCGGCTTGAAGTTCGATGGGCCCTCGCCCCTTGAGCTCAATCTGCGCATGAACTCGGACAAACTCGAGCTCACCGAGTTCCTCGAGACTCTCCACTTCGACGAAGATCCGCGTTTTTCGGATCTCAGCGGCCGCGGCAAGATCTCCGCGAAGATCCGTTATCTCCTCGGAGGACCCGAAGATCAGTGTGACGGCGGGAGACTCCGCATCGACGGCAACCTGAACTTCACCGAGTTCAGCTATTCCGGTGAGACCTTCTCGCCCGCTGAAGGTGAGTTCCATCTCGATTGGTTCGACATCATGGCCGGCACCCGCGGCATGCGTTTGGCGATCCCTTCGGTGCGCTTGTCGAAAGGCTCGGGCGCCGCGTACGGGAGCGCCGAAGTGCTCCCGGAGGGTATTTTGCACGGGCAGCTCATCACCACCAAGCTCCCGCTCGGACGCATCGACGCGCTCAAGCCCTGGCTCGCCGAGGCGGACGGATATGTTTCTGGTTCAGCGACCCTCAGCGGACGCATCGATGCGCTCGCCGCCTCCGCCAAGGTGAACGTCAGCGAGATTCGCCTCGGTAAGAAGGCTCTGCCGCCCTCGGCGCTCGAGGTCTCGTTCATTCCGCGCGAGATCCCTCTCAAGCCCTCCGGGGTGCGCTCCGGCTGTGGCCGCGCCGTCTCGCTCCCCTACACCCAGGCTGACTATGACCGCGACGAGAGCGACGGTGAAGTCATCGCTCGCGGCAAGCTCTTCGGAGACCAGGTGCAAATCGCTGAGCTCGGCATGAGCCGGCAGCGCGACCGTCGACTGCGCGGGAATGTGAGGCTCGATCGCCTCGACATCGGAGCGCTTGCCATGCTCGGCGCGGGATCCCTCGTCCCCTCAAGCCTCAAAGGCTACGCGAGCGGCGCCCTCGCCCTCGAGAACTTCCGAGCCCAGAGCCCCTTCGACTCAACGGCCTCCTTCGCGCTCGCTGCGCTCCATGTCGAAAGTAGCGGCTACGTGCTCGAGACACCAAGCCGCGGCGCGAGCTTTCACATTCGCGAGGGCAGCGTCGGCTCGGAGAACTTCCAACTCGCGCTCCGGACTCCGAAAGGGCAAAGCGCGCTCTTCGATCTTGACCTGAAGCTGAACCGGAAGCTCGAGATCGACGCGCACCTCACCATGCACGAAACGCCCCTCGGCGCGCTCACTTCCCCCTTCGACGACATCCAAGACGCTAGCGGCACCGTTTCCCTCCGCGTCGACGTCGACGGCACTCTGCTCGCTCCGCGTTACAAGGGGTACGCCGCCATCGATAAGGGCAAGATCCAGCTCCGCGACCTCAAGTCGCCCGTCACCGATCTCGAACTCCGCATCGACGCCAGCGAACGCGGCGTCCAAGTCTCTCGGGGACGCGCCTCCCTCGGCGGCGGCACCTTGAACCTCACGGGGAGCGCCCCGATCACTCCCACGGGCCTCGGGCGCATCTCTTTGGCTTTACAGGGCCGCGAAATCGCGCTCCCTCTCGCGGAAGGGGTCCGCCTGAAACTCGATACAGACCTCGAACTCGCCGTCCCCGCGCGCCCGAGTGAAGCTCTGCCGCGCGTGACAGGGCGCGTCACTCTCGATAGCGCCAGCTATGACCGAATGATGAGCATGACGGCGGACCTCGCCTCGCTCACGGCGCGCGGCAAAAAGTCAGAGGTCGCCGCTATCGATCTCGAGGAAGACAAGATCGAGTTTGACGTGGTCGTGGTCGGACGGCGTCCGATCGTCGTCAAGAATGACCTGCTCCAGGCCGAGCTCTCCATCGACCCGCAAGGCGTCCACATCACCGGGACGAACCAGAGCTTCGGCGCAGTCGGCAACGTCGAGGTCGAAAGCGGCGGCAAGATCTTCTTCCGCAGCAGCAAGTTTGAGATCCAAAGAGGCAGCCTTCGCTTCAACGATCCGACGCGCCTGAGCCCGGACGTAGAACTCCATGCGCTCACGGATTTCAGGCGTAGCTACGCGGCGGACTCCCTCGGTTCGACGACGCGAAACTCCGCCGGCTCCGGCACCGGAACCTTCCGCATTTACCTGAACGCTGCCGGGCCACCCGACGATCTGCGCGTCGATCTCACGAGCGATCCGCCCCTCGGCCAAGACGACATCTTCCTCCTGCTCACCGTCGGCCTGACCCAAGCAGAGCTCGCTCGCACGCAGAGCGCCGGCGTCGGTAGCTCAGTTGCCCTCGAAGCTCTCGGGAGCCTCTCAGGTGCTGAAAGCGCCGTGACTAACGTCGTCCAAGTGGACGAGTTCCGCTTCGGAAGCACCTACTCGCTGCGCACCGGGCGCACCGAGCCCACAGTGACCATCGGCAAAGCTCTCAGTGAGCGCGTTCGCGCGAGCGTCACCACTGCCATCAGCGACTCGAACGAAGTCCGCTCCGACGTCGAGTTCCGCGCCAACTCGCGCGTCAGCTTCCAAGGCAGCTACGATAACTCGCAGCGCTCCGGCGGACCTTCCGTCGGCAACGTCGGCGGTGACATCCGCTTCCGTCTCGAGTTCGACTGAGGCGCGCGGCCTTCCCGGGACCCGCCCGGCGCGCGGGGGCCGCATCCCGCGCAGTTCGCCGCGTTCCGGGCTCCTCCCCGGGGCTCGGGCCCGTTTTGAGAAGCGGGGAGAGGCGCGCTAAGAAGGTCCCGTGAGCTCCAAGAACCTGATCCAGCTCCTCTTCGTGGCCGTCGCGTCGCTCTTCGCTTACGCGTTTGTCGCGACCGCGAAGGACGGAGAGAGCCGGCGGGCCTGTTCGGCGCTCTGTTCGGTGCGTCCCTTCTATGCTGCCGAAGAGCGCCGCGCGCCGGACTTCGAGCTCCCAAACCTCAACGGCGAGAAGGTTCGCTTGAGTTCTTTCCGCGGCAAGGTCGTGCTCCTGAACTTCTGGAGCAAGACGTGCCCGCCCTGTCTCGAAGAGATGCCCTCCCTCGCCGAGCTCGCTCACAAGCTCGCGATCCGTCCCAAGAAGGACATTGTCCTGCTCACAATCAACACCGATGAGTCTGCCGAAGACGCCCGTCAGGTGCTCGCTTCGCTCTTCACGCAGACGAACCCCTTTGAGGTTTTGATCGATCCGGACGGACAGATGACGAGCGAGAAGTTCGGAACGAAGCTCTACCCCGAGACCTGGTACGTCGATCCAGAGGGCGTCATCCGCGCCCGCGTCGACGGCGCGCGAAACTGGGCTGCGTCGGACCTGCTTCAGCTCGCTGAGTCCCTGCACTCACCTCTCAGCTGTCCTGTCGTCTTCCGCAGCGGAAAGCCCGACGGCGAGTACGCTGGGCTCTGCGGCGAGATCTCCGCGCACTGAGCTCGCGCGGAGCGCGGATCGTCTCACTCAAGCGGCGCCACGACGACGGAGAGGGCACTCCAGCTCGCGCGGAGCGCGGATCGTCTCACTCAAGCGGCGCCACGACGACGGAGTACGCCAGAGTCGCGCGCCCAAGGACCACCGAAGAGCCAACGCGGGGCGCGGGGCAGTGCCCGGGGTTAGCGCCGGCTGCTCGGGGGACCGTCTCTTCCTAGTCCGGCGCCGCCCAGTCCGCCGCTACCGAGGGCGGTGCCTCTCATCTTGGCGAGGAGGAAGTCGAAGACGATGTCGCCGAAGGCGGAGGCGGTGCGCTGGTCGCTGAAGACCTGTTTCACGAGGTTGCCGTGTTTCTCGCGGCTCTTCAGGATCGCGGCTTCGAGGGCGGAATTGAACTGGCCGAGCTTCGCTTGCTCTCGTGAGTTGTTCTTGATCTGGTCCATGACGGCCGAGTTTTCGCTCAGCTCGTCCGCGTTCCACGAAGCGAAGTTCAAGAGATCGCTGTCGGTGAGGCCGTCGGTGATGAAGATCTCGTTGAGCCGGGCGATGATCTGCGAGAGGAACTCCTCCTTCTTGTCGCGGGGCTTGCGCGTGCCCACTTCGGATGCCGGTTGGAGGCCTTCGGCCCCGTCGCGCAGGAGCATCAAGTCTTGCTGTTTCTGCAGGCTCACGCGGTAGTGGCTGAGTTCGACGGACGAGAGATCGATAGGCTCCTCCGCGGGCGTGTTCTCTCGGAGGAGGCCATAGAGATCGTGCGCGAAGAGGCTCAGCTTTTCGAGCTCCTTGCTGTCGTAGTCGACGATCTGACTCATGAACTCGTAGGTGCGACTGAAGCTCCGGAGATCGGCCTTGAACGTGCCGAGGGCGTCCAGCTCCTTCGTCGCTTCCTTGAGCTCATTTTCGGCGTTGCCGATGAGGACCGGGTCGCCCGTCTTCTTCGTCCGGGCGAAGATCTCTCGCGCCTTCACGGCGGCCGCTGACGCGTCCTTGTAGCGGAGCTCCCAGCGGCTGGTCGCTGGTTTCATGACGGAGCTGAGCGCAGCTTGGCTCTTGTTCTTCGAGTAGAAGACCTCGGAATACTGCGTCACTTCGCTCATGAGGAAGATACCCGCGTGCTTCAACTTCTCCTCGAGATCGAAGACGCGATCCGGATCGCTCACATCGAGCAGCTCCGCTGTCTGGAAGTATTCCTGGAACGCCTTGAGGACTTCGTCCGGGTCGTTCACGAAATCGAGGACGAAAGTAGTGTCCTTGCCCGGGAAGGTGCGGTTGAGGCGAGAGAGGGTCTGGACGCATTCGACGCCGCCGAGGGGCTTGTCGACGTACATCGCGCAGAGCTTCGGCTGGTCGAAACCGGTCTGGAACTTCTGCGCCACGATCATGACGTTGTATTCGTCGGTGTCGAAGGCCTTGCGCATGTCGCGGCCTCGGAGACCGGGGTTCATATTGCTTTCCGTGAACTTGCTTCCGAGGAGTCCTTCCGCGTTCGGATCTTGGGAGGCGAACTCGACCTCACCTGAGAACGCGACCATGGACGCGAGATCGCGGTAGCCGCGCTCGGCGACGTACTTGTCGAATCCGAGCTTGTAGCGGACCGCCTCCTTGCGGCTCGCGGTCACGATCATGGCTTTGGCCTTGCCTCCGAGGAGCGTCGAGACGCGGCCGTAGAAGTGCTCGACGATGACCTGAACCTTCTGAGCGATGTTGTAGTCGTGGAGCTTGACCCACTGACCGAGGCGCGTCTTCGCCTTCTTCGCGTCGACCTCGAGATCGGCTTTCGTTGCCTTCTGCGCGAGTTGCCACGCGACTTTGTAGCTCGTGTAGTTCCGGAGGACGTCGAGGATATAGCCCTCTTCGATCGCTTGGCGCATCGAGTAGACATGGAACGGGAGGGGCTTATTCGTCTTCGACGCGGGCTCACTCGGATCGGCGGGCCGACCGAAGAGCTCGAGGGTCTTACTCTTCGGCGTGGCGGTGAAGGCGTAGTAGCTCAGGTTCTGCGCGCTTTTGCGTGCTGCGACGTTCGCCGCGATGATCTCCTCCGAGCTCAGGGCGAGGTCTTCCGCTTCTTCCTCGGCTTCCTTCGTGAGAACTTTCTTCATCCCCGTCGCCGTGCGGCCGGTCTGCGACGAGTGGGCTTCGTCGGCGATGATCGCGTAGGAGCGCGCCTTGAGGCTGACGCTGTTTTCGATCGACTGCAGGACGAAGGGGAAGGTCTGGATCGTGACGATGATGATGGGCGTGCTGGATTCGAGGGCCGCGGCGAGCTTCTCGCTCTTGCTGCCCTGGCCCTCGTCGCGGCTGATTTTTCCGATCACGCCTTCGGCGTGTTCGAATTGGTAGATGGTGTCCTGGAGCTGAGAATCGAGGACGGTGCGATCGGTGACGACGATGACCGAATGGAAGAGCTTCTCGCCGCTGTCCGTGTAGAGGGAGGCGAGCTGGTGCGCGGTCCAGGCGATCGAGTTGCTTTTGCCGGAGCCGGCGCTGTGCTGGACGAGATACTTCTGTCCCGGGCCTTCGCGGCGCGTTGCTTCGAGCAGCTTGGAGACCAGGTCAAGCTGATGATAGCGGGGGAAGATGAGCGCTTCTTGCTTGAACTTACGCCCGTCGAAGGCTTCTTTCTCTTTGATTTCGAGGTGGACGAAGCGCCCGAGGATGCGGAGGAGACTCTCGGGTGCGAGCACTTCGCGCCAGAGGTAGTCGGTCGCGTAGCGGTGGATATCGGCCGGGGTGTCGTTGCCCGCGCCGCCTT
Organism: Pseudomonadota bacterium; assembly: GCA_023428245.1. Lineage (GTDB taxonomy): Bacteria > Myxococcota_A > Polyangia > Polyangiales > Polyangiaceae > NIC37A-2. Next base: position 14,117 of record JAEYYX010000111.1, read on the forward strand.
CGCTCGTCCCGCGATTGAAGGGGAGGAAGCGCGTCTCTTCGCCCGCGAGCCGCGTCGTCATCCAGACCTCGTATTGACTCACAGCGAAGTGAACGAGGGCGCCGCGCTTGAAGGTGAGGAGGGGTTCGGGCCTGTTCGTGGCCGGGTCCTTCGGGAGTCGCGTCTTTTTGTATTGGTCGATGGCCGCGCGCACGGCTTGTTTGAATTCGCTCTTCAGCTCGAGGGTCGCGACGGGGAGGCCGTTCACGAAGAGGACGAGGTCGATGCGCCAGGCTTTGGACTTTGCGCCGGTCTCCGCGAGGTGACCCGCGGTTGCGTAGGGGCTGTAGGCGATCTCGGGGACGACGCGCAGAATGTTCTGCTGGAAGGCGGCCAGGGTCTCGGGGTTCAGGCCGTGGTCCGGCTGGAATTGGCAGAGCTTGAAGGAACAGGACTTGTCCTTCAGCCCGTGGCGGAGCACGCCGAGCGTGCCGTAGAGGCGCAGGTGTTTGTCCGTGGCCCCGGGATCGGCCTTGTCGAGCTGGGCCGTGAGGCGGTCGAGGAAGGCCCCTTCGGGGTCTTTCGGATAAAGTCCCTCATATTTCGCCCACATCTTCGACTGCGTCGCTTTCACGAAAGCGAGACAGTCCTCCGTATAGAGAGCGCGCGCCCGGTCGTAGCCGGCCGCCGTCCCGACGGTCCAGCCGCCTTCCTCGAGATCGCACAGGATGTCCCTCTGGAAGGGGGATTCGGCTGTCGGGGAGGTCATGCAGTCGCTCGGGCCTCGAGCGCGTAGCCCAAGAGGATACGAAGCTCGAGCTCCCATTGGGTCGCGAGGCTCTGTTCTAGGTTGAACTCGAACAGCGTTTCGCCATGAACGAGTCGCCAAGGGAGCGCCTGGTGGGCCTCGTAGAGGACTTGGGCGCCCTCGAGCACGACTCGCGTCAGCTCCCGACTTGATGTGCTGTCAGGGGCGGTCATCTCGAGGTAGCTGCGCACTCGGTTGCCGATGGGTGGCTCCACCTCGATGATGTGCCCCGAAAGAATACCGCGGCCTAGATCGTCCGGGGGCGCATCGAACCACTCCCTGCCCGGGTGTAGGTAGCAATAGGCGTTGATACCCGTCGCGTGATTGGACGGACGGACCACGCGCTGAGCGACGAGCTTCATGCGCTCAGTTCCTCGGGGCGCGGATAGTCGAGAACCTCAAGCGCTATCGCTGCTCCGATGAGGGGCTTCTTTGGGGCCGTGTGGATCGCTTGATCTTCAACGACATCGCGAATGGGCCACGGACGAAGCACGATGCGCGGAACGGCGAGGTCCGGGAAGAGGCGACGGAACCAAGTCTCGACTGCGCCGAGAAGTCCCGCCGTCGATGTGTCACTCGACATCGCTTGAAAGGTCGCGTTCTCGAACAACAGATGGGGAGAGGCTTGGAGGAGCTCGTCGGTGACGGCTTCGGGCGCAAGAACGCAAGCGAAGAGGCGACGATCCGGCTCACGCGGGTCGCGAACGTAGACGTGATACTCGGGCGGCACGCTTTCGCCGGGCAGAACGTCGACAACGATTGTCTCGGTCGAGCTCAGGATGCCTTCGATTTCGGCGAGGCGGGCTTCATCCTCGGGATCGGCGAAATGTTCCGCAAAACGTCGCTCGAGCTCGTCCATTCCGAGCGTCATCAATAGGTCTCGATGGAGGATAGCGCGGCCCCCGCGATCGGACTCCGGAAGACTCAGCTCTACTGTGGCCCGCTTCACTTTGGCTCCCTCGCTTTCAGGTTCCGAGGCGCAAGAGGTCGGCCGTGATAGGTACGGCTTGCTTCCGTGCCCCCGCTGCATTCCGCGAACGAAATCGTGGCGTCTTCCCCTCGGTCCCAGCCGATGACATGGGCCATAGGCCTCATGTATTCAGTATGGTGAGGACTCCGCTCTGTCTGGGCTCCGGTCCGCACGGTCTCCGTTTCCATCTTGCGGATCTCCGCGACCGCAGTGCCCCAAAGGTACTTTGCTGGGCCGCTGCGCGTGTCGTTTGGCTTCAAATCTCGGTGAGGCCAGTGTTTCCGGTAGTTCGAGGCCCAGGAACAACCGAGATTGTCCGGACAAGACGGGATCACAGGCAGGGCAGGCACAGAGGGGAGGGTACCGAAATTCACCAGATTCGGCCAAATGTCTCGATCAACAGCCATATCCGGGGCTTGCTTCCCCAAGGAAAAAGGGGCCTCGGGCTATTTCCCTCGCTCTTCGAGGGTTGCGATGAGCTGGAGGAGAGCGACTTGGTCTTTCGGGCGATGCAGCTTCTTCTTGACCTCGATGAGGCGGGGCAGGGAGAGCACTCGAACGGGTGTCCCGTCGAGCTCGATCCAGTCGAAGTCTCCTTCGAGGTCCTCGAACGAGGTGTCTTCTTCGATGGTGCCGAGACAGTCCAGGCGCCCGTAGCGTGTGCTGATGAGTTTGTGACGGCGGGACTCGAGGTGTGACAGGTTCGGCTTGAGGTTCCTCGGAGCGCCCCAGAAAACGGCGTCGAGAGCCTCCGAGCGCAGCGAGCAAGGACTCCGGGTTCGGAGGCGCGAGCGAATAGAGGATGTCGAGATCTTGAGTATGAATCGGCGCACCCTGCATGAGCCCGGCCATCCCGCCGACGATGGCAAACTCGACGTTGTGCTCGACCAGCGTGCGCACGAGCGCGCGGAAGTTGAACATTAGGGCTTCCGATCCAACCGCCGCATGGTCTGAAGGGCGTTCAGGGTCTCTTCGAGGGCGCGGACTCGCTCGGTTGCGCTCTGGGCGAGCGACCAGCGGATGAGCGAACGGTCGACGCCGCTATCGTCGTAGGCCGCTTCAAAGCGCTCGCGGAGCTCGCGGTCGATCTCGGTCTCCTCGGGCGGAGGAGCAGGGGGGCGCGGAGGCTCCGTCACGGTTCGAGAGTAGCGCCTTCGTCGGCTCCCTTCATCTATGCGCGGCTCGCCCTTCAGGCGACTTTTTCCGGGCGCCGGGACGCGGCCTGCATGCTGGGTGTCCGGGCTCAGCGCGCCTCCTTCTTTTCTGTGAAGGCCCTATGCGCACGAGGGGCGATTCGGCTTCGGTGAGCGCGCAGCAAAGCGGAGAGGCTCGGAGCACCGCCCTTACCAGATGGTTTGAAGCGAGTAGCGCGCGATGAACTCGTCCTTGGTGACGAGCGGGATGCCATCTTCTAGCGCCTGACTGATGAGCATTCGATCGAAAGGGTCGCGGTGGATGGGCGGGAGCGTCGCAAGTCGGTCGCAATCCGCGAAGCGAATCGGGCGCAGGACGAAGCCCGCTTCGGCGATGACCTCTTCGAGGTTGTGGGGAGCGACGAGTTTACCGAGGGCTCGTTTGACGCTCATTTCCCACGCCGATACGATGCTCACGAGAATCTCATGAGCTTCGTCTTCGATGATTTGCTGTGCCGCGGTGGAGAGATTGCCGTTGTTTTCGAGCGACCAAATCAGCGCGTGCGTGTCGAGTAGAACCCTCACGGTTTACCTTCCCAAAGATCCAAATCGTCGGGGTTCAAAGGCGCGTCAAAATCGCTCGCCATCTGCACCTTTCCCGCCCATTGTCCGAGCTTTCTCGTCCCCTGTCGGGCAACGGGCACGAGGCGCACCACGGGAACCCCTGCCCGAGCAATGACGACGTCTTCGCCCGCAAGCGCGCGCTCCACGAGCCGAGAGAGCTCGGTCTTGGCTTCGTGCATATTCACGGGGTCACTCATGTTAGCTAGGGTAGCTAGCTGTCGGAGGGGTGCAAGCCCGCTTGGTCACCAGGTTCGCTTCGTCTGCGCGGCGCGCCGGTCAGGCTACTGCTTTTTCCGCGTGCTGCTCTTCTCGAGCCGCTTGGCTTCGGAGATGGCCTCCTCGAAATGAACCTCGACGGGCGCAGGAAGTACCGCGCGTTCTTGGGCGAATTTTTCATATTCGCGGTGTGCCTTTTGCGTCGCAAGCTCTTGCGTCATCTTGCCCGCGTGCATGAGAACTTCATGGTCGGCGAGCCTGAGGAAGTCATCGAGCTTTGAGATCCAGTCCGCCATGTACATGGGTTTCCGGTTCATCGCCTGCAATTCGGCGAACTCAAGGTAAGCCGTAACGATGCGGTTCAAGGCTTCGATCTCATCGCCCCTGAGGTAGTTCTTGGCGACCGTGACGTCCGCTTTGCGTGGTTTCTCGCCGGACCACGATGTCAGCCCCATGTTTGGTTCACCCGAGTTCGCTCGGGCCGCGATCAGCTCCGCAGCCGTGTGACCATGAGCTGCCCAATGCATCTTGTTTTGAACAGTCTTGAAGAAGAGCTGCGAAGCTTCAACGCTCGCATCGTAGTCGATGCTCGTTGCGTAGATGTCGAGGATCTTTCGATAAAAGACCTTCTCCGACGACCGGATGTCGCGAATGCGCGCGAGCAGTTCTTCGAAGTAGCGGTCATCGCCGGGGCCGGATGGATTCTTCAGCCGCTCATCATCCATCGCGAAGCCCTTCACGAGGTACTCGCGCAGTCGTTCGGTGGCCCACTTTCGAAATTGAGTTCCCCGGTGACTTCGGACGCGGAAACCGACGGCCAGGATCGCCTCGAGGCGATAGTGCTTCACGTCGCGAGAAATCGAACGATTTCCTTCGGTTCGAACTTGTAAGTAGTTCTTACAAGTTGCCTCCTCAGCTTGTTCGCCCTCCGCGTAAACCGCCTTGAGGTGAAGAGTAATATTCTGGGGGGTGGTCTGAAAGAGCTCCGCCATCTGGGCCTGTGTGAGCCATAAGGTCTCCTCCTCGAGCCGACACTGGATGCGCGTGCGCCCGTCCTCGGTCTGGTAGAGAAGTAGTCCCGGAGAATTTTCGTGCTTCATGCGACTTCCTCGGCGCGTTCGGATGCGGACCTGTCCTCGCTCCCTTCCGGAGGCTTCCAGCCGCGCACATCGATCTTCCCCGTTACTGCTGCTGAGATGAGCGCCGTGCGGCGTTCGGCGAGGAGGGCGGCGGCTGCTTCCGCCGAGGAAACGAGTCTATCTGTTTTCTCGAGCCTTTCCTTTACCCACGCAACAATCGCGTCTTGCTCGCGGCGAGGGGGAATTGGAATGGAGAAATCCGCGATCTGTTTCGGACTAATGTGTGGAACGCTGACGCCTGTAGTCTCCGGCGCGAAGTGGGCTTCGAAGAGCTTGGTGAAGCTCAGAAGCTGCATCATGTAGTCGCCGTTGAGCGTCGGTCGTGGCTTCAACGACGCTACCCGCTGAAGGAGTAGGCTCGGCACATCCTCCCTTCGTAGCTTCGCAACGCGCACACCTTCCGTGATCATGGGTCGGTCCATTCCGACGACGAGATCGCCCTCCGTCAAGTCCCATTGATCTAGTCCGTCACCCGGACGCCGCTTCCATCGCACTGTGTCCTCCCAGCGAACAACACCTACTCCAACGTTGATACCGCGCAGGAGACGAACCCCGGTGTCGTCGCTTGCGAAACCTGAGGAGGGGAACGCGTAGCCTGACAGGATTCGCAAATAGAAGCCGGACTTGGCTACCTTCCAATGCGCCGGGACTTGGCCTAGCCATTCGATGCCGGAATCGCGGAGGGGCGCGCTGGGGTCGAGGCCTTTTGTGACGGCGTGGCTGATGACGGCTTGGCGCTTCTCTTTGAGCAGGGCGATGAGCTGCTCCTGTTTCTCGATCAGCGCATCAATCTTCGCGGTTTCGTAGTCGAGAAACCGAGCGATTTGGGTTTGCTCTTCGAGGTTTGGAACGCAGATAGGGAACATCCGAAGCATTGGTCGTCGCAGTGAGTCGACGGTTGACTTTGCATTCCCGGCCAAAGCAACGAGGTGGAGATGCTCGCGAAGGAAGTAGAAGAAGTACTTTCCGATGATCCTGCGGAAGTTGAAGAACAGGTAGACCCTTTGATGGATCTCGAACTTGCCGGTTGCGTGATGAAAGATCTTTCCGACTCCCGCGCCGTCGCCGGATGTGAGGACACCCTCGCCGTCGAACGAATAGGTGTTGATTCGCTCGACCGTTTGCGAGCGCACGAAGAACGGATAGGCGCCCTCTTCAATTGCATCTTGGGTATCCCGCTCACCAGTCGTGAGGTCTGAAACGCGAGCAGTCGCAACAACGTCCCATGTTGCCGGAACCTCGCCAATCCAGTCGGTGCCTGACGAGCGATAATCGGGATATGGGAATAAGCTGCTCACGAACGCACCTCCTGCACATCTTCAACACCGCAGCGCAGCGCCCACCCGCCAACATCCCCGCCCCGTCGCGCGCGCGCCGGGGACCAGTTGAGTGCGCCCCCACCAAACAAACGCACGGACTGCTCAGGCGCGTTCACAATGCGCTCACTCATGTTCCCTCGCTCCTTTCTTCGAGGAGGCGACGCTCCCTTGCGAGTTCGCGGGCCAGCTCTTCTTCTGTCGGGAGCAGCTGCAGATATTTTGCGGCGAAGATCTGTTTGCCTTCGCTCAAGACGGAGTATTTTGCGACGGATTCGCTCTTGTCCGAGCAGAGGATGAGGCTGCAGGAAACACTTGAGCAGATAGTTGTAGAAGACCAGATCGATGTAGAAGTCATCGTCATCGAAACGGATGTGCTTCTGCCGCGCGACGAAGGAGAAGCCCTTGCCCAGCTCCAGCATGAAGGTCTGCAGGTTGTCGATGATGGCTTGTTCGAGGGAGCTTTCGTGCAGGCTCGGGGTATCCGGGAGCTGGAGGAATTCGAGCACGAGCGGGGAGCGGAGGATGTCCCTGGGAGAGAAAGGTTCACCGGGCAAGCGCTCGCGGGCTTTGTCGGTCAAACCGTCTTCGCCGCGGTTCGCCAGGATTCGCTGATAGAGCGACGATTGGATCTGGCGTTCGAGTTGCGCCTTGCTCCAGCCGCATTCGATGGCTTCGCGCTCGTAGAAGTCACGGGCGTGTTCATTGTCGACATGCGCGAGGGCGCGATAATGCGACCAAGTCAGTTCTGGGGCGAAGGGCCTTTCCTCAGGTGAGGATCCGCCGAATGCTAAGGGGCCCGATTTAGTCCCCGGTGGGGAGGATTTCTGAAGTACTGGAGTCGAGCCCAGAGATTTGGTCCCCGACGGGGACCAAATCGGACCGCGCCGAGGGTAGGCGAGGTAAAATCTGCGAAATCGTTGAAGATTCGGGACCGAAAAGCCCTCGACGATTTCCCGCCCGACGAGCCAATAGGCCACCACCATGTTCGTATTGACGGCCCGCACGACGTTGCCACGCGCCGCCTCCAAGATGGCCGCCACTCGTGCAAACAATTCGTCGCTCGGAGCGATGAGGCTTTTCTCGGCGTCACTCACGAATGCACCTCCTTGAGCATCTCCATGATCTCCCGGGAGAGCGCATCTAAGTCCGCGTCGATCTCTTCGAGGCTGCGCGGCGGTTCGTACTGGTAAAAGTGGCGGTTGAAGGGGATTTCGTAGCCGACGACACCGACGCCTCCGTCCTTCGGGTCGCACTTGGTCGCGTCGATCCAGGCGTCAGGTACATGCGGCGCGACTTCGCGGGCGAAGTAGGCTTCGTTTTCGGCGTCGACCTCGGCGCCGCGGGCGGTCGCGGCGGTGAGCGGGACGTCCTCGTTATCGCGGAGGGCGGAGTCGGGCTGAAAGGTGACGATTTGACCCTGGTACTCGAAGGTTCCGTAGAGCGGGTTCGGCTTGTCTTTGACGACTTTCTTGATGACGGGGGCGGCGTCCGGGTTGGTCCAGGAGATCGCCGCGTCGAGCTGTTTGCGCTCCTTGGCGTCAAAGCTGACGCCGGCTTTCTTCTCGCTCGTCTTGAGGAGCCGTTCGAAGTTGTTCCAGTCGTCGTTTTGTCCTTCGCCGATGACCTTCGCGAGCACTTCTCCTTTTTCGAGGAGAGCTCTCTGCGCGAGCCAGATTTTGGAGCTGAGCAGCTCCTTGAGCTGTTTCTCTTTCAAGTCCGGGAACTCGGCCTTGAGCAGCGAACGGGCTTCGGGCTCGTCGGCGCCGAAATTGCCGTAACTCGCTTCCGTCCACGCGGCCCCGAAGACCTCGTAGAGCCTCTGCATGGCGGCGCTGAGTGCGCCGTTTTCGAAGCGGAGCGCTTGAAGCCGCTCCGGGGACATTTGCGCCGAGAGGCGTAAGGGGCGCTCAATGGTGATGCGGCGGTAGCCGAACTCGTAGCTCTTAAAGATCTTCGAGCCGAAGACGCGCTTGTCGGCCTTCTTGGTCGAGGCTCTGCCGCGGCCGCTTCCGTTCTTTGGCGCATCGCCGTCTTCGTCGAGGCTGTAGGTCGGGATGGCTTCGAAGGCGCCGAAGGTGCGCGTGATGAGCGCGATTTCTTTCTCGCCGAGCTCCTGGCGCTTCGAGCCGAGCGACTTTCTCATCTTCTGGTAACAATGGACCGCGTTGATGAGCTGGACCCTTCCTTTTCGCTCCTCGCTCTTCTTGTTCGAGAGGATCCAGACGTAGGTCGAGATGCCCGTGTTGTAGAACATGTCCGTGGGCAGGGCGACGATGGCTTCGAGCAGATCGCTCTCGAGGATGTGCCGGCGGATTTCGCTCTCGCCGCTGCCAGCGCCGCCGGTGAAGAGGGGCGAGCCGTTCAGGATGATGCCGATGCGGCTGCCGCCGCGGTTTTTGTCGCCGGGCGCGTAGTCCGTCATCTTGCTGAGCAAGTGGAGCAAGAAGAGCAGCGAGCCGTCGCTGACTCGGGGAAGGCCGGGACCGAAGCGGCCGAGGTGCTTTTTGACCTTGTGTTCCTCGGAGATCTTCTCTTCGATCTTCTTCCAGTCGACGCCGAAGGGCGGATTCGACAGCATGTAGTCGAAGCGCTGGTTCGGGAGCTGGTCGTCGCTCAGGGTGTTGCCGAGTTTGATGTTCTGGACCTCTTGGCCCTTGATGAGCATGTCGGCTTTACAGATCGCGTAACTCTCGGCGTTCAGCTCCTGGCCAAAGGCGCGCATCATAGCCTGCGGATTGCGCTCGTAGACGTACTCCATGCCGCTCGAGAGGAAGCCGCCGGTGCCCGCGGTCGGATCGTAGATCCTCCGGACGGCGCTCGGGTCGCGCAGCGCTTGATCATCTTCGATGAAGACGAGGGAGGTCGTGAGATGGACGATGTCTCTCGGGGTGAAGTGTTCTCCGGCCGTTTCGTTGCTGCTCTCCGCGAAACGCCGGATCAGCTCTTCGAACACGAGGCCCATTTCGTGGTTCGAGACGGTCTCGGGGTGGAGATCGGTCGAGGCGACCTTTTGAACGACCTTGAAGAGGAGGTTCGCTTCGGCCAGCGAGTGGACGAACTCCTCGAAGCGGAAGTGATCGAAGATCTCGCGGGCGTCCGGACTGAAGCCCTGGACGTAGGTGAGCAGGTTGCCCTTGATGTCCGTCGTGCCGAGCTTCGACAGATCCATGGGCGAGGTGTTGAAGAACTTCTGTCCGGCGATGCCCGGCAAGATCTTCTCGCGCATGTACTCGGGCTGGTCCGCCATCTTCGCGGCTTCCTGGACGACCTTGTCTTTCGTCTTCTCGAGCACGCACTCGAGGCGCCGGAGGACGGTGAAGGGCAGGATGATGCGCCCGTACTGGGACTGCTTGAAATCGCCGCGCAGGAGATCGCTAAGTTCCAGATGTACGCGGCGAGCTGGGAGGCGTTCTGAGACATGCGGGGGAGGCTCGCTTCTAGCCGGAGCGTCGCGAGCCTGTCGACCCGCAATCTCTCGGTCCGCGGAGCTTCCGATCAGCGCGGATTCACGAAGTTTCTCGAGCTCCGGGACAGTGAACCTCGCCCCCCGCCGCCCTTCGCTCCGCTGAAAAGGCCGTGCTCCGGCGAGGATTATGCTGGGTCCGGCAGAGCAATGCGAAGGGCGCGGACGAAGCGTCCAGGCAGGTCACCTTCGGCACTTCGGAAGACCGCGAGCGCGCGATCCGCGGGATGTTCCCTCTTTTCGAGGAGCGCCTCGAGCGGCGCGAGGTAGAGCGACTCATCACGTCCATCCTCGCCGAGGCGCGCTCGACGCTGAAGACCTCCGCGCGCCATCTCGCAGAGTCGCTCGGCCGCCACGAAATTGTCGAGCCCACCAAAGGGCCGCGCTCGCGCAGCGAGCCCCGAGGTCACGAGCTCAGGGCGCGCCGCCATGACCTCTTCGTAGCGAAACGACTCGACGAAGGACAGCGCCTCCGAGAGCGCCTGCTCGTCGTAGAAGAGCCCGGTCCAGAGCGCGACCATACTGAGCGCGAGCTCAGGTGATTGTGAGTCGGCGGACCGGACCTCGATCGTATTCTTCAGGCGCACCTCGGGGAAGAGCGTCGTCAGGTGAAGCTTGAAGTCGGCGAGAGTCGCGCGATGACCTTCGAAGCCGTTCTGCAAGAAGTCCCGGAAGGTCTGGCCGGTATTTTCGACCACCCTTCCGTCCCGCCAAAGCAGGAACATCCCCGAATCGAGCGCCCACTCCGCGTAGTCTTTGTAGCGGAGCTCGTCGAGGGGCTTTCTCCAGAGCGGCTCGATGAGTCCACTGCGGGAGGGATCCATATCCAGCCAAACAGCTCCGCGCTCGGAGAGGCGCCCGCTCGGAGCTCCTTCTTTGAAAGGGGAGTTCGCGAACATCGCGTGGACGAGCGGCGAGAGCCGCAGCCCGAGCGCCACCTTCAACATGCCGTCTCGTTCGCTCGAGCGGTCGAAATTCGCTTGGACCGTGGCGGTCCGCTGCATCATGTCGTGCGCCCGCACGCCGCGCGTCGGCAGGTAGCGGCGCATGATCGGGTAGCGCAACTTCGGGACCCAGGGCAGCTCCTCGAGCCGCGCGCTCGGGTGGAAACCTGTCGCGAGCCATACGATGTCGAGGGACTCGGAGATCGGGCGGATTTCTCCGAGGTGATTTGTCTGTTCTTGGGCGACGGCGTGGACGTCCGGCTGAGGAGCTCCAGACAGCTCGAGCTGAGCTCCCGGTTCCAGCGTCACGCTCGCATTGTTTCGGGTGAGCCCGAGCACCGGACCGCCCTCTTGTTCGACGATTGTGCTCCACCCAAAGCGCTCATGGAGCGAAGCCATGACCTTACATACGCCGAACTCTTGGCCATAGCCGAGGGGCTCGAGCGTGCTCCGCCGGACACCAATCTTCTCACTCTCGGCGCCAATCAGCCCAGTCCCGTCAGGTCGCTCGGACCGATAGAAGGACTCGACGAGCGCCTCAAAATCAGCGGGCTCGCTCCCCGCACCATCAAAAACGGAGCTCATGAATCGGTCCTCACTTCATGTACGAACGCGACCAACATGCCAGTTCTTTTTTCCGCGGCGGATCAAGAGCAGGCGCCCAAAGAGCAGATCCGCCTCGGTCACTCGCCGCGCCACATCGCACCTCTCCCCGTTCAAGAGCACAGCCGAGGCTTCGAGGAACTGACGCGCCTCGCGCTTACTTTTTGCCGCGCCGGCATCGACGAGGACCTGTGCCAGCTCGAGCCCTTCGCCTCCGAGGCTCTCCCGGGAAAGCTCGTAGCTCGGCGCCCCCGCGAAGGCTTCTTCGAGAACCCTCTCATCGAGAGAGCGGACGTCCCCTGAGAAGAGCGCCGCTGTGGCCGCCTCCGCTTCCTTGAGACCCTCCTCACCGTGCAGGAGCCGAGTCAGCTCTTCGGCGAGGGCACGCTGCGCCGTGCGCGCCTCCGGCCGAGCTTCGTGGTCGGCCACAATCTGGCGCAGCTCCGCGATAGGTCGCAAAGAGAACACTTTCAGGAAGCGCTCAACGTCAGCGTCCGCCGCGTTCAGCCAGAACTGATAAAAAGCGTAAGGGCTCGTCCGCTCTCGAGTCAGCCAAATCGCGCCCGACTCCGTCTTACCGAACTTGCCGCCGTCACTCTTCGTGAGGAGCGGCGTCGTGAGGCCGAATACCTCGAGCTGGTGCAGCCTTCGCGCGAGCTCAACGCCGAGGATAATATTGCCCCATTGGTCAGAGCCTCCGACCTGCAGCGTGATGCCTCGCTCGTTCGCGAGGTACGCGTAGTCGTAGGACTGCAAGATCATGTAGCTGAACTCGGTGTAGCTGATGCCGTGATCGCGTCCCTCGAGCCGCGTCCGCACGGAGTCCTTCTGGATCATCATGTTCACCGAGAAGTGTTTTCCAATGTCCCGCAAGACCTCGAGGTAGGACAGCTTCCCGAGCCAGTCGGCATTGTTCACGATCTCCGCGCCCGAGGGCCCGTCGAAATCGAGCACGGTCTCGAAGATGCGCCGCTGGCCACAAACATTCGCCTCAATCTCGTCCCGACCGAGCAGCGAGCGCTCCGAATCTTTTCCGCTCGGGTCCCCGATCAGCCCAGTGCCACCGCCCATGAGGACGATGGGCTTGTGCCCGTGGAGCTGGAACCTCCGGAGCAAGAGCAAGCTCACCAAATTCCCGATCGTGAGCGAGTCCCGCGTCGGATCGAAGCCACCGTAGACGAGGCGAGGCGTGCGCAGGTGTTCGGAGAGGAGCTCCGGAGCTGTCGACTGATGGATCAGTCCGCGAGCGGAGAGGTCTTCGAGAATGGGCGCCTGAGCCAGGTCGACAGTCATGGGACGTCCCCGGTCCTAGCGAAGTTTCAGCTCGGAGTGGAGTCTATCTTCCGCGGAAACAGGAGACCGGCGGAGTTCCGGCCTCGCCCGAAGGACCGCTCAACGCGAGATGTGGTCGAAGGACCCGATGCAGAAGCGAGCGTCGGGAACCTCGCCGACCAGTTCAACCTGGAGCGACACGAAGCTCGGCGCGCGCGCCTGATCGCCCGAGCACAGCTGGAACTCATCGAAGAAGAAGGAGGCTGTCCCTGAGAGGACACGCTGTGACATCGTCCTCTGCACACAATAAACATTCCCGCCATCGTCGATCAGGCTGACCTCGAAGGGTAGCTCCGCCTCGGCGATGTTCTCCATGAAGAAAGAGAAGCCCTCGCCATTGTCCGGTCCATAGGACTCTCGATCTCCCATCATCGTCTCAGCCAACGAGAATCCGAAGCCGGCGCGCTCTCCTTGGCCGAGCCTCCCCGACGTGATGCAGAAAGGTTCGTCCCCTTCATCGAAGTTCGTGCTGAGCACTTGGGTGCTCGGCGCGGTCGAATACCAGTACCCGTACCAGGTCCCGTCGTCGTAGTAGGCTCGGCTCTCGGGGTCCGGAGCGGTGCCACCAGTACCAGAAGAATCGCCTCCGAGTCCTCCCATCGCACTCGAGCCGCCACTCGCCTGGACGGAGCCTCCTGCGCCCGATTCACTGCCGCCGCTCGATGAGGTTCCGCCTGAACCCAAATCGCCACTGCCTCCACTGCCCGGCGGCGGCTCCGTGACCTCTCCGGTGAAGACTGAGTAGATGCTGAACTTCTTTGTCCCGAACTTCACGTCCGGCAGGTTGTTCGTGACGAGCGCGATCTGTTCCCAGGTCCGATCCTCCGGATCGTCGAGGCGATGCACACTCGCCGACTTCGCATTCGTGTTCGCCACCATCTCGATCTCGACGGGAAGGTCAAAGGTCTGTCCGTGAGGTTCGAAGGCAGCAGGGCGCGAAACGCGCGTGAGGCCGGGAGCGATCGTAGGAAGCTCGGTGATAGCCTTGTCGCCGAGGTTCGAGACTGTGAGCGCCGTCGGCTTCGTAAGAGCGTTCTTCGGGACTGTGACGGTGACGCCACGAATGCGGAGCGTTCCTCCCTCCGGTCCGATCGATCGCGTCAGACTATCAGGAAGCTGGCCGCCACCCGAGCCACTCTCCCCTCCCATGCCATCTTTGCCTTCGATTTGATCGGTGCCACAGGCGGCAAAGCCCAAGGCAACCGTGAGCAAGATCATATTCTTAAGCGACGCCACAATGTGGTCAGTATGGACCAGCGACTCGCCCGGTCAACCGCCGAGCCCTCTGCCCACCGAGCCTCCGCACGAGCACCTCGAATGCGAGCAAGATCGCGGCCCCGCTGAGTAACCAGTCACGGAGTTCTACCCGCGTTATGGTTCGGGAAATCGGAGGCTCGAGAAGTCCGCTCACATCAAGATCGCTCTCGGTGGAAATTCCCGAGTGAGCTCGGCCTCGGCCGAGCTCGACATACTCCTCGGGATAGGGTCGCAAAGCTGCCTGGAAACTCCGCGCAGCGCGAGACCTCTTCTGGCTCAGGTGGGTCGCGCGCACGAAGAAGGAACCGTACTCGGGCAGCTCGACACGGGCCTCGTAGCGACCGGGACCTCTGAGCTCGAATGGCGCGGTGAGGCTCTCTCGTTCCGCCTCTTCTTTCGTATCGGCTCGACTCACGGAAAGCCGCGACGTGATGGAATTGTCGAAGCCTTCCTCATCCTGTGCGTCGAAGCTCGCGATGAGCTCGTCGTCACCAAAGCTGAGCTCGAGGGGCCAGACTTCGGAAGAGTCTGAGCGCTGATGGGCCCGGATGAGCTGGCCGATGAACTTCGGAAACCCTCCCCACCGCAAGAAGTCGGTCGCCCAGGCGCCTTTGAAGTCACTCGCCCAGACCAGCGTATGCCCTAACCCGACGGGCATCTCAGCGAGGAGCGGCTGACCCGTGTCCACGCCGAGCAGAACGCGAGCTGGAAAAGGCCGGGGCCGCATCGATTCAAGGCCGCGAAGGAGCGGCGCGCGCGAGACGCCGGTTCCCCTGAGGAAAGAAGCCTCGTCGAAGACGGAGATCGAAAAGCGCTCTGGCTTCGCCTCTTCCTGCATCGTGAGCTCCGCCTCGCGCACGAAGATGCGAGGCAACATAGCAGCGTCGGAGACAGCGTGATAGCGGCCGCCGCCCGCTTCAGCGATCGTCTTGAGCAGCGCTTCGTTCACCCCCGGACCGAGTCCGACGCTCGTCACCGTGATGCCGTCGGCGAACGCAGCGCTCGCCACCTCGTAGATGCCATCGCTATCTGCGTTACCGTCCGTGAGCAGGACGATGTGTTTTTTGCGAGCGTGAGCGCGGAGTAGGTCTTGGTAGGCCATATCGAGGCTCGCCAAGATCTCGGTTCCCCCTCCGGCCGAAATGCGCGCGATGCTCGCGTCCATGCTGGCGCGCAGGCGCGCAGGCTGCATCGGCACCGCTCGAGAGGGCCGGCTGTCGAAGGCAATCACCTCCAAGAGATCGGTCGGCTCGAGAGTACCGAGGGTGGCGCGACAAGCAGCCTTCGCCATCTCGAGAGGCCCGCCGCTCATCGAACCGGAGCGGTCGATCGCGAGCACCATCGCTACACCCGCCGTTCTCTCCTCGTCCGTCCCTTCCGCGCGCAGAGGCAAGATGTTCTCGAGAGAACTCCCTCTGAGCCCCGCGCGCCCCCGCGCTCCGCTCGCGACAAGGAGTCCTCCTCCTCCCCGCACCATCCCCTCGAGAGCCCGCGTGGCCCGCGACGAGAGGCTTCCTCGCGGCAAGTCCGAGAGGATCACGAAAGCGTACTTCTCGAGCTGCTCTTGGCTCTCGGGGACCTCGCGGGGACTCCGCACGTCGACTTCGAAAGATTGGGCCTCGATCGCGCGCCTGAGGGCCTCGGTATCCTTCAGTCCCGAGTCCACCAAGAGGACGGACGGCGGGCCTAGGATCGGCAAGACGATCCGCGCCCGATCATTTTGCTCGAAACGGTCCGGTGTCTCAGGAGCCCAGCGCGCCTCGATCTCAAGCTCGCCTTGTGTCTCCGCTTCAAGGGAAAATACCTCACTCACTTCTCCCTCCGAAAGCTCAAGGTCCCGCTCGAAGGTCTGCTCCTTGTCTCCGGTCGCCGCGCTCAGAAGAAGCCGCCCCCGCACGCTCCCTGTTGCGCTGAGGCGCACGGTGCAATCGAACCTCTCCTTCAGGCGGACCTGTTCCGGCAGTGAGAAACCATTCACTCCCGCGTCGACGGCGCGCTCTTCCTCCACCGGGACCCAAGTCACGCGTGGAGCGCGCGAAGAGCTCGCAGGAGGGCGCGCTCCGGAGAGCGCCGCCGATGCGTCGCCGCGCGTCACCTGCCCATCGCTCACGATCGCGATGCGCGGCTCACAGTCCGGACTCTGGACGCCTGCCGCTACCTCGAGCGCGCTCGCAAGATGAGTCGCGGTCGCGCCCACACGCGCCCGCGCCTCGGAAAAGGCGAGGCCACCTTCCCGAAGCTCTGCGCTCACGTCTTCCGCGCGCTCACCGAACACAACCCACTGCACAGTGTCCCGCTCGCGCTTCTTCTCGTGGAGCTCCCGCGCGAGCGCCTTTCCTTTGTCGAAAGCGGCCGCGTCCATCGAGTCGCTCACGTCCGTGAGAACGCTCACACAGACCCTCTCACTCGGCCAAAGGACGGAGCTTTCTGCGCCCGCTAGACACAAGAGAGCGATCAGGAGCGTCCGGAGAGCCGCAGAACCGAAGCGCGCGGCTCGGGAGATCCAAGCACGCGACAAGACGGTCAACGCGAGCACCGGCACGATCACCAGAAGCGACCAGAAAAACCTCGGCTCTTCGAAGGTCCAGCTGAGCCCGGCCCAAGTCAGTTCGAGCGGCTCTTTCACGCGGTCCACCTCCTATGAAAGGAAGTGAACTCGAGCATCGCCAGGGCCAGAGCGAGCCCGACCCAGATGCGATATCCGCGATCGCTCGCGGGAGGTTCGACGCGCGCGAGTTCCGACGTCTTTGGTGGCGCCTCGGGAGGCTCGCCGGACTTCTGGCGCGAGGAGGGGACCTCATCGGTTCCGCCCAAGCTCACAGCGATCAGAGCGAGGGCGCGCCCCTCCTGCCCGACTTCGTAAAGGCCCGCTTCTTCGAGCTCGACCCGGAGCTCTCCGGACGACAGCGCGACAGGGCGCTCCTCGGGAGCGTCCCTGCCGCGGAGTGGTCCCCGCAGCGCGACCCCTCCGGAACCCGCTTCTGGCAAAGGGAGACGAAGGCGCTGCCCGGGCGTCACCGCTGGCACGAAGCCCTCGTCGTCGGGTCCGAAGAGCTCCTCGAAGGCCCCTCGCACGAAGAGAGGAAAGGCCGGGCGCAGAACGAAATCACTTTCTTCGGGCGCGAAGCCGAGAGCCAAAAAACGCCCTTCAGGTCTCTCGCCGAAAACAAGAATCGGCTTGTCACTGCTCTTCGCGAGCACTCGATCGGAGGCTCCAGAGACCAGGCTCGAGCCCTTCAGCGCGAGCGTCTCGTAGGGATCGAAGAACCGAAATAGGCGCGATTCCCGAGCGAACTCATCGAACCCAAACATCTTGAGCGTCGCGCCGGTAGCGACGGGTAGGTTCGGTCCGGTCGCGCCGAGGTAGAGAGCGACGCCCGTCTCTCGGGTGCGCGGAGGCGCTTGTCCAGAGAAGACGGTGAGGTCGTAGGGGACAGGGTTTCCGGTGGCGTCGCGGGGCGGATACGCCTGGGGCGAGATATGAGTGATGCGCGATCGGGCGACGGAAAGGAGCGCCGCGTCGAGGTAGAGGCTCTCGGGGCCGACGCACAAGATCTTGTAAAGGCGTTCTTCCGCGAGCACAGCAAAAGCCTCGTTGTCGGCGAGGAAGGACTCGCGGTCGGTGAGGAGGCGCGCCTCCAGCCGGAGAGGACCCGGCGCTCCGGTCAGATCGCGAAGCTCACCGCGATACACCTGACCCGGGGTGAGCCGCAGCTCTCGCGCCTCGAGAACACCCGCCGCGGCGCCTCTATCGTCCAGGCGCTCAAGCTCGACGAGAACCCGCGCTTCAGACTCGCCCGAGTGGGCGAGCTCGAAGGTCACCTCGAATTGCCCTGCGCCTCCGCGGACCCTGCGCGCGGCAAAGGAACGCACGCTGAGGTTCTGCGGGATGGGGTGAGCTCGAAGGACATCGACGACGATCTCGGCGCTGCTCTCGGAAGGAAGGCGCTCGAGCTCTTCTGTGAGAACCACGATCCGCTTTTGTCCGGGAGCGGCGATCGCGGCCGCGAGAGCGAGTGCTCGCTTGGGGTTCGCGCTCGTCTTCTTCGGCTGGAGCGCTTCGATGGTGCGGCGGGCCAGGAGGAGGTCCGTGGTCCGTCCCACGACAACCTTCGGCGTAGCGGACATCTCGATCACGACTGCGGCGTCCGAGGGGCCCAAACTCGCGAGCCAAAAAGCGGCGCGGCGTTTCGCCAGGTCGAGCACCGCAGTGTCACTTCCGGACTCGGCGGGAACACCGGTCGTCGCGCTTGTATCGATGACGAGAACGAGCGTCTGCTCGCTCGGATCCCAGCGCCGCGCACACTCCTGAAGCCCGCAGCCAAGCAGAGCCAAGAGCAGAAGCTGCAAGAGGAGCGACCCGGGACGACGAAGCCGCCCTCCGAGCGCTTCGCGCCTCGTGACTCGCTCGTCGGCGAGGAAAAGTCCGAGGAACGGCACCTCGAGACGCGGCCGCTGCTCCCGGATCAGATAGAGGATCGTGAGGACCGCCGCTACCGCGCCCCAGATCCCGACGAGCCAAGCAAAGCTCGGAGTCACCGCTCGAGCACCCCCGCGGACTCGAGGGCCCTCAGGATGCCGGGCATGTTCTCCCGGACGCTCAACCGCGCGTAACGCACACCGCGCGCGCGCCTCCTGCG
>JAEYYX010000063.1 GCA_023428245.1 Pseudomonadota bacterium
CTCGGGGAGCCGGTGCGCCGGCTCCCCGAGGGGCTCGCGATGCGGTGCCGAGAGTGGTCGCGGGCCCTCTGGGCTCCGGTGTACCTGCGCCTGGGCCTCGGGGTCTTTACGTTGGGCGCGATTGCCATGATTGGCGCCCGCGCGCAGGGGGAACCTCGGGGAACTGTCGTGGCGAAGCTCGAGGCCTCTACTTCTGCGGCGCCTCTCGCGCCTCCGGTCCCTCCGGTTCCTTGCGCTACGCCGAGCGCGGCGACAGCTTTGCCCCAGGCGTCCAATGGCTCGTCTGCCTCGTCTCAAGGTCGTGCGGGAAGCTCGATTGCGGAGGCTCCTCCTGCTCCTCGAAGCGGCGATAACGGGCGCATCATCCTGAACACTGCGACGGAGGCCGATTTCGATCGGTTACCTGGTGTGGGTCCGAAGCGGGCCCAGGAGATTATAAAGCTCAGAGAGAGGCTCGGGCGTTTTCGCCGTGTCTCGGATCTGCTGAGGATCCGAGGTGTGGGCCCGAAGACGTTGAAGAAATGGCAAGACCTGGTCGTGCTCGATCCGCCGCCCGTAGAAGAGCTGAAGGCGCCTGACGAGAAAGCAAGCAGGCCCGGGGACACTCCCTCGGGCTCCTGAGCCCGGGAGCGCGAAGTCTGCCGACCCTGGTGAGGCGAGAGGCTCAGGCTGAAAGCCCGCCTCGAGCGGACCTTGCGGTTGTCGGGGACCCTCGGGGGGAGACATTTGCCCGTCGTGTTCTATGGTCTCCCGAGACCCATGAAAACTCGGGGTGCTACCCAAACTCGGCGGGCGCACTTGAACGCCTGGGCCCATGGTGCTGCGGCGCTCGCGACCGGACTCGCCCGGGGCGCGCAGGCTGAATTCAAAGAGCCTGAGCCTTCGGCGCAGAGCTTCATTGCTCGGCCCCCAGAAGGATTCACGCCCCTCTCACGCCCGGGGATCGTCGCTCAGGTCGAGGCGAAGGGGGACTATGCCTCGATGATGCAGCCGAACCTGCTCTGGCCGCGCCCGGAGCTTGCGCGTCGGCTGGTCGAGCGGCTGCTCATGGATCTGACAGGAGCTCCGAACCTCACGGCGGCCATGGCTCGTTTCGTCCACCCGGCGGACATCGTGGCCATCAAGGTGAACGGCATTGGCGGACAGGTCGGTCACACCATGGCCGTCAACTTTGAGGTCATCTTGCCGATCGTGGAGGCAATCATCGAGGTCGGCGTTCCTCCTAAAAATATCACTGTCTATGAGCAATACCCGACGTTCTTGATGGGCACGCGGGTCAACGTGCGCGGCTATCGGCTTCCGGAGGGAGTCAACGCTACGTCCCACAATAACCGCGACATGGTGATGCCCCGCGAGATGATCTTCGAACGCATCCCGACGCGTTTCTGTCGCCAGCTCACAGACTCGACAGCGCTCATCAACATGAGCCTGATGAAGGACCACAGCATTTGTGGCTTCACAGGTGCCCTCAAGAACATCACCCAGGGCAGCATCGAAAACCCCCAGCAGCACCACGCTCACGGTGCCTCTCCTCAAATCGCCGTCATTTACGCGCACCCGATTGTGCAGAGCCGAGCGCGCCTGCACATCACCGACGCCTTCAAGATTCTTTACGACAAGGGCCCGCTCGACGTGGATCCGCGGATGCGCGTGCCCCACGGTTCCGTCTATGCGAGCACCGATCCTGTCGCTCTTGACGCCATCGGATATCAAGTCATCGACAAGGAGCGTGTCGCCCGCGGGGGCAGGACTCTGGCGGCTTGGGGTCGCTCTCCCACCTACATCGAGCGCGCCGCCGATCGGGGACTCGGTCTCCTCGAGCCGAGGTACCTGAGGTTGCTGAAGACCATGATTTGAGGCGACGCCGTTTTCCGACTGCCATCGCAGAGTTCCGCGGCAACTACCTCTGCCATCCGCCTGATTTCGCAGAGTTCCGCGGGCCCTCGCCTTGTCTGGTTTCGCAGCGTTTCAGGTGATCCGAAGGACGCGGGCCATCGTCGGCTTGCGAGGGGCCGAGGAAGGAGACAGGTATGAGGAGAGTAACATGGTGGTGCGGCCAGAGTCGGTCTCAGGTTTCCGGTGGCGCGGGCGGTGGGTGCGCCTGTCCCGACTCGTGGCCGTTGCATTTTTTCCGGGGCTCATTGCCTGCGGCCGCGCGGCTTCGCCGTCTGCCGACCTGGGGGCTCCCGGCCCGCTCCTCGGAGCTCAAGCGGTGGCCGCCCGCGGAGATGTCGTGGCCCGCTGGGCGAAGGTGGGTTCGTCGAAGCAGAACTACCTCGAGCCTGCGCCTCTTGCGCCGGAGCTTCCGGGCTTGGATTCGCACAAAAGCGCCCTCGAGCGTCAGCTGGGCGCCGATTGGGGAGAGCAAAGCGACCGTGACGGGCTGGCGGGCTTCCCTCTCATTGACGCGGGCAACTGGCGTCGCGTTCGCTACCATGGCGTGCCGACGTTCACAGCCTTCAGCTACGGAAACGACCATCACGCGATCACCGCCGCCTTCACGGTTCCAGTCGAAGGTGAACCTTCGAGCCGCCGCTGTATGGCGAAGTTTGAAGCGAGAGCGATTCGTGAGTTCGAGGCGCTCGGGGGGAAGCGAGGGACGATTCGGGAGACGAGCGGCCGCTTCCGCGACCAAGATCTCCTGATTCACGCAGCGGACGGCGAGCTCTCGATGTTCTTCACGACCTATCGCTTCTCGGTCGCGTGGGCGGCGTACCCGGGATATGAGGGCGGGTGTATCGTCTATTCGGCAGGAGTTCTCTGGGGGGATGACCCGAAGCTGGCGCAGAGGGTCCGAGATCGCTGGGTGCGCGAAGGGTTCGAACGCTACGTGCCGCGCACAGTCGAGCTGCCGGTGCGGCGTTGAACGACACACCAAAGACGCTAGCGCCAGCGGTATTCGAAGGCGCAGCCACGCACCCCGTTGAGCGACGGGATGCGGTAACGGACTGTCACGTGGCGCCCACCCGTGAACTCGAGCATGCGCGACAAGTAACCCGCCAGCTCTTCGAGGAGCGCATCGTCGATCACCCAACCGGTCAGGGTCGCATCAACGCCCCCCGGAACCTTCGTCCAAGACCAGGAGCCCGTGTCTTGGAAATGACGCCAGAGGTGAGCTTCGGCGGTGAAGATGTGACTGGGTGAGAGCACGCGGAAGAAGATCCGGAGGATCCGGCTCATGTCACTGTCCGCTTCGTAAGCGCCGATATCGCGCATGAGAGCGAGATCTCCTCGACCGCACACGTCATCGACGGCGTAGAGGAGCTTCGCGAATAGGCTGACTTCGTACCAGCCGACGGCCACGCTGGTGTCGATCACGGAAGCATCGTCGGGATCGAGCGCCTCGAGGACCTTCGCCCAACTTCCGGGGGGCTGGCGATGCAGCACGTAGCTCTTCACATTGGCGAAGCCGATTCCCTTCATCCTCGGCGGGACTGCGGCTGCCTGAGCGGACTCACCGAAAATGGACGTCCTGCGTTTTGTGCTACCTCTAGAAATTTCCACTCGAGCCTGGGCCTTCGCTGGGCTGGAGTATTGCACGACTTACCGTGTTGGGTGGAGGGGGCGCTCTTGGTCCGTCATTTGCCTGCGCGCGAGGGCCTTCCCTGGCGGCGGCACCGCGCCTCTAAGCATTTCGGCAAGAGAGCCCTCTCCGAGGAGCTCTCGGCACTCAGGCTAGTTCGCTTGGGCCCGCCGCACCGCGAGCTCGGCCTGAATCTCGGCGACGCGCTGATCCTTGAGGGGGTAGAAAAGAAAAATCAGGATCGAGAGGATCCCGAAGGAGGCGGGGGCCAGGCTGACGAGGAGCCCGAGACTCTGCCTGACCGCCGGGCTCGGTGTGACGTTCGCTTGAAAACCTACGGAGCTCAGGATCTGGAAGGCGACGTAAGCCCCAATCGCCCACGAGATCTTCTGCCCCATCTGCGAGGCAGAGAAGACGAGTCCCGTCATCCGTCGCCCTGTCTTCCACTCCGCGTAGTCCGCCGTATCGGCGTACATGGCCCAGAGCAGTACCGGGATCGGAGAGGCGGCCATCGAGCCGATGATCTCTGCGAAGAAGAGGTACTGAACCTGACTCGGGGGAATGAAGAAATAGGAGGCTGTCGCTGAGATGGCCACCGAGAAGCAAGCGATGAAGGTCTTGAACTTCGGCAGTCGATGGGACTGGGAGGCTGTGATGAGCACGCCGACGACGGAGGCAGCCTGCCCCGCCGTATTCAAGGTGGACACGAGACCGTCGAAGCTGAGCGGAATTGAGAAGAGCGGGATTTCCCGCGAGGTGTCACCGCCGAGGACGTAGTATTTGAAGTAGTGGGCGAAGACGGAGCTCTTGAGAGAAACGAACAGAATGAAGCTGACGGTGGTCGCCAAGAGAAGGCGCCAAGGACCGTTTGTGACGAGCAGGCGTAGGTCTGCAGTTACGGAGTTTTTTTGCTCCGTCGCGGGCGCCAGCCGTTCGCGGGTGCCGGTGAAAGTGATCCAAAAGAACACGAGCGCCACGAATCCGATCAAGATGAAGGCGAGCTGCCAGCCTTTCTGCGGATTCTGTCCGTTGTCTCCGAGGTAACGCACCAAGGGCAGAAGGGTCGCTGAGATGAGCATGCCAGCGGAGAATGCGCAGACGAATTTTATAGAAGAGAGCCTTGTGCGTGCCGCGCCATCGCTTGTCATCACCCCGAGCATTGCTGTGTAGGGGATGTTGATGACGGTATAGAGGATCATGAGGCAGTTGTACGTAACGTACGCCCAGACCACCTTTCCGGTGGGCGCGAAGCTCGGCGTGGTAAAGGTCAAGACCCCGAACACCACGAAGGGCAGAGCCCCGAACAGGATGAACGGGCGAAACTTTCCAAAGCGGGTGTTCGTCCGGTCAGCCCAGAGCCCGACGACCGGATCGTCGATGCCAGCGAAGACGCGACTGAACAAGAGAAGCCCACCGAGGGTCGCGGCGCTGATGCCGAAGACGTCCGTGTAAAAGTAAGGAAGGTACTTCGAGAAGGTGTGCCAATAGAGCACGCAGGCGAAATCGCCCGCGCCATAGGCCAGCTGTTCACGGAACGGGAGCTTGTCGTCCTGGCTCATTTTTCGAGCTCGCAAAGTACGGCCAAAAGGCCCACCGACTCAAGCGCTCCCGAGAGCTACGCCCATTGGGGGGCGCGCGATTCGCAGGTCAACGCCCGGGAGTCGAGGCGCGTACTGCTCGATGACAGCAGTTTCCGAGAAAACGATGAGACGGCGCGCCTACGGGACCGGAGGGGCACTGGTTGCTCGCGCTTTCTTTCCTGAGAGCCCTTCTGGGAGCGGTCTGGCTAACCTGTGAGCGCCGCGTGAATTTCGGGCGGCAAGAGGCCGAGCGCGTCGATAGCCGTTACGAGCTCGGCGTTCTCGGGAAGTCCCGTCAGGAAATTTCGAGCGTAGGGCGAGCCAGCGAGGGCAAGGAAGCGGCGCTTCAGCGGCTCAAGCGCCCGGACGAGAGCTTGTTCTGCGGCGTCCTGCGCGTCTTGGTCGAGGTAGGTCTTGTGGAGCGCGAGGTAGATCGGTGCTTCGTTCAGCAGGCTCGGTGCACCCTTGTCGACCCACTGCGCAGCTTCTTCGGCGAGCTCAATGGCGGCATCCAGTGCGCCCAAACGCCGTTCCGCTTCTGCCCAGTTCCCGAGCGCTACCGGGAGAACATCGTTGTGAGCGAGGGCTCGATAGCGTTCGGCGGCACGGGAGAGCAGCGTCCTTGCGCGAGTCCAGGACGAAGGCGAATCTCCGGCAAGGAGCTCGACTCCTCGGTAATAGAGCATGCCGATGTTTCCGCGATCGAGGAGCGAGAAGCGCTCGCTGGCGCGGCTGTCCGCTTCCGAGCGGGTCTCAGCGAGGAGCGCGTCGAGGCGTCGGTCAGAGCCATACACCGCGGAGAAACCAAGCAGGTTCATCTGCGCATGGCGTGTAGCAGCGGGACTACCGATAGAATCGGCGAGAGCCATTCCCTTCTCGAGCGCCTCACGAGCCTCTTGTTTAGCTCCGAGGATCGAGAGGGCGAAGCCAAGGTTGGTCGTAAGGATCGCCTCGCGCTCCTTCAATCCGGCTCGGCGCGCGGCCTGGGCTGCATTCTTCCGAGCTTCGAGAGCAGCGGAGACAGAGCCCTGCGCTTGCCGAATCACCGCCAGCGTCTGGAAGGCGTCCACTTGTGCGCCGTGCGCGTGGGGACGGTCGGCGTCGAGCAGCTCTTTCACCTTGCGCTCGGCGAGTCCCAAGTCGCCGGCAAAGGCCGCCCGGGCTGCGATCGCGGCGCGGATCCGATCGAGCTCGGTCCAATCAGCGAGCGCTTCCGCGTCGAATTCGACGGCTTCGAGCTGCTTGCCGACTTCTTGGCCTCCTCCGCGGGCGTCCTCGTAGCGAGCGCGCGCGCCTCGAGCTCGCAAGACATCGATCGGAGTGTCAGCGGTTTGTTCCATCGCCTTGACGGCGCTCTCTCGCTCGGCGGCTCTCGGGTCGAGGCGTGACCAGGCCTCGTCGAGCAGACCGGCTCGGCGGAAGGTCTCAGCTCGGTTCTCGGCGAAGGCCAAGGCCCGTTCCGCCATCCAGAGAGCGTCCCGGAGCGCATTCGCCGAAAGGGCGCGCTTCGATGCTAGCTCCCAATAGCTCGCCGCTGCCTCCGGCTGCTGACCGAGATCGAGGTGTCCAGCGACAGTGGCCGCGTCCTCACCCAAATCGGCGAGCCATTTGCCCGCCAGGGCGTGGAGACGGGTGCGCTCGGGAGATGGCAGCTCCGAGTAGGCGACGTCGCGGATCAATGCGTGTTTGAAGAGGTACTCTTTCTCGAGCGGGAACCGGCTCGACTCCTGGGCGACCAGGATCTCTTGGCTCACCAAGGTGTCGAGGAAGGGCTCGGGATCGTCGATCCCGAGCACGGGGAAAGCTCCTTCCCAGATCGCGAGCCCGAGCACGCTGAGCTTGGACAGGGCGCTTCGGATTTCGGGCGAGAGGTGGTCGAGGGAGGCTTGGATTGCCGCTTCGATGGTCGGAGCTTCGGGGGTCTTGAGGCCTTGGGCCGAGAGGCGCGCGAGCTCTTCAGCGAAGAGCGGAGAGCCTCCCGAACGCTGCACGATCTGCGCGACCGTCTCTTCGCTGGCGTCGGGGCCGAGGATCGAGCGGACGATCGCTCCGGAGGCTTGCTTCGAGACGGGACGCAGGTCGATGCGCACCACGGCGCGCCCGGCGAAACGCGCCTGATGCTCTTGGAAATAGGTGGGCCGGACGCAGGCCAAGAGGAGCAGCGTCCGGTTCGTGTCGCGACCGGTGAGGTGGTCGAGCCAGAGGATACTTTCGGCGTCGGCCCACTGCAGATCTTCGATGATGAGCGAAATAGGCTCGTTGGAGAGGACTTTGGTGACGACGTCTGTCATCGCGATCCAGAGAGCGTCGCGCAAGGTGTGGACACTCATGGACCCGCCGAGCGGTTCATTGCCGAGCAGTTCGCTGAGGAGCTTCTGACTTTCGTTCGAGACATCACTCAACGTCTCGGGCCCGACGCGTTCAACGATCGCCTGGAGAGCCTCTTCCGCGTCGGCCCCCTTCCCGAGACGCAGAACCCCGCGCAAGACATCGAGAGCGGCTCCGAGGACGTGCCTTTGGCCGTAGGCGTCGTTTCTTTGCACGACGACTCGGGGCGCTTCGGGGCGCCCCGAGAGGCGCGCGACAACCTCCCGCTGTAGGCGGCTCTTGCCGATGCCGGGTGGTCCGTTGATGAGAACAACCAGCGAGTGCCCTTCGCTAGTGGCGCGATCGTAGGAGTCAATGATGCGAGCGAGCTCAGCTTCGCGGCCGACAAAAGGCGCGCCGCCGGAGCGCTTGGTGGCGAATCGATTGGGGGGGCCCAGGAAGGCCGAGCCGTCTTCGCGTAGGCGAAATTCATAGCGCCCTCGACCGAGCTCAGAGCTCGTCGAGTCGACGAGCACTTGGCCTGTTTGAGCCTCACGAGCGAGTGACGCCGCGCGATCCACGACTTCTCCGACCGGCTGAAGCTGATTCAGATCGCCGACCAGTCGAGCGCGTCCGGTGGCGATTCCGACGGCGGCGCCGGATTCCGCCAGTGAGAGGGAGATGAGCATAGCGATCTTGGCTTCGTCGCCCGTCGCGCGCACCGCGCCCCAGTGACCCACGGCGGCGTCCGACCCGAGCGGGGTTGCAATCGCGCCCTTCTCCCGGAGCATCGCGAGAGCGCGCGTTTGGTCCGAGAGACCTGTTGCGACCAAGATGGTGACGAGCCGTGTCAGAGAAGCGGGGCCTGCTGGGCTCGAACTCGACTCCGGGTAGTTGGAGATGGACACGAAATCCGAGGTCCTGCATGTGGCGAGCCGCTCGGCGACCTCCGCCGCGGTGGGGCGTTCTTCGCGCTTGGTGCGGAGCATGGCGTCGATCAAGTCGTCGAGCCTGCGAGGAATGCCCGGGCGCAAGAGAGAGAGCCGCGGGGCTTGCGTGGTGGCCGTCTTGGCGAGTGTGGCGACGGCGCTCGGACCGAAATGGGGCGGGGCTCCGGCGAGCAGCTCGAACAGCGTCGCGCCGAGCGAGTAGACGTCACTGCGAGCGTCGACGTCGCGTTCCCCGCGTGCTTGTTCTGGAGAAAGGTAAGCGGGAGTGCCGGCGATGCGATCGGTGGGCTCGAAGGAGGCGATTCCGAAGTCGATCACGATGGGATCGGCGCCGAGCTCGGTGCAGAGCGGGTCGTGGGAGGCGGGCCTTCGCAGGATGACGTTTTCTGGCTTGATATCGCGATGCACGATGCCCGCCTCGTGGAGGGCGGCGAGAGTGCGAGCTACGAGGATACCGAGCGCTGTCACCTTTGAGAGAGAGAGGGGATCGAGAGAATGCTCGGTGCGCAGTGAATGGCCTCCGAGCCACTCGACCACCATGTACTCAAGCTCAGTTCCTGCAAGCGTCCCTGAGGCGATCAGGTTGACGATGCCTGGGTGATCGATGCGCGAGAGAAGATGAGCTTCTGATGAGCTCTGGCCGAAGATCTTGACGGCCACTGACTCCTGCGTCTCGAGGTCGAGCCCGCGGTAGACGGCGCCTTCCGCCCCTTGACCGACCAGCTCCTCGAGCTGAAACCTGTCAGCGACGGAAATTCCTACCAGCGCTCCCATCATCACAAAATTACCCTCGTCGCTTCCGAGCGGGCCCTTGCGCCACGCACTGCGCTGCCCGAGCACCGAAGCTGTCCGGCATGCTACGATGCCTGCGGGCGGTGTCGAGGCTCAGGCCTTTTGGGCAGGATCAATAGCGTGCCCGCGGCGCGGAGCGGGCACGTTTGCGCGGAGTTGTCTCGCTGGATGTTCCTTCTTCGCCCCCGCCGCTCTCATCGTTTCGCAAAGGCGCGAGCCCAGCGCGCAGAGCGGCGAGCAGCTCCTCTCGGGAGATCTGAGCGCCTTCACACTTCGCGACAAGGGCCGCGAGCGTCCCGCGCAGTTCGACGTCGTTTCCGTAGAAAGGCCGATCCAGGAGCTCGCCGAGGGCAGCGCGCGTGAGGCTCAGCGGCGTTCCTCGCCCGAGTGAGCCGAGGCGAGCGAGTTCGAAAGCGATCAGAGTTTGGAGATCTTCTGCGCGTTCTCGAAGCTCGGGGAGCACAATGACGGGCGCGCTGTGGGCCGGCGACAGAAGGGGCTTGGGGTCGGGTGCGCTGAGCAAGACGCGCGCGGGGGCTGAGCCGGAGAGGGCGAGCGGCGCCGGGCGTAAGAACTCGGTTAGGAGCGCCTCTCCGAGGAGATTGGCTCCCAGGACCAGTAGGGTGCCGCCTGCGGCCCGCCGGAACGCGGATGCGGGACCTGTGAGGAGAAGCTCTTCGAGCTCGGGCGCCCCGTGTCCATAAGGGGAGATGTCAAAGACGATCAGCGGGCCCAAAGTGCCGGTGAGGTGCAAGTAGGCGCCCCAAGGCACCGGGTCGACGCCCGCCGGTGTCTTGAGCAGGACGAGCCGTGCGTCTCGCTGCCCTTCGAGCTCTTGCTTGGTTTGGATTGCCCGTGGGCTATGCCCAGCGACATTGAGCGGCAGAGCGAGTCGTTCCGCCTCGCTCTTGGCTCCGTCCTCGACAGCTTGGAACTTTTCTCGAAGAACCTCAGCTTGGCTCCGTTCCTCGTCGAGCAATTTCCTGGCGGCGAGGTCGCGCGCCTGACTGCGGACGAGTGCTGAGTGGATCGAGACCAGCCCCGTCAGCTTTTCACCGAGGCGTCCCAAGGCTTCGGCTTCTTCGAAGCTGAGCCAGCTCGTGCGTCGACCTCTCGGAATGACGAGTAGTCCTACGGGACCATCCTCCTCTTGCAGGGCGACGACGACGCCCGCCTCATGGGCCAAGAACCAGCTCAGCACTTCGCGCACTTCAGGCTGCCGCACGGCTGCCCCTTCGAGGCTCTCCCGGCGGAGGACTCCGAAGGGTTCGAGGGACGCGAGCCGGTAGACTTCGCTGAGGAAGTCAGCCGGCTTTTCCCGAAGGAAGCCGCCGGTCTCGACCCAGAGCAGGCGACCCGGGTTCGCGGTCAGAATCTCGGGGCGATAGTTCGAGTGGACCTCGGAGACCACGAGCGAGAGCAAGACGCGCGTCATGGCGCGGTCCGGGTCCGGATCGAGAGAGGCGACTTCAGCGCGCAGGACGGCGCTCAAGAAGCGCTCAGCGCGCGGACGGAAGGGCTTGGCCACCGCATTCGCGAGGGCGCCGAGCAGCGCTGCCAGCGCGAAGGTGATGAGCGTGATGGTGACTGTGCGCTCGGGAGACTGGAGTGCGGTCCAGGCCAGTAAGGCGGACAGGGGGCCACCGATCAACAGCAGCGTCATGAGGCCCCGCACGATCCGGGCGATGAGCGTGGGGTTCGGCGCGATCTTGGTGATGCCCACCGCTACGGAACCCCCGAGCAGGCAGTCGAGAGCGATCTTGTCGCTCTGGCCGATGTCCAAGAGGACGGAACCGAGCGCCACCATTAGAGAGGTGAGCAGCAGGGCGAGCCCGGCTTTCGAGCGATCGAGCGTTCCGAGCTCGAGGCCGCGCAGGAAGTAGATTCTGCCCTCTGCGGCGAGCAGCAGGAGCAGGCTGCCGAGAGCGGAGAAGGTGAGCGCGGTGTCGAGGGCAAGCGGAGGGAGTGGGATGAGGCCCGGAGCAACCAGGGCCAGGAGCGCAGCGAGCGTCGCTGGTGCCCACAAAGCGCTCAGGGCGAATTGGATGTCGCGCGCTTGGGCCCTCGGGGGGACGCGACGGAACCCGGGAGGGGCTTCAACCGAAGTGATGAGGAGCAAGGTGCCGAGCGCTGCGGCGTGGACTGCGATCGCCTCGATGAGACGCGTGAGCGGTCCGTCTCCTCGGAGGCTGAGCGGGATCAGAAAAAGAACGAGCCCCGAGAGCAGAAGTTCGAGGGGTCGCTCGGGCCCGACCAAGCGATGAGCGCTCCGGTACCGATCGGCTCTCGTGAGAAGGAACCCGAGCAGCAGCGGGGCCAATAGTGGCGGGGCCAGCGCGAGCCAACTCGGAGCCGGGCCCGATCGGTTGGCGATGAGCGCGAGCGAGAAATAGGTAACGACCCCGATGGGGAGCAGGAAGCGCCGCTTGAGGTCGAACACGGGCCCCGGATGCTAGCCTGAAACATGGCAGGCAGGGAGCGGACACTTACTTTTCCTCACTCGGCATGTGCGGGCTGAGCGTCAGGCGGTGCTCCCAAGTCTGAAGCCGGCGGATTGCCAGGGAAGGCGCCGCTCGCTATTGCTCAAGAGAGAAATCGGACTGGGGTGCCGAGATGCCGTTTGTCCGAGGGGCCTGTCCCCGCGAGTGCACGAATGAAGAAAAACTACGTTCTCGACACGAATGTCCTCCTCCACGATCCCCAATGTATCTACAAGTTTGAGGACAACGATCTCTACGTTCCGATTTATGTGATCGAGGAGATCGATACATTCAAGCGAGACTCGGGGGAGCGCGGTCGGAACGCTCGCAGTGTTGTCCGGAATCTGGATGCCCTCCGAGAGGGGGGCGGAACTCTCGCTGCGGGAGTTCCCGTGGGCGACGGAGGTTCTCTTCGTGTTTACGTGCCCGATAAGAAGTCTGTGCTGGCGGTGGCCCTGAAGCCGAGCGCCGGTGACAACGCGATCCTTCAAGCGGCTCTCGACATTCGGGACGCTGCCGCCGGCAAAAAGACAGTCTTCGTGACGATGGACGTCTCGTTGCGGATTCGCGCAGACGCTCTCGGTCTCGAGACGGAGGCCTACGAAAACCAGACTGTTGATCCCGATCGACTTGAGTCGGGCATCACGGAGATCTCCGTCTCTCCGGAAGAGCTGCAGCGCTTCTTCAAAGAAGGCCGCCTCGAGATCCCGAGGCGCGACATCCCCGCGAACGGTAGCGTGATGCTGTGCGAGCTCGGGCTCCAGGATCGAACGGGCCTTGGGCGCTTCGATCCGAAACAAGGCGCCGTTCGTCAGCTCATCACTCCGCGCGAAGGCATCGCGGGCATTCGCCCGCGCAACCGTGAGCAGGCCTTTGCTCTTGACTTGCTCCTCGATGACAGTGTGAAGCTCGTCACACTGATCGGCTCGGCCGGTACAGGCAAGACCTTGCTTGCGCTGGCGGCGGGGCTCTCGCGTGTCGTCGAAGGAGGAGCTTTCACGCGCCTCTTGATCAGTCGTCCCGTTATGCCGCTCGGACGAGACCTCGGCTATCTGCCGGGGGACGTGGACGAGAAGCTCGGCCCCTGGATGCAGCCCCTCTACGACAACCTCGAGTATCTATTGGTCGCGGGTGGCGGGAAACGTCGCGGTTTCCGCGGTTTCGAGGAGCTACTCGACAGCGGACAGATTCAGGTCGAACCCCTGACCTACATTCGTGGCCGCAGCCTGCCGGCTCAGTTCGTCATCGTCGACGAGGCGCAGAACCTCACGCCGCACGAGGTCAAGACCGTGGTCACTCGCTGCGGCGAGGGGACGAAGATCGTGCTAACAGGCGATCCATATCAAATTGATAATCCTTACGTTGATGCCACGAGCAACGGCCTCTCCTTGATTGCCGATCGGTTGCGCGATGAAACGATCGCTGGACACGTCCTGCTCACCAAGGGCGAGCGCAGCGAGCTCTCGAACCTAGCGGCTTCGAAGCTCTGACCGGGAGGGGACGCTGGAAACCTCAGGCGCCCCTCCGCCGCGGCGGGCCGAGCTCGACCGCATCGAGGAGCGCCTCTTGGATCTCGAAGCCAGGATTTGCCTGCTCGATCGAGCAACCCCCACCGGTTTTTCGGCGGCGGTTGCTGCGATAGTGGAGGGAGCGGCGCCGCTCTCGGAGTCGCAGCTGCCGGTTCGTCCGCTCCGGGACCTCGACGCACTTCGTGGAGAGCTCGCGCGCGCGGATCATGAACTCGCTCGACTCGCTCCGGACTTGCGTTGCGACCTGTTGAAGGAACGAGTGGCCGAGCTCGACTCGGAGGCCGCGAGGGCAGCGCTCCTCGGAAGCGACATAGTGCGGAAGGCGACCCTCGACCTCCTTACGCCCTTTCACGGGCTCCTGATCGAAGGCGATGCCCTAGCGCGCGTTTGGCTCCGGGCGGGTGTCATCGAGGAAGACAGCGAGCCGCTCGTCTCCCTCGAAGAACTTGCGCGGCGCGAAGTTGCGGAGCGCGAGCTACCGATTCAAGTCGTTGCGCGAGATATGCCGAGCCGGGCGGCGGCTGGTGCGGGGACGCTCTTCGTGCAGCGGCGTCTTCAAGTCCCGTGTTCGCTTGGGGAGCGGATCCTCCTGCATGAGCTCGAGGCTCACCTTCTGCCCCGCCTCGAGGCTCAGCGCTTTGGCGCGCCCTTCGCGATAGGTCCAGTACTGTCCGGACTCGACGAGGAGGGATTTGCGCTTGAGCTTGAGCGGCGCGGCGGTTTCCTCAAAGGATCTCGTCGCCGGGAACTTGCGCACCGCTACCAGGCGGCTCGAGCCGTCCTCGAAGGCGCACCTCCCAGATCGATTGTGACGGAGCTCTGTGATCTCGGTCACCAAAGGGACGAAGCTGTGCGGATCTGGGCGCGAGCGGCGCGTGGTCCCGGGCTTGGGAGAGACGTCGTTTACCTCGTAGGCTATCTCCGCGTCTCCCGCGCGCTCAAGGAGCGCCCGAGCCTAGAGAAATGGTTTCGTCGCGGGAGGATGAGCGTTGAGGCTGCCGAGCGACTCGAAGCTTGTGTGTGAGAGGGCCGCAGGGTGAGTGGGCGCGTCGGAACGGTCAGAGATTTGTGAACTCTGCGACTACGGGGGTGTGATCGGACGGGCGCGTCCAGGCGCGGGGCTCGCGATCGATGTGCGCGCGGACCAGTCCCGGGGTCGCCAGCCGATTGCCGAGTAGGTAGTCGATGCGGAGGCCACGATTCCTTCGGAATGCCTGCATGCGATAGTCCCACCAGGAGAAGAGCCCCGCCTCACTGGACGACTCTCGGAACAGATCGACGAGCCCGAGCGAAAGCAGGGCGTCGAAGGTGGCTCGCTCCTCTTCGCTGAAATGGAGCTTGCCGGCCATCTGGACAGGGTCGAACACATCTCGGGCATCCCGGGCGATGTTGAAGTCTCCGCCGACCACGAGAGGCATCGCTGGCGAATCGCCGACCAGGCCTTGGGCGCTGAGGGTTTCGCCGAGTCGCCTGAGGAAGGCGAGCTTCTCAGGGTAGGCAGGTGAGTCGAGGGCTTTTCCGTTGGGGACGTAGACGGAGCAGACGCGGATCGGCCGGCCCGCGGGGCTCTTGACGGTCCCGAAGATGAGACGGCGCTGTTCGGCCGGGCCTTCGCTGCCGACGAACTCGGTCTCGACGTCCTCGATGGGTGAGCGGGCGATAATGGCGACGCCGTTATAGGAGGATTGCCCTGTACGCACGGTCGAGTAGCCGAACGGAAGGAACGTTTCGACGGGAAATTCGCTGTCTTTCGCCTTCGTCTCTTGGAGCAAAAGGACGTCCGGCGCCCGCTCCCGGAGGAAACGCTCGACGAGGTCGACGCGGGCCCGGACGGAGTTGATATTCCAGGTAGCTATGTGCATGAAGAGGAAAGGGGGGACCGCGGATAGGCTTGCGGCGAGACCGCTTCGCTTCTACCTAGGTGCTCGTGCCGAGCAAGCGCCGATCTCTCCTTGCGCTGAGTGTGCTCCTCTTTACAGGCCAAGGGCTGAAAGCCGCGGAAGAGTCGGTGCCGAGCTCTCCGCCTGCTGGCGATCCCGGCCCTACCACCGACCCTGCGCCTGCGGACATTGATCGGCCTTCGGTTATTATGCCGGAGCTCGAGTCCTACGTGGCCCCGGTTTATCCGGAGGAGATCGGTCCCGAGAGACCCGCTTCGACCGTACGCCTCCAGCTCACCGTCGAAGCGGACGGGTCGGTGAGTGAGGCTTTGGTGATGGAGGCGAGTCACCAGGGCTTCGATGAAGCCGCGACCAAGGCTGCGCGATCTCTCAAGTTCCGGCCGGCCCTCGTCAATGGCCAACCGCGCAAGGTGAAGATCGGGTTCGAGTATCAGTTCGAGCCTCCCGAAACCGCTCAGCCCGAGCCCGAACCCGCACCTGCCGAAGTTCCAGCGGTGACGTGGGGGGATCTCGAGGGTACCGTCTTCCTTTCCGGTCCCGACACGCCGCTGCCCGGCGTGGACGTTCTCGTGACCGACCCACTCGGGAATCAGTACGCTGCTGTCACGGACGAAGAGGGGCGCTTCCGGATTGAAGGGCTCCCCCCTGGCGTTTATCGCGTCCAAATCCAGCCGGACGGGTTCGAGAGCTATCAGGGAGATGAGTCGATCACGGCAGGCGAAGCGACAGCTGTGACCTATCGGCTCGCACCCCAAGCCGCCGAAAACGAGATCATCGTGCGCGGAGAGCGTCCGCCCCGCGAAGTCACCAAGCGCACCCTCCAAAGGCGCGAGATCGAGCGAATCCCCGGCACGTCCGGTGATGCCTTGCGCTCGATCCAGAGCTTGCCTGGTGTTGCGCGTCCTCCGGCTCTCGCGGGCCTTCTGATCGTGCGCGGTTCAGCGCCTCAAGACACGGGTTACTTCGTCGACGGCACTTCGGTTCCGCTCATCTACCACTTCGGTGGCCTCTCGAGCGTGATCCCGACCGAGCTTCTTGATCGGATCGACTTCTATCCCGGTAACTTCTCCGTGCGCTACGGCCGCGTCATGGGCGGTATCGTGGACGCGGGCTTCCGCTCCCCGAACACTGATTGTTACGGGCCCTACGGCGCTCCGACGGAACGAAAAGGATGCTTCCATGGAATGGCGCAGGTCGATCTGATCGATGCGCGCGTTCTTGTACAGGGGCCGATCGCGAAGAATTGGACCTTCGCCGTCGCCGGGCGACGCAGCTACATCGACTCCTGGCTCAAGCCGGTGCTCGAGAGCGCTGGCGCGAGCGTGACCTCGGCGCCTGTCTATTACGACTATCAGGTGCTCGTCGATTACAGCTCGGAGCCGGGCGAAAGACTCAGCCTCCGCTTCTATGGCTCCGACGATCGCTTCGAGACGATCATTACGAACCCCGCGGCCAGTGAGCCGGGATTCGGCGGGAACCTCAGGTACGCGACTGCGTTCTCCCGGGTGCAGGCGCTCTACCAAAAAGACCTGACGGATCGCGTCTCGATCGATGCTCAGCTCTCGGTCGGCACCGAGTCCCTCGACTTCGGTCTCGGTGGGAACCTCCGTTTCGATCTCAGGACCATCCCGGTCTATCTGCGGAGCGAGATCGGCTACAAGGTCCATCGCACCCTGCGCGCGAACCTCGGACTCGACTTCTCGCTCTCTCCCTACGATATCTTCGTCCGCGTACCTCCCCCGCTTCCGAGGGGACAAACCGCCGATCAGCCCCTTTCGACCAGGCCTTCTATCGAGTCCTCCGATAGCGGGGCGGTGTTTCGGCCGGCCTGGTACGCGGACCTCGAATGGCAGCCCACGCCTCGCTTCCGCTTCGTGCCGGGTCTGCGTGTCGACTTCTCGCGAGACTCAGGTCAGACCGACGTGAGCCCGCGCGTCAGCGCTCGCTATTCTCTCTTCTTGCCGGAAGACGATGCTCCCTGGGGCAAAGGACGCACCACCGTCCTCAAGGCGGGTGTGGGTCGTTTCGCCCAGCCTCCTCAGTTCCAGGAATCGAGCGCACAGTTTGGAACTCCTGGCGTCGGCAGCAACTTCGCGTACCACTATTCGCTTGGCGTCGAACAGGGCCTCACCGATCACCTGGATCTCACGGTGGAAGGTTACTACAAGGATCTGAGCGCGCTCGTCTCCAGCGCACCGGGTGCGAACAACAAAGTCATCTACGATACCGAGGGCCGAGGTCAGGTCGTGGGTCTCGAGACGTGGCTGAAGTACCGAGCTGACGATCGCTTCTTCGGCTGGGTCTCTTACACGCTCAGTGAGAGCCTCAGGCAAGACCGGCCCGACCAGGAAAAATACCGGTTCCAATACGATCAGACTCACAACCTCATCCTGCTCGGCAGCTATCGTCTTGGCCGGGGCTGGGAAATCGGCGCTCGATTTCGCGTGGTGAGCGGACAGCTCGCCACCCCGACCGTCGGGCGTCCGGCGCTTCCGGCGATATTTGCAGGCGACTCGGGGACTTACGTAGCGATCGAAGGCCCCCGCTACAGCGAGCGACTGCCTCTCTTTCACCAGGTGGACGTGCGGATCGACAAGCGCTGGCAGTTTAGGGACTTCCGTCTGAACGCCTATCTCGACGTCCAGAACGTCTACAATAACGCTGCGGTAGAGTCCTACGTGTACGGCTTCGATTACAGCCAGAAAGCTTACAACACAGGCCTACCGATTCTGCCGAGCCTTGGTCTGCGGGGGGAGTTCTGATGTCGAGCGCAAAACGAGGAAAGTGGCGGATTTTGCGGGCGCTCCTCGGCGCGAGCATGGCGACGGCGTTTGTGCTCGGGACGAGCTGCGGTCCGATGCTTTCGACAGTCGGAGTTGTGGAGTCTTTGCGCATTCTGGGCCTCCGAAAGTCGGCGCCTTATGCACGTCCAGGTGAAGTGGTGCGGCTCGAGCTCCTTTGGGACGGACCGAAGAAAACTCCGGTCCAGCGCTTCTTCGGCTTCTGGTGCGTGAATCCTCCAAACGATCGCTTCGAGCTGTGTTTGCAAGGGGAGCCTTCTCTCACGCCGCGCTTTGTCTTCAACGAGGACACCTTCGAGCTCAAGATCCCTGAGGACGCCGTCCGTCCCCAGTCCGGCGATGAGACTCCCTACGGACTCGCAGTTGTATTTTACGGAGTGTGCGCGGGGCGCTTCACGGTTGCCGGAGAGCCGATCGACGAAGGTTTCGGCGGAGCAGGCGGGCAAGGGGGCGCTTCCGGCGAGGGAAGAAACGACGTGCCGACGAGCGGCACTACGGACGGGAAAGGCCATTTCACTGGGCTTCCTGTCTGCATCGACGACGATGGAGAGCCCGTGGGTTCCGAGGGATTTGTCGTCGGCTATTCGCAGATCTTCGTCTACCCCGAGTTCCGGAATCCGAATCCGCGCATCCTCGACGTCCGCGTGAACGGAAAGTCGGTTCAGGTCGATTGCTATGATGAAGAGTGCGTAGGACGCGCTTTCGAAATCCCTGACCTAGATGGCTGTGCCCCGGGCGTCGCCTGTTTCCAAGCCTGCAGTGAGAGTCCAGGGGCGAGCTGTGAAGAGGAGCGCGTGTTCGCGGTCGTCGACCCGGAGTCGGTCGATCTCGATGAGGCGTCCTATGTGAACTATGGACGCGAAATCGAGGAGAGCCAGTGGGTGAGTTATTTCACCGATCGGGGAGGGCTCACTTCGGAGCTACGCCTGGTGAACGACTCGGCCTCTGGCTTCAACGCCGATCACAGCACAGGTTTTTTGCCGCCTTCGAAGCCAGGTCCGGTGCGGATCTGGGCGGTCGTTCGGGACAACCGCGGTGGAGCCAGCTGGGCGCGGATCTCGGGCTACGTCGAACCCCGGAAAGAGGAGCGTTGAGCGCGCCTCAAGGACCCCAGCGCAATTTTTTCGGTCGAATTTGGCTCTCGAGCGGGAAGTTTTTCACTGCACTGTTCGTACTCGTCGAGTTGGGGCTTCGATCGCGTTGACCCGAGCGCGCCCTCAGCGCACATTTTTGACCGTGCGCCTTTCTTTCTTCGTTGGCTGGACTGCCTTTTGCTTTCCCCTCTTGGGGTGCAATGAGCTTTCGGGATCTCCCGCGGACGGTGCGGGGGGAGGACCGGCTTCTGGCGGTGGAGCTTCGGTCGCCTGTGAGGAGCTGCCACTTCCGGCGCCCGGTGCGCGTCTACTCACGCGTTCGGAGTACAGGCGGACGGTGCAAGACCTCTTCGGGACGACTGAAGACCCGACCGTGACCTTTCCGGAAGAGCCGGAGGTGAACGGTTTCAACAATAACGCGCGCTCCTACGCGGCGACGCCCCTGCTCGTGGAACAGCTGGACCTGGCTGCTTCGAAGCTTGCGGCGAGCGCCCAGACGCGCGCATTTGCAGGCCTTGTCAGCTGTGAGGGAAAGGGCGAGCGAGAGTGCGCCAGTGACTTCGTCGCCCGTTTTCTTCGTCGTGCATTCCGCCGCGCCCCGTCGAGCTTGGAACTTGCGAGCTTCGAGACTCTCTACGATCGGGTGGCGCCCGGCTCTGGCCACGCCGAGGGCCTTCGCTCGATCATTGAAGCTACGCTCCTCTCGCCGCAGTTTCTCTACCGGGTCGAGGCGCCTCCGGTTTCTGAGCCCCTCGCGGAGAGCCGGGAGCTTCCGCTTGGTTCTTACGAGCTTGCCTCGCGCCTCAGCTACTTCCTCTGGGGAAGCATGCCTGACGAGCTCTTGCTCCAGCGTGCGGAAGAGGGCGCTCTCTTGACCACGGCTGGGATCGAGGCTGAAGCGCGGCGCTTGCTCGCCGATCCGCGAGCCAAAGAGCGCGTCCGCGAGTTCCACTCGCTCTGGCTCAAGACGAATCGCCTCCCGAGTCTCGCTCGAGAAGGAGCTCCGGAGGAGTTCGGGCGAGATCTTCAGGGATCACTGCTCGCATTCCTCGACGATGTGTTCTGGGCAGGAGGCACGATCCGCGATCTTCTGACGACGGAGGTCGTCTACGCGACGCCCGAGATGGGGGCTTTTTATGGCTACGCGACCGATCCGACTGCTCCTTTCACGCGCCTTGTGCCGCCGGAGCCTCGCCCAGGACTCTTGGGTCAACCTGCGCTTTTGACGCGGCTCTCCCTCGCGAACCAGTCTTCCCCGATCCAAAGAGGCGTGTTCGTACGCGACGCGCTGCTCTGTGCGCCGGTCGCGAATCCGCCTCCCAGCGTGAACAACAATCCCCCCGATCCTCAGCCGGGCCTGACCACTCGAGAGCTCTTCCGAGTGCACACGGAGTTCGGAGTGTGTGCTGAGTGTCATCGGCTGATCGATCCGGTGGGCTTCGGTTTCGAGGCCTACGACCAGCTGGGCCGCTATCGGACCGAACAAGAGGGCAAGCCGATTGATGTGAGCGGGAGTCTCGACGAGGTGCCGGATCCGACGATGGCGGGCTCTTATACGGGGCTCGGAGAGCTCTCGCAGCGCCTCACGATCGGAAGTACGGTGCTCGATTGTGTGACGCGCAAATGGCTCGAGTTCGCCATCGCCCGCGGCGTGACTTCGGCGGACTCCTGTGAGGTGCTCGCTTCCCTCGACGGAGGCAGCTCCGACACTCAGCTCGTCGAGGTGCTCGTTGCGATCACCAAGAGTCGTCCCTTCCGGATGGCTCCTCATTCCTCGGAGACGACTCCATGAAGAAGGCCTTGAAGATTCCGAGACGCGCTCTCTTGGGCGGGGGCGGAGCGGCCCTCGCGCTGCCCCTCCTTCGCTCTCTTGAGGTCCGCGCAGCCAACTCTGAGTGGCCCCTTAGGTTCGTTGTCTTCAACAGTCCGAACGGCACAGTCACCAAGAACTGGTTTCCTTCTGTCGTTCGCTCGGAGGAGGACTTTGACCTTGGAAAGATCCATGAGCCGCTCGCTCCCTACAAGGATCGGCTCCTGCTCGTCTCGGGCGTGAATTGTCAGGTCGGCCTCTCACCGAAAGGCAACGGTGGACCTCACCAGCGAGGCATCGGCGCGCTCTTCACAGGCCAAACTCTGGCGCAAGGGGAGTTCGTCGATGGCTGCGGATCGCAGGCCGGCTGGGCTCGGGGCCCGAGCTTGGATCAGGTCATCGCGGAAAAGATCGGAGGCTCGAGCCGGTTCCGGTCTCTCGAGCTCGGCGTTCGCTGCATGGACAATGACGTGCAGGGCCGGATTTCCTATAGCGGTCCGGAAGCGCCGCTCCCGCCCACGAACGACCCCGCGCAACTCTACGAGCGCTTGTTCCAGCGCATGCCGGTCGAGCCCGGGTCAGGCGCGAGTCGCAAATCGGCGGTTCTCGATACGGTTTTTGAGCAGTTCGGGACCATCAGGCCCAAGCTTTCGACGGAAGATCGAGACAAACTCGACGCGCACACCGAACTCGTGCGGGACCTCGAGCGACGCCTCGGCATCGGCGCGGATGGGGAAACCTGTTTGGCTCCGGAGCAGGTGGTCGGCCTGAATCCGGATAGCGAGAGCGACATGCCGAAAGTCAGTCGAGCACATCTCGACTTGCTCGCGGCAGCGATCGCCTGTGATCTGACGCGCGTCGCCAGCGTCCAATACTCCACAGGCTTCAATCGCATTCGCTATCCGTGGCTCGACCAAGGCGGAGAAGGGCACAGTTTGAGCCACTCCGGCGACAGTGACACGGCTTCCTGGGACATTCTCACCGGACGTGCTCGCTGGCACATGGCCGAGATCGCCTATTTCATGGAGCGCTTGGCGGCGATTCCGGAAGGCGACGGCACGGCCCTCGATCACACGGTGATCTTGTGGGGTACCGAAGTGGCCCAGGGCAACACCCACTCTCTGTCCAGTATTCCCTATCTTCTCATAGGCGACGCGGGCGGCGTGATCAAGACGGGGCGCTATCTGACCTTCGAGGACGCTTCGAGCGTCGATTACCTCGCAACCATCGCGGCAGCTTTCGACTCGACGCTGGCTGACTTCGGCGACATCGAGTTCAAAGAAGGACTTCTCACCTCCCTCTACGCTTGAGCCTCGGGCTGGTGATTATGGTGCCGGGCTGCCCTCGTCGGGCGGCAGAGGTTCGACACCGAGCGCGCGGCTGATGAACGCGTGGAGGGCGTAAAGAATAGGCGTGAGC
This sequence comes from Pseudomonadota bacterium, assembly GCA_023428245.1. Classification (GTDB taxonomy): domain Bacteria; phylum Myxococcota_A; class Polyangia; order Polyangiales; family Polyangiaceae; genus NIC37A-2. The sequence continues at coordinate 22,187 of JAEYYX010000063.1, forward strand.
ACGATCGCGATGATGATTTTCAGGGTGTAGGCCGTGAGGATGATGCGGCGGAGCTCGGTCATGCTGAGGAGACCAACCCAGGCGACCGCAGTGATGGTCACCGTGTCGATGAGCTGGGAAATCAGGGTCGACCCGGTCGCTCGCAGCCAGAGGGCACGGCCTCCGGTGAGCTTCTTGAGCAGGGTGAAGACACTGATGTCGACGAGCTGGGCCACGACGTAAGCCGTGAGTGAAGCAACGATCATCCGCTGGGAACCGACGAAGACGTTCTCGAAGGCCGCCTCATTCACTCCTTGCCAGTCGGGCTGACGAGTCAGCTCGGCGATCGGGATTGCGGTCGCGACGGCGACGAGTAGATAGGTCAATAGCGCCATGAAGAACGCCACGAAGGTGACGAAGCGCGCGGCCTTCTTTCCGTAATATTCGTTGATGAGGTCGGTGAGCACGAACGTGACCGGAAACGGGATCATGCCGACAGTGGTCGTGAACTCGAAGCCGAGCCAGTTACCGGAGACGAGCTTGCCACCGAGCAGATCGCCGACCACGAGGCAGGTCGAAAATGTGGCCGTCAGGTAGATGAAGAGAGCATTTCTGCGGTCTTTCACTCGGGGCTCCCCGTCTGGTCGATGCGCTCCATCAAGAGCTCACCTGGTCCGTCCGTTTCGACGAGCCGCATGAGCTGTCCTTTTTCATCGAGCGTTCCTGTCAGCTCCTTTGCGCCGCGCCGGAGGAAGAGCTCGGCGCCCGCTCGGGTGATGACAAGGGGCGTCGGGTGAGCGGCGTCGAGCGCTGGGCGATAGAGGGAGGCTTTGAGCTCGGGGCTTTCGGGCGTCGTTTGGGCAAGCAGCTTCCCAAGTCCGAGCTCGTCGGTCAGGCGACTGTCCTTGAAGGACGCTTTGAACTCCTCGCCGCCGAGCTTCCCCGAGACCTGATACTTCCCCTTCGCGGTGCGCTGGAGCTCGAGTTCGTGGCGCACAGTTCCGCTATCGTTCTCGACAAAGGTAGCTGTCTTGATGCCCTTCTTGTCCCGCACCACGACCTCGAGGGTATCGGTCGTGCCAAACTCACCCCCCGGGCCGGGCAGGAACTGCGCGGAGAGTGTGACTGCCGCCCTGGGCTCGTCTTCTCGATCCATCACGCGAAGCCAGCGAAAGCCAAGAGGTGTTGCCCCCCTCGAGATGGTCCAGAGCTCGGAGTAGAGAGGCTGCTTGCCCTTGGGCTCGACGCTTCCGAGGAGCGCCGTGATGGCGCCGGCGAACGTCTCCAGGTAACCGGCTTCGTCGAGAAAACAGAGGGCGGGCGCATCGGTCCTCGGACTCACGGCGAGCTTGAGGCCGCCGTACTGTTTTCCTTCAACGCCTTCGAGCTCATAGCGCGCGTCGACGAACACGACGGGTGCACCTCCGCTCATCACGATGCGGTAGGGGCGGACCGTTTGGAAGCTGACCTTGGACCGCATGCTGTCCAAGACTGTCCGGATGGCCTGACCTGCATCCATCGCATCCTGGTAAAAGAAGCAACGCGCCTTCGCCTCGGTGCCGAGGGAAAAATGGGCCTGGAGGTGGCCGCGTCCGGCCACGAACTCGACCGGGATCGTCGAAGGAAAGGTCGCCTGGAAGGAGGCGTCCGGAGCTTTGGCAGTGATGCCGGGAGGGAGTTCCTTCTCGCGTCCGAAGGACTCGTCTTGGGTCCTGTCGGCACCTTGGCTCGAGGCGGGCGAGGCGCTGGGAGCTCTGTGTGAGCCACCACAGGCGAGGCCGAAAGCGATCGGCAGGAGGGAGAGCACCTGGCGGAGAGCTCGCTGCATGGTGCGAGAGTACCCGGGCGGGCCGGATCGGCAAATGTGGGAAGAAAGAGAGTGACTCGAGCCCGGGGTGCGGATCAGGGTGCTCGGAGCTGGACGAGCCAAGAGGCGGGATAGCCGAGGTCGATGAGCGGCGGATGCAAAGGCGCGAAGAAGATGGGTGAGGTGACGATCATCCAGAGGGCCGTCAAAGCGGTCCCGAGCGCTCTCGGAAATCGCAGGGGGATGCGCTCGACGACGAGGATTCCTGCTCCTTGGATGAGAAAAAAGAGCAGCATCATCCCGGGGCGCGCCCCGTTCCCCGAAGCGCCCCAGGCGAAGTATTCGTGGAAAAGGGCGCTCCAGAAGAACACAATGAGCACGGTGCGCACGCCGCTCGTTTTCGAACGCTGACGGAGCGCGATGTAGCGCAGGGCGAAGCGAGCGATGAAACGATTCCAGCGTCGACCCCAGAAGTCCCGGAGTGAAGTCGCGAGCAAGGGATGCTCGAAGAGACGATCCGTGTGGGCACCGGTGAGCTCGACGAGAGCACGCAATAGCGCTTCGAGGCTCGTAATGGTGAGCACGAAGTAGAGGATCAAGATGGCCGAGCGGAAGAGCCAGTGCCAGTTCGCCGGATCTCCGAAATCGAGGAGCGCCGAGATCACGAGCCAGACCGAGTAAGTGAGCGCGGCTTCGAGGAAGCTCGCACCGGCTTTCTTTCGATTGTGCGCTCGCGCCTCGGGGCCCTTTGGGTAGGCGCGTAAGACGGGCACGAAAAGCCATCCCAAGAGCTCGGCCTTGCCCTTCTTCATGCGCTCGCGCTCGAGATCCGGCAGGCGCGCCGCAAAGACGACGGCGAGCCCGGTCAGGAAGGTACTCGCGACGCCTCGGCTTGGGCACAAGATCGGCGCGAGAGCGGCGAGGAGCGCTGCGAGCGTTCTCGCTTTGACTGTTGTCGCCCTGTGCAAAACGGCCCATGCCCCGCAGGCCAAGAGCCAAACAAAGAGCGCTACCCAGGTGAACGCGACGAGGGGTGAGAACTCGAAGTCCAAGAGCGCCGCGAGCAGACCATAGGTCTAGGGCCCTTGAAAGTGTGGCGTGAGCTCGACAAAATCCGGCTTTTTCCTCACAGGAAGGACAGCTCGTTGTTCAGAAAATGCAGGAAAATACAGCCGTAGAGGCTCCTGGTTTGGGCGAACAGGAATCCGAGCACGACCCCCGTGACCAGCAGCGACAAACTCGGGGCAAAAAGGGCGTTGGGCCCGTAGCTGGCGAGCAGTGAAGGGCCGTGCAGGAGAGTAAAGAGACCGGCGGTCAGAAAAAGCGCCGCCCAGAAGCGCGCGAGCAGCGAGCGGAAGTTCGGCGCTGTCTCCCTCGCCCAGGTCAGCGCCTCCGAGGTGATGACGCCACGAAAGACGAGCTCCTCGAGGACCGGCGCCGTGAGCCGTGGACTCAAGCCGTCGTAGAGTTCGCTGAGGACGAGGGCGGGCGTCTTGCCCAGATTCGCGCTCGTTCCCAAGAGCAAGAAACCGGCGAGCAAGAGGGGCAGCGTGATCGCGCGCACCACCTGGGGGCGGCCATAGGGGAAACCAAGTCCGAGCGGCTCGGACCAGCGACGCCCGTAACGGAGCACGAGATATGCGCCTGCCGGGACTACCCACAAAAGGAGCCGCGCGCCGGTGGACCAAACTTCGGCGGCCTCTGCCGATAAAGAGAGCCGAGGACGCACGAGGGCCCAAACGAGCCACGAGAGGGCGAGAAGGAAAGAGAGCCCCAAGAGCCTTCTAAGGCTCACCGGAGGGCGCGGGGGGAGGGAGGTCACTCGCTCTTCCACGTCTTGACCTAATGCGCTTCTACCGAGGGAAGCAGCCCCTGAGCCGTGAAGAGGGGCGGCGAGATCGGCAGGTTGAACTCCTGCGCCGATTCGTGAGACGAGAGGTCAAGGGAAGGTGAGTAGGTTCGCATGGCGAGCATCGCGCCGTCGCTCGAGAGCTCGAGCAGACGTAGGTAACCGAGTCCCCCTTCGCGGAGCATTTGATAGTTGGCGAGGACCTGATGGACGAGGTTCCCCGTTGCACCTTCGGAAGTCAGGCGAGCCGCACCGCGCCCGAGAACATGTCCGCTGAGGGTCAGGAAGAAACCTGGATCGTCGCGGACGAGCGCTTCCCAGAGCATCTCACCATCGAACGAAAGGCCCCCTTCGGAGGCCTCGTTGGCTGTCCTATAGGCGAGGGGGTTCCACTTCTGCTCGGTGCCTCGGGCCCGAAAATCGTATCGGGTGCCATCGTCGTAGAGGTACGCGTGGGTGACGAGGATCCGCCGATCCTTCGGATAGGTGGAGAGAGTCTTCTTCGCCCACTCGACAGATCTCTCGTTCGGGCTCCAGCCCAGGGCAAGCACTCCGAGCGTGAAGAGGGGAGCTTTGCAGCCATCGGGACACGCGCGCAGGACCCCGTCTTCTCCGCGCTCAATCGGAAAACGATAGTAGGCGTTCTCGAGATCCCGGGGACGTTCGGTCGCGGCGAGCACGCGTTTGAACTTCACGAAGTCGAGCGAGAAGTACTCACCGAGCTTCGTCTCTCTCCGATCGGCGCTCCCTGCTTTACCGTGGTCATGATTCCCGGTCACGAGCAGAAACGGAACTCGATCCGGAAGAGAGCCGAGATTATCACGGAAAAATGCCCACTCTTCGGCGCTGTTGTGGTCGGTCAGATCGCCAAGAGTCAAAGTCGCGATGATGTTTCGTGCCCTCGCCTGCTCTCCGACGAACTGAGTTTGGCGCCGGAGGTGCGCGGAGCGACATGCGACGTAGTATTGTGTATCCGGCAGCACAGCGAGGGTGAGACCCGCTGGATCGACCCGCTCTGGTTGTCCCGAGGATGTCTTTCCAAGTTCCAGAGGGAAGTGGGGCTCTCGGATCTCCTTGGGCAGCCCGCAGGGCTCAGCGCCTTCGGCCCTTGGACCAGTCGAGGCCGCTGGCGCCGACGTCTCAGTCTTTGGAGCGAGCTTTGCGGTCCGTGAGCACCCTAGGCCACAAGCGCTGACCAGGACGACGAGCGGAATCAGGCGACCCATCAGGGCCGCCTTACCATGGCTTGTGCTGGGGGCATTACCCCTCGGGAATCGACGGCAATTCAGCCGTTACGACCTTGTTTCCGTACTCGGGCGGAGGCGCGCGATGGATTTTCAGTTCTTCTTCGGGCGTCTCGGGCTTCGTGCGTTCCTGCATCGCGTGGCGCACCGGCGGCTCGGGGGGCGGAGGCTGGTAGTGGGCGCAGCCTACGATGAGGTAGCCCAAACAGGTCAGCACTCCAAGGCGCGTCCAAGAAGTCATCGCGCGGCAGCTGGATCTCCAGAAACGCGCATCTCGTGAGGCTCACTCGCGCGAGTGCGCGGGCTTCTTGAACGAGAGAAGAGATCGAGTTCGCATGACAGGAGTGACTCGCTGCCGCTCACCAGGGCGCGCAGAAGAGACGAGCTTTCGTCTTACCTCAAGGGTGACACGCGCGGGGCGTCGGCGCCAGGAATTCTGGGAACCGCGGGCGCTTAGAATTGCCCAATTTCCGCAGTTTTCTAGCCGGACTTCGATGGGGCATGAGCGAGTTTGGCTACGAGCCGTCTCTCGGTCTCTTGCGCATGTCGAGAGCGCTCGCCCGTCGACAGCGAACAGGGGTTCGGTGCGGGTGACGTGACGGCGCGCACGGTGCGACAGGGAGACGAGACCGCGCGGAGCGCGCACAGGGTGCAAGCGCGGGTCTCGCGCGTCGCGCGTTTTCCCGCATTCCACCGGGAAGAGGGGGCTTCTGATCTTCCCTCAGCGGTCCTTACTTTCGAGCGATTGAATGGAACGTGATGGCTCAGATAGGATGACTCATTTGAGCACAATGAGTCATGTCACAAGGACGGGCCATGGAGACAAGTAACAGTTGATGTGGAGATAACGGTGTTTTCCTCCGCCTTCTCCTTAATTCAGCGACTGAGTGGCCCGTTGGAGCAGATGTCGTCCCAATCAGGAGAAGTTGCCCTATGAGTCTATTTTTATCCCACCCGACCGTGACACTACGCGCCCAGCGGTTCCTTCCTCGTCGAGGAACGAGCTTCGATGTGCGCATCAATGGCGAGCTCGCACGTCTTGCTAACATTTCGGAGAGCGGGCTCGGTTGTTACATCGATGATCCGGAGGCATGTGATGTGCAAACCGCAAGGGTAGACCTCTTGGTCGCGGGCGAGCCCATCAGCGTCGGTTCGGCCCGCCTGGCGCGCGTGGAAGAGCCGACCTCCGGTCACCCCTTCGAAACGCTGCTGGGCTTTGCCTTTGAGCAGGAGCGCCCGGATCTGATCGGGCACCTGCTCGAATTCCTCGAGCTGCCTGGTCGTCCCGAACTCGAAACTGACGGGGAAGAGGACGAAGAAGAGCCTTGTCCGAGCTCGCGCACTTTGGATCAGTTCTATGAGACGCCGAGCAACGACGTGTTCGCCAAATGCACCCAGTTTCAATCTTGGGTGCAGGCCATGCATCGCCGCGGTTACTATCAGCGCTTCTATCGTGTGACCTTGGACGGACCGATCGACAGTCGTGTTCACGTGCGAGGACCGACTCGCGGTACCAAGAAATCACTCATTTGTTTCGACTCGAACAGCTACCTCGGCCTCCATCTCCATCCGAAGGTCCTTGAGTCCGTCCAAGCGGCGACCCAAGAGTTCGGTTACGGAACGCCGAGCGCTCAGTTGCTCTGTGGAACGAATCGTCCGCTTCGCGAGCTCGAGGAGACGCTCGCCGAGTTCCACGAGCGCGAAGCTGTGATGGTGTTCCCGACGGGCTTTGCGGCCAATGCCGGAACCATTCGCGCCTTGGTGCGAGGCAACGACGCTCTCTTCCGCGATCAACACGCCCACGCCAGCATCCAGGAGGCTTGCCGCGCGGCGGGCGCAAAGCGCTCGAAGGTCTTCGCCCACAACGACTTGGCCTACCTCGAGCGCATGCTCGCGCACGCGGACAAGCTCGAGTGCGAAGGGAAGCTGGTGGTCACGGATGGTGTCTTCAGTATGCACGGCGAGCTTTCGCCTCTGCCCGAGATGCTCTCTGTCTGCCGCAAGTACAATTCGCGTCTCATGGTCGACGACGCCCACGGCGTCGGAGTGATCGGTAAAGAAGGCCGAGGTGTCGAGGAACACTTTGGCGTGACCGGCGAGGTTGATGTGCTCATGGGCACGCTGAGCAAAGCGATCGGTGCCGTGGGCGGATACGTCGCCGGAAGTCACGAGCTGATCGACTACCTGCGCTTCTATGCTCCGAGCGGCTTTTTTACCACCTCCCTCCCCGCGCCGATCTGCGCGGGGGCCAAGACGGCCCTCGAGCTGATCCGAGAGGAGCCGGAGCATCGGGCGCGCCTCTGGCACAACATCCGGCGTTTCGTGCCGCAGCTGAAAGCCGCGGGACTCCACGTTTCCGAACCTGTTTCGCCGATCGTCACAGTCTTCGTCGGCAAGCAAGAGACGCTCTGGAAGGTGAGTCATGAGCTGTTCGACGCGGGCGTCAAGTGCGGAAACGTCGCCTATCCCGCCGTTCCGCGCAGCGGCGCCATCCTTCGCCTCACCATCAACGCTCGGCACACCGATGAGGACATCGACTTCGCCGCCGAAGTTCTCGCTCGGATCGGGGCCAAGTACGGCATCAACCACTTCGGGCACGCTCAGGTCGCTTGAAGCGCTCTCTGTGAGTCGCTCGCCACACGGCAGGTCGCCTCGGTCTGCTCAGCCTTGGGGCATCACGGTGAACTCTCGCCGGGTGGCCCCGAGGCGGAGCTTTCCATGGCGGGGTCGGCGGACGGGGGCTCACGGAAGCTTGCCCAGAGCGAACCGCCATAGAGGACGAGGAGGATGAACCAAAGGCGCCGAGTCTTTGGCATCGAGGCCGCCCGAAAGGGGGCCAAGGGGAAGACGATGAACGAGAGAAGGGCGCCGAATGGAGTCGTTCTCGCGAGCCGGGCGCACAGAATCGCGTGACACGTCACCCAGCTCGAAAACGAGAGGATGACGATAGCGAACAGCGTGAGACCCATGGATGGCCCGGAAAACATAAGCGGACGAGGCACCTCGGCGGAAGGGCTCGATTCGGGATACGGCTCGGGCTAGAGTGAAAGGAAGACGTGCGACTTGGACTGATTCCCTTCGCTGCTTTACTGGGCCTGGCGGCGGCGTCGCTTGGGCTTGCGCCGAACGTTGAGGGTGCTGACCGGCGCGCCGACGTTTTCCCTCTCTCGAAGGTGGAGAAGGGGATGAAAGGCTATGGGCTCACCGTCTTTGAGGGGACGAAGCCCGATCGTTTCGACGTCGAGGTCATCGACGTGCTCCGGAACTTTCGTCCACGCCAGGACCTGATCCTGGTGCGCACCACGCATCCCCGGCTCGAAGTCGCTAAGATCGTCGCGGGCATGAGCGGAAGCCCGATCTACTTTGGGGGCAAAATGGCCGGAGCTTACGCTTACGGCTGGTCCTTTGGGGCCGAGTCCGTCGCAGGCGTGACGCCGATTGAGTCGATGCTCAGCGACTTGGATCGCCCGCTTCCGAAGGTGCTCCGTGGGCTTCCGCTTGCGCCGCTCGGTGTGGCCCGCTCTTCCGAGGGAAGCCGCCCGAGTGCCTTCGCCGACTATAGAAGTTACGACGTGAGGGCACATGCGCAGGCTCTCGCTGCCCAGAGCGGGCAGGCTGAGCCGCGCTCAGAGCTCCGCCCGATCCAAACGCCGCTTCTCTTCGGGGGCGCCTCCGATCGTATCGTCGAGGAGGCGCGTTCACTCTTGAGCCCGCTCGGACTCGAACCCCTCGCGATGGGAGGAGCAGCTCCGCCCGGCGCCCGCGTCACCGAGCCCTTCGTTGACGGCGGCGCCATTGGGATTCAGCTGATCTCCGGGGACGTCTCAGCCTTGGGGCTTGGGACGGTGACTCGTGTCGAGGGGCGCAAGCTGGTCGCTTTCGGACATCCGATGATGGAGATCGGTGTCACTGCGCTCCCCGCCGCCCAAGCGCGTGTGCTTTGGTTCATGGCGTCGGTGCAGCGTTCTTTCAAGGTCGGGGAATCGCTCGGACCGAGAGGGATGTTGGTCAACGACAGGCAAGCTTCGATTGTCGTGGACCAAGAGGCCACCGCGAGGACGATCCCGGTCACGCTGAACATTCGCGGCGAACCTGGCGCGCCCCATCCGAACTGGAACTTCCAGGTTGCTCACGATCCGTTCATCACGCCCGCTTTTCTCGGGATGGCGCTCGGCAGTGGAATCCAGACGACGGCAGCCGAGCGGCGGGACGTCACTTTCCGCATGCGCTCAAAGCTGAAGCTTGCGGGGCACCCTGAGGTCACCATCGACGACCTCAGGGCGGGCCCCACGGGCGTGCCTGACGCGAACCTGCTCATGCAGTCGAGCGTGGTGCAGGCTGTGGGGGCGCTCTTCTCGAATCCGTGGGAGGATATCGTGGTCGAGCGTGTCGACGTCGACGTCGAGCTGACCTTTGCGCGCGAAGTGAGCGTCTTGCGAGGTGTGGACGTGCTCACGCCCGAGGTCGAACGAGGGGGCAGCGTGCGTCTCCGCTTGTGGATCCAGCCACACGTTGGACCCTTGCGCAGCGAGCTCATCACGGTCCCGCTCCCGGAGACGTTCGAGGATCAGGAAGTGAAGCTCCAAGTTCGTCCGGGCCACGCAGTCGAGCGGGTCCGTCCACCAGCGGAGTCCGTGGACGATTTCCTGCGGAACCTTGAGGCTACGTCGTACGAGCCCCGATCGGTCGTCGTCTCTTTTGAGGTCGGACAGTCATCGGTCGTGCACCGAGGGCTCGTGGCGGAGTCTCTTCCCCCCGGAGTCATCGATCGCCTCACGGCGACCCGTCAGGCGCTCGCTCCGCTCGAATTTCGCACCATGCAGCACAAGATTTTTCCGAGCTCGGACTACCTGATCGGTTCGGGGGCCGTCTCCGTCCGCGTGAAAAAAAGGCCATGAAACGCTTCCCCATCTCGTTCGCTCGCCTCGTGCGCCCGAGCGCTGCCCTCGCCTCTGCTCTCTTTTTTGCGCTCCCGGTGGGCGCCGTCGGAACACGGTATTTCGTGCTCGAGAGTGCGAAAGACTTCTCGGAGGGCGAAGCCAAGGGCGTCTTCGTCGATTCAAAGGGGCACCTTCGGCCAGGCTTTCGCCTGACGAACACCTCGCTCACCGAGGCTGCCCAGGTTTGGGCAACGCTACCGACGAAGGACGGGCTTCTCCTCGCAACTGGCAACGATGGAGCGCTGTTTCGCTACCGAGCTGGCAAGACGGAGCGCTTGGGGGCGACCGACGCGCTCGCTTTGACGAGCCTCACCGGGGCTTGGAATCGAACATTCGCCGGGAGCTTCCCCGGCGGGCGCATTTTCGAGTGGACGGGTGGCCAGCTGAAAGAGTTCGCCAAGCTCGACGACGGGGAGCACATCTGGGCGCTCGTGCATGACCCCAAATCGGACGTCCTTTTTGCGGCCACAGGACCTGCGGGCAAGCTCTATCGCATCACTCGGGACGGCAAAGCCCAAGTGCATTTCGATGCGGAGGAGAGCCATTTGGTCAGCCTTGCTGTCGCAACGGATGGCACCGTATACGTCGGGAGTTCGGGGAAGGCCCGGCTCTACAAGGTGACGGGACCGGGGCGCGCGAGCATCCTGCATGACTTTGGGAGTACGGAGGTGCGCGCTCTTGCCACCCTCGCAAGCGGAGACGTCTTCGCGATCGCCAATGAGCTCAAGAGCGGCGGTCGCGTCGACAGCTGGAAAGCAGATCGGCCTGCTCCCGCGAAAGGCGGAGATGGCCTGAGCGGATCCGGTGAGCTCTACGTCTTCGACAAGAACGGGCGCTCGGCGCGCCTCTACGTCAGTAAGGACGAACCCCTCGCTTCGCTGGCGATCGACCGATACGGACGGGCTCTCGTTGGTACGGCGAACCAGGGGCGAGTCTATCGAACCAGTCGCGAGCTCGACACCGTTATGGTCGCGGACCTCGATGAGCGTCAGGTGAGCGCGATTCGGATCGAAGGAGAGGACTCCGGCGTCATCATCGGGAGCGATCCGGTGAATGTGCACGAAATCGAGAGTCTCGGTAGCCTCTCGGGCACCTATACGAGCGCCGCCCTCGACGCTGGGGTGCGCGCAGATTTCGGGAAGATCCGCTACGAGGCCTCCCCCGGCATCGAGCTCCGCACGCGCACAGGGAACTCGGCTGTGCCGGGTCTCGGTTGGTCGGATTGGTCAGGTCCCCTTGAAAACGGCGCGCAAGTCGCGAGCCCGGGCGGTCGCTTCCTGCAGTTCAAGGTTGTGATGCCGCCGCCGAAAGACCGCAAGCTGTGGCGGGTAGAAATCCCGTTCCGCACCGACAACCTCCCCCCGATCTTGAGCGGGATCCGCGTCGAATCGCCGAGCACGCCGAAGGGAACCCGAGGCTTGAAGGCTTCGGGTGGCCCTGTCGAGGGGAACCCGTCGACGAAGATCAAGGTGACCTTCGACGTCGAAAACCCGGACGAAGATGAACTTCGCTTCAAGGTTGAATATCGACAGGTCGATTCGTACCGTTGGCTCAGCGCACTCGAGCCGAACGAGGTGCTCACAAAAAACTCATTTCAGTGGGAGACGGTTTCGCTCCCGGAGGGATACTACCGTTTGCGTGCCACCGTGAGCGACGAGCTCGCGAACCCGCCCTCTGACGCGCAGTCGCATAGCCTCGAGAGTCAGCTCATCCTCGTCGACAACACCCCGCCCCGGATCGAACAAACTCGACTCGAAGGGAAGTTCCTTCGGGCCCGGGTGCGCGATGGCCTGGGTCCCGTGACCCGCGTCGAGGTGCGCTTCGCAGGGAGCCCGGAGTGGTTCCCGGTCGGTGCCGAAGACGGAATTTTTGACTCAGCCGTCGAGACGGTCGGGGCTGACCTGTCATCGATTTGGCCCGGAGATCCGGCGTTTCTTACGCTCCGGGCCTACGACGCAGCCAATAACTCTGTGGTTCAAATAGTTACGGTTCCTCGCTGAGGACGACGGCCCCCTGGGATCTGATGATGGCGGACGGACGGGCGTCAGTTAGACTGGCCTCTGGTTTGACGATGCAAGATCCCCCATCCCCTGAGACGTCGCGCGTGAGCGGCCCGCATGCAGAGCGGGACGCCGAAGATCCGGGGCGACTTTGCCCCCGGGCGCCTTCCTCGCTCAGGTTGGGCCTGGCGCTGCTGTCTCTTGCTGGTTTCTTTCAGGTCGATTGCTCAGCGCCGAGCGCGAACGTGGACGAGGATGGTGGGGGAGGGACCGGAGGTGCGAGTCGGACCGAAGTCGAGATCGATTTGGGGCCCGGCGGAGACTCGGGGAACGGGGAGGGGGTCCACCCGCTCTGCGGGAAGGGGAGCTGCGATCCGAGCACGAACGCTGGGTGCAAAGTCGCGCGCAACCAGACCGGCTACGGCGGGGCAGGCGACGACGTCCAGGGCCTCGGGGGCGAGATGGTTATCGGGCAGGGAGGACTGCTTGGCTGGGGTGGACTTCCCGATGCTCCGGAGGAGGGCTCTGCGTGTCGGGTTCTCCCCTGCTCGGGGGATGATTGTGAGGCGAGGAGGAGCTGCCAGCCGGCCGGGCGAGGAAAAGAGCTCGACCCTTGTTTCTCGCCGGCGGACTGTGCGCCAGGGCTAACCTGTATCGGCGAGGGAACTTCGGGGGTTTGTCGAGCCTACTGCTGCGACGGCCGCTGCTCGGGCGATTCTTACTGCGAGGTGCGGGGACAAGTCGAACCCGAGCTCGAGGTTCCGGTCTGCGTTCCTTTCAGTAACTGCTCTCTGGACGATCCGTTTCCCTGTCCGCCGGGCAGTCTCTGCTCTTGTGGGGGGCAGCGCGCTTGTCTGCTCGTTGGACCCCGCGGGCGGACTGCCTGCTTGGTCCCGGGTGAGAAGAAACAAGGGGAATCCTGCACAGGCGCGGTCGCCGGCGAGTGCGCTGCCGGTTACGTGTGCGCTAAGACGCTCGGCTGCGTCGCGATCTGTCGTCGCAGCGAGACGCAGAACCCCTGTGAGGCTGGCTTCACCTGTCAGGTTCCGGCGGACTTCCCCGATGGCTTCGGGGTCTGCGTCGGGACTCGGACCTGACTCTCGGGACTCGGCGCATCGCTGACGGAGGAGCGATCCTTGAGACTCTCTCGGGCGTCCCCCCCTGCTCCCTCGGGCGACGGACTCTCCGCATTCAACGCTTCGGTCGAGGCGCCGAAAAGGTGATCTTCGATGGCCACGTTGACGATGGCCCCGATGATGAGCGCGTGGCACCAGAGAAGGAGCCAGAGCATGACCACGATCACTGTCAGTAGGCTGCCGTAAAAGAGCGCCATCCTGGATGCGTTTGCCACGTAAAGGCCAAGGCCGATCGAGGCGATGGCGCCGACCAGCGAGGCGACGAAGGCTCCTGGGATGATCGTCTTCTGGGGGACTTTCCGCTGGCCGATAGCGATGTAGTAAACGACCGAGAGAAACCCGGTGGAGAGGACCAGAAACGCGGCGAAAGTGCCGAGTCGGACCAGGCTACTGCCGACGAACTTCCCGAGGAGAGACTCGACGAAGTCGGCGCCGGCGGAGCCGACCAAGTAGCCGATGAATGTGACAAGGCTGAGAGAGCCGACGAAAAGGAGCGCGAGCCCAAGTGCCCAGAGGCGCGCCTTGATGTAGCCGCGGGGATGGCTGTCGAAGATCTCCTCACACAATCGAATCAGAGTGTGGAAGGCGTCGGAGGCGATCCAGAGTGCGCCGACGACCGCGAGGGGCGCGAAGTTCGCTTCGGAGATGGCGTCGAAGTTTCGCGCGACGAGGCGATTCATCTGGCCCGGCGCAAGCTCCAGGAACGCGCTGCTCTTGGCGAGGGCCTTGGGATCGGCGTGGAGAACGCGGACGATCATGAAGCCCGCGAGCCCGAGCATCGGTACGAGAGCAAGAAAAAAATCAAATGCCATCGCACTCGCCGTGCGCATGGTTTGATGGTGGGAAAAGGTTCGCCAGGCGCTGCTGTGGAAGAATGTCCGAAGTGCGTGGGTCAGGGCTCCGAAACCCCGGGGGCGTGCAGGTCTCACCGGAGGGCTCGGGGGCTCGTCAGACATAGGAGGGGTTTTCTAAGGGTGGAGTCAGCTCAGCTTGTAATGCCCGCGCAGGAAATGTTTCACTCTGAATCGTGGGCCGAAACCCGGCCTGAAGTGCGTCCTTCGAGTATTCCTCGCCATGCAGCGATTCGATTTCTACAACCTGCCCCGCAGTCTTCAAGACAGGTTTATCGAATCGACGCAGGGCGTCGCAGTACCTTTGCCTATCGCGCTGCGCATCTCGAAGAACCCCGCCCGCCTGGTTTGGCTCGCAGCGAGCCTGCTCTTTATCATGGCATGGGCAGCTGTCGGGGTCCGCGGTTTTGGCGATTTGAATGACTCGGCTGCCCTCGGCGGCCCGACGCTGGCGGTTGTGTTTGTCCTATTGGCCCTTGGCGCCCTCGGGTGTGCCGGTCGGGCCTACGTGCTTTCGCTGCGCGCGGCCCACGCTCCCTTTGTCGCTGGAGACTACATTTTCTCCTCGGGGGTTATTCAGGTCAGCGGCTCGACGATTCAGTTTCATGATGCATCGGTGGTAACCGCTGAGCAGCAGGGGACCCTTGTCACCTTCGTGATTCAAGGCGGACGCAAGCTCGCGCTCACGCTGCCGAGCGCGGACGAAGCGAGCGAAGCGGTCCGCGCGTTCCGCGAAGGCAAAGAGCGCTGGCTCGCGGCAAAGCCCGACGATGCGCTCGAGCGCGCGCGCCTCTATTGCCTGTGTGAGAGCGGCGTACCGAACCCGCTAGCGCCGACCCGGCCGCATCCCAAACCTCCGCTGGGACCGGTGATCGCCGTGTGCGCGGGGGCAGTCATCTTGGCGGGGCTCCTCGGCTCGGGGCTGGCACTGTATCGGGACACCGCGAGCGAACAGGCCCTCTACCAAATCGCAACTCAAAAGGATTCGGTCGAGGCCTATACGAACTACCTCGCGCGTGGCGGAAAGCGTCCCGAGGTAAAGGCGATTTTGCTTCCGCGCGCTCGACTCAAGCAAGCGATCGGAGACGGTTCAATCGGCGCCGTGATCGCCTTCGCCCGCGAGAACCAAGGTTCGAAGATCCAGACCGAGATCGACGCCGCGCTTCGGGCCGCCCTGCTCCGCGAACTTGAGGTCTCCCGTCAGTCGGGGACCTTGGCGGCGCTCCGGGAGCTTCAGGGTCGCTACGAGCAGGTGCAGCTGATCGCTCCCGAGCTGAAAGCCGCCCAGCATGCTGTCTACGAGGCGGCCTACCAAAGCTATCTCGGCCAGTCTGCAGGGGACAAAGCCCTCGACGAGTTTGTCGGTCACCTGCTCACCTACGCGGAAGCGCACGGACCCCGGGTCGAAGTGCGCTTCTTCCACGACTTCCCGCAAGATCCCCAGATCTTAGACAGCATCGTCAAGAAGAACGAGAAGTACTTCCTCGGTGGCCGAAGCCTGCCGAGCCAATATTTCATTGGGGCTCCGGCTCGTGAGCGGGAAAAGACGCTGGGTGAGCGGCTCGTGAGCAGACTCGGCGAGCTGTTCCCGAAGGACGTCCTCGAGTTTCAACTTGCGCCGCTCCCCGAGAAGGAGAACGTAGCTCTCCCAGAGGTGACGGGGCCGACCTTGACCATCTCGCACAAGCAGACGCTCTCCGGCGGGTTTGTGGGTGGAGCTCCGAAGAGCATGTACCTTGGCGCGACGGTGCGCATGGACGCGCGCTTCCAGCTGCCCTCGGATCGCCCCTCTCACGAGTACCACTTCGGAGCTTGGAAGAACCCGAGCTACGCGATCGGAGACGAAAGGCCGACCGAGATCCCGAAGGTGTATGGCCGGATGATGGATGATGCCTTCGAGCAGTTCTTCACCGAGTACATGCGCAAGTGGTCCAAGAAGAAGTAGCGAGAGCCCGGAGCACGAGCGGACCCGTGGCCTCGGCTACGGGCCTCGAGGGCCGCGTCGTGACCTTCATCAGGCCATTTTTTCTCCTGCTCATTCTCTCTCTCGCTGGTTTCTGGGGGCTTTTCGCGCTCGACGTCGCTCTTGAGCCGCCAGCCGATGGGAGTCCGACGTTCTCCGGGCTCTTCCAGTTCGCGCCGCCTGCCGTAGAAGCGGGAGAGCTCGTCGGGATCGTTGCGGCGATTTTGGGCATCGTCGTCACCGTCGTGAGCATTGTCGTGCAGCTATCGGCCTCACGCTTCTCCGGCATCACGCGCATGTTCCTGCGCGATCCGGTGAACCTTTGGGTGGTCGGCTACTACGTATTCACCTGCGTACTCGGGCTCTGGGTCAGCGTTGGGTTCCTCGGCGGGTACATGCCGAAATTGACCTTCCTCGTGATGCTCTCCATGGACACGATCGCGATCGTGCTCATGGTCCCCTACTTCGGGTACGTCTTTGCGTTTCTCGATCCGAAGAACGTCATCAGGACCATCCTGGGTGAGGCGCTCCGTGCAGCGCGGGTGCGCGGCACGAGCCCGGGTGATGTCGAAAAAGCCAAAGCCCAGGTCGTCCGCGCCATGGAAGAGCTCACCGACATTGCCAATGGCTCCATCGCCGGTCGGGACAAGATCATCGCGAGCGCTGCGGTCGACGCCCTGGCCGAGCTTGTCCTCGGTTACCTCGAGCGCAAACCCGAACGCGACGCCTGGTACCAGATCGACGGCGACCTCGCGAAGAACCCGGATTTCGTCGCGCTCGATCCAGAGAGCCTTGTCGATCTCGAGCGGAAGCGCTTGTGGCTCGAGTGGAAGGTGATGCGAAACTACCTCGGCATTTATACCGAGGGGTTGAGCGGGATGAAGGACATCGATTACCTGATTGCGATCGACACCAGGTACATCGGCGAAGCGGCGGCTCGCGCGCCCGATCGGGAGCTCGTGAGCCTCGTGTACCGTTTCTTGAACTCGTATTTGCGCGCCACGCTCAATGCGCGCGACGTGCGTACCGCCTACAACATCCTGAATCAGTATCGCTTGCTCGTGGAGTCTCTGGTGCGCCTCGGCCGGGGCGATGACGCGCTCGAGGGGCTGAGCCACATGATCTATTACGGGCACGTCAGCTTCGACATGAAGCTCACGTTCGTGACCGAGACAGTTGCGCACGACGTCGCCTCTGTATGCCAGCTCGCCCACGCGCAAGCGCTCGCTGTCGAATCGACGATGCTCGACCGCTTCTTGGATCTTGACCGGCCGCTCCGCGAAGGCAGCCAAGAGCAGGCGCTCGTTGGCGTTCGCAGGGCTCAGGTCAAGCTCGCGACCTACTACTTGAGTCGAGGCGAACAAGGACGAGCCGAGCGAATTGCAGACGATCTCCGCGGCGAACCTGAGGCTCGACTCGATGGTATTTTCTCGGGTCTTCGCAAGGCGACGAGCCGCGAGTTCTGGGAGATCACCGATCGCGGAAGAAACTTCGAGTACATGCCCGAGGCGGAACGCGTCGAGCTTGATCGATTCATCGCGCTCACTCGGCGCTGAGCTTCTGCTTTAGAGCTCGGCTTGAGCAGCAGCGACTTGGGTCGGGGCACCGTCCCAGATCTCCGAGAAGGAAAGGACAATGTGATGCGCAGGATCGACCAAGGCGCGATCGAGGAGCGGGTCGATGATCGCGACGATGCGCTGGACCCGAGCGCGCCGTGCGGCTTCGACGCCTGCGGCGGAGTCCTCGAACACGATGGAGCGGGTCGGAGCGACCCCGATCTGTCGCGCGGCGTGGAGGAACACGTCGGGTGCGGGCTTATGGCGGCCGACGCCGGGATCACTCGCGCAGACCACAGCGTCGAAGGCCGAGAACCAGGGGTGGTGGCCCGTCTTCGCCTCGAAGTAGAGCCGATCCGAGGAGGTTGCGACTGCGAGCGGCAGGCCCCGGCGCTTCAGTTCAAGGACCAACTCGGGCGCGCCGGCTTTCGGCACCGACTTCCGGAAGAGCTCGAGTAAGAGAGGCTTTTTCTGCTGATTGAACTCGTCGGGCGTCATCGTGGACCCGACACCCTCGAGCAGGATCTTGGCGGCGATATGGGGCGCCCGCCCCATCATCTTTGCCTTCAGTGCAAAGTCGAAGCGGTCGGCGAGTGGCCCCAAGATTTGGCGCGTCGCTTCGGTGTAGGTAATCTCGGTGTCGAGCAGGACGCCATCGAGATCGAACAGGACGCCTTCGATACCATCGAGCAGCTCGTCGAGAGTCTTCTTCATGCCTCTCGACGTTAACCAGTCCCGCTCGATCGGGAAGAGCCTAGGCGCTGATTCGTCCGCGCTTGGATGGTGAGGGAGGAAGCACAGTGCACTTGGCCACCGGCCGGGAAGAGAGGGGCATCGGCTCCGGCGTGGGCTCGGGGGCGCTATCGACTGCGCGCTCGTCGTAAATCGCCGTGAGCAAGCAATCGACTTCGTGGCGATTTCCGGCGCGAATCGCGGCGCGGAGGGGGCCCGCCCAACTTCCGGCTGGATCGAGCGTGCTCAGAACGAGCCGAGCTTCCCACATCGTGTCCTTTCGGACCGAAAGAGGTCCAAAAGGAGACGAAATTCTCTCCGAGAGGCCCTCAACGTCCCGCGTGTCACCCCGTCGACCGCTATTGCTCATCTTTCACCCGGTTTGCAAACGGCACGAAGGCCCGTTGACTGTAGGGGGATTGAGCGAAAAAGGCTCCGGCCTCTCTTCAGCAGCCGCGAAACGCGCGACGCGCCCGCGCGCAAAGCCGGCAAGGGACGGCATGGAGAGGAGCAAAAATTGCCGCGGGACGCTCGTCCGCCTGGCGTTTTCAGGCAAAATTGGGTTTTTCGGGGTGGTTTCCTTGCACCCACAGGATCACCTTCCTAAGGTTCCGCACCCAGAGAGGAGTCCCTTCGTGCTTAAGGCTACCCCAGAATCTCCCCGGATGTTCGAGAGCGATTTCATCGATCTCTTTTCCCGCACCCACTGGTCCGTGGTGCCGATCATCTGGATCCCCGTTTCGCTCTTGATGCTCGCCTACAGCGCCCTTCGTACGGGGACGGGCCTGCTATTGACTATCGGCCTCGCGCTCGTGGGCTTTTTGGTGTGGACGCTCGTCGAGTATTGGCTCCACCGCCTGTTCTTCCATTGGGAGCCCCCGGGAAAGTTCGGCGAGCGCATGCACTTTTTGGTCCACGGAGTTCATCACCAGTGGCCCCGTGACAAGTACCGGCTCGTGATGCCGCCGGCTGTCAGCCTGACCCTTTATTTCGTGTTCCTTGGGCTTTTCTTCCCGATGTTCGGCGAAAAGACCTGGGCGTTCCACGCCGGATTCGTGCTCGGTTACGTCTTCTATGACGTGACGCACTACTGGCTGCACCACTACAGCCCGAAATCGAAGTACGGCCAGCGCCTCAAGCGCAACCACATGATCCACCACTTCGAGGATCCGGACTCCCGCTACTGCGTCTCGAACATGGTCTGGGACCGAATCTTCGGGACCCTCGGCAAGCGCAGCGTCTAAGAGGCGCGCCCCAGCCCCCCCAGAGCGCGGACCCACAGATAAGGCCATCCCAGCGAGTACGCTGGCGATGGCCTTTTCATTCCTTGGCCCTTAGAGCTCTCGCTCGCTCCAGCCGGGCAGGTCCTCGCTCTGCACGAAGGCGCGGATTTCCTCGAGGATCTGTCGGTTCAGCTCCTCCTGGCTCTGTCCGCGGGAGCGGAGCAGACTGACGGTGGCCTCGAGGGAATGGTCTCCAGCGGGGACGATGAGAAGACGGGTTGGGGCATCGCGCTTCTGGGCGACGGCGCGCAGCTCGCCCAGAGGGGCCAGCCGGTCCCGCGTCCCCTGGATGAGCAGGAGCGGCACCTTTGCGCCGAGAAGAGCTTCGCTGCGGAGAACTCCACTTTGGCTGACCAGGGGGTAGCCGAAGCAAATGGCGCCCGATGCGGGGAGCTCCGCCGCCACATGGCAGCCGATCCTGCTGCCCATGCTCTTACCTGCGAGCCAGGGAGGGCGCCCTCGTGTTTGGCTTGCGCGGCAGAGAGCTTCCTTGTGAGCCTCGATGAGAGCGGCAAGCGGATCGGGACGACGACGGCCGGCTACGCGGTATGGGTAGTCAAAGGTGATAACAGGTCCCACACTGCTGAGAAGCGCACTCCAGCTCTGCATCCATGGGGAGCTCGAGGGCGCACCGGCCCCGGGCGCAAACAGGAACCAAGAAGGAGCGCGTTCGGTTGCTGCCGGAGGCAGATTCTGGGACACTGCGGCCCGTTTCATGGGTGAAACTCTCGTACCACCATCGGTCTCTGAGGATGATGACGACGTCGTCATTGCACTCGAAACGGCTCGAGTCGAGGAGGAGCGTGGGTCGCCGGCGGAAGCCGCCCGCTGGGTACAGCGAGCGGCGGGTGCTGCGCGTAAGCAGGGCCGCCCGAATCGTGCGGGAGAGCTCTCGAGAGTTCAGGCGATGCTCGCCGAAGCGGCCCATCAATTTGAGCGGGCCTCCGAGCCTCAGCAGATCCTCGATACCGACGACGACTTCACCGAACACACGATCGTCGATCGACCGCCTGTTGAGCCGACCGTTCTCTCTCCCGCGGCGACTCCTCGTTCGACGGCTCCTTCGGAGGCCCCGTCCCATATCCCCGAGGCTACGGCTCGTTCGAGCCAACTTCCGTCGGCGCCTCCGCAGGCTGCTCCAGCTCCGCGTCCGCCCTCTCAGCCCCAAAAGCCTGAGCCCGCGGGGCCCGAGACTCATCTCGCGACGCGCGTCGCGGTGCGCAAAGGGACGGGGGGAATGTTGCTCGTCCGACCCCTGCTGAGCGACGAGAGCCCCGCGGTCGGCGAACAAGCCGCGCTGCTCGTTCCTCTCGAGCCGAACCTTCGTCTGGGCTGAGTTCCAGTCGGCGGCTCTCGCCGCGCCGGGTCGGAGAGCCCACTGTTGCCTCACAAGAGGCTCATCCTAGAAGAGGCTTGACTGGGGGACGACGATGTCGCGCGTGCCGATCTTCTTCGGATCGAAGCGGGCCCTGAGCTCCTCGCTTGTCATTTCCTCGCGTCCGGCTTCGCTTGCGTCGAGGTGATCTGTGACCCCCGCGATCCAACAGATGATTCGTTCGGGGCGCGCTCCTGATGCCCTGAGCTCCTCGAGGCTGCGGGCCTGATCTCGTTTCGCGAGGCGCTTTCCGTTTGGATCGCAGACGAGCGGGACGTGGAATGTGGTCGGCTTGGTGAGGCCGAGAGCCTGCTGCAGGAGGATTTGGCGAGCCGTGCTCTCGAGAAGGTCTCGGCCGCGGACGACCTCCGTCACGCCGTCGAGGTCGTCATCGACAACGACGGCGAGCTGGTAAGCGGGCGCCCCGTCCCGGCGGAGAATCGGAAAATCTCCGACGGCGACGGAGACGTCGATGCTCTGGGGCCCGAAGTTTTCGTCGACGAACTCGACGGGGCCGCGCTCGACCCTGAAGCGCAAGGCTGCGCTGCGTCCAGTCTCCTTCCACGCGCTGTCGAGATCTCGGAAGCGGCCGCGACAGCGACCGGAGTATCGAGGCTCTCTGCCATGGGGCGCGGAGATGTCGATGAGCTCGCCGCGCGTGCAGACACAAGGATAGGCAAGGCCCCGCGCTAAGAGCTCAAGAGCGCGCGCTTCAATTCGGTCCAGACGCGCCGACTCGAAGACTGGTTCGCCGTCCCAGTCGAGACCGAGCCACGTGAGATCGCGGAGCGCGCTGTCGATGTACTGCGTGTGAGCCCGGGCGCGATCGAGATCGTCGAAGCGAAGCACCACGCGCCCGCCCTGGCTCCTCGCCTTGGCCCAAGCGAGCGCGAAAGCGAACGCATGCCCGAGATGGAGGGGACCTGTGGGGCTCGGTGCGAGGCGGCCTACGACGGACATGGACTTCGTTTTGTTCTCGCGAGTCTTCCGCGCTTTGTGTAGCGTCGGTGGCAGTGAGCACGAAGAAGAAAGCGACGCGGAAGGCGGCCTCCCCTTATACCGCGCGAAGCGCGGACAAGCATGAGCTCTACCAACTCTCGGTCCAGGCCGCGGACCACGAGCTCGACTTTATCGAGAAGGTATACCGAAATCTCTACAAGGCTCGCCCCCTCGAGCTGCGCGAGGATTTCTGTGGAACTGCGTTGTTCTCGGCCCATTGGGCGAAGAGCCACCCCGAGCGGCGCGCCGTGGGCGTCGATATCTCGAAAGAGACGCTCGCCTGGGGCCAGAAGCGAAACGTCGAGCCGCTCGGAGAAGCGAGCAGCCGCGTGACGCTTCTGTGCGAAGACGTGCGCCAGAAGCGCAAAGAAAAACACCAGGTCATCAACGCGATGAACTTCAGCTACAGCGTGTTTCGCACGCGGGCTGACATGCGAGACTATTTCGCGAGCGTAAAGCGCTCGCTCTCCCGCGACGGAATGTTCGTGCTCGATGCCTACGGTGGCTGGGAATCGCAGCAACCGATGCGAGAGCCGCGAAAGGTCGCACAAGGCTTCACCTACGTCTGGGACCAGAATAAGTTTGATCCCATTACCCATGAGGTCCTGAACTATATCCACTTCGAGTTCAAGGACGGGACGAAGATGGAGAGGGCGTTTACCTACGAGTGGCGTTATTGGACCCTGCCCGAGCTTCGTGAGCTCTTGCTCGAGGCGGGATTCAGCTCGGTGCGCGTCTATTGGGATGTGGCTCCAGATGACGAAGAGGAGAACTACAAAGTGCTCACGAAGTCCGAAAACCAGCCAGGTTGGCTTGCCTATTTGGTTGCGTTCTGAGGTTTACAGCGGACCGTCAGCGCCCAGGTGCGGTGGTCCGCGGTGAAGGCGACGACGACCCCGGGCTTTGCTTCGCCCTCGAGGGGAGCCACGGAGATCTCGTTGAAGGCGCGCGCTCGCACGAGGACTTCCGGCCTTCGAAAGCCGGCGGCTCCGAGACGCGCGACCCTGAGCTCCTGAGGCGCGCGGGGCCTCGGCTCGCTCGGGACTGCGTAGAAGACGAGGGTCTCGCCGCAGGCTCGCTCGATTCTGAGCGGCGCCGGGTCGATGCCGTTTGGGTAAGTGACCCAGACAGGGTCTGAGACCGACTGGGCTGCCTGATCGAGCACCAGGACCGCTGCGCCGAAGGTGACGATGTCCTTGGCGGTGGCGATGAGAGCGACACCACCGGTGCCCGGGAGGGGGCTCGCGTGGACTTCGGTGAGGGGCTGAGACCCGGGCCCGACCCAGAGCACCGAACTGGGGCCGAGCTCGGGCCCGGTTCTACGGAAACGCACGGTCCTGAGGTGGAGCGGGGAGAGGCCGGAGCGCCCTTCCAGCATCAAGAGCTTGGGAAACGAGGGGACGGCGATCACATCGAGGCTGGTGATCGAGGCGCCCTCGGGGGAGGCGACCTTTGCGCCTTTGCCTTCAGTCCAGAGCATGGCGCGCAGGATGTCCCCTTCCTCGGCCAGGTATGCGACGCTGTCCGGTGTGGTGCCGAGGCTGTGCACGCGCGCTCCCGAACGCGCCGGGCCGAGGTACTCGGTGGTCGATGGCGTACGCTTTGAGCGCGCGAGGCGCCCGCTGGCAGAGATCCAATAGGCGTAGTTCTTCGTGAGCGCGGGACCGCGACCGTAACGGAAGAACTCCTCTCGTTCGGCGGTGATGGCGCTGAATGTGTCGCCTTTGCGCCGCGCGAGGTACATGCCGTCACCTTTGGTGATGAAGAAAATACCTTCGGTCGAAGCGGCCATCGGCCCGGCGGGTCCAACGTCCTCGGGCTCCGAGAGGACGAAGCTCTCAGCGTCCGCGATGGCGTAGGCCCCGGGCCCGGGAGGCTCCTCGGGGGGCGCGACGGGCTCAGATGGGGCGCTTTGGTCAGGCGTGCGCGTCGCAGGCTTTTCCGGGGCCGAGGGAGCCGCGTCGCCCCGAGGGACCCCGGCGAGGGGCCCAGTCATGGGTGTCGCGGAGCTGGGGGAGCTTTTAGGGCGGTCTTCTTCGCAGGCGACGAGCCCGAGCAGAGAGGCGAAGGCAGAGGAAACGAAGGCTCTCCGCCATCGGGTTTCGACCATGGGCCAAAGCGTACAACAATGTGGCGCCTCATGAACGTTCGCTCCCGATGGTGCGCGGCTTTGCCCGCCGTGTGCCTTTTTTCGCTCGCTTGCGCTTCACCTCGGCCCGCCGAGACTCCCCGAAGCTCCGTCCACGGCACCTCCTCGGACTCCGGTGACGAGCGCGCGCTTCCTGCTCAGGCCGAGGTCCGAAGTTCCGAGCCCGATCGGACCGACGCCGAACGTGAAGCCTACGACGAAGAAGAACCCGAGACCTCCGAGCCGCGGGAGGCGAGGCCCGAGCCCGCTCCCGGCAGTTGGCTTGAGGACGGTCGCGCACCTGATCCGAAGCGGGGCTTGCCGCGGATTTCGACGCGCCACATCGGCATGCACCTCGGGGGCGAGTCGAATACCGACGAAGCCAAACGTCCTTGGCTCGAGGCCATCGAGTCCCAGGAGCTCCGTCTGCTTAAGTGTTATCGCTATGTGATGCTCCCGCTTTCCGGGGGTACGGTCGGCGTCGATCTTTACGTTGGCACAAGCGGTGGCCAGCCCCAGGTGAGGAAGACGCGCCAGCGTGTCGGGGGGCCAGACTTCGATGATTGCATTCGAGAGGCGTTCGGTGCAGTGCGCTTCCCGGCTCCGAGACGCCCGATCGTCATCAGCTATTCTCTGCGCTACGATGTACAATCCTGAGGCGTGAGCGTTCAGGCTGGTCGAGCGGGGAAACGCGAGGCGCTCAGGTTTCACTCTCGAGGGGAGGCGAGGTCTCTCCGGGCCTAATGAGCTCTGCTTCCCTGAACTCGGCGAGGACGTGAAGGCGGCTTTGGAGGTCAGTGTAGAGGCCCCGGTACGCTCCGCGGTACAGGCGGTCGTAGCTTGCGACCGCGGGGCCGGGCTCGAACTCCGCGCCCGTCCGAGTCATCTCGAGGGCTGCCTCTTCGAAATGGGGATAGATGCCGTGAGCGACGGCGCCGAGGAGCGCGGCGCCGAGCGCTGTCGCCTCGGCCGAGTCGGTTCGAACTACAGTCAGACCGAGGACGTCAGCGAGGATTTGGCACCAAAGGTCGCTCCGTGATCCCCCGCCGAGCACATGGACGCGCTGCTCGACGCGACCCGCCGAGCCTTCGATACCCTCAAGGTGATAGCGGAGCTCGAAGGAAAGTCCTTCGAGCACTGCGCGGTAGACGTGCTCGGGTCGGTGCCGATGGTGGAGGCCGATGAGCGCACCGCGCGCTTCATCGTCCCAATGAGGGCTCATGACTCCGGCCCAATAAGGGAGGACCAAGAGCCCGTCGCTGCCGGCCCCGATGGTTTCCGCTTGGCTCTCGAGCTCAGCCATGGCCTCCTTGCGCAGCTTTTTGCCGAGCTGGTTTTCGAGCCACCAATAGAGCGTCTGCATGCCGCCGCGCAGCGTCGTTTCGAGGCAATAGGAGCCGGGAACCGCTGAGAAGAGGGTGCGGTAGGCGTTCGAGAGTTGGTAGCTCTGTGTCAGCACTGCGGCGCTGACCGCCGTCGCCATTTCGATGTAGCAGCGGTGAGGCGCCGTGACTCCCGCGCCGAGTCCAGCGGTTTGGCCGTCGCCAGCTCCCGCGTAGACGAGGGTTTGTTCGGGCAGTCCGAGGCTTGTGGCGGCATCGGGGGTGAGCGGTCCGATCAGATATCCCGGCTCCACGAGCTCAGGGAGTTGATCCGGACGGAGGCCGACCAAGGTGAGCAAATCAGCGGACCACTTCTTGGATCGCATATCGAGCAAACCGCTCGGATCAGCAGACGCAAACGACGAGACGGCGCGTCCTGTGAGGCGGAGGCTCAAAAAGGAATGGACGTCGTGGACGAAGCAGCTCGGGCGAAGCTCCGGGTGAGTCCCGAACAAGTGCATCAACTTGTAGAGCGACGGCGTTGTGCAGGGCGGCTTCCCGCTGAGCCCGTGGATGCGCACTGCGCCGAGGCGCGAGGTGGCGCGCGCTACTTCTCTTTGGCAGCGGCTGTCCATCCAGAGCAGAGCTCTCGAGAGAGGGGCGCCCTTTCGGTCAGTGACGACCACTGTCTCTCTTTGGTGAGCGATGACCAAGACCGCGATTCGAGCGACCTGTTCGCCGGAGAGGCCGCGCTTCATCTGAGCGATCGCGCGGCCGAGGCCCGTCCACCACTCTTCGGCGTCCTGCTCGTAGGCGTCGGTCTCGGGGCTTTGCACGGCGAGCGCGGCTCTTCCCATCGAGAGCTCCTGGCCTCGCTCGCTGTAAGCGACGGCGCGGAGCGTCGTCGTGCTGGCGTCAATGGCGACGATGATTGCGTGGTCCAGGGCGATGAGAATTAGAGTCGACGCATCGACTTGGGGCAAGGGCGTGCTAGGTCCGGCGCCTCGTGGCGGATTCGAACTACTTGACCCCTTCTGGCGCTCAGAAATTGCGGGACGAGCTGGCGCGGCTCTTGACCGTGGAGAGGCCGCGCGTGGTGACGGAGGTCGCCGATGCGGCGGCGCAGGGAGATCGCTCCGAGAACGCCGAGTACATCTACGGCAAGAAGCGATTGCGCGAGATCGATCGGCGGGTCCGCTTCTTGACTAAGCGGCTCGAAGCAGCCGTCGTCGTCAAGCCGGGGGAGAACGCGACCGACGAGGTGCGCTTCGGCGCGACCGTTGAAGTGGCCTTTGAGGATGGCGAGAAGAAGACCTATGTGCTGGTCGGTCCGGATGAGTCCGATCCCGGGCGCGGGCTTGTGAGTTTCCAGTCTCCTCTCGGGCGGGCGCTCATGAAGAAGCGCGTCGGAGACATCGTTACAGTGCATCGGCCCGCAGGAGCCGTCGAAGTCGAAATCACCGGCGTCAGCTACTGATCCCGCTAGCCCCCTCGGGGTTGAGCGCATTTACCTCGCGTCCGAAGCTCCCGGAGCCCTTTGGAACAAGAGAGTGAGCGCCTCATCGAGGCGCTCGCCGAGTCCGACGCGGAAGCCCAGGGTAAAGCGCGCGTTCAAGTCAGAGGCGACGAGGCCGGAGCTTGTCTCGAGCACGTCGAGCCCAAAGGGGCCATAGTAGCCGAGACCTTGCAGGAGCTCGGCGGCGCACGCGCCGAGCTCGGTGAGCTCGGTGACTCGAGGATGAATCTCGGGGAGTCGCTCGATCGTCATCACAGAGCCGTAACGGTCAGCTTCGACGCGGGCGGGACGGCCGAGCAAAGGAGACGCTCCGAGGAGAATGACCCCATGGATCGAGAACTCCGTGCTGACCTCAAGCTCATTTTCCACGACCAGACCCCCCAGACGGATCCCGTCCCGAAGGAAACGCAGGTCGTCTTCCTGCAGGGGCGCGCGGATCTTGCGTTGGCGGCGTCCAGCGAAGGAAAAGCGTCGCTTCAGCCGCAGCGGGCCGAAAGCTCTCAGGAGACTCTCGGCGCGCGCTTGGGCCCCTTCTCCTTCGAGGAGCTCTCGGCAGGCGGGGGCGGGGAGCGGACTTTGGGCGAGCAGGCCCTTGTCATTGGCGCGCGCGAGCACGCCCGGGGCAGGGGAGGGGGGAAGCTCGTAGCCAAGCCCCGTCGCGATCCGGCGAGCTCCGGGAGTCGGGCACCAGAGGAGCGACCGCCGCGGCGCTGGGTCTGCGGGCAAGAGGTCAGGGAGGAGCACCATTTCATCGTCGCCGCTGAGGAGACGGAAGCGCGGTGCCATGCGGCGCATCGCGGCCAGCGTTGCGTGATTGGTTTGATAGTTTATCGGCCGCTCGAGCTCGAGCTCGGCGTCCGGGTTCAGGATCCAGAGCATGGCGGAGGATCGAGCGCAGCCTCTGGCTGCCAGGCCTCGAGCTTCTCGAGAAAGGGCTTCGGCATCTCAGCCTTCTCTCGGAGATCGTAGCGGAGCTTCTTTCCCCGGAGCAAAAGGGGCGATATTGGCGGGGGCAGCTCGTCACACCAGCGCTCGAAGTCCACGTCGCCCGTGTAGTGTTTGAACCAGCGGGTCGCGAAGCGAACGTGAGCAACCTCTTCGCGACCAATCTGGTCCTGGATCTCGGCTCCACGCACGTCCCCAATGCCGCGGAACCAGGAGCCGAAACGCTCGGTATGCTCGAGGTTCGCTCCCTCGAGGCCCATGCCGATGAAGGCGAGAAACGACACAATAGTCTCACAAGTCGTCGCCCGCTCCCAGAACCAATCCCGGACGGGAAAATCCCCGATCTTGTGACCGAGCTCCTTGAGGTGTGTCTCGTAGAGGCCCATATGACGAATTTCGTCGCGGGCGATCCGAATCAGGCCGAGGCGGAGTTCGTCGGGCGCATCAGGAAAACGAAGGAACGCCCAGGCCATGAGTTCGGCGGCCTGGAGCTCGTGGTGCCAGAACTTGTGGACCACCTCGGCTCGCTTCTTCACGCTGAGCAGGGCACCTTGTTTGACGCTCTTCGGCTTGGCGTTCGTGACTTCGAGCTCGGGGGGGCGCACGGGACGGCAATCGAGCGGAAGCTCCATTCGGCCGAGCCCCTTTTTCGAAGGGGGTTGCGATCGCTTGAAGTCGAGACTTCTGGAGAGAACATAGCTGAGCGCCCAGTCCTCAAGGGGACCGGGCTCGAAGGGCGTGTTGCCTTTTGCGTCGCGTTGCTCTTGGATCACTTCTCGCCTGAACTCGGGCTCGGGGACCGCCAGAGCTCGCAGAGAGAGCTCCTGGCCGATCGGGCCGAACGGCCCCGTACAACACCATGGCTGAAATCATCAACGTCTGCTTCGTTTGCCTCGGAAATATCTGTCGTTCGCCGACGGCTGAGGGAGTATTCCGGGCGCTTGTGACCGAGGCAGGGCTCGAGGACTGGGTCCAGGTCGAGAGCGCAGGGACGGCGGGATACCATATCGGTGAGCTGCCCGATCCGCGGGCACGGGAGCACGCGGCGCGGCGGGGCCTTCGCCTCGAGTCGAGGGCGCGCCAGTTCCAAGCCAGAGATTTTGAGCGCCTGCACTACGTGCTGGCGATGGACAAGCAGAACTATCGCGATCTTGTTGCGCTTCGCTCGGTCGCTCGGAGCGACAGCGTGCACCTTGCGCTCTTCCGCGACTTCGATCGCTCCGCGTCCCGCGGGTCGAGCGTTCCGGACCCCTATTACGGAGGCCCTGAGGGGTTCGAAGAGGTCCTCAATCAATGTGAGCGCGCGGCAGCTGGACTCCTCGAGTCGATCAAAGAACGCCTAAAATCTGAGGGGCGCTGACGCTTTTTTTGCGAAGAAATATTCGCGAAACGTAAGTGGGGGAGTGGCCCGCGAGCCGAGATCGCGGGGAGAGGGAGCCGAGATTTCCCGCGGCTTTCGAAGTTTGTCGGCGAATCTGCGTACATAGATTCGCGGATCTGCCCCATTTCGAAGGTTGCTGTTAACCCACGGAATTCTCGCTGTTTCCTGGATTTCGGGCCGTGAGCGCTCGACGCCTGGTGAGCTCTTTTGCAGCGAAAACTCTTAGAAACAGTTCACTGGTTATAGGTCAATCCACAGGCAATCGGATTGTCCGACCCGAGTCGCCGGCCCGTTTCACGGGATCTGAATACCCAAGGAGAAATCTTCAGCATGACTTTGATTCGATCCACATCCGTACTCTCCGCAGGCGTCGTCCTGCTTCTGGCTCCGTGGTCCGTTGCCCAAGAGATCAAGGCAGAGGCCTCGGCCGAGACGCCGGCTGAGGTAGAGGCAGCGCCCGAACCGGCACCGGAACCGGAAGCTGTGGCTGAACCCGAACCCGAACCCGAACCGGCCCCTGTCGTCGTCGAGGAAGCACCTGGCGAAGAGGCTGTTGCCGAAGAAGAGCCGACCACTGGCTTGAGCTACCTCGTGTTCGCCGACGCCTACGCGAGCTTCCAGACGGCCGCTCCAGGCTCGCCATCGCCGTCCTACCGCGCCTACGACTCCAGCGTGAACTCGGGTGCTGGCGCCCAGGCGCAGGACGGCTTCCAGCTCTCCTGGCTCGGTGTCGACCTCAACTGGGACGGTGGCCCTGTCGGTGCGACCGTGAACCTCCGCGGCGGCCCGGGTGTGAACATCTACTACTACGACACTCGCATGACGGGCCCGGTCTCCTTCACGCAAGCGTACGTGACCTGGAAGCCTCTCGAGAATCTCTCCCTCGACTTCGGTATGTTCGGTACCCTCTTCGGCGCCGAAGTTGTCGAGAACTGGGCGAACTTCAACTACACCCGAAGCGCGCTCTACTATCAAATGCAGCCGTTCTGGCACACGGGTCTCCGCGCATCCTACGCGCTGAGTGACGAGTTCTCGATCAACGGCTTCATCGCCGACGACGCCAACCAAATCTCGCTGCTCAATAGCGCAGGCGGCAACAGCACGATGCAGGCTGCCCTCCAGCTCGCCTACGCCGGGAACGGGTTCAGCGCCGCAGTTGGCACCATGCAGACCCTCGGCGAGAACTCGCTCTCGGGCTTCGATCGCTTCGTCGACCTCGTGCTCGGCTACTCGGACGACAAGTTTGGCGTCCTTTTCAACGGCGACTTGAACATCGGTGACAACGCGGCGAACGACTACTACGGCCTGAGCTTGGCAGCTCGTTACTTCTTCGTCCCCGAGTTCGGCATTGCACTGCGCGGTGACTTCCTCGACCTGAGCCTGGACGCGAGCAACGACGAGGTCGTGACCGGCACGCTCACCTTCGACTATCGTCCCCTCAAGGGCGCCGACAACCTGATCCTGCGCTGGGACAACCGGGTCGAGGCGGCCACCGGACAGTACACCAACCGGGATGGCGCCCCGGCTGATGCGTGGTTCTCTTCCACGATCGGTGTGACGGCCTACACCTCCGGCATGCTCTAAGCCGGCAATAGCGGAGGTAACTCGGAAGCAGAAGGGGTTCGAGCGGTCGCGCTCGGACCCCTCTGTGCTTTGTGTGAGGTGTTTGCCCGGGGCCCATTGTCCGCGCCAGCTCTCGGCGTACGCCTCCTGACTGACGCCCGTTCGAGAGGGACCTTTCGCGTCCCCGCTACGGTCGATTGCGTCCGCTTCCTCGGCTAGCCCGCGGACTCCGTCGCCTGCGCGATCGGATTCAGGATCACAGCGCCGCGGGGGGCGGTCTCCA
This sequence comes from Pseudomonadota bacterium, assembly GCA_023428245.1. GTDB lineage: Bacteria > Myxococcota_A > Polyangia > Polyangiales > Polyangiaceae > NIC37A-2. The sequence goes on from JAEYYX010000063.1 coordinate 53,039, forward strand.
GCGCACTGTCCAGCGCCTGTTCGATGGCCTTTTGGAGCGCTTCGGTGACGCGCCTGCGGAGCTGACTCCGGGAAGTGACAATTCCGATCTCTCGCACGGGTTCGGGGGAAGAAAAAGGCCTGAGCTGAGCCCGCTTGCGACTCGAGGGCAGAGTCACTGCCACGAGCTCTGGGAGCACCGTGGCGCCGAGGCCCTTGTCCACGAGTCGGATCAATGTCTCGAAGCTACCGCTCTCGAAATGCACTTGCCGGGGAGCTCTAAGATCCATGGAGCACAGGGACAAGACTTGAGCCCGGAAGCAATGTCCCTCAGGCATCACCCAGAGGCTGCGCTGTTTCAGATCTTCTTGGCGGATGCGCGCCTTTCTGAGCAGCGGATCTCCGGGGGGGAGATAGGCGAACATCCGCTCGAGCCCGACGCGCCGCTCCGTAAGCCCGGGCATGGCGAGAGGTGTTGCGGCGATGCCAGCGTCGAGCGTGTCTGCCTCGAGGCGCTCGATCATTTCGCTGGTCTTGAGCTCTTCGACGCGGAGCTCGACCTTCGAGTGCGACTCGAGGAACGACGCGAGGAAGAGCGGGATCACGCTCGAGGAGAGCGTCGGGATCACGCCGAGTCGGAAGGGGCCCGCGGGTTCTTCCTCTTCGCGGACGATCTGTCCGAGGCGCTCCGTTTCGCGCAGGATAGCGCGCATCTGGCGAAGAGCGGACGCGCCTTCCGGAGTCACGAGGGCGGGCTGCTTGCTCCGATCGAACAGCACGATGCCGAGCAGCTCTTCGAGTTTTTGGAGCTGCATGCTGAGGCCGGATTGGGAAACTCCGGAGCGCGCCGCGGCGAGCCGGAAGTTCTGCGTGTCGGCCACCGCGATGGCGTACCGCATCTGAGTCAGGGTGACGGCGCCGAGATTCATGCGAACTTGTCATTTGTCCCAGAAAAAACACCCTTGTGCCATCAATTTCTATGAACGGACCATAAAAACGTTCGATTGGACTTAACGCTCGGGAATGGGCATGTTTCTTTCTATGAAGGTCGGGGGATCCGAAGAAACGCCCCCATTTTAGCTCACTCGAAAGGAAAGAAATGTCTCTCATCAACACCAAAGTGCTTCCGTTCAAAGCCACCGCCTACCAAAAAGGTCAGTTCGTCGACGTGTCGGACCAGTCCATCCTCGGCAAGTGGTCGGTCTTCGTTTTCTATCCCGCGGACTTTACGTTCGTTTGTCCGACCGAGCTCGAAGACCTCGCCAACAACTACGCTGAGTTCAAGAAGCTCGGCGTCGAAGTGTACGGCGTGTCCACCGACACCCACTTCGCCCACAAGGCTTGGCACGACACCTCCGAGGCGATCAAGAAGGTCGAGTACCCGCTCGTTGGCGATCCCACCGCGCGTCTTGCTCGGAACTTCGACGTCCTCATCGAGGAAGAAGGCCTGGCGCTCCGCGGCACCTTCGTCGTGAACCCCGAAGGCGTGATCAAGCTCTGCGAGATCCACGACAACGGCATCGGTCGTGACGCGGGCGAGCTGCTCCGCAAGGTCAAGGCCGCTCAGTACGTCGCTTCCCACCCGGGCGAGGTTTGCCCTGCCAAGTGGAAGGAAGGCGACAAGACCCTCAAGCCCTCGCTCGACCTCGTCGGCAAGATCTGACGATCCCCCCGAAGATGCTCGCCTTCGGCTCAAAGGGCCGAAGGCGAGCCCTCTCACCCTATTTTTCCAAGGAATGACCAGCCATGCTCGATGAGACTCTCAAAGCACAACTCGGCGCCTACCTCGCTCACCTGAAGGGCCCGATCGAATTGGTCGCTCGTCTCGATGACGGCGACGCATCTCGCGAGATGCGTGCGCTGCTCGAGCAGGTCGCGGAGGCGTCTTCCTTGATCACTCTCTCGCTGGGAGACTCGGGGACGCCGCGCGTTCCCTCCTTTGGCATCGCCAAGGCCGGCGAGAAACCCCGCGTGCAATTCGCGGGACTCCCGCTCGGGCACGAGTTCACGTCCCTGGTTCTGGCCCTGCTCCACGTGAGCGGTCACCCGCCTAAGGTCGACGCGGCGGAGCTCGAGCAAGCCACGAAGCTCAGCGGCCCTCTGGCCTTCGAGACCTTCTTCTCGGTTAGCTGTCAGAACTGTCCTGACGTCGTCCAGGCGCTCAACATCCTGGCTTCTCGGAACCCGAACGTGACGCACGTGGCGATCGACGGGGCCCTCTTTCAGGACGAGATCGAAGAAAAGCAGATCATGGCCGTGCCCACGATCTACCTGAACGGTGAGAAGTTCGGGCAGGGGCGCATGGAGCTCGGCGAGTTCTTGCTCAAGCTCGACGAGGGGGCGGCCGCTCGGACGGCGGAAGGTCTCGGTCAGAAAGAGCCCTTCGACATGCTGATCGTCGGTGGCGGCCCCGCGGGAGCGGCAGCGGCCGTCTATTCGGCTCGAAAAGGCATCCGGACGGGCATTGTGACTGAGCGTTTCGGCGGACAGGTTCTCGACACTCTCGCCATCGAGAACTTCATCTCGGTGGAGCACACGGAAGGTCCGGCCCTGGCTCAGGCTTTCGAGAACCACGTCAGCTCCTATGGGGTCGATGTTATGAAGAACCAGCGGGTCAAGAAGCTCGTGCCAGGCGATCTGGTCCAGGTCGAGCTCGAGAGCGGAGCGACGCTCCGCGCTCGGAGCGTCGTCTTGGCGCCGGGAGCTCGCTGGCGAGACATGAACGTGCCGGGCGAGGCTGAGTACCGGACGCGCGGCGTTACCTACTGTCCCCACTGCGACGGACCTCTCTTCAAAGGCAAGAACGTCGCTGTGATCGGCGGTGGAAACTCCGGTGTCGAGGCAGCGATCGATCTGGCGGGCGTGGTGCGCCACGTCACGCTGCTCGAGTTCGCGTCGACGCTCAAAGCGGACGACGTGCTTCAGAAGAAGCTCCGGAGCCTCCACAATGTGCGCATCATCACCGAAGCGCGCACGACCGAGGTGATCGGGGACGGCCGGAAGGTCCACGGGCTCGTCTACGAAGACCGGGCTACCGGCGAGAAGCGCACTCTCGAAGTCGAGGGTGTCTTCGTGCAAATCGGCCTGCTCCCTTCGACGGACTTCCTGAAGGGCACGATTGAGCTCTCTCCCTTTGGCGAGATCATCGTCGACGCGAAGAGTCAAACGTCCCACCCGCGTATCTTTGCGGCCGGCGACGCGACCACGACCCCTTTCAAGCAGATCATCATCGCGACCGGCGAAGGCGCGAAAGCCGCGCTCGGTGCCTTCGAGATGTTGATGCGCGACGGTGCTCCGCACGCCTAACGCTCGGGAGACCCCGCTCGCTGGTGTGAACCAGCGGGCGAGGGGCCGTTTCGGGCGGCTGACTCTCGAAGGAGAAGCTCGACCGAGCGCTGGGCGAGCGGGTTCAATTGAGCGTCTGGTCGCCGAAACGCAGCGGGAAGCCCGCGACATCCACCTCGAAGTTCTCACCGCTGGTTTCGCTCACCATGCGGTACTCCCCCTTCATGAACCCGAAGGGCGTGGGGAGGGGACAGCCGGAAGTGTACTCGAAGGACTGGCCGGGACGAAGCACTGGCTGCTCGCCGACGACCCCGGGGCCGCGGACGTGCTCGACGTTTCCATTGGAGTCTGTGATTTCCCAGTGCCGATGGAGGAGCTGTACGGTCTCGTGGCTCTCGTTAGTGAGCGTGATCGTATAGAGAAAAAACCACATCGGCTGCGCGGGGTTCGAGTGCTCGCTGGAATAGCGGGCGCGGACCTTCACGCGGATGCCGTGGGTGATCGCTTCGGAGGTCGTTTGCATCGCTCTCGGACCGTTCATAGCGGCGGCGGTTCCTTCTCGCAAAACGCCTGGATTTTTTCCATGAGGAGGGTCTTGCGAAAGCCCTCTAGGGCGGGAGCGAGTGCACTTGTGAGGGCATCGGAGGGCCCGAGCGGGCCACCCCGGAGTTCGGCGAGGAGCTCACGCATGTTCTTCGTCACTCGGGCGGGCAGCACGAACTCAGGGCTGACCTGGAGCTCCGCACAGACCTCGGCCCGCAGGAGAGCAAGCCAGGCATCGAGACGGATGTCTTCGAAGGTCGCGTAGGGCGGGGGGGCGATAGCCACGAAATCGCGCGTGTGTGCGGTGCGCGCAGCGTCGGCGAGGCCCTCGATGATGCGCTTGTGGTGACGGAGGGCGAAGCCGCGCGGAACCCCTTTGAGCTGAAGGAGGACGTCACGGCTGTTTGGCATTCGGCTCGCGATGGCAAACAGGGCCTTCGCTTCAGGGGCATCCTCGCGCTCTTCCCGAGAGAGCCCATTGAACCAGTCGATCAGGAATCGGAGTCCATTTTGAGCTGCAGGACCGAGCTGCCAGGCGTTGCGGAAGGACTCGAGCGTGAGTCTGTGGGGGAGGCTCGTGAGTCGCTCGGTGGCCTCGCGAGAGGCGAGCCGGATCATCTCGGGCCTTGAGGGCGCGAGAGCCTGGGCTCGTCTTTCGAGGGCCTCGAACAGAGCGGGCAGGTGCAAGATGTCGCTCGCGGCGTAGCGGAGTTGATCTTCGGAGAGGGGGCGCCTCGTCCAGTCGTCGGCTTGGTGGGCTTTGTCTTCCCGAAGGCCAAGCATCAAAAATTTCAAGTACGCGAGAGACACGTTCGACTCTGCCGTCGAAAGGGCCCAGCCGACCTGAGTATCGAAGATGCTGTGCGGGGAGCTCATCCCGATCGCCAGCCGGATCAGATCGATGTCCTGGAGCCCCGCGTGCACGACCCACTCCGAGGTCTCAAAGGGACCTCGAAGGGGCGACAAGTCGCGAGCTTTCAGGGCATCGACGAGAAAGACCTGTCTGCCGTCTGTTGCTTGGAGCAAGCAAAGGCGGATCCCCGAGCGGTTCGACTCGAACTCCGTGTCGAGATAGAGGCGCTCCGCGCCTTCGAGCGCGCGCGCCATGGCCGAGACGGACTCAGGAGTCTCGACGAGCACGGGGCGCTCGCTCACAAGAGCGCTCCTGGCTCGTACTCAAGGGCGTCGGGGTTCGCTCGCGCGAGCTCTTCCACCTCTTTGGCGAAGGCTACGGCCTGACTCGGGGCGGCGCCTACGAACTCAATGGGGCTTGCGAGCAGCGCGCCGAGCTCCTCTTGGTTGAGCGGGATGCGCGAGTCGCTGCCGAGGCGAGCCAAGAGATCATTTTCGCTCTGACCTTCACGCATGGCCAGGGCCACGGCGACCGCGTGCTCTTTGATCGCTTCGTGCGCCTGTTCGCGTCCGCTGCCTCGGCGCACGCTCGCCATCAGCACCTTGGTCGTGGCCAAGAACGGTAAGTAACGGCGGAGCTCGCGCTCGATCACCTTGGGATAGTAGCCGAGCTCGGAGAGGACGTGGAGGAACGTCTCAAACAAGCCGTCGATGGCGAAAAACGCATCCGGCAGCATCACGCGCCGGACGACGGAACAGCTCACATCTCCTTCGTTCCATTGGTCTCCGGAGAGATGCGTCGACATCGCGAGATAGCCACTCAAGATGGCCGCGAAACCGTTGATGCGCTCGCATGAGCGCGAGTTCATCTTGTGGGGCATGGCGCTCGAGCCGACCTGCCCGGGCTGGAAACCTTCGGTGGCGAGCTCCGCTCCGGCCATGAGCCTGAGCGTCTTGGCGAAGCTGGCGGGCCCCGCGGCGGCTTGAACCAGAGCGCTCACCACGTCGAGGTCCATCGAGCGCGGGTAGACCTGGCCGACGTTCGTCAGGACCTTCTTGAAGCCGAGGTGGCTCGCAATTTTCTCTTCGAGCAGGGCGAGCCTTTTGTCGTCCCCGTCGAACAGATCGAGCATGTCTTGGGAGGTTCCGACCGGGCCTTTGATGCCGCGGAGGGCGTACCTAGCCGAGAGCTCGTCGACGCGTCCGAGCGCGACCAAGAGCTCCTCGCCGCTATTGGCGATGCGCTTGCCCACGGTGGTGGCCTGGGCAGGAACGTTGTGACTCCGTCCGGCGATGACGACCTCTGAATACTCCGCGGCGCGCTCTGCCATGAGCGAGAGAGCCTTGATGACGCGCACCCGGATCAGCTCGAGAGATGAACGGACCTGCATCTGCTCGACGTTCTCGGTCAGATCGCGGCTCGTCATGCCCTTGTGAATATGTTCATGTCCGGCCAGAGCGCAGAACTCTTCGATGCGTGCTTTGACGTCGTGGCGCGTGACCTGTTCGCGTTTGCGAATGCTCTCGAGGTCCACGTGGGGCGCGGCCTTTTCATAGGCTTCGATCACCCCGTCGGGCACAGCGAGCCCGAGCTCCTTCTGGGCGCGCAGTACGGCGATCCAAAGGCGCCGCTCGAAGACAATCTTGGCTTCGGGGGCCCAAATCTCGACCATCGCCTCGCTCGCGTAGCGAGCGGAGAGCACGTTCGGAACGGTCTTTCTCATGACGGGCGCGGGCATACCAGAATCGCCCCGAGGCGCTATGATAGGTCGGTGCGCCCCGCAGATTTTCCCGACTTCTTTCACAGAGCGCCCCCGCCGGGGCAGAGTCGCGTGAGTCGGATCCGGCTCGACGCCGCGGGCCGTTTCTGGGAGTCGGGCGAGCTGGTCCGGCATGAAGGGGTCCGGGATGCGCTCGCCACTTGGATCAAGAAGCACCCGGAGGATGGGCGCTATATCCTCGAAAATGGCTACGACTGGCTCTACCTTGAGGTCGAAGACACGCCCTGTTTCGTGACCGCACTGCGCGGGGTGCCGCCCGAGATGGACCTGGTTCTCTTGGGCAACCAGGTCGAGCCGGCGCCTCTGACAGGCTGGACCATGCGTCCTGACGGCTCTTTGACCGTGCTCGTGCGCGGGGGAGCTCTTGAGGCGCGCCTCCTGCCGTCCGCTCAGGGTGAGCTCGGACCCTGGCTGAACGAGCACGAGGGCGGGTATGCGCTTCGGATCCGGGATCGGCTGGTTCCGATCGCGGGCTCGGATGAGCGCGGCTGAACGCAGGTTACAGGTTGCGCGCTCAGCGATGGCTCGTCAGGGCGTCGTGACCGATATTCAAGAAGACCTCACTATCGTATTGGAGCTGCTTTCGGAAGTCGGCGACGACGAACCCGTTCGGTCCCGGCGGTACCTCGATGTCGAAATAGTGTCGCGGGTTGGAGTAGCTGAACATTCCGCTGTAGTGATTGACGATAGGACCAAAGTAGCTGCTGTCTGGCCCCATGTGATCGAAGTAGAAAATCTCGGGTCCTCCCCAGAACTCCAAGTGAAGCGTTTGTGCCTGCTCCGCGTGGAAGCACATGAGGCCTGACGCCTGGTTTGCTCCGAAGATGGTGATCACATTTTCTCCGGGCTCTAGCCACTGACAGTCTGGTCGACTCCCCGCTGCAAAGACGGGGGCGACGGGGCGAGCACAGAAGCTGACTCTCCCAGACGAAGGAGGCTGGCTTTGACTCTGAACGATCGAAACGAGCGGCTCGCGGGCATACACAGTTCCATCATCGCTCTGGAAATCGGCCCAAAGTGCTTCGTTCCAAGGGCTCGCGCTGGACCGCCGATCCCACCATACCGTTTCGCCGTCGCTGAGTCCGACTCTGATGCCTTTGCTTCGATCATAGGCGACGCCGACGAACTCTTCGCCCGGAGTCCAGAGGGCGGGCTCGCCTCCCTGCTCTTGAGCGAGGTAGGTCACGACGGAAAGGAGCTCGCCCGCTTGGGCGCGGCCCGCGACGCAGGCGGACTGTCCTGATAGCGGGGGCGAGCAAAGCTCCGCACCAGGGCTCGCAAGAGCGAAGTAGTGGCCGAAAAATCCGTCCGCTGCTCGGTCGTCGCGGTAGCCGTCGTGTCCGTAACGAACCGGAGACTCGGGCTCGCAGAAACGCTCGAGGACCTCGACGTTCACCCGAACCTTTCCGAGGTCGAGCGCACCGCGGATGCCTCCGACGACAATCCGCTGGAGAACAGGGGCTCCGAGGGCTAGGTCGGTGTCCTCGATGACTCGCTCGATCTGAACGTTCTGTTCGTCTGAGAAAATGGTCTCTGCTCCAACCTTGAGCACAAAGTTGATGAGCGAAGGTGCGCTACCGGGGACGGCCGTGAGGCGGATCCGATCGGAGTTCTCAAAGTAACCACACACTTGCTCGCTGTGACTTCCCCAGCTCGTGAAGAACTCGAGAGGATCTTCGTCGTCGATCGTCACCTCAGCAGTGAAGGCTCCGTCTGCTTGCAACTGCAGGGGCACGCAGCCAAGAGGCAAGGCCGGTCCTTCGCCTCCGCTTCCTGGCTCTCCGCCGCCAATCCCGACGGTAGCACCCGAGCCCCCCGAACCCGCTGCATCAGTGCCTCCGGAGCTTGCGCCCCCGGGTTCGTGATCAGGCTGGGTTCCGCCGCTCCCTGGTTCATTCGTCCCGGTGCCGCCCGCAGCCGTTCCGTCATGAGCTTGACCTCCGCAGGCTCCCGGACCGAGCAGAGCGACGAAAGCGAGCGGCTTGAAGAGTTTTTGAACCACGGCAGATCCTTCTTTGAAAAGTGATAGGAAAGTGAGCGACCGGTTCCTGGTCTCAGGATGCTAGGCGCGTCTCCAGCGTCTGAATACTGGGGCAAGTTGCCCCAGAGAGAAGTTCCGGGGCGGATCTGTCAAAGGTCACACGGTGCTCACAGGAGGACTCGGCGCGAGACGAACGGGTGCATGGTTGGGCCGTTCGGGGTAGCTCGTGCCGAGTGCCTATAGGCGACAACTCCGGTCATGGTTGCCCCGGTGTACCCGAGGAGGTGAGGCGACTTGGCTCACGTGAAGTCTGAAAGAAGGCGAAGAAACATCGAGAAAATGGGCCCCATGGGCAGACCTCCCCGTGGCACACGCGTTGCAGCCTGCCGGCCGTCCGTTCACTGAAACGAGGAAACTTTGCAAATGATAACAACCCAATCTAGTCAGACCGAACGCTCTCTCCTGCGCCGCCTTCCCTTCCGAGTCCTCTCGACCACGTTTGCTTGCGCGCTCGTCGTCTCTGCCTGTAATGGCGATGACGACACGGGTGATGACGCAGATAGCGCTGGCGCGCCGAACGGCTCCGGTGGACGCGCTGGAAGCACCGGCGGCCGCTCGTCAGGTTCCGGAGGAAGGACCCAAGGCACCGGCGGCCTCGGTGAAGGCGGGGTTGGAGCTCAGCAGGGCGTAGGTGGAAGGAGCTCCGGGGGCGCGAGCGGCGGGGTCACGGGAATGGCCGGGGACGGTGGACTCGGGGGCTCAGGGCCCACAGTTCCTTGCGATTCGGACAATGGCGGGATCGAGCTGCCGGAGGGGTTCTGCGCCGTCCTAGCAGCGGAAGGGCTCGGCCGCGCTCGTCACGTGACAGTCAGTCCGTCGGGCGACGTATTCGTCGCGGTGAATCCGTCTCCGGACGGCTCCGAACCTGGGCGCATCATCGCTCTCAGAGATAAGAACCAGGATGGAAAGCTCGAGGAGCGAACCACCTTCAACACCAAGGGCGGCAACGGCATCGTCTGGCACAACGGCGCGCTCTATTTCGCCGAGAACGATCGCATTCTCAAATACACCCTGCCCGATGGGCGCCTGGCGCCGACCAGTGAACCCGAGGTGATTGTCTCGGGGCTTCCGACGAGTGGTGACCACCCGAGCAAGACCATCGCGCTCTCCGACGATGAGACCTTGTTTGTGAACATCGGCTCCGCGAGCAATTCCTGTCAATTCGATAATCGGGAGCCCGGCTCGCCCGGCCAAGAGCCTTGTGACGAACTCGACGAGCGCGCTGGAATTTGGGTGTTCAATCCGAGCGTCACCGACCAGGAGCAGAGCGACGGCCAGCGTTTCGCCGCCGGCACGCGCAATGCGAACGCTCTGGCGATCCAGCCGGGTAGCGCGGCGCTCTGGGCTGTCACGAACGGGCGCGACCAGCTGTACCAGAACTGGCCCGAGCTCTTTGATCCGACCGCCGACGTCTTGCTTCCGTCGGAAGGACTCCACCTCGTGGAAGATGGCGCGCACTACGGCTGGCCCTATTGCTACCACGATCCGGCGATCGGTATGGTGCTCGCTCCCGAGTATGGCGGAGACGGTCAGACGACGGCGGGGTGCGCGTCCTATCTCGAACCGGACTTCGCTTTCCCCGGTCATTGGGCACCGCTCGGTGCGGCGTTCTACGACGGGGACCAATTCCCGGAGCCCTACCAAGGTGGCTTGTTCGTGGCGTTCCATGGCTCCCGCTTCGAGCCGAACGCCACAGGTGATCTGCCGGGCTATCAGGTAGCTTTCTTGCCCTTCGAGGGTGACGAACCTGGAGATGCTTTCGAGACCTTCGCCACCGGGTTCGCGGGAGATGCCCGTCCGCTGCCGACGGAAGCTGAGGCGCGACCGGTAGACGTCACCGTGGCTCCGGATGGGTCTCTCTATATTACCGACGATCACGGCGGGAACCTCTGGCGCGTGTTCTACGCGGGCGAGTAAGAGAGTGGGCGCGCCTCTCACATCTCTCATTTGGGACTTTGTTCGCCTGTGACGTGAGCTCGCTTCGGGTCGGCTGAGTGATGGCCGGCCCGAAGCTGAGCGGGCAGCGGATGTCCCGCGAGCCACTCGCTGCCCGCGCTCGGATGCGACAAGAGCCATGCGAGCGCGAGCGTCAGGTCGACGGGGCTCATGTCGAGGCCGTAGACTTCGGAAACTCCGAGCTGGAGTCCCGCGCTCATGGCATGCACCGCGAGGCCAGGTTCACGATAGGAGGGGATGCCCTCGCCTTCCTCCTGGAAATGGCGTCGCGCAGCGGGATCGTGAAGAACCAACGAACAAGCGTCGGAATTGAAGGAGTGGACGCCCCGGCAGGAGAGGGGACGGACGGAGTAGACGCTGCAGCGGGCCTCTGCGAGCAGGGGGCAGGGGTGCTCCTTGGAGTATCTTTGCGTTGGAGAGAGGCCTTCGGAGCGGTCTGCGCTTTGTCGAATCTTCGAGATTCGATGCTGACGTTCTTCCTCGGGGAGCGCTCGAATCGTTCCGTAGATGGCGAGGACTTCGGGCAGCGTGGCCCCGACGATTTGATGGCAGCAGTGGTCACAGCCTTCGCTGCAGGCAATGTTTGCTTGAACCGAAGCGAGGATGCTTCCGAGGTACCGAGAGAGAGCGTCTTCGATCTTATTGGCGAGGGCCTCGAGCCCGGGCAGCGTCTCCTTTCCGCCCAGGATCTCAAGGCACGTATTGGCCGCCGCCCGCGCGAGCCCGTTTTGCCAATTTGCCTCGAAGATCGGTGCAGCGAGCTCGACCCGCCGCTGCTTCGACTCGGGCTCGACGTAGAGGCGGAGGCGGAGCGAACCTACCACAGGTACAGCATCGCACGGCAGTCGCTATTCTCCGAGACCTGACTGTCCGGGGCCCGACTTTTCGTTGGGCTGCCGTCGAAGTCGCGAAGAAGCATTCAGCAGCTCTCAAACTCGGCGAGAAGGACCTGGAGAGAGGAGCTGAGTTGGTTTCGAAACTCCTCTCGAGTGTGAGCGGAGTGTTTGACGCCTTTCGCGAGCAGCGCGACGGTGTCGGCAACTCGCTCCGGGGGGATACAGCGCCGGACAAGGCCCTTTGGCATTCCGTGGTCTTCGATAGCGCGGGTGACGCTCGAGCGGAGCGCCCGCTCGGCGGCCTCGATCAAGTCCGCTCCGAGTTCGCTGGTCGCCGTGTGCAGTTCCGCTGGATCGCTTCCGAGGCCCATGTACCGTCCCATCCACTCGTCGTAGGCGCGCTCGAGGCGCATCCGGAGCGCGAGATCCGAGCGGGCAAGTTCAGCCTGACCATCTCGGAGCGAACTTGTGAGGGCGTGCTGGAGCGCCCGTCGGAAGAGCTCGTCTTTGCTGCGAAAGTGGGAATAAAGGGCTTGTCTCGACAGATCGAGACTTTGCGCGACGTCGTCCATGGACGTCTTCTTGAAGCCGAAGCGAAGGAAAAGCCGCAGAGCCGTTTCAAGGATTTGGGCTGGGCGGCCCTCGTCGGGGGCCGGCAGCGGCGGCTCCGAGGAAGTCATCCGGCAAGCCGGCGGGATCGTCACATGACAAATTTGACAATACTTGTCTCGATTGTCAACATGCGCTCATGCCACTCCTCCGAGGATCGCGCCTGGAACGGGCGCTCGCGTCAGCACAGTTCCATGAGGGTCGCTTCCGGAATCCGTCCGGGTTTGGGCCGGAGCTCCACGGGCTCAGCGCAGGCATGCTCTGGGATTTCGTCGCCGGTGGCGGCAAGCGTTCGCCGAAAGGCCCGCTCCCCGTCGAGAGTCCGCTCGAGGCTTGGCGGCGACGGGATGTTTCGTCGGGTCTCCGGGTGACCTGGCTCGGGCACAGTACGCTCCTGCTCGAGATCGACGGCTACTGCGTTCTCACAGATCCGGTGTTTGGAGAGCGCGCCTCCCCCCTCAGCTTCGCCGGGCCCAAGCGGTTTCATCCTGTGCCCGCTTCGATCGCGGAGCTGCCGCCGCTCGACGCTGTGCTCCTCTCCCATGATCATCATGATCACTTGTGTCCCGAGAGCATTTCTGAGCTCGCGCGCCGCTCGGTGCCGATCGTGACCTCCCTTGGCGTCGGTGCACATCTGGAGCGGCTCTCCGTGCCACCGGAGCTGATCTTTGAACTCGATTGGTGGGAGAGCGTGAAGCTCCCCCGCGGGGAACTTCGTTTCCACGCCTGCCCGGCTCAACATTTCTCCGGCCGCGGTCTCACCGATCGCAACACGACCCTGTGGGCGTCATGGGTCATCGAATCGGAGCAGCGAAAGCTCTTCTTCTCCGGGGACACGGGGCTCTCGGATGGCTTCCGCACGATTGGTGAGCGACTTGGTCCCTTTGATCTGACGATGCTCGAGATTGGCGCGTTTCACCCCGCCTGGTCGAATATCCATCTCGGTCCTGAGAACGCGCTCACAGCCTTTGAGTGGATGGGCGGGGGCACATTGCTCCCGATACATTGGGGCACTTTCGATCTCGGGCTTCACCCTTGGCAAGAGCCCGCCGACACGCTGCTGCGCTTGGCGGCGGAGCGAAAGGCTCGCCTCGTCACACCTCGCCTCGGTCGGCCCTTCGAGCCCGCAGAGGTCGAGGGTCCCGATCCTTGGTGGCGCACAGCGCCGGAGCTCGCGAGTGCGGAGCGCCTCTCTCTGCCGAAGGCGGCGCCCCTCTTCTAGGAAAATCGAAGGAGGCTCGACGAAGGGCGCGGAGGTCCAGCGCCCCTCATTTCTTCTGGGTTCAGTGGTGGTGACCGTGGCCAGGACCGTGCGCGTGGCCGTGAGCGAGTTCTTCACGCTTGGCTTTGCGGACGGAGAGCACCGTCACCTTGAAGTTCAGGTTCTTCCCGGCGAGGGGGTGGTTCCCGTCCATGACGACGGTGCTGAGCTTGACCTTCGCGATCGTCACAGGGATCGAGCGACCTTGGTTATCGTGCATGGTGAGAGCCATGCCCTTCGTCGGCGTGGCGTCAGCGGGAAGTGCGCTCTTCGGAACCTCGAAGGTTCGGCTCTCGTCCCGCTGTCCGTAACCCTCTTCAGGGCTCACGACGACCTCGAACTCATCGCCTTCCTTCTTGCCTTCGAGCTCGCGCTCGAGGCCGGGGACCAGATTGCCGTGGCCATGGAGATAGAAGAGGGTCTGGCCCCCGATGTTCGTATCGATGACCTGGCCGTCGTCGTCCGTGAGCGTGTAGGCGAGGCCGGCGACGCAATCTTTCGCGATTTCCATGGCCGCCCCATAGGGCAAGGCGGGACGCGCGTCTATGTGTCGTCAAGCTGGCCCGCTTGGTTTTCGAGCGCCGCTCGCGATATGAGGGCGCCCATGGCGGCGAGCTACTTCGACGTAGACGGAACTTTGGTGCAGACCAACCTCATCCGGCCGACGCTCTACTACCTATTGAACCAACCGACGCCCCTGGCCAGCGCTCGTAAGTTCCTGCGTGCCCTTTGGAAGGCGCCCCAGATGGCGCTCGGGGAACTCCAAGACCGGCGCGTGTTCAATGAGGTCCTCTACACCGTGTACGAGGGAGTGAGCGAGGATCGTCTGTTGGTCCTAGCTCGCGAGGTCTACGAGCGAGTAGTCCGCCCGTCGATCTTTCCTGGTAGCCGAGAGCTCATCGCCAAGGCGCGTGAGGCCGGCCATCAGATCGTGCTCATTTCAGGCGAGCTCGAGTGCATCCTCGTGCACTTGAAGGAGGAGCTCGGGGCCGATGAGCTGATCGCCAATCGCATCGAGATGAAGGACGGAATCTCGACGGGAAAGATCATGCGCCCGGTGGTCGCCGGTCCCACCAAAGCGGCGCTCCTGAGGCGCCACGCGCGCACGGCGGGGCATGACCTCGAGGAGTGCTTTGCGTACTCGGATAGCTTCTCGGACGTCCCGATGCTCAGCGTGGTTGGGCACCCGACGGCCGTGCATCCGGACCGCAAGCTCCGCCTGCTCGCGACCACCTATGGTTGGCCGCTCTTGGACTTGGAGCGGGCAGGAGCCCGGCTGTGAATCATCCTTCGGTGGTAACGCTCGGGGCGGACAGCGCGCCCCGCTCGCTCATGGCAGGCTCGCGGCTTGTGCGCGTGAAGCTTCCGCCAGCCGCTCGCTGCATTTACCCGAAGCCGTCACGGACTGGGTTTGCCGATACGGAGGGGCTCGTGAGCGCCGCCCTCAGAAGCCCACTCGGCTCGGAGCCGCTCCGGGCGCGCATGCGGCCTGGTATGAAGTTCACCATCGTGGTCTGTGATCCGCTCTCCCCGCTCCCGAGCCCCGGGGATGTGCGTGGCAAGATGGTCGAGAGCGTGCTCAGTGTGGCGCGGGAGCGTCACGTCGACGATATCGAAATCATCATTGCGAGCGGCGTTGAGCGGAAGCTCGAGCCATCTGAGGTTCAGGCGCTCTTGGGCGCGCGAACTCTAGGGGAGGTTGGCCGCGTCTGGTCTCAGGATGCCGAAGATAGAGACCAGTTTGTTACATGCTGTGAGCTTCAAAGCGGTGCTCCCCTTGAGTTGCCTCGGAGAATCCTCGAAAGTGATCTCGTCGTCGGAGTGAGCGCTCGCCATTCGTCGCCAGCGAGCTCCGTGGAGCGCTGCGTGCGTGGACTTTTGAGTGCGCGCTCGATGAAGGCAGTTTTCTCCGCGGAACTGGAGTCAGGCCGCCGCGAGAGCGAGTTCGGAGCCGCAGAGCTGCCGCTCTTTTCTTTCCTCGGGGGACGGGTGCCGCTGTTTCTGCTGGACGCGCTCGTTGAGGCGGCTCCGCTGAAATCATCGCTCTCATTCCTTTTCAAGAACGAAGACGAGCTCCGTGAGAGCGAAAAGCGCGCGCTCCGCTTTTTTGAGCTCGGGACCGTCCCTTGGGCGCTCCGGGGGCTTCTTGCGCGCTCCGAGCGGCCGCGGGTCGTCTCGGTGTACGCTGGCGATCCTGAGCTTGTGAGTGAGCGTGCAATGCAGGGCGTCTGGGACCAGGTGGGCGTCCCGATCCGAGGGCAAGCGGATGTTCTGATCGTGCCCGTCGGGACGCTGAGCAACATCGGGCTCGGTGAAGGGACGGATCCTTTGACCGCGCAGTCTCTCGGAGCGGGCGAATTCTTCCGCCGCTTCCGGGGCCATTCGCTGCTTCGCCGCTCAGGCACTCTGATCTTGCTGCACCCGCTGAGCGACCGCTTTCCTCTTCGCAAGCAGACAGCGAGCGAAGCCTTTGTGCACGGGCTCCTCCCGCTTCGCCTTCCGCTCGGGCTCCTCTTTGAGCGCGAAAAAGAACGCTTTTTCTCCGATCCTGCGCTGATCCAGATGTACCGGACGGGATTTGCCTATCATCCACTTTTTAGCTTCTCGCGCTATCGGGCCTCCGAGATGGCGCGGCACTATGCGGGCCGCATCATCGTCGTGGGCGCCGACAACGAATCGGTGCCCGCCTTGTTCGGGTTCGAGACGGCTCGGACTTTGGACGGAGCTCTCTATCGCGCGAGCGATGGCCTTTCGAGGAAGCTCGAGATCTGCTGCTTGAAAGAACCATCCCTCCTGCTCTCGGACGTCTCCCTTTGACCATGACCCCCTACTCGCTGAAACAAACGCTCTCGGGAAAGAACCTGGTCGTCGTCGGGGGCACCGGCTTCCTCGGTAAGGTTTGGCTCGCTTTGGTGCTGACCCGGTTCCCCGAAATCGGCCACATTTACCTGGTCGTTCGGCCCAAAGAGGGACAAGACGTGGAAGAGCGCTTCGTCTCGCGCATCCTAGGGAGTGAGGTCTTCGCGCCGCTTCGGGCTCAGCTCGGCGCGCGTTTCGACGAATTCATTCGGGAGAAAGTGACTCCTATGGCGGGCGACGTGGCATCGCCCCTGTGCGGAATCAGCGCCGAGCTCCGAGCGCGGATGCGCGGAAAAATCGCTGCCCTGATCAACGTCGCGGGGATCGTCGACTTCGATCCTCCGCTTGACGAAGCGCTCAGCGTCAACGCGTTTGGCTGTCAGAATCTCGTGAGCCTAGCTCGCGATCTCAACACGACGCGCATCCTCCATACGAGCACTTGTTACACGGCCGGCGGGCGCACGGGTCGCGTACCCGAGGTCGACCCTAGGCAGTTTCCGTTTCCTCGCGCGGGACAGCTGGATCACCGTGAGTGGTCCCCTGATCGGGAGATCGCTGAGTGTCTGGACGTCATCGAACAGGCGCGCCACCGCGCGGACGACGCGTTCCAGAAAAGCGCCTTCTTAGCTCAGGCAAAGAAAAATCTCGCGGAGCGCGACGAGCCGACGCGCGGCGCTGCGCTCGGGCGAGAGCTCGCCAAGGTGAAGCGCAAGTACGTCGAGGCGCAGCTTCGCGCTCTGGGCATGGAACGGGCACGCTTCTGGGGCTGGCCCAACACTTACACCTATACGAAGAGCATCGGCGAGCAGATCATCGCCTCGAGCGGGCTTGAGTTTACGATCGTGCGTCCGGCGATCGTCGAGTCGACTCTCGCATTCCCGTTCCCGGGCTGGAACGAGGGGATCAATACCAGCGCGCCCTTCATTTTCTTGATCCGCGAGGGCGGCCTCCAGGTCCCGGGTTCGACGAACAACCTCGACATGATCCCCTGTGATCTCGTCTGTTCGGCGATCTTGATCGCTACCGGAGAGCTCATCGATGGATCGCAAAAACCCGTCTATCAAGCCGCGGCCAGCGACACGAACCCTTGCACGATGGCTCGCTTCTTCGAGCTCTCTGGTTTGTACAAGCGAGAGTTCTATCAGCGCACCGGGCGCGGGGGACCTCTCCTTTCCAAGCTCCAAGAACACTTTGAAAGCGCGCTGCTCTCGAAGCAGGAGTATGAGGCCTACGGACCTCACTTTCTGGCGCGCAGCGCCGACTTCCTTGCGGCGCGGGTTTCGCCTCTCTCAAGAGGACCGCTTGCGCCGCTCGCCGGTAAGACGAGCTCGGGTCTTCGCTCTTTCGCCGAAGACCAAAGGCGGCTCGCGCGTGTGATGGACACGTTCCTGCCCTTCGTCGCCGAGTTTCACTACGTGTTCGAGACGAGGAACACGAGAGAGTCCTATCAGCGCTTGCCCGAAGCCGAGCGCGCCCTGGTGCCCTTCGAACCAGGTAAGATCGACTGGCGCCGGTGGTTTCTCGATATCCATGCGCCGACCCTCGAGAAGCGCGTGTTTCCGCTCATGGAAGCGAAACGTCGTCGTCCGCCTCGCACGCCCGAGCGGCACGAGACCCTCGGCGCGATGCTCGAAGATCTTGCGGAACGGCATGGGCTCCGGGTCTGCCTGGGCCAGCTCGGTCCGGAGGGACGCCGCCGGCTCAGCTATCGGGAGCTCTTCGAGCTGAGCCAAGGGGTGGCGAGTCGTCTCAGCTCGGCCGGATTGGAAGAGCGAGATCGCGTGCTCTTGATCGGTGAGCCCGGAAGTGCTTGGGCCGCGGCATTTTTCGGCATTGTGCTGACTGGGGCGGCGGTTGTCCCGGTCCGGAGCGACGTTTCTCGAGCGGCGCTCGAACAGATCCTAGCGCAAAGCGGGGTCCGCGCAGCGATCGCGGACGAGCGGAGTCTCCTCGGCCATCCGGAGCTGAATGTGCTCCGGCTCCTGCCCATGGCGAAATGTCTCGAGGCTGGCTCGGCTTTCTCCGTCCGTCCTGTCGCGGACAGCGCTCCGGCAGTCGTGAGTTTCTCACAAGGAGCGAAAGGTAGCCTAGAAGGTGTTGTGCTCACTCACGAAAACATCACCCAAGCGCTTGCGGCGCTGGCGCGCCCGGTGCCGATCGGAAGGGACGATCGGGTGATGGGCCTCTCGTCTCCGAGCGACACAAGTGAGCTCCTGCTCGGGCTCCTTTTCCCTCTCTCGCGAGGAGCCCAGGTCCTCTATCCGGAAGAGCTCAGCGAGGAAAAAGTCCTCTTGGCCCTTCGCGAGGAGCGACCGACTGTCGTGCGGCCGGACGTGGCGCTCTTCGCTGCTTGTCTGCGTAAACTCGTCGCAGAGTCTTCGGGCGGTCGGCGAGGGCGCGCTCTCTTCGGAGTGCGTGCACGGGTGTCACGAACCGTCCGGACGAAGACGGGGCTCGAGTTCAGCGCTCTCCTCCTCGGTTCTTTGCATGAGCGGTTGGGCGGCAGCTTGCGCGCTTTCATCTCAGCCTCCGGCGTGCGCTCTCCGGAGCTCTTGGAGTGGCAAGGAGCTCTCGGCGTGTCCCACTATCAGACGCTGTTCTTGCCGAATCTTGGCGTGATCGGCTTCGCTCGACAGGGCGGGCGCAAAGCGAAGAAGGGTGCCTTCTTCCGGCCCCTCTACGGCATCGAGGTCGAGGTGCGGAGCGCGGGCGCTGATGGGGTCGGGGAGATCTGGATCCGCGGCTCGGAACTTCCGACGGAGTTCTTAGGCGACCCCGAGTGCCAGCTCGCGGGACGGGATGGCTGGCGGTGGACGGGCCTGTGCGGCTCGCTGGAGGGCGATGGCCAGGTCTGCATCGCCGAGCCTTTGGCTGCTCCCGAGTCGCCGCAGGCTTCGAGCCTTGTTTCAAGCCTGAGCGGACGGACTATCCCGCGCGCGACGGCCCGCGCTCGGAGCGAGGACGACCGTCCGCTCGCAAACTAAACGCCTTTGAGGCGCCCGAAGGATGTGGGAAGACTGCGCCATGGATCCGAGTGTGCGAGACAAAATTGAGCGGGCCGTCCACGACCACGAGGTCATCCTTTTCATGAAGGGGACCCGCTCGGAACCGTCTTGCGGATTCTCGGCGCGGGCTGTGGAGGTCCTCGACGCTCTCATCGATGACTACCGGACAGTGGACGTTCTTTCTCACCCAGAGATCCGCGAAGGTATCAAGGAGTTTTCCTCTTGGCCGACGATTCCGCAGCTCTACGTGCGAGGCAAGTTTGTCGGCGGTACTGACCTCATCTTGCAGAGCTTCGAGGATGGCTCTCTGTTCGAGACCCTTGGCCTCGAGCGCCCGACGGAGACCATTCCCCAGATCACCCTCTCACCTGCCGCGATCGAGGCCCTGTCCGGGTTTCTCACGGAGTCGGGCGATGTGGTGCTGATCGAGATCGACCGCCAGTTTCAGGCGGGACTTTCGGTCGGACCCGCTCCGAAAGGTTCGATTCAGCTGGAGGTCAGCGGGGTGCCGCTCGCTCTCGATCGGCTGAGCGCTGGCCGCGCCGAAGGTCTCGACATCGACTACGTCATGACCAAGGAAGGCGCCGCCTTCAAGGTGAAAAATCCGAACGAGCCGCCCCGGGTCAAACAGCTCTCGCCGGCCGGACTCAAGCGGCTCATCGATGAAAAGGAGTCCTTCGTGCTCATCGACGTGAGAACCGAGAGAGAATTCCAGACTGCACGTATTGAAGGGGGGCGTTTGCTCGACGAGTCCCTCCAGGCTGAGCTCGAGGCACTGCCTCGCGAGACGCCTCTCGTCTTTCAATGCCACCACGGTCACCGCAGCCAGCGCGCGGCGGAACACTTTCTCCAGAAGGGTTTTCGAGACGTCTCGAACCTTGTTGGCGGTATCGACGCTTGGTCTCTCGAGATCGACCCGGGCGTTCCCCGTTACTGAGAACGTCTCATTCGGCCCCGGACTTATTCCGGGGCCTCGCTCCCGCCCTCTTTCGCCGAATGAGTGTAGGCGGGAGCTTTACGTGCCTCCGCGCGACGGATGGCTTCGGCGAGGGGAACGTCGGGCTTTCGAAGGCAAACGAAACAATCGTCGCGCCCGCTGGGACCGCAGCCGTCTATGGCTGCGAGCACCCGGAGTTTCGGGAGGCTTCGCTCGTCGGCGTCGGTCACGGCGCGCGGCAAGATGTCGCGGAAGTCGCCACAATACTGAGCGCGCTCAAGGTCGAGGGCGACAGCGAGCTCTCGGCTTGCTTGTTTCGAGAGATCTTTGTGACGGACCAGGCGCTGCGCCTTGGCCACGACGGGCGTCATGTTGGGCTGGCCGAGATTGTCGCGCCAGACGTCGTAGATCAAATCGGCACCCACTTCGCCGAGGTAAGTGCGCGCGAAGGTGAGCGCATCATCTACGGTCTCCCGCTGTTCAAGCATCAGACGCACGCTCGAGATGAGGTCTTGGTTCGTAGCGACCTGTGAGTCAAGTTTGACAGCTTTTGAGTAGAACTCGAGGGCCGCGGGATAATGACGGATGACGCCGAATCCGCGTCCAAGGGCGAGGAAGCGACGCGCAGCGATGAGGTTCCCTTGGGCTCGGGTGAGGTCGTCGGCCGAGCGCTCCGACCGGTTCAACTCGCGCTCTGTCAGCTTCCGGAGCGCCGTCAGAGCCTCTCGATCTCCGAGCTCGGCTCGGGTGAGCAGATTCGGATCGTCCGTCGGCGGAGCGGCTGGAATGACGGCTGGCGCTTCTTTGGGGGGAGTGGCCCGGGTCCCGAGCAGGGTCAGCGAAGCTCCGAGGGCGAGCCCCCCGAGGAGGGCTAGCACGGGGATGAAGAGGGGAAGTTTTCGACTCGAGCCCGGAAAGGCCACAGGGCGCAAGGAGAGCTCGCGGAGCTGATCGATGCGCGAGGCGCCCTGTGCGGTCACCGTAGGGAGGGTTCTCGATGCGGCGAGTACACCGGCAAGATCGAGCCGAGTGCCGGCGCTCGTGCGCGGAGTCGGAAGTTCGAAGTCGCAGCTGAGCGCGACTGCCGCGAAGTTCGCTGCCAGTGTGACAGCGCTGTCTAGGCGATCTTCCGGAGATTTTTCGAGGAGCTTCATCGTGAGCGCCGCTAGCTCGGGAGGCACCGTTTCGGGTAGCGGCCTCGGCGTATCCATCATCTGCGCGGTGAGGACGGCGACGACATCCGAGTTTCGGAAAGCACTCGTCCCAGCGAGCATTTCGTAGAGGATCATGCCGAGCGCATAGAGATCCGCGCGGTAGTCCACGATGTCACCGCGCGCTTGCTCAGGAGCCATGTACTCGGGAGTTCCGAAGACGGTCCCTGCTCGCGTGATGCCAGGACGACTCTCGGCGGCGTCTCCTGCGATCTTTGCGATGCCGAAGTCGAGGACCTTGACGAAGTCATCATCGTCTTCGGTCGCAACGAGCATCACGTTGTCCGGTTTGAGATCGCGATGCACGATGCCGGCGCTGTGGGCTGCGACCAGAGCGGAGTTGATCTGCACGGCGATGCGGAAGGCGCGACTCGGGGGCATCGGCCCGGTGCGCTTGATCACTTGGGCGAGCCGCTCCCCATCAACGTACTCGAGCACCAGGAAAAAAGCGCCGCTCGGCAGCTGACCGAAGTCGCTCGCTGTGACGACTCCGGGATGATCGAGGCGTCCGAGCAGGACCGCCTCCCGCTCGAATCTCTGGACGAGGTCGGCGTCGAGCGTGTGCTGCGTGTGCAGCACCTTGAGCGCGACGCGCTTCTTCATGTGGACATGTTCGGCCTCGTACACGACGCCCATGCCCCCGCGCCCAATCAGGCGGCGGATCTGGTAGCGCTCTCCGACGATGTCCCCGACGCTGAAGCCGAGCGAAGTCTCATGCGCGGAGGGCTCGTTCGGGCTCACCAACGGGGACCTATAGCACAAGTCCCGGGGGGCGCCCTCCACAGAAATCGTTCCCCTAGCTTGTGAGCAGTCGCGGCGACTTTCCGCTCGGCCCCTCGGACATGCCGCGACGAAGCACGAGCCTCTCTCCCGCCTCGCGCCCTCGTGAGTAAGCCTTCTCGTCGGTCTGGCTTCGCCCCCCGACCCGTCGGATGTGCGGATGACGCTTGCGCAAGTAACGGCCGAGCTCCGGGTCTCCCACCCAGACGAGGCCTTCGCCCTTGAGCGTCTTGTTCTCGCGGGCGAGCTTGTCCCGAAATCCTGTCATGACGCCGAGCAGATAGCTCTCTCGATCGCGATTGCCTCGGAGGTTTTGGCTCCGTTTGTGGTCGCGCCAAGCTGCTTCCGCGGCGGATTGCAGAAAGTCGTGCACATAACTCGCGACCTCGAGGTTGCTCTCGGTTCCGCATGCTTCGAGGACGCTGCCGCTCTTACCTTCGAGCGGACGAAAGGCCGGGACGATGATGATGTCGACGAAGAAGAACTCAGACAGGATGTTGGCGAGGGCCCGTTGCCAGGCCTTCCTCCTCCCCGTCGGGGTTCCGAAGTGCCGAAAGGAGTAAGGAGAATTTTTCTGATCCGCTTCGGTCAGATTGTGCTTGAGCATGAGCTTTCGGGCAGCGCTCATGGCGGACTCGGCCTCGTTTTGGTTCTCACTGGTGGCTAATGCTAAGAGTCGCCGGACCCTCTCGAGCACTCGCGAGGTCTCCGAACCGGTGGTGTTCTCTCTCTCGCTTGGGATCCCGGTCGCTCGCGGATCGATCCCCCGCGCGCCGCAAACTTCTTGAAACAAGCTGCCGTGAGGAGGGGCGTCCCCGTGGCCGAGGACCTCAAAGACGAACTGATGGGCCATTTCGTGCTTGAGCACTTCCACGAGCACCCCCCAGCGCCCTCTGAGGAGGGACTCATTCAGGGACAGGGTGCGGGTCGCTCCGTTCCAGAAACCGAGGTGCTTGCTTCCTTGGCTCCACTCCAGGAGCGGCATTCTGAGGCGCCCCCCAAAGAGCGAAGCGTTCAGCGCCACATAGTTCTCTTGGACTTCTCGGAGCGCGATCCGAAGCAAGTGCGCGGAGAGCGCGGCGTCGTGGTTGTCGGGACTAGGGTTCGTCATTTTCGCGCGGGAGCGAGGGTCGCGGCGGGCTATTCGAGCGGAGGGCGGCGAGGGGCCTTTCATAGCCCGAAGCGGCGCGGCAAGCACAAGGACGACGGGGCCTATGACGAGCAGCGCTCATTTTTGCGATTCACTCCCGCCCGAGGGAGCGTAGGCTGGTCGCGCATGTCGACGAAAGAAGACGCTCTTCGGTATCACAGGGAGGGGAGGCCTGGAAAAATCGAGGTCGTCTGGACCAAGCCGGTCGCCTCGCAGCTCGACCTCTCATTGGCCTACTCGCCCGGGGTAGCGGAACCCTGTCGGGAGATCGCGCGGGAGCCGGACCTCGTCGATACCTATACCGCACGACGCAACCTGGTCGGGGTCATTAGCAACGGCACCGCGGTGCTCGGGCTCGGTGACATCGGACCTCGCGCCGCCAAGCCCGTCATGGAGGGCAAAGGAGTCCTCTTCAAGCGCTTCGCCGACATTGATGTCTTCGACATTGAGGTTGACGAGAAAGATCCGCATCGGCTCATTGAGATTATCGCAAGCCTCGAGCCGACATTCGGTGGCATCAACCTGGAGGACATCCGCGCTCCCGAGTGTTTCATCGTCGAGCGAGAGCTCAGGCGACGCATGCGCATCCCGGTCTTTCACGACGACCAACACGGCACCGCCATCATCTCGGCGGCGGCCTTTTTGAACGCCTGTGAGCTGCTCGGCAAAGACATTACGAAGGTCTCTATCACCTGCATCGGCGCCGGGGCCGCGGCGACCTCCTGCATGGCCATGTGGGTGCAGCTCGGCGTGCCCCGAGAGAACATCACGATGGTCGACGTCGGAGGGGTCATTCACATGGACCGCCCCGACCTCGATGAGTTTCGAGCAGCCTTCGCGCGGCCCGCGGGAGACCCGAGGCGCACGTTGCGCGAAGCGGTCCGAGGTGCGGACGTCTTGATCGGCCTCTCGGCAGGAGGGCTCGTCGATGAGGCGATGCTCGAATCGATGAACGCTCGCCCCATCATCTTTGCTCTCGCGAACCCCGATCCCGAGATTGGTTACGAGCGAGCGCGCCATGTGCGCCCCGATGCGATCATTGCGACGGGGCGCAGCGACTTCCCGAATCAGGTGAACAATGTCCTCGGCTTCCCCTATATCTTTCGGGGAGCGCTCGACGTGCGCGCGCGCGGCGTGAGCGAGGAGATGAAGGTGGCGGCCGCGCGCGCCCTCGCAGCGCTTGCCAAACAGGACGTCCCCGACGATGTGCTCCGGGCCTACGGTCGGCAGAGTCTGACCTTCGGGCCCGAGTACATCATCCCGAAGCCCTTCGACAGCCGCGTCTTGCACTGGGTCGCTCCTGCAGTCGCCGAAGCCGCGATCCAAAGCGGGATGGCGCGGGAGCGGATCGACATTGAGGCCTATCGCGACGCGCTCTATCGAAAGCTCTCACCGGCGCGGCGTGTCCTCTGGAACGTGACAGCCTTCGCGCGCTCACAGCCAAAGCGCATCGTGTTCCCCGAGGGAGATCATGGCAACATCATCCGCGCCGCGCGCCGTGTGCTCGACGCGGGCATCGCCTTTCCGGTGCTGCTCGGAGATTGCGCCGAGATCGAAGCAGCGGCCAAAGAGGCAGGCGTCTCGCTCTCCGGGATTTCTCTGATCGAGCCGCGCAAGAGTGAAGAGCTCCCGAAGTACGCAGCGCGCTATCACGAGCTTCGGCATCGAAAAGGACTCACCCTGCACGGCGCGCTCCGGGAGCTCAAAAATTTCCGAACCAGTTACGCGATGATGATGCTCCGGCAAGGGGACGTAGACGGGGTCGTGGCCGGCGCGACGCAGGACTACCCCGCTACCATTCGCCCGGCATTGCGCATTATTGGTGTCCGCTCCGACGTGAAGTACGCCTGTGGCATGTACATGGTCGTCACCAAGAAGAGCGTTACGTTCTTGGCCGACACGACCATCAACATCGAGCCTGACTCTGAAGCTCTCGCGGAGATCGCGATCTTGGCCGCAGAGCGGGTCCAGGGTTTCGGCATCGTGCCGCGGGTTGCGATGCTCTCCTTTTCGAACTTTGGAGATGCTCCACACCCCGAGTCGCGCAAGGTCGCCGAAGCGACAAAGATCGTGAAATCCCAGCGTCCCGGGCTCATGATCGACGGCGAAATGCAGGCAAACGTCGCGCTCGAGCCAAAAGACCGCCAAAATTACCCTTGGAGCACCCTGGAAGGGCCCGCCAACGTGCTCATCTTCCCGAACCTCGACGCAGGGAACGCCGCATATAAGCTCTTGGCGGCCGCGGGAGGCGCCGAGGTCGTCGGGCCGATCTTGCTCGGCGTCCGCCAGCCCGTGAGCGTCCTGCAGCAAAATGCGACCGTCGACGCCATTGTGCACATGACTGCGATCACCGTGAGTCAGGTCGGCTCCCTGCCCGGTGAGTCGAGCCTCCCTCCGCCCAGCCTAAAAGACCCAGGTTTTCGCAGTGCGGAGTGAGGCGGGCGCCGTCCGCCAATTCGACATTGCCGCGGGGCCGCGAGCTCATATGCTCCCGCCCCCATGACCACGAAAGGTGATTTCGCCTCCCTGTTCGAGAATCCCACGGCCGGCCGCGACAAGAGCCGCCGACCCCGCCTGGAGGCGGGGCAGGAGGTGGAAGGTGTGGTGCTCGAGCTGAGCGGCGGTCTCGTGATTCTCGACATCGGCCTTGGTGCCGATGCAACGCTCGATCGGATGGAGCTCGGAGACCGCGAGGTGAAGATCGGCGATCGCTTGCGCGCGCTGGTGAAGAACGCGCGGGCGGACGCACCCGAGCTCACGCTGGCGCTTGGTCGGGGCGGCGGAGCGATCTCGACAGCCAACATTGAGCTTGCGCGCAGCTCCGGGACGCCCGTTGTTGGAACTGTCACCGCCGCGGTGAAGGGCGGCTTTTCGGTGGACGTAGGTGGCATTCGTGCCTTCTGCCCGATCTCCCAGATCGACTTGAGCTATGTGAACGAGCCGGAGATTTGGGTCGGACAGAGCCTCGAGTTCAAAGTGACCGAGGTGCGCGAGGGGGGACGGAATGTGATCGTCTCTCGGAAGGCGCTTCTCGAAGCTCAGCGCAAAGCGGCTCAGGCCGACATGCTGGACAAGCTCACGGTGGGTTCGGTCGTTTCCGGCACTGTGCGCCAAATCGGGAAGCACGGCGTCGTCGTGGACCTCGGCGGGGTCGATGGATTTGTGCACATCTCTGAGCTCGCCCACGGCCGCGTTCAGCTGGCCGACGACGTTGTTTCGCTCGGGGAGCGCGTTGAGGCCAAGGTGCTCTCGAATGAGGCCAGCGAGCGGGGCCCGACCATTCGCCTGTCGATGAAGGCTCTCGCGACTCCGGGTGCTGCGCCTGAGGCGCCGCCGAACGACACTGTCTTGGATGCGAAGGTCACAGGTCATGTGGTGAGCGGGATCTTGGTTTCGACGAAACACGGCGACGGATTGGTCCCCGCGCGCGAACTCGAGCTGCCTCCGGGCGCCGACCACAAGCGCGCTTTCCCTGTGGGTACCGAGCTCCGCGTGACTCTCGTGCATCGCGACCCAGCGACTGGAAAAGTGCGTTTTAGCGTCAAACAAGTCGCTCACGTCGAGGAACAGAAGAACTACCGCGAGTTCGCCGGGAACCAGGGGTCGCGCAGCTCCGGCATGGGCAGCCTCGGCGACCTTTTGGCTGAGCGTTTCGGCGGCGGGCTCAAGGCGAGCGATGGCAAGACCGACGCGAAAAGTCCCCTGAAACGAGGCCGCTGAAAGGCACCGAGCAGGTGGCGACCGAGCGTTTTTTTGTGCCTCCGGAGGGGGCAGGGCTGCTCCTCGACCGCTACCTGCGGATGGTCAAAGGCGCGCCACCTTGGAGCAAGGTGCGCGCCTGGATCGAACGCGGCTGCGTGTCCGTCGATGGGCACGTCGAGCGAACTACGACCTTTCCCCTTTCAGCGGGGTCGCTGGTCGAGTTCAACGAAAATGGGCCGAGCCGCCGCGAGACGGGCGCCGTCGATCCACGGGCGATTCCGATCCTGTTTCAGGACAGCCAGGTCGTGGTCGTCGTCAAACCCGCTTTTGTTTCGACGGAGCCCTACGACGCCCAGGAGAAAGACACCCTCGTTCAGTTGCTCCGGGCCCAGCTCGGAGGGCGCCCCCTCTACGTTGTGCACCGTCTCGACAAAGAGACCACGGGCATTTTGGTCTTCGCTCGGACGCCACCCGCCAAAGACCACCTGAAGAACCAGTTTCGCTTTCGGACGACCGGTAGGCGGTACCTAGCCCTCGCTCATGGTTCTCCGCGCCCCCGGACCATCTCGAGCCACATCGTTCGCGATCGGGGCGACGGCTTACGTGGCTCGACGGACAACAAGACGCTGGGGAGAGCTTCGGTGACGCACGTGACGCCCCTGGAAGAGCTCCCTGGCGCGAGCCTCGTTGAGTGTCGTTTGGAGACGGGCCGGACCCATCAGATCCGCATCCACCTGGCCGAGGCGGGGCACCCCTTGCTCGGGGAGAGGGTGTATTCGAAAGGGTATCCGGGGCCGTTGCTCGAAGCTCCCCGCGTGATGCTCCACGCCGAGACGCTCGAGTTCGACCACCCGACCGGGGGCCAGCGCTTGCGCTATCAGGTCGATCCACCTTCGGACTTCACAAAGCTGCTTCAGGTATTGCGACGGGGGCGAAGCGCACCGCCATCCTTTCAAGAACGTGCGTCCCGAGACGTGCGTCCTTCCGCGCCCGGAACTACCCTCCCGAGGAGTGGAGCAGGACGTCCTCCCCGAGGGCGACCGCCTCGCACCCGGAGGTAAACGATTGTGGCAGAAGCGCTGGCGAACAAGACTTGTGTGCCTTGTATGGGTGGGGTTCCGCCCATCGAGCTTGAGAGGAGTCGGGAGCTGCTCGCTGAGCTCCGCGGCTGGTCGATCATCGACGAACACCACCTGGAGAAGGAGTTCTCCTTCCCCGATTTCGAGAGTGCTCTCGCTTTCGTGAATCATGCGGGGGAGGTCTCGGAGTCCGAAGGGCACCATCCGGAGCTCGTGCTCAGCTGGGGGAGGGTGATTGCACGGATCTGGACGCACAAGATCGACGGTCTGACTGAGAATGACTTCATTCTCGCCGCCAAGTTCGACGAGCTCGAGGTCTCTTGAAGCTGCGCGTCGCCGCCATCCGCTTGAATCAGACGCCACTCGATTGGTCGGGCAACCAAGCGCGTTTGCTTCGCGCTTTGCGTGAGGCGCGGCGTGAAGGAGCCGAGCTTATCTGTTTTCCCGAGCTCTGCATTTCGGGCTACGGCGCCGAAGACGCTTTCTTTTGGCCCGAGACCCTCGAGCGGAGCCTCCGGGTCCTTCAAGCGATCGCGCCTGAGACGCGCGGCCTCGTGGTGTGTGTGGGGCTTCCGATTCGCGTTTCGGACGGGACCTATAACGCCTCGGCGGTGCTGTGTGACGGACGTTTGCTCGGCTTCGCCTGCAAGCGTCACCTCGCCAAAGATGGTCTTCACTACGAACCCCGCTGGTTTCGACCCTGGCCCGAGGGGCTCGTACGAGATGTAGATCTTGGGGAGCCGTTCGGTACGGTCCCGGCGGGGGATCTCGTGTTCGAGGTTTCAGGGCTCCGCTTTGGGTTTGAGATCTGTGAGGACGCTTGGGTACCGGAGCGGCCAGGTCGTGAGTTGTTCCGATCCGGCGTTGATCTGATCCTGAATCCCTCCGCGAGCCATTTTGCCTTCGGCAAAGATCGCTTGCGGGAGGCGCTGGTGGTCAAAGGGAGTGCGGACTTCGAATGCGCCTACGTGTATGCGAACCTTGTCGGCAACGAGGCAGGGCGCAGCATTTACGATGGCGATGCGCTCGTGGCTCAAGAAGGACGCCTGCTCCGCAAAGCCCGGCGCTTCTCCTTCTCGGAGGTCCAAGTCCTAGCGTGCGACCTTGAGCTTGAGGCGAAGGGAGAGAAGGCGAGCCTGCGCCCAGTGGTGCGCGGGGAGTTTTCCGTGGGCGGGGGCCTTGGACCTATTTCGGTAGCTGCCGAGGGCCTCGTTCCGGACGCGCCTCGACTCGAAAAGGAGCAGGAGCTCGCTTCTGCGATCGCTCTCGGGCTCTTCGACTACGGTCGGAAATCAAGGAGTCGTGGTTTCGTAGTTTCATTGAGCGGAGGCGCGGACTCGGCCGCTTGTGCGCTCTTGGTCCGCTACATGGTGCGGCTCGCCCTCGCGGAGCAGGGCCTCGAGAACGTCGCGGCTCTTTTCGGGCACTCCGGCGTAGAGGACGAGCGCGAACTCACCCAGCGCTTGCTCACGACCATCTACCAAGCGACGGAAAACTCAGGATCCGTCACGAGACAAGCCGCTAAAGAGGTCGCCCGTGAGCTTTGCGCGACCCACCATGAGGTCGACGTCGATGGTTTGTTTCGAGAGTACCGGCGCGTGGCCGCTTCTGCGCTCGGCCGGGAGCTTGCTTGGCCGGGAGATGATCTCGCTCTGCAGAACCTCCAGGCGCGCGTTCGCGCGCCCTCGGCTTGGACGCTCGCGAATGTGCGCTCAGCTCTGCTCTTATCGACGAGCAATCGTTCCGAGGCTGCCGTCGGTTACGCGACGATGGACGGGGATACGGCGGGAGGACTTGCGCCCATCGCAGGTGTCGACAAACACTTCCTCCGGAAGTTCCTTGTGTGGGCCGAGCAGGTGGGACTTGAAGGACTCGGCCCCGTACCCTGCCTCCGCTTCATCAACGATCAGGCGCCGACCGCTGAGCTCAGGCCCCCCGAGTTCGCTCAAACAGACGAGAAAGACCTCATGCCCTATGAGGTGCTCGACGCTATCGAGCGCTTGTTCGTTCAGGCGCGGAGGGGTCCTCGCCACGTTCTCGATGAGCTCAGCGCTCATTACCCTAGCTACGATCGCCATGTGCTCTTTGCCTGGGTCGAACGATTCTTTCAGCTCTTCGCCCGCAACCAGTGGAAGCGCGAGCGTTACGCGCCCAGCTTCCATCTCGATGATCTGAGCCTCGATCCGAAGACTTGGTGTCGGTTTCCGATCTTGTCGGGAGGCTTCGCAGATGAGCTTGCCGAGCTTCGGGCAGAGCTCTCTAGCGGCCCGAAAAACTAGGCTTCCGCTTTTCGAGGAAGGCCCGGACTCCTTCCATGAAGTCTTCACTTTCGAGGAGCCGGATCTGTTCGTCCCGGACGCGCCGGAGCTCTTCTTCAAGCGCCACGCGCCGGGGACCGAAGAGCGTCCGTTTGAGGGCGGCCATCGCAAGGGGAGCGCGCTCTGCCAACGTGGTCGCGAGGGCGAGCGCTTCCTCCTCGAGACGCTCCTCGGGCACGACACGCTCGACAATCCCGAGCTGAAGCAGCTCACTGGCGGGGGCACGCTGTCCGAGCGAAAGCAGCGAGAAGGCGCGCGCGGGCCCGATGAGCTCACGAAGGAATAACGTACCGCCGCCATCCGACAGCAGCCCGACGTGGATGAAGGATTCTTGAAGGAACGCGCTCTCGCCAGCGATGCGCAGATCCGCCGCCAGCGCCAAATCGGCGCCAAATCCAGCGGCCGCTCCAGAGAGGGCGGCGAGAACAGGCTTTTCGGCGCAAGCGATGGCCAGAATCAACCGGTGGAAATCTTCGAGAGTGCCGACGGGATCCGTCTTGGCCGCCTCTTCGAGGGTGGTCAGGTCGCCCCCCGCACAGAAGGTCCCCGAGCTGCCAAAGAGCGCTACAGCGGAGATGGAGTCGCTTTTGAGGTGCTCCTCGAGAGCCCGCGTCAGCTGCACGGCTGTGTCCCGGTCGAGGGCATTTCTTCGCTCGGGGCGAACAAGCCGCACGACACCGACACGGCCGTGCACTTCGCTGGACACGAAGCTCCGGGGGGATGGACTCGGGGAATCAGGTGCAGTCACAAAGATTCAGCATAAACCAGAGCTCGGGCCCGGGGAACGTTCGAGTTTTCCCTTCCGGTCAGGGTGAAATGGGCAAATATGCCTAGGGAAGTTTGGGCTATTTCACGCCGTAAGAATCTCTTGCTCGCTCCTCACCCATTGCCGGGGTCTCGCTCGCCCCTCTCTTTCGTTGGCATCTCGAGCTATGAGATGCGTTCATCCTCTAAGGCTCTCATGTTGCATTCGCTTCGAACGTCCGCTTGGTCCGTCATCTTCGCTTTCCTCTTGGTCCCCGCGCTGGCCTGGGCAGCCGCGGACTTTACGTACTCGGCGTCCCACGTGACTCAGAAGTCGCCGGAGCACGTGCTCAGTGTCCTCACCGCCTACGGCAACACCTGCGATAAGGGTTGTAAGTTCTATGGCCCTGACCTCGTCGAGTTCACAAAGCTCTCCGAGAAGAAGACCCCGACGAGCTGGTACACCTGGAGCCATGTGTCGACGACGATGAAGCAGGTGAAATACTTCAGCTTCGTCCAGGTCACGAAGAACACCGATGGAACCTTCGTCATGACGACGAAGCAGCTCGATGAACGAGACCAGGCGGTCGTTGACGAACTCGTGAAAGCAACAAAGCGTGAGCACGCGCCCGCCTTCGACACGGGCGTCACCAAGTTCACCGTTACCAAGCTGCCGGACGGAAAGACCAAGGTGACTCAGGCCATGAAGATGAGCGCGAGTGGGATGCTCGCGATGTTTCGAGGCAAGATTGAGTCGGGGATGAAGAAGGGCGCCGAGGTGACCTTCCAGAACATCGACAAGTGAGCGACGGGGGGCGCGTTCCTCCAAAAGAAACGCGGAGTTGAGTGAGTAGCAGGGCGCGTTCCTCCGGGGGCGCGCCCTTTTCCCTTCTCAGCCTCAGCCGAGGGCGTTCGCCACGACCTGCTTTGCTTCCTCTTGAATCTCGGCGAGGTGAGCCTCGCTCACGAAGGACTCCGCGTAGATTTTGTAGACGTCTTCGGTTCCGCTCGGTCGCGCTGCGAACCAGCCGCTGCCCGTGACAACCTTGAGCCCGCCGAGGCTCTCGCCGTTCCCGGGCGCTGCTGTGAGCTTCGCCACGATGGGCTCGCCGGCGAGACGAGTGGCTTGGACCTGCTCGGGCGAGAGGCGTCCGAGGCGTCTTTTCTGTTCGGGCGTCGCGGGAGCATCAATGCGAGCGTAGTGCGGGGAACCAAAGCGAGCCTCGAGCTCACCGTAAAGCTCTCCGGGGTCCTTGCCGGTGCGGGCGGTCATCTCCGCGGCGAGCAGCGCCAAGATGATGCCGTCTTTGTCTGTCGACCACGAGCGGCCATCGCGGCGCAAGAAGGATGCTCCGGCGCTCTCCTCGCCGCCGAAGCCGATGCTTCCGTCAGAGAGGCCATCGACGAAATACTTGAAGCCTACGGGTACCTCGACCAAACGGCGGCCGAGCGATTCTGTCACCCGATCGAGCATGCTGCTCGAGACAGCGGTCTTACCGACCCCGGCGCTGCCGAAGCCGGGGCGATTCTGGAAAAGGTAGGAGACGCAGGCGGCGAGATAGTGGTTCGGGTTCAGAAGGCCGCGGCTCCTCGTGACGATGCCGTGCCGATCGAAATCAGTGTCGTTGCCGAAGGCGATGTCGTAGCGATCTTTCAGGGCGATGAGCCCGGCCATCGCGTAGCGCGACGAGCAGTCCATGCGGATCTTCCCGTCGCCGTCGACGTGCATGAACGAAAAAGTAGGATCGACGGTGGTGCTGATCACGTCGATGCTCAGGCCGTGGCGCTCGGCGATCGGTTGCCAATAGTGGACTCCGGCGCCTCCGAGTGGATCGGCGCCGATCTTGAGGCCTTTTTCGCGGATCACGTGGAGATCGATGATCTCGGGGAGGGCTTCGACGTAGGGAGTGACAAAGTCGTACTCTTCGGTCGTCGCCGCGGCGCGAGTGCGAGTGATCGGGAGGCGTCGAATCTTTTCGTAGCCATCTCGAAGCAGCTCATTGGCGCGGGTCTGGATGACCTCGGTGATTTCACTGCCTGCGGGGCCACCGTGGGGTGGGTTGTACTTGATGCCGCCGTCTCGAGGGGGATTGTGGCTCGGGGTGATCACGATGCCGTCGGCGAGGCCGGCGGTTCGGCCGCGGTTGTACTCGAGGATGGCGAAGGAGACGGCGGGCGTTGGGGTGTAGTTTTGGTCCTTGGCGACGCGGGTCAAGACGCCCTGGGCAGCGAGCACTTCGAGCGTCGAGATCGCGGCCGGCTCGCTGAGAGCGTGGGTGTCAATGCCAAGGAATAGGGGTCCGGTGATGCCCTTTTGTGCCCGGTACTCACAGATGGCCTGAGCGACGGCGAGGATGTGTGCTTCGTTGAAGCGGCCGTCGAGCGAGCTCCCTCGGTGTCCCGAAGTCCCAAAGCTCACGAGCTGGGTCGGATCGCCGAGGTCAGGTGTGACAGAATAGTAAGCGCTGATGAGGCGGGGGATGTTCTCGAGGATGGATCGGGGTGCCGGCTTTCCAGCGAGCGGGCTCACACTCATGCCTCGGGATTAGGCTCCATTGGTCACTCGTGCAAGATGACCCGTGTCGTTCCACCGTAGCGGGACAGATACCTGACCGCGTGCCAATTCTCAGGGACGTGAGGCTCGGTGAACTCGAAGAGCCACTTGCCGTCTTTCGGTGAAACGTTCACGCAACCGGCGCTCTTCAGATCGCCGAAGTCGTCGTGCCAGTAGGCCGTATGGATCGCGTGAGGGCCGGAGAAATTCTGTGTCCAGGGGACGTCCCCGTGGATGATCGGGCCTCCCGAGGACTCCATTGTGGCCGTCTTGAGCTTCGAACTGATTTCGAAGCGGCCTACGGGAGTACTCGCAGTGGACACGAGCTCTCGACCGGGAACGGGGCCACCGCCGCGGCCTGCCGAGATCATCGTTACGTAGACGGGGCGCTCCTTCTGGAATGCGACGAGCCAGCCGCCGAGGATGCTGATCTCGATGGTGGTATCGCGATCGACCCCCGGTCCCTTCTTGGGGAACTCGGGCTCGGCGATGACCGCCTCGCGATGTCTCACCCAGAGATCGCTGCCCGTCACGCGAAAGTAACGAATGCGTCCGACGCTCTCGGGGGGCTCGTCGAGGAGCACGTGGCCGTGACGAGGGAACGTGTGCTCGGCGCGTTCGAAATCGCCGGTGGCAACGCGTCGGTAGGCGGGCGTTTCGTCACGACGGAAGAATGCGATCGGGAGTCTCTTTTCGCCGACGAGCTCCACGCCTCGGAATTCGCTCGGGGGCACGAGCGTCACGTCTCCGCGCGGAACCCAGCTCAAATCTCCTGCGAGGAGGAGTCCTGTTCCGAAGGCATCTCCCTGCTCCGCGTAAGCAAAGGCTGAACGCGCGACGATCCGATCGCGGCGCTCACTGAGTCCTTTCGGGAGAGGAGGGAGCTCGGGAGCGAGCACGCCTGTGAGTGCGGCGTCACGACCGGCGCGCGCCTCGAGGAAGGGGCGCGCGTGCTCGAGGGTCTCAAAGCGGCGGACGTCTTTGGTTGTGACAGCGTAGCGATGGGGCCAGGGGGACTCGACTCGCGCGCGGTAGGGAAAGAGCTTCTGATAGACGGGGTCGTTCTCGTCGAAGGTCGCCCGCTCTCCATCGACGCACACCCAGCCGCGCGGCTCCACTGGCGCCCAGGGGCCAGCGCAGCCGGGGCCAGGCTTCGGCTCCTCTGAACGCAATCGAACAGCGTTTCCCCAGGCGAGCGCGCCGATCCACTGGGCCTTATCGGAAGCCTCAGAGCGGACCCACACGTTGCGGGATTTGGCGAAAAGCCGGCGACCTTCATCTTGTGGCGGCGCCGGCGCGTCAGGCCTCTGGGGGGCTTCCGGAGCTTCGGGCGCGCTAGGCGCCGCTTTTGGCTCGGGCGAGGGGAGGGGAGCTTCTTGATTTCCTCTCGGATCACAGGCGATCAGGACGAAGACTGCTCCGAGGGCTGAGCAGGCGAGCCGGTGCGAATTTCGGTCTACCCCGAAGGCTTGGAGTTCGCGCGAGCGGCGCCCATTCGTGAAATCTTTTCTCCGTATGCTGCGTCTCACCGTCGTCGGGGTGAAGCTCGCACGCCTTCCTCGATCGGTCGAGGGCGCCGATTTCTTTTCCTCAAGAGCTTTTGCGGGGCAGATTCAGGGGAGTCTTGTGATTTCCCTCCTCGGTCGAACGTCCCTTGGTGGCTCCCTTTGCCTTTCGCTCTTGGCCTGTGGCGTGACGCCGCCTCAGGCGGCCCAGGCGCCCCCGCCCTGGGCGGAGAGCGGATATCGCTCCTTGGGGCAGGAGGAATCGTCGTCTGTCGTGGCTCGGGCTGCTCCCCCGCGGGTGCCCGAGACGCAGCGAGCCCCGGTGGCACGGGTTTCTCCTTCCGGCGCCTGCCTGACGCGTCTTCGGGGGCTCGGGGTCGAGTTTAGGGAGCTCCCGTCGCTGAAGGGGGTCGAGACACCGGTGCGGGTCGAAGGGAAGCTTGGCGGGATCGAGTTCTTTTCCAACCACGGACGCAAGCTCGAGATGGACTGTCGCTTGGCACTCGCCCTCGTTGAGCTGGGCGGAGAGTTCCGCTCGCTGGGCATCACCAAGGCGCGCTTTTCGGGAGCCTACGATTACCGGACGACCCGCAAAGGACGCCTGAGTCATCACGCCTTTGGGCTCGCCATCGACATTCACGAAATCTGGGTGGGGAGCGCGCGGCATTCGGTCGACAAAGCGTTCCGCAAGGGGAACGGCTGCGACCGGAAGGGCCCAGTGCTCAACGCTCTCGCTTGTACATTCAAGGCGAGCGGTCTTTTCGAAGAGGTCCTGACGCCCGACTACAACTGGGACCACCGGGACCATCTGCACGTTGCGGTGCCGAAGGTTCCTCCGAGCGTCACTCGTTCGGCATTCGAGGAGCGTTCGTCTGCGCCCGACTCCTCCGCCCGAATTGCCGAGCGATGATGGCTTCGGTGAACGTGCTCCGCAGGTAGAAGCCCCGCGGGAGCTCGCGGTAGGCGATGCCGTCCTCGTCGAAGGCGCGCCTTCTCGCGCTTGCGTCCCGCGCTTTCGGCCGGACCTGGAGCGCGACGCCGAGATGGGCGGTGATGAGCTCCGTTTGACCTCGGCCCACGAGCGAGGCGAGCTCTTCCCAGTCTGCTCGCAGCGTCGCTTCATCAGCTTCCTCGAGCTTCCAGAGGAAGGGCGTGCCGACGCGGCGCTCCGGGAGTTGTACTTTAGGATCAGCCTCGATCGGGACCCAGAGGACCTCTGCGAGCTTCGTGCGCACGCGGCTCGTTTCCCACTCGGAGTCGGCGATGTCGGCGAGCTCGACAGTACAAACGAAGGTCGATTCTCGTGGGCGGCCGTCCCGGCGAACTGGGATCGTCTTTAGTTCGATGCCGAGCTCGGGGAAATCCGGGAGCGCCTTGGATGTTGCGCTCGCGCCGAGGAGTTTCTCGATGAGCGCTCCGACGAAACCTTTGGCGTGGAGCTGGGAGTGTGGCACCTGCTCTCGGAGAACGCCGAGCTCTGCTGCGAGCTCCGAGATCGTAGAGCCAGCGAGCGCATGCGCTCGCTCGAGCAGCTCGGCCCGGGAGGTCGGAGGGGTAGCGGCGCCGGACAGGGGAGGCAGACTTGGCAACTCGCTTCTAGCCTACGCTCCTCTCGATTCTGGTCGAGCCTTGTGTCAGCGTCAGGCGGCGGCATGGAACTCGACCACATTTGGATCACTGGGGCTCGTGAGCACAACCTGAAGTCTGTTGAGGTCAAGATTCCGAAAAAGAAGCTCGTCGTTTTGACGGGCGTTTCGGGCTCCGGAAAATCCTCACTCGCCTTCGACACCCTCTACGCCGAGGGACAGAGGCGGTACGTTGAGAGCCTTTCCGCTTACGCCCGGCAGTTCTTGGGTCGGCTCGACAAGCCAAAGTTCGACGCCATGCGCGGGCTTTCGCCGACGATTTCTATCGAGCAAAAGACAGCGGGCTCGAACCCGCGCTCAACCGTCGGCACCATCACGGAAATCGCTGACTACTTGAGGGTTCTCTATGCGCGGGTCGGCGACCAGTACTGCACGGAGTGTGGAAAGCGCGTCAAAGGTCAGAGTGCCGAACAGATAGCTCAACAGATCGTGTCCCGTCCTAAGGGGACAAAGGTCATTCTGCTCGCGCCGCTCCTCAAGAATCGAAAGGGCGAGCACAGGGAGCTCCTCGTAGAGGCGCGTCAGAAGGGATGGGTTCGGCTGCGCGTCGACGGCGAGATCGTCGAGACAGAAGGACTCGAGGCCCTCGACAAGCGAAAGAAGCACTTCGTCGACGTCGTCATCGATCGTCTGGTGATCGGTCAGGCGACACTCGCCCGCGTCACCGAGTCCGTCGAAAAAGCGCTCGAGGTGGGGCGCGGTGAACTCATCGAGTTCTCATCGGACAAGGACGTCCTCTACTCGCGCGCCGCTGCCTGCTGCGGAATTTCCTATCCTGAGCTCACTCCCCAGAGCTTCTCCTTCAACAATCCCCAGGGCATGTGCCCTGAGTGCGGCGGTCTCGGCATCAAGACGGCGATCGATCCTGATCTCGTGATCCCGAACGAAGATCTTTCGATCGACGAGGGCGCGATTGTGCCTTGGGGGAGCGACGTCTCCGAGAAAGACTCGGGCTGGGGCAGCGGTATGCGGCTCCAGATCCTGCGTCAGCTCAAGATTCCGCTCGACAAACCTTTCCGGAAGCTCCCCCAGAAGACCCGTGACCTCATCCTCTACGGGACGGGAGACAAACGCTACAAGGTGCAGTGGAAGGGGCAGTCGGGCGGAGGCACCATGCACGTGCGGTATGAGGGGGTGATCCCGCGCATGGTCAGGGGACTGGCGGAGACGAAGAGCGAGAACGCTCGAAAGTACTACGCGGCGTTCATGGGCAGCGCACCGTGCCGAGCTTGTGGGGGCTCGCGCTTGCGGCGGGAGAGCGCGTTCGTGAAGATCCAGGGCGCGTCAATCGTCGACGTGTCGCGGCTCACGGTGCGTGACGCCTGGGCCTTTTTCCGAGGGCTCAAGCTCACCGGAAGTCACAAGGTGATCGCGACGGAGGTCCGGAAGGAAGTCGAAGCGCGTCTCGGATTCCTCGATCGGGTGGGGCTTGGGTATCTCTCTCTCGACCGAGCGGGTCCGTCGCTTTCTGGCGGCGAAGCGCAGCGGATTCGCTTGGCGAGTCAGGTGGGCTCGGAGCTCACTGGCGTCACCTATGTCCTCGATGAGCCGAGCATCGGTCTTCACCAGCGAGACAACGAACGCTTGATCGAGACTTTGACTCGCATGCGCGATATCGGCAACACCGTTGTCGTCGTCGAGCACGACGAAGACACGATCCGGGTTGCCGACTACGTGATCGACTTCGGACCGGGTGCGGGTCGAGATGGCGGTCAGGTAGTATTTTCCGGTCCGCCCTCGAAGCTTTCGCAGGCGAAAAAGAGCCTCACCGCGGACTTTCTCTCCGGACGCCGGAAGGTCGAAATCCCGAAAGAGCGGCGAAAGGCCAAGGGAAAGATTGTCCTCCGAGGGGCGCGAGAGAACAACCTGAAGAACGTGACCGTCGAGATCCCGCTGGGCGTCATGACCGCCGTGACGGGAGTGTCGGGCGCGGGCAAGAGCACCCTGATCAACGACATCCTCTATCCCTCCCTCGCGCGCCATCTTCACGGCAGTGACGTCCGAGTGGGTGCTCATGATGGCGTCGACGGACTTGAAGCGATCAACAAAGTGATCGACATCGATCAACAGCCGATCGGACGCACGCCGCGCTCAAACCCCGCCACCTACATCAAGGTCTTCGACGAGGTCCGAAAGCTATTCGCCGAGCTCCCCGAGGCGCGGGCTCGCGGCTACTCGCCGGGGCGTTTCTCCTTCAACGTCGCCGGCGGACGCTGCGAGGCCTGTGAGGGCGATGGCGTGAAGAAGGTCGAAATGCACTTCCTCGCGGACGTCTATGTGACGTGCGACGAATGTCAGGGTAAGCGCTTCAACGCCGCGACCCTCGAGATGCGCTATCGCGACAAGAGCATCGCCGACGTCTTGGATCTCACGATCAGCGAGGCGAGGGAGCTCTTTGCTCCTCATCCTTCGATCGCCGAGCCGCTCCGACTGCTCGAGGAGGTCGGCGTCGGCTACCTGCAGCTCGGACAGCCCTCTCCGACGCTCTCAGGTGGCGAGGCCCAGCGCATCAAGCTCGCCCGCGAGCTCTCCAAGCGCGCCACCGGAGATACTCTCTACATTCTCGACGAACCCACCACAGGTCTCCATTTCGCGGATGTCGAAAAGTTGCTCGACGTGCTCAAGCGCCTTGTTGATGCCGGCAACACCGTCGTCGTCATTGAGCACAACCTCGACGTCATCAAGACTGCAGACTGGATCATCGATCTCGGCCCAGAGGGCGGCCCGGGAGGCGGGCAGATCATTGGCGCGGGCACCCCGGAACAGGTCGCGAAAATCGCGAAGTCGGCGACGGGACGCTATTTGAAGCGGGTGCTCGCGACCTCTTGAGAGGCGGGTCGGCGATGGGAGGGCGACCTGTCATGAAACGCTCCTTGCGCCTCTTTGATATCCTTTGTCTCGGGCTGAACGCGATTGTCGGGTCGGGAATTTTTCTTCTGCCCGATGACCTTTTCCGCGAGATGGGGGCGCTTTCGCCCCTCGCGTTCATGTTCGCGGGGCTCGGTCTTGTGCCCGTTGCTTGGTGTTACTCGGTCGCGGCGAGGAATCACGACGAGACGGGGGGACCTTACCTGTACACGCGAGAGGCGTTCGGAGGTGCGCCGGCGTTTGTGGTCGGGTTTATGGCCTTCGCGACAGGGGTGCTCTCTTTCGCTGCGGTGTCCAGAGCGGCCGCTGCGTCCTTGGTGCGTCTCGTCCCGGGAGCGACGAGCCCCGGGCTCTTGATGGGAGCGGCGGCGGCGGGGATTGTGCTCTTTTCCGGATTGAATTACCTCGGCGCTCGCCCAGGCGCGCTCACAGTGAACTCATTCACCATCGCAAAGTTTGCGATCTTAGCCTTGGTTCTTTCCGTGCTCGGGTTCGCGGTCGTTCCCGAAGTGAGCGTCTCGGAGTCACTCCCGCCCCTTCGAGGGACCTCGGCGGCCGTGTTTATGGCGGTGTTCGCTGTGCAGGGATTCGAGGTGGTGGGGGTGCCGGCCGGGGAGAGCCAGAGGCCGGAGCGAGACGTGCCCATCGGAGTCCTTGGTTCTTTGCTCGCCGCCACGGCGCTCTACATGCTCGTCCAATTCGTTCTCGTGCGCGGATACGGGGATCTCGCTGTCGTCACGGATACTCCCCTCGCCGACGCTGTCACGGCGCGGAACTCGAGGTTCGGCTTCTGGGTGGCGCTCGGAGGAGTCATCTCGACTTGGGGATTTGTGGCCGGTACGGCCCTCGGGACGCCCCGTCATTTGTACGCTCTCTCCCGCGGAGGCCATTTGCCGGCGGGGCTCGCCGCCCTCCATCCCCGCTACCACTCCCCGAGCCGCGCTATTTTTCTCACGGCGGGTCTCGCGCTCCTTTTCGTTGCAGCCTTCGACTATCGCGCGCTGATCGGCATGTCGAATGTGACGATTGCCGTGCAATACTTAGCGACTTGTTTGGCCGTGGCGTGGCTCCAAAGGAGCCCGAACGGGGAGAAGTATAGGCCGCCCGGAGGGCTCCTTCTGCCGGGGCTCGGCGCCTTGATGAGCCTCTGGATCTTGACTGAGGCCTCGACGGAAGAGTTCTCCTGGGTTGCGGTGAGCCTGGGAGCAGGAGGGCTCTTGTCTTGGCTGGTGCGGCGAGGTGCAGCGAAAAGCCCCGGCTGAGGGATACACGGGGGACCACACTCACGCTGTCGGGTGCTTTCTCACGCGCTCACCCCTTGGCACCGAGCGCTGGCTTGCGTAGGAGTTCTGCCTCGACGAGAGCTGCCCTGCGCCGTTCCCGCGAGATGCGAAAAGGCCCCATGACCTCTCTTCCCAGCCTCCCCCGAGAGGACGTCTCCACCCGGCAGCCCGGGCCCCTTGAGCTCGACTTCGACGCCATCTCTCCGAGTGAAGTCACCTCCGACTGGCTTCTCGAGAAGCTGCTCGGCTACGTCGCGAGCATGGGCCTCGAGCTCTATCCAGCCCAGGAAGAGGCCATCCTCGCCGTCTGCGAGGGCAAGAACGTCGTCTTGAACACGCCGACCGGCTCGGGCAAAAGCCTGGTCGGCGCGGCCGCCTGTTTCGCCTCTTTGGCGCGGGATGAGCGGGCCTATTACACGGCGCCCATCAAGGCGCTGGTTACGGAGAAGTTCTTCGACCTGTGTCGCCTGTTCGGGCCTCAGAACGTCGGGCTCATGACCGGCGATGCGACGGTGAATCGCGAAGCGCTCGTGATCTGTTGCACTGCCGAGATCTTGTCGAACTTGGCCCTCCGCGAAGGCGAAGACGCTGACGTCGAGTGGGTGGTCATGGATGAGTTCCACTACTACGCCGATCGGGAGCGCGGGGTAGCGTGGCAAGTACCGCTGCTCACCTTACCGCAGGCGCGTTTTCTCCTGATGAGCGCGACCATCGGCGATCCAGAGCCCTTCGCCAAAGCCGCCACCCGCATCACCGGGCGGGAGACAGCCATGGTGATCGGCCACGAGCGCCCTGTGCCTCTCGAATTCCGTTACGTCGAGACGCCCCTAAAGGACACGGTTCAAGATCTTGTGAAGGAGGGCCGCGCGCCCATCTATATCGTCCACTTCTCCCAGCGCGCGGCGATCGAACAGGCCCAGAGCCTGACGAGTTTGGACCTCTTGACCAAGGAGCAGAAGAAGGAACTCAAGGAAGAAATTGCTTATGAGCGTTTCGAGAGTCCCTTTGGAAAGGTGCTCGCCCGCTTCATTCCCCACGGCATCGGAGTCCATCATGCTGGACTCTTGCCCCGCTACAGAAGGCTCATTGAACGGCTGGCGCAAAAGGGGCTGCTCAAGGTCGTCGTCGGCACCGATACGCTCGGCGTGGGCGTCAACATCCCGCTGCGTACGGTACTTTTTACCCAGCTCTGCAAGTACGATGGCGACAAGACCAAGCTCTTATCCGTGCGCGATTTCCTTCAGATCGCAGGTCGCGCGGGGCGGCGTGGGTTTGACGATCAGGGTACCGTAGTCGTTCAAGCGCCTGAGCACGTCATCGAGAACCTCGCGCTCAAGCGCAAGGCCGCCGGGGATCCAAAGAAGCAGCGCAAGATGCACCTGAAGAAGCCTCCGGAGCGAGGGTATGTCCCCTGGGACGAAAAGACCCTGGAGATGCTCAAGTCGGCGCCCTGCGAGCCTTTGACTTCAAGCTTCGACGTGAGTGTTGGCATGATGCTCGCGGTGCTCGGCCGGTCAAAGGGAGGCTGCCGAGCCATGAAGGCGCTGCTCGCAGAGAATCACGAGCCCCCGGCAAAGAAGCGCAGCCTCCGGAGGAAGGCGCTCTCTTTGTTCCGCGCGCTCGGGCGGTCGGGGGTGCTTGAAATCAAGGACAAACAGCTGTGCGTCGCCCGCGACTTCGGGGCCGAGTTTTCGCTCCATCAGGCCCTGTCGCTCTATGTGCTCGAGGTCGTAGAGACGCTGGAGAAAGCCGAGCGGGAGTATCCGCTGCTTGTCGTGAGCTTGATCGAGGCGACGACTGAAAATCCAGGGCTCGTCCTGCTTCGGCAGATGGACGTCCTCAAAGGACGGCGGCTCGCCGAGCTCAAGCAGGCGGGCGTCGAATACGAGGAGCGGATGGAGGAGCTCGAGAAAGTGACACACCTCATGCCACCGGAACTCGACTTCCTTCAGGGCACCTTTGAGGCTTTCTCCAGGCAACATCCCTGGGCCCTGAGCTACGAGATTGCTCCGAAGTCCGTGGTGCGGGACATGTACGAGCAGGGCCTCGCCTTCAACGGCTACGTGAAAGAGTACGGACTCGAGCGCGCGGAAGGGGTTCTGCTTCGGTATTTGTCGGAGGTGTACCGAGCCCTCGACCGGAGCCTGCCCGAGTCGGCCAAGACCGAAGAGCTCGCGGACTTGATTGAGTGGCTCGGGGCCGAGGTTCGCTCCGTTGATGCGAGTTTGCTCGAGGAGTGGACGCGCCTTCAGGATCCAGCGGCGGCCCTCGTCCGCGCCGACGAGCAGGAGCCGACGGAGTTCGATGTCACGCGGGATCGAAGAGCCTTCACCGCCCTCGTTCGGAACGAAATCTGGCGTTTCGTGCAGAGGATCGCGCGCCGGGATTATGCGGGTGCGCTTCAGTTCCTTCACCCCTTGCCCCATGGCCCCTCTTGGGATGAGGCAGCGCTCGAAGCCGCTTTTGGGCCCTATTTCGAGGAGTACGGCAGCGTCCGCGTCGATCCTGCGGCGCGCAGCCCTCGTCATCTCAACATCGAAGAGACGAAGGACTCGTGGCGCCTCACGCAGATCATCGTCGACCCCGAGGAAGATCTCAGCACCCAGCTCGTCTTCTCCCTCGAGCTTGAGACCTGTCGAGCCGCTGGTCGCGCTCTCGCTTCTTTGGTGTCCATCGAAAGAAACTGAAGCCAGCCGACCCGAGGGTACGAGGCTGTTCTCAAGAAACTGAAGTCAGCCGACCCGAGGGTACGAGGCTGTTCTCAAGAAACTGAAGCCAGCCGACCCGAGGGTACGAGGCTGTTCTCAGCGGGCCTGTGAGCTCCACTACGAACAATGTGAGCGCTCACAATGCGCTCGGAGCAGAGAGCGCCGAAAATCGCTCCGCCCGAACTCGACGCGCCCCGCGTGATCTCGAGGGGCCCAGTGGGCGGAGACGACTTCCGAGAGGAGGGCGCTCAGCCTTCCTCTCGGACCCCGTCAGGCAGTGCGCGTCAGGCCTTGGCAGCCTTCTTCTCGCGCTTCTTGTCCTGCTTCTCCTTGATGCTCAATTTCGGGCGATTGTTACTGCCCTTCTTCTCTTGACCTTTTGCCATGCTGCACCCCCTTTCGGTTGAGAGATAACCCGAGTGTAACCCAAGTTCTTCCGCGTGAGGGAAACTTCTTTTGGAAGGGAGGGACAGAGAGTGGTTGTTCGCGCCCGTCCGGGCGCAGCTGAAGGTCTTTCGTAAGAGTCTTTCAAGGAGGTGGACCGGGTCGAAGGCTCGTCCGAGCTCAGGCAGAAGTGATGGACCAGGCCCACCAAGATCGCTTTTCAAGGAGGTGGACCGGGTCGAAGGCTCGTCCGAGCTCAGGCAGAAGTGATGGACCGGGGCCCTCCAAAATCGAAAGCGCTTCGGAGCTCAGGCGGAAGTGATGGATGGACCGGGGCACTCCAAAATCGAAAGGCGCTTCGGAGCTCACACGGATGTGATGGACCGGCTCAGAAGGTACTGAAAAATGACCAAATATTGCTGGCGACCTCGTCGGGGATGTAGTGGTCGTAGTTGCCGGTGCACCAGGCGACGGGCTTCTCATCGGCGCAGCCCTCATAGAACGAGCAGTTGTTCAGCGACTTCGTCGAGCTGGAACCGCAGCCGTTCTTGCCGACCCAAAAATCGCGGCTGCTCTCGCCGCTCGAGAGCTCGACGATGTCATCCCGCGTACCGTGCTGCAGCATGATCGCGCTCTTGACGGAGCTGTTCCCGCAGCCATTCGGTCCGCCGCCGGCGACCGGCGCAAAGGCGCGGAACCAGTCGCTCTTGTCGCAGGCTATTTGGTTCGTGAAGAAGCCGCCCATGCTGAAGCCGCTGATGAAGATGCGCGTGCGATCGATGCAGTACTTCTCGCCGAGCTCGTTGATGATGGTTTCGAGGAACTCATAGTTCTTCGCGTTCGCGGCCCACGTCGACTTGAGTACGTTGTCCCCCCAGTGGGATGTGTTCCCCGGATGCGGTCCTTCGCCCTGGGGCCAGACGGTGATGGCTTTGCCGCCTGAGCGCTGCGTGAAGTTGAATCGATCGACGACGGCGATGTTGTTCATGTCGTAGCCATGCAGGCCGAAAATCAGCATGAGCGGCGTCTCGTTGTCTGCTCCCCCGGGCACATCGAGGAGGTAATAGCGAGTGTCTCCTTGAATCTGGAGCTCCTGTTGT
The DNA here is from genome assembly GCA_023428245.1 of Pseudomonadota bacterium. Classification (GTDB taxonomy): domain Bacteria; phylum Myxococcota_A; class Polyangia; order Polyangiales; family Polyangiaceae; genus NIC37A-2. The sequence goes on from JAEYYX010000063.1 coordinate 98,014, forward strand.
TGGTTCTTTGGGGGAGGAGTCGGGAAGGCCTTCCCACAGCCAGCGGTCGTGGGCTCCTGGGTCTGACCGCCCGAACCATCCACACCGCCCGTGCCGTCCGCGCCACCGGATGCTGTCCCCCCATCGCCATCGCTTCCTCCAGCAGCGTCGGCGCCACCACTCGAGCCGCCCGCATTCCCGCCTCCCGAATCGTCACTGCCGCCGGTGGCGCTGGACGTTCCGCCGGTGAGCGCGCCTCCCGATCCCGGAGAACCACCGAGGCCACTTTGGCCGCCGCTCGTCGCGCCGCCCGCGCCCGGACTGACTGCGCCCCCGGCGCTCGGGCTCGCGTCTCCGCCGCTGCCGTCAGTTGGCCCAGCGTCGCTCGAGCAGGCAGCGACGAGTCCGAGTACAAGGCAGAGCGATGCGGGCGTGCCCCTTCGGAGAGCGGCCCGGAGCAGATCGCGTTGCGTGACAGGTGAGTTTGCGGCCGACATAGCTCCCGTACCGTAACCGGGAGCATTCCGGTCAGCAGGGGAACTTTTTCTCCCCTGCAAATGGGAATCGGTACCATGGCCTTCTGAGAGCCGAGAACGGCGGACTCGTGAGCACCGTGGAAGCGGTACCCACTTATCGCTCACGAAAGTGAGAGCGAATGATCGCGCGCAGCACAAAGTCTGGACGGTGAACCGATCCAGTTGAGCTCAATCTTTACAGGGCTTCGTGGGGGCGCGTCAGCGCGCGTTTGTAAAGAGCGGGCTCCGGATGAGTTCGAGGGTGAGCTCTTTGAGTGAGGCGTTCTCCTCGAGGCTCAGAGCAATCGCGTCGTCCAGTCCCGGACGATCGGCGGTATCGAGATCACGGGCGAGGACGAATTCGGCGAGACGCGCGCTGTAGCAGGCGTGAGCTCGGCGATCCTCCGCGAGCAAGGCGGCGAGCTCGGCGGCTCCTGAGAATGTCTTTTGCTCTCCGGAGAATCGATAACTTCCAGTCGTATCGACAGGAGAGCCATTGTCTGTCGCGCGCACGCGCCCGATCGCGTCGTAGTTCTCGAAGGCGAACCCGAGCGGATTGATATGCTCGGCGTGGCATTCTTTGCAGGGCGGGGCAGCTGTTGTTTCGGTGAGCCAATCGCGCGTCGTCTGGCCGGGCGCTCGCTCTTCGGGGGCGATCGGAACCACGTCCGGGGGCACCGTGAGCTGACGGCATAAGATCGAGCCCACGATGAAGGTGCCCCGATGGACGGGGCTTGGCTCGGTTGGCATGGATCGGGCGGCCAAAAAGCCGAGCCTCGTCAAGATCCCAGGCCGTTCGGGAAGCTCGGCCTGAACGAAGCCCTCCTTCGGCGCATCGACGCCGTAGAGGGGCGCCGTGATCGGGTCGATGAAAGCGCGCGGCGACGTCAGGAGCTCACGAAGTCCTCCGTGGTGTTCGGCGAATTGAGCGAAGAGCAGCTCGTCGGCGGTGAGGATGCTCTGTTTGAAGTCCTCTGCAGAGCCGGGGGAAAGAGGCGTCACGAGGTTCCGATAACGACGAAGCTCGAAGAGCTCGGAATAGAAACGCGTGAGCGATTCGCCGGCCCTCGACTGTTCGAGGAGTTCCTCGGCGGCATCGAGCAACCCCTCGTTCGTGTCGAGGGCGCCGCTCGCAGCTCTTTCGAGCAAAGCATCGCTCGGTGTCGTGTCGCCGAGAAGAAAGGAGAGCCTTGTGGCGAGCTCGAGTCCGGTGAGCCGTTCGCCCTCGGGGGTAAGCTCGATGCGGTAGAGGAAATGTGGCGAGTTGAGGAGGGCTTCGACAAAGATGCGGGTGCCGTCGGCAGCGTCGCTTCCGAGACTCGACTGTTCGGAGATTTCGCTCCCCTGAGCCCAGAGGGCAGAGAAGCGTGAGACCTCCGATTCGGTCAGCTCGCGGCGGAACGCGCGCTTGCCGACCTTGCGGATGAACTGTGCCGGATCCTGGACACCGCCGAGCCTTTCGAGGGCACCGGCGTCCTTGGCGATATGTTCCGCAAGGACGGAGGCGGCAGTGACGTGATCAGCCCAGGCTTGCTCATCAACGATGAGATATTTCTCATTGTTGGTGAAACGGCTGGCGAGAGGTTCGTTCGAGAAAGGAGGCAGATCAGCGGGCAGCGAGGGCAGCTCAAATATGGCCTGCACGCTCCTTTGCCATTGCAGGTGCGTGAGCCGGACGAACCCCGTGAAGAGGGGAGTGCCGGCGATTTGGATGTCCTCGGAGTCAAGGTTCATCGAGCCGCCGGAGCCCGATGTCCCTCCGTTCGCGCCGCCGGAGCCGTCTTGATCAGGATCGCCCGCGTCGCCCGCGATCCCTCCGACACCACTCGTGTCCCCATCACGATCTGTGAGTCCACAGCCGAGGCTCGAGAGGCCCAGCAAGAGTAGGTTTAGGATGCACTTGGTGCCGGTTGTTGCTCGCATGCTCTTGTCTGCCTCCGCCCGATCCCCTCGCGACTTGAACCAGAGCCGAGCATAGCCGCTTCCTCTTAAGAAAGCTCCTTGGGCGCACACGAAAAGATGCGGGCAGGGGGCAGGGAGAGATTGGCTTCTCCTCGACCACACGAGAGGGGTAGTTTTTCGCCTCGCCAGGGTTCAAGTATCGCGCGGGGGGGGATTGGGGTGTGAGCGCTTCGTGGGGAGCGCGCGCGGGCAGGGAACCCTATCCAAATCATGCAGATAGGCCGCCTCGCCGCCCCGCCGTCTCGCCGCCTCGCAAAGACCTCATTGGCGACAAGTAGCGCTCGTGATAACCATGGACTCGGTCCAGTGGGGGAGGTGCCCGTCTCGAGCGTCTCGTCCCCCCAGGAGGGAGCGATGGTGGTCGTATGAAAACAGTGCCCAAGGCGAAGGTATCTCGGCGCGCTCTCTTGCGCGGCGCGGGTACCACAGGACTCCTCTTGCCCTTCTTGGAGAGTGTTCCCGAGCGGTCAGCGTTTGCGCAGAACGAGGACCCTCGTTTCGGATTTTTTATCTGCGCCGCGAACGGGGTTGTTCAAGAGAGCGGACAGGAGCCTGAGCGTTTCTGGCCTACAGAGGCGGGCGCTCTAACGAAGGAAAAGATGCTCGCCGACAGCGCCGAGCGCTGCACGGGCCTGCTCGCCAACTATGCTGACAGGCTCCTCATTGTCAGCGGCATGAGGTATCCCAGCCCCCCCACCGGAGATACGCACGGCCAATCTCACGCCATGTGTTTGACAGGACTTCCATCTGAAGGACCCTCCACCACGGTGACGAGCACAGGGCCATCGGTCGACTGGGTCATCGCTGAGCACGCGGGCGGGGTTCCCTTGAACACCTATGCCGGCATGAAGTCCGGCTATATCGACGATCGCCTCTCTTTCCGCAGCGCCGGAGTGATCGCGCTTGCCGAGCGGGATCCGAAAGAGGTCTACCTGCAGCTGGCGGGACTCTTGGACGGAACAGGAGCGGCAAGTTCCGCGGCTCTTGAGCTTGCGCGTCGAAGGAAGAGCGTCAACGATCTCGTACGGGAAGACCTTCGAACGCTGCTGAGTGATTCCCGCCTCAGCGCGGCCGACAGACAGCGCCTCGACCTTCATCTGAGCGTCGTTCGGGACATCGAAGTTTCGATGGAGCGGATGGACTGTAGCGAGAAAAGTCTCTCGCTCGATGAGATCCTCGCGATCGGGCCGAACGGCTACATCGAAGATGTGGTCCGACTTCAGATGCAGCTGGTTGGTGTGGCGTTTTCCTGCAACATGACGCGAGCCGCCACTCTGCAGTGGGGAGATGGTGGCGGCGACAATTCCGTCTACGTCATTGATGGCGAGACGTTGCCTCGGTTCCACCACATCAGTCATCGGATCAATTCGGACGGCTCGACCGGCACTCCCATCGAGGGGGCCGTCGAGATGCACGCGAAGATTGATCGCGTGCGCATGGGGACGTTCAAGACTCTCTTAGATCACTGGAGTCAGCTCTCGACGCCTCGAGGCACACTTTTCGATAGCGCCTTCGCAATGTGGACGACGGACGTTGCTGTCGGACCGAGCGGCAGTTTTCACAATCTCCCTGTCATCATCGCGGGTAGCCCCGGAGGGAGGCTCCGCCAGGGGCAGTACCTGAAGCCCAACCAGTTCACGAACACTCGACTTCTCAAGAGTCTCCTCGAGGTGTGCGGAGTCGACTCGAGCGGCTTTGCGGCTTCAGAGAACGTTGAGCCATTGGGCGATGTTCTGACTTAGAGAGCTCTGAGGGAGAGGGCGGGACGCGGGTCGTCCTGCTCGACAAGGCACCCTGCCAGAAGAACAGAGGCGGAACGCGCCGGTCGAGGAGCGGCCGTATCGAATGCGCCTCTGGGTCGAACGCGCCAGTCGATGAGCGTCTTTCTGGAAGAAACGGCGGATTTTTAGTAGGGAGATTCTGCGCCTCCCGGATCTGGAATAATGGAGCGGTGACGGCATTGGTAGCGCTGTCCGCGACAGATTTTGAGAGAACGCGCCAAGGGGGGACAAAAATGTCCCCCCGTGTGAGCGCTCACAGGGGTTACCGGCTCGGTGCCGGGTCGCTTTTGAGCGCCCCGTCTCTGCGGGAGAAAAAGCCGTTTTTCACCTGCGGGCGGCTCCCGAGCCCACCGCGACTCGGGACACGAACTTGATGAGGAAGGTGAAGAGGTAATGGCGCTATTTCAGAGGGAAATGAAAAGTCTCCGCAGCTATCGCAGCGCGGTGAAGATTCTCGTGGTCTTGGGTGCATTGAGCGGGTGCAGTTCCGGGCCCAGTGAGGGGGGCGGAGATGACGGCACGGGCGGAGCGTCGGGAGGGGCCTCCGCAGGTGGCGCATTGGGCTCCGGAGGTCAGACAACGGGTGGCACTTCCTCAGGCGGTGCAGTGTCCGGTGGTGCCCCTTCAAGCGGGGGAGCTTTCCTGAGCGGTGGTTCGAGCGCGGGAGGAGCGCTCGGCTCGGGCGGAAGTGATGGCGTCGGCGGAGGTGATGGCGTCGGCGGAAGCGGCACAGGTGGTGACGAGGGCTCCGGCACCGGAGGTGACGGGAGCGGCGGGTCCGCGCCTGTGGACGAAGGAAGGAGCGCGGGCTGCGGCAAGGCACGTACGCTCATGAATGGCCGCAAGACCATCATGAGTGGCGGCCAGAACCGTGAGTATATCCTGCGCGTCCCGGACAACTACGACAGCAACAAGCCCTACCGTCTCATCATGGCCTATCATTGGCGCGACGGGAACGCGACGCAGGTTGCTGAGGGCGGCAACGGTGGCTCGACAGAAGATCCCTTCTACGGACTCTGGGACTTAGCAGAGGGAAGCACGATCTTCGTCGCCCCTGAGGGCGTGGGGAATGGCTGGGCGAACACCAGTGGCCGGGACGTTCAGTTCACGGACGCGATGATCGAGCTGTTCCAAAATGAGCTCTGCATTGATACCAAACGCATCTTTGCGACCGGGTTCAGCTATGGAGGCGGCATGTCGTACGCGCTCGCTTGCGCGCGCCCTGATGTTTTCCGAGGTGTTGCGCTTTACGCTGGGGCCCAGCTCAGCGGGTGTGAAGGAGGGAACAAGCCTGTCGCTTATTTCCACGCGCACGGCGTCCGAGATTCCGTGCTCAACATCTCCATGGGCCGTCAGCTCCGAGACAAATTTGTCGGACTGAACGGCTGCACCTCTCAGAATCCCCCGGAACCCGCGCAGAATAGCGGAACTCACATCTGCACATCCTATGAAGGATGTGACGAAGGTTACCCGGTTCGTTGGTGCGCGCATGGGGGCGATCACAACCCGACCGAGAAAGACAGCGGTCAGGGCAAGAGCTGGATACCTGGAGAGGCCTGGACCTTCATTTCGCAGTTCTGATCTCGCATGCGCGGGGGGTCAAATCTTGGACCCTCTGCGCGCATTGCCACAGGCCTGCGTCAAATTTGTAGGAGAGCGCGGCCCCTTTCCCGGGGCCGCGCGCCGTTTTGTGGCGACTTCTCTCGGAACTCCACGGGTGGCGCGATGGTTGCTTCTAGTGATGCGTCGCGCCCTGAGACTCAAAATTGCTCTCTCCGGCGCAGTTTCATTCATGAAGGAACTATCAAAATGACGACATTACGTGCCAAATACCTGCCTGCGCTCCTTTGCGCGTTGTCCATCTCTAGTCTGGCTTGTGAGAAGAACAAGCCTGAGCCCGTGGATGGTTCCGCGGTGTCGGCTCCGGGCGCGAAGGACGAGATCCGTCAGGGCGAACCCGACGCGGACAAAGAACGGGACGAAATCCGAGAGGCGGAGGTCGACATCGACGCAGCTAAGGGCAAGGAGATCGACGGGGAGGCGAAGCTCACGGCCACGGCGACCGGGGTTCGGATCGTGGTCGAGGTCGAAGATGCGCCCCCTGGGCTCAAGGGCATCCATATTCACGAGAAGGGTGACTGCTCCGACATCGCAGGCAAGAGCATGGGCGACCATTTTGCGCCGGAGGGTCATCATCACGCGCTGCCCGACCAAGGGGAGCGCCACCTCGGAGATCTTGGCAACATCGAGGTCGGAGAGAACGGGAAAGGACGCCTCGACATTACGGTGGATGGTGCGAATCTCAAGAAGGATGACCCGAAGTCATTCCTCGGAAAAGCATTAGTTATCCATGAGTCCACGGACAAAGGCTCGACCGAGCAGCCGTCGGGTGATTCGGGTACACCCATGGGCTGCGGCGTCGTCAAGGAGAGTTGATCGAGCGGAGGGAAGTCCAACGGAAATGGCTGTGAGGGCGTCGGCCAAAGGGAACACTCGGACTTGGGCGGGGGGAGTGGCCGTTTCGCTCTCTGGGGGATAGGGGGGGCCGATCCGTCTCAGGGCGAGAACCGGGAGCAGGGGCCTGCTCCTCACCCCCATTGGTCACTATGGGAGCGCACGAAAATTGTCTTCCGGGTGAAGTTGTGCGCGCACAGCGTTCTTGGGGGGCATTGGGTCGTGAAATCGGAACGTGGAGACGCGCATTTCATCGCGCAAGCGGCCACGGGGGAAGTTTTCCTCCCCTGGCGAAGCTGGTATACGCCCTATCCACGATCCTCTCATTTTCGGTCGGCATCGCCGGTCTCTTTCTGGAGCCAATATGAACCTTCGTCTGCCCAAGTCGTCTCTGCCCGTTGTCTTTCGTCTCTTACCCATCGCGGCGTGTACCTTGGCGACGCCGGCCCATGCCGAGAACCTGATCTCCAACGGCACCTTCGAAGAGGAAGAGATTGGCCCCTGGTGGGGGCACGCGGATGAAGGCGCGGCGGCGGTGCAAACTCTCGAGGTCGTCGAGGGACGGATGTGTTCGACGGTCGTTGAGGGCGAGGCAGGTACGGACCCCTGGCACGTGATCATCGGTCTGAGTGAGGTGCCCCTGGTCGCGAACCAACACTACAGGTTCAGCGTTTCGGCTTCCGCGACGACGGCGCGCGAGATCCGCTTCAAGACGGGCCTCGGCGATGCTCCTTACACCGACTACATCCTCCAGCGGCTGAACGTCACGACGGAGCCTCAGACCTTTACGTTTACGTATCTGAACATTCGCGAGGACGCCGAGGCCCAGCTCCAGTTCCAGGTCGGCGGCCACGTCGGGCAGCTCTGTCTCGACGACATCGTGTTCGAGCCGGTCGAGCCCCCGGAGGTCCCCGCTTACGTCACGCCCTCGATGACCGGTCATCCTCTCAGGGCCTACACGTCGGTCGTGAAGATGGGCACGGCGGTGGACACGCCGATTTTTCTGACGAACCCCCAGCACAACGCCATCGTCGCGGGCGAGTTCAGCATGATCACTCCAGCGAACTCGATGAAGATGGCCAACATCCAGCCGGCGAAGGGCGTCTACGACTTCACCGACACGCTTGCGCTCAAGGCCTGGGCCGATGAGCACAACATCGAGTTCCACGGGCACCCGTTCATCTGGCACACCCAGGCCCCGAACTGGCTCGTCGACGACACGGAGCTCGACCGGGAGGCCATGATCGAGATCGTGTACGACCACATCGACAAGGTCTCGGCCGCTTTTCCGGGCCTTCCCTACTGGGACGTGGTGAACGAAGCGATCGATCAGGTGCCGAGTGACCCCGCCGATCCGGACAGCCCGAAGGTCTGGGGCTACCGCCCGACGATCTGGCACGACCGTATCGGACCGGATTTCATCGACCTCGCCTTCCAGCGGGCACGAGAGGCCAATCCGACGTCGAAACTCCTCTACAACGACTACAACATCGAGCAGAAGGGGAACGCTAAGGCGGATCGCGTCTACGAACTCATCGCCGACATGAAGACCCGCGGCATCCCCGTCGATGCGGTCGGTTTCCAGAGCCACTACTACGTGACGGCGGACGGAGGGACGAGCGGCCTCCCGAACATGCAGGCCATCAAGGACAACATGGCTCGCTACGCGGAACTCGACGTCGAAGTCCACATCACCGAATGTGACTTCCGTATTGGCAAGCCTCTCGATGACGCCAAGGCCCAGATGCAGGCGAAGTTTTATGCGGACTTGCTCCAGGTCTGCATCGACGCTCCGAACTGCTCGCACTTCACCGTCTGGGGCCTCAGCGACGTCGACTCTTGGGTTCCGAGCACGTTCCCTGACTACGACTTCGCGCACCTCTTCGACTCCGAGCTGAACCCGAAGTCCGCCTACCACGCCATGACACAGGTCTTCTCCGTGTACCCCGCGGACAGTGGCCCCGGGGGCGGGACTGGTGGAGCTGACGGAGCCGGAGCCGCATCGGGCGCTGGTGGTCAAGTAGGCGCGGGTGGTGTCGGCGCCGGCGCGGAGACGGGCGCTGGCGGCGACGTCGGCGCTGGCGGCGCTGACGCCGGTGTAGGCGGCGGAGCTGCTCCGGGCGGTGGCGGTGGCGGCTGCAGCGTCGGTCCCAAGAGCGGCCTGGGCGCGGTAGGTCCCATCGCTCTCGGCCTCGCGTTTGCGGGGCTGGTCTGGGCTCGTCGTCGCGCCCGGGCGTAACGCTCCTCGCGTTTGCGCCGTTGCGGCCCTCGCAGTTCTCTCTGCGGGGGCCGTTTGTTTTCTTGGGGGGCCTTGTTGGGGGGGGAGCGAGCCTTCGCGGCGAAGTGTGGCTCAGGGTGCGAGCCGGGCCGCGAGCTCATTGATGTACTCCTCGATGGCGGTGTAGCCCGAATCGAGGACCGCTCCGGAGTCGTCTTGTTCGGGATTCAGGCCGCGCTCCTCCTCCCAAGCGTCGGGCATCCCATCGTCGTCGGAGTCTTCCGGAGGAGCCGTGGGTGAGAGTCCAGCCAAGAGGTCGTTCGGCTCTCGCGCACCCCAAGAACCCTCGCCTCTCTGGGCTTCTTCGATCGTCCTCTTTGAGACCACATCGTGGGGATAGGCTCCCGCGTGCTCTAAGATTTCGTCCCAGGCATCCGAGCTCAAGATGGCTTGAGGGGCACGGTAGAGCTCACTCTCACCCGCAAAATCAAAGGGAGTCTCGCTCCGATGAGACGCGCTGACGTACGAGGAGGTCTCGCACTCGGTCCAAGGGTTATCGATGAGTCCTTCGTCACAGGCGGTACGCGATCCGATCGCACGATTGTCAGAGAAGTAGTAGCGGAGGTTCGGATCGGTGCCTCCGTTTTCGTCGTCAAAGAAGAAGGGAAGGAGCTCACTCTCGGGGCCTGCCCGAAAGACGTTGCCGACGAAATGGAAACTTCCGGCCGCTGGGTTGTGATGCACGAAGCCGTGACGACAGTTGTAGACGACGTTATTGACGACCTCGGCGGGCCCTGTGGCCAGCGCCGGGTTTCGGTTCCTATTGTGAGCAAAGACCGTCTTCAGGATCGAGACGCGCTTGCCATCGGGGCCGTTGATGAGGCCATAGTTGTGCTCCCCTTCCGCGTGCCCCTCGGTCCCCGCGCTCTCGATGACGCTCCACTGCACGGTGACGTCTTGGGCTGAATAGAGGTCGACGGTCTCGTCCACACCGAAGCTTGCCGAGACATGGTCGATCATGACGCGCCGATTTCGACTGAAGCGAAGCGTATCAAACTGATCGCCTGCGCTGCCGTCATAAGAGGGTCGTATCCGCAAGTGGCGGATGATGATGTTCTCGACGCTCGCGTCGTATTCGGCCCAGAGGCGCCCCTTTAGGGTAATGCCTGCTCCGGGAGCCGTCTGACCGGCGATGGTGACGTCGCCGTAGGGGATCTCGATGAGATCTGCTTCGATGATCCCGCTCACCTCGAAGACGATGATGCGCGGTCCCGACTGACCGAGCGCAGCGGCGAGAGTCCCGGGACCCGAGGCGGCGAGGCTCGTGACTTTGATCACCTCGCCGCCGCGTCCGCCGGTGATGCGCGCAGCGAATCCTTCCGCGCCCGGGAACGCTCGCACTTCGCCGTCGCTCGGAAGTTCGATGGAGCCACCGGTTCCGCCGCCGCGTCCGCCTGCGGCTGTGCGTCCTCCTGTGGCTGAGCGTCCCCCTGAGCTCGAGCCCGACGAGCCGCCAGATGAACCCCCGCCAGCGGAGCTCGGGTCTCCGGCGAGCCCTTGTCCGCCGCTGCCATTCCTGGCGCCGGTTCCACTCCGAGCTCCCGAGCCGCGGCCGCCGGTATCGCCCTCGTCGGCTGGCGCCGATTCATTCGAGCACGCAGGAGCGAGACATATCCCGAGCGGGAGCACGAGCCACAGCCCTTTGCCCCAAGATTGGGTCCTCCGCATCATCCCACCATATTAACGGCGCTTCGTCCCGGCCGACAGCGCCAAACTATGGAGTTTCGACGGTGCACTATGCAGTGAAATGTGAGCGGACCCTCCACAGCCCCTGAGGGGGCACCTCTAAGATTCTTGAGGTGCGCCCGATGGAGAAGCTTCTGTTGTTCCGCCTGCTGCGCCGTCTTCATGAGTGCTCTTCTGTCCATCCGCTTCATCCATCGGCGCGAAATCGCGTTTGTAGATGCGCACGAGCGCGAGCAAAAACGTCACGATCAGGGGGCCGAGCAAGAGCCCGACGGCGCCGAAGGCTGTCATTCCGCCGAAAAGAGCGAAGAACACGATTCCTCCGTGCATGTGGAGGTCGCGCTTCACGAGCAGCGGCTTCACCCAGTTGTCGACCAGAGCCACGACGATGAGGCCCCAGCCTGCCAAGAAGATCGCAGCCCAGGTCTTGCCGAGAGCGAGGAGCAACAGAGATGCAGTCACGCAGACGCTGCCGGCGCCGATCGCGGGCACGAACGCCAAGAAGAACGTCACGAGCGAGAAGAAGAACGGCTGGGGGACTCCGGCGATCAGGTACCCGATCAGCGCGGCGAGCGCTTGGACGCCGGAGGTGACAACGGAGGAAACGAGGACTGCCGTCGAGACCTTGCGAAACTCGGAAAGGAGCTCACCGACCTGTCCCCGCATCAAGGGTGAGTTGTCCTCGATCCATGCGACGAATTGCTTGCCGTCGACGAGCAGGAAGAAGAGGGCGATCAAGGTCATCGTCCCCTGGATGACTGCGTTCCCCGTCGCCGCGAGCGCTCCGCTGAGGAAGCGGGCGACCTTCGGTCCGTATTCTCCCGCCTGTCGCTTGAGCTCGCTGTTGAGATCGTCGGGATCGGTCGCGACCATGCTGAGCCCGCGCCGCGCGAGGCTGGAGAGCCAGTCCGGGAGACGCTCGAGCAGGGCGGTCATCCCTTCACCTTGGAGGGTGTCCGTGACGAACTTCACTCCACGGAGGACCTCTGTAACGACGAAAGCGCCGAGTCCACCGAGTGGCAACAGTAAGAGCAGGAGCACCCCGACGCACAAGAAAGAGGCGCTCAAGTTGGGTCGGTTGCCGAGCTTCTTCGTGATTTTCTTGTGGAGGGGTGCCAGCGCTCCAGCGAGCACCGTCGCGAAGACGAAGGCGGCGCCGAAAGGCAAGATCAGCGTGACGACGAGGCCAAGCGCGATGAGGATGAGGGCGATGAAGATGCGCCGCGCGCTGGTTCGGGAACCCATTTGAGCTGAATGACAACTCTAGTCGTGAGGGCGTAAGGAGACGATGGGGATTTCGTCGAACCTGCGGGTGTGCCCTGCATGCAAGGGTGACGCAGAGGCCCTGAAATGGCGCCCCAGGGCGCATGGGGCGCGAGGATGGTGAACTGACTTTATCGGGGCTCCGCTCGCGCGGTAAAAGCCTCCCGAGGATGACGACCTTTTCGCTGCTTGGGCCTGATGAACCTTCGCCTTTCTCGGTGGAAAACGATCGCGGGCGATCAAGGTTCATTCTCGTCTGTGATCACGCGGGACGGGCCCTGCCTCGGGCCGTCGGTGACATGGGACTTTCGGAAGAGGATCGGCAGGCGCACATCGCCTGGGACATTGGAGCGGCCGGTGTCGCGCGCCGACTCGCGAGGAAACTCGACGCTGTGCTCTTTCTTCAGCACTACTCTCGCCTCGTCATCGATTGCAATCGACCGCTGGAGGCGAAGGACTCGATCCCGGAGACGACGGGTGGAGTGATCGTGCCGGGGAATCAGGCTCTCAGGGCGGAGGAGCGCGCGGCGCGCGCCCGAGAAATCTTCTCACCTTACCACGATCGGGTGCGCGCGGAGATCGAAGCGCGCGGAGGGGAGATTTACTGTTTCGTTTCAGTGCACAGCTTCACTCCCGTGCTCTACGGAGAGCGGCGCAGATTCCACGCGGGTGTCCTCTATGATGACGACGAGCGGCTCGCGGCACCGCTGCTCGACGAGCTCCGTTCTGACAAAGACCTCGTGGTCGGCGACAACGAGCCCTATCGGGCTAGCCCCCAAACTGATTATTCCATCATCGAACACGCCCAGAAGCGTGGAATGCCTTATGTCGAGCTCGAGGTGCGCCAGGATTTGATCGCCGAGGCTGAAGGACAAGAGCGCTGGGCGGAGCGCCTCACTCACGCCATCCTGCGCGCGTGCGCGCGCGCAGGAATTTGATGCTGGCGCGCTTTTTGAGGAGCATCGCAGCCTTCGGAGGTCTCAATCTTGAGCAGGAGCGTCTGCGGCCTCGGGACGCGGCGCCCTCTGGACCTCGAGAAACGGTCCCCGCACGAACTCGCGAATGAGCTGAGTGGCGTAACTGCCGGAGGGCAACTCAAACTCGAGCACCAGCTGGTCGGGAGCTGTCTCGGCGAGCTTGAGCTCCGAGAGCTCGGCGACGAGGTCGCGGCGCGTGCCAGGCGCTTCTCGGAACAGGCGTGCGAGAGCTGCCTCGTCGCCTTCGAAGAGCTCAGAAACGATCTGTTCTTCGAGTTCGAGGGGCTCAGCTTGGGGCCGGAGGGTTTTCGGTCCGAGAATCGGCCCGGTCGGGTGGATGTCCCCGGCTTCCAAGCGAGGAAGCTCGGCTGCTAGATCTTCTACCACGAAACAGCGCGACGATTGATCGAGGCGGACGACCTCTCCGACGAGGAGAGGCGCGGGTAGGGCGCGTCGCGCCATCAGGTAGCGATTGAAGATCTCGGCCTGGACCACACTCGTGTGGAACTTCACATCGAAATGGGCACTTTTCCCGCGACTTCTGGGGCTCCGCTCACCGCGCAGCTGCCCGAGGGCTCGAGCGAGATTTTGTCCTCCGTAACCGAAGCGCTGTCCGCCGAAATAGTTCGCGAGGCCTTCGCTCTTCAGATGCGCGCCGAGGGCTTCGGCGGCTCCCATATTTTGGACTCCGTGGAGCGTGACCGCGAAGCGATTGCCTCGGAGATGCCCGGTGCGGAGTTTGTTGTCGTGGCGCGTGACCTCGAGGATGCGGATGCCTGGGCCGAGGTCGAGACCTTCGCCTGTCGACTTTGAGATTGCCGAGAACCACTGACGCGTGACGGCGTGTTTGTCTTTCATGCCCGCGTAGCCCACGTCCCTCGGCGCAATACCGAGGGCGCGAGCGAGGCGCTTCTCGACCTCGGGGGTCGTGAGCCCGCGCTTTTCGATTCGGAGGAAGAGATGCTCGCCTGTCCCCGATAGGGGATAAGCGGGCACCTCGTCCACTACGAAATCCTCAGGCTCGGGCCCAATGTGCCCGAGGGTCGGCGCAAGATCGCCGGTCTGCAGCGGTGGCTCTATCGGGAGCAGCGTCGGCTCAGAGCGCTCGGAGGAGGGCAACTTCCATCTCCTGGGTCGTCGCCGTGCCGCCGAGATCGCGGGTCAGATGACCCTCATCGAGGACCTTGTCGGCGGCCGCTTCGATGGCAGCCGCTTCCGCTTCGAGACCGAGGCTGTGCCGGAGCAGCATCGCTGCGCTCAGCACGGTGCCGAGAGGATTCGCGATGCCTTTGCCGGCGATGTCGGGAGCGGAGCCATGGATCGGCTCATAAAGGCCCATCGTGCCGGTGCCGAGGGAGGCGCTCGGGAGCATGCCGAGCGAGCCCGTCAGAACGGCGGCTTCGTCGGAGAGGATGTCGCCGAACATGTTCTCGGTGACGATGACGTCGAAGCTCTTCGGGTTCGTTACGAGGCGCATCGCGCAGGAATCGACGAGCTGATGCTCAAACTCGATGCCAGGGTTCTCCGCGATGATTTCGGTGGCGATCTTGCGCCAGAGGCGCGAGCTCGCAAGCACATTGGCCTTGTCGACGCTGGTCACTTTCTTGCGGCGTCCGGCGGCGAGCTTCACACCGAGCTCGAGCACGCGGCGGATCTCCTGACCCGTGTAGATCATCGTGTCGTAGGCGCTGGCGTCGGGGCCGCTTCCGGTCGCTTCTTCGCGCTTTCCGAAGTAGAGGCCACCGGTAAGCTCGCGGACAACGAGCAGGTCGACGCCTTCGACCACTTCACGCTTGAGCGGAGAAGCTCCGAGCAACTTGGAGGAGCCGCGCACGGGGCGCAGGTTCGCGTACAGACCCAAGCCCTTGCGGATGGCGAGCAGGCCCTGCTCCGGGCGGACCTTCGCGGCCGGGTCGTCCCACTTCGGGCCGCCGACTGCGCCGAGCAAGACGGCGCTTGCTTCTTTGCACGCAGCGAGCGTCGCGTCGGGCAGAGCCGAGCCCGTCTTGTCGATGGCGATGCCGCCGATGAGCTGCTCGTCGAAATGGAAGGTGTGGCCGAACTTGTGGGCGACGGCACGGAGCAGGCTCACGGCCACGTTCGTGATTTCAGGACCGATTCCATCTCCACCGAGGACGACGATTTTTGCTTCCATGGGGGGGCCCCATATCCCTACTCGGGGAGCGGGTCCAGCGCTTCCCCCATGGCCTCGATGAGATCGTCCCGGACCCCGTCGCCGCCCTTCAAAATCCCCTTATCCATGAGGACCCGGAGGGCCGCGTCGGCCACCCGTTCCGCCCGCTTCCGGGTCCGGTCCCGCTTGGACTCGAGGAAGGTCACGTCGATCACGTTCGGGAAGGCGCTGAACCACGCCATCCGGAACCCCCAGATCTCTGTCTCCACGAGATCTCCGGTCTGGGCGAAGCGGTGCAGGTTCGCATGGACGTCGGCGGAGTTTAGCTTGAAGTAGGGGAACTTCATGTCGTGATTGGCGGCCACCAGGACCTCCCCGCGCGAGTCCCGGAGCTCGACTCTGTATTCCCCTTCTTTCTCATAGACGCGCTGAACGACGCCCGTAAACGTTCTGGTGCCAGCGAACCGGTAGCCCAAGATGAGCGCGAGGGCGAGCAGGGGACCGATGATCGCGAGCCGCTTGAGCTTCTTGCCGACCTCACGGGGCGGCGGGTTGGGGGCCGGGGCGGTTTCCGGCTGGGCCGTCTCATTCATGGTCGACTTCTCCCGTCTTCTCCTCGAACCATCCTTCCCTTTGTACGACATCGCGCCCGGGTCGTCGCCTCCTCTTGCCAACGAGCTTCGGTCCGCGAGCACGGAGAGCCCGCGCCCGGCTGTGGTAGAAGGGCCCCATGGTCTCGATTCTGCTCTCCTGGCTTGCGATCGCTCTCGCCCTCCTCCTTGCCGATCGCCTATTCGATGGGGTGCAGCTCCGCGGGGACCTCGGAGTAGCGCTGATGGTGGCGCTCGGCTTCAGTGTGCTGAATTTCTTCTTCCACTGGGTCTTCTTCATCTTGCTCGGGTTCGCGACGCTCGGGATCGGCTTCTTGTTCTATTTCGCGACCCAGCTCGTGAGCACCGCCCTCGTGCTCAAGCTCACGAGTGCCCTCAGCCGTCGCTTCATGGTGCGCGGCTTCGGGGCCGCCCTCGGCACCGCTGCGTTTGTGACGCTGGCTGGCGCGTTGGTCGAACAGGTCTTCTAACGAAGCGCTTTGAGCCGTCGTACGCTTCTCTGTGAGGAGGGCGCGCGGCCTGTGGACGAGCTCTCACGGACGGTCGACGCATTGTCTCGCCTGCGATAAGGTGGCTCTCGTCTCTCGCCGCTGAGTCTATTTATGCGTCCTGTCGCCGTACTTCCCGATCGAACCTCGCTCATGCGAGCGGTAGCTGACCGAATCGTGGCTCTCGCCGAGGAGGCGATCCGAGAGCGTGGGCGCTTCACTTGGGCGCTCGCGGGAGGGCGCACTCCGAGCGAGCTCTACATGCTCCTCGCGAGCACCGAGTGGTCGAGGCGGATCGACTGGAGCCGGGTGCACTTCTTCTGGGGGGACGAGCGATGTGTTCCACCGGATCATCGCGAGAGCAACTACCGCATGGCCAGCGAGACATTGCTGAGCGCTGTGCAGCCGCTGCCGGAGAACGTGCACCGTATGCGCGGCGAGCTCGATCCGAGCGAAGCGGCCTCCCGCTACGATCTCGAGCTCCGGCAGACCCTCGAGGGCGAACTCCGCAACACGTTCCCGCGCCTCGATCTCGTCCTGCTCGGCATGGGCGCGGACGGACACACGGCGTCTCTCTTCCCGGGTAGCCTCGCGCTCACCGAGCGGGAGCGAGCAGCGGTCGCGACGACGGTGCTCGTGGGGGGCGAGATGGGCGCGCCGGCGAGCGGTGTCCTCGCTCGCCCGGGCGCGGGCGCGAACCAGCGCCTGACCCTGACCCTGCCGATGATCAGCGCCGCGCGCTCCGTCCTCTTCTTGGTGGCGGGAGCGGACAAAGCGGCGCGCCTCTTGGACGTCCTGCGCGGTCAGCACCCCGGTCCCCCGTATCCGGCGGAGCTTGTGCGCCCCGAGGGGGGAGCACAGTGGTTCGTGGACCGGGCCGCTCATGCGAAGGTCGAATCAGGTCGATGATCGAGAGCCCCGGGCAGCGGGCGCAACCTGCTCGATTTCTGTCCAGAGTGCGATGGGGTCTTGGTCGGCATGAGGAGTAGAAGTGAGAAAACGATGAGGAACCGCACCCGCTCTGACTCTCTGGTGTTCTTTGGCGCCTCCGGCGACCTCGCTTACAAGAAGATCTTCCCGGCGCTGCTTGCGATGGCGCGGCGCGGGAAGCTCGATTTTCCGGTGATTGGCATGGGGCGGTCGGGCTGGACCCGCGATCAGCTCGTCGAACGAGCTCGCGCGAGCGTGACCGAGTACGGCGGGTTCGACGCGGAGGCTTTGGCGACCTTGGAGTCGCGCCTCGAATACCTCGACGGCGACTACAACGAGGTTCAGACTTTTGAAGAGCTCCGCTCCATCCTCGTGAAATGTGACTCGACGCGCCCGGCTCATTATCTCGCCATCCCCCCGAGTGTCTTTCCGGGAGTCGTCGAGAAGCTCCATGTCGCGAGCTGCACCCGGGAGGGCGCCCGCGTCATCATCGAAAAGCCCTTCGGGCGCGATCTCGAGTCAGCGCGCTCCTTGAACGACACGCTCTACCGCGCCTTCCCTGAGGACCACATCTTCCGCATCGACCACTACCTCGGCAAAGAGGCAGTCCAGAACATGCTCTATTTCCGGTTCGCCAATGCGTTCCTCGAGCCGATCTGGAATCGCCACTACGTGAGCAAGGTCGTCATCACCATGGCCGAGAACTTCGGCGTGAAGGGGCGCGGCAAGTTCTACGAAGAGGCGGGCGTCGTGCGCGACGTGATCCAGAATCACCTCCTGCAGGTCGTGAGTTATCTCGCGATGGAAGCGCCGGCCGGAACCTACGCCGACGCCATTCGCGACGAACAGATCAAAGTCCTCCGCAACATTCGCCCGATCAAACCCGAGGACCTCGTGCTCGGCCAGTTCCACGGCTACAGGCAAGAGCCGGGCGTCGATCCCGCCTCCCGCGTTCCGACCTACGCGGCGCTCCGCCTCTTCGTCGACTCGTGGCGCTGGGAAGGGGTGCCGTTCATCGTGCGCGCCGGAAAAGCTCTCGAAGCGACCCAAACGGAGGTCGTCGTCGAGCTCCGACACGCGCCTCCCGTAGTTTTCTCCGAAGACACCCCTGAGCGCAGCAACTACATTCGCTTCCGCTTAGCGCCGAACGTGGCGATCGGGATCGGGGCCCGCGCCAAGCGGGGCGGCGACGAGATGGTGGGAGCGCCGATCGAGCTCAGCGTCGTCGAAGAGGGCGTCCAGGGCGCCGAAGGGCGGCTCGGGGACTATGAGCGTCTGCTCGGTGATGCGATGGAGGGAGACGCAACGCTCTTCGCTCGCCAGGACATCGTCGAGTCAGCCTGGTCCATCGTCGACCCGATCCTCCGGAGCGACAACCCCCTGCACGAATACGAGCCCGGGAGCGTCGGCCCCGCGGAAGCGGATCGCATCGTGAGCTCCTGAGACCGAGGTGTGCTTAACGCGCGCCTCCTTGTCCGCCGGCGTCGCCCGCTGCGCCTTCACAGGCGTCTCTCACGGGCGAGCCGTGTTTGACTTCCCATCCTCGGGGCGTGCAGCCGTTGGAGAAGAGCCAGAGCTCCCCGCTCGGGTCTTCGGCGACGTGGATGCTCGCGGGACATCCGGGGGCATGACACCCGAAGTAAACCGGCTCTTCTTCGTGGCACTGGTTGTTTTCGTCGACGCGGTATCCTTTCTTTTCTTGACACCGGCGGTCGCCCTCGGACTCAGCTTCGCTGAGAGATTCGCAGTCGAGTGCCCGCGCGCCTCCTGTCCCGGAGTTCGCTCCCGATCCGCTCGCACCGCCGACTTGTGCCGCTGCACCCGAACCGTCGCCGCCTGCGGAGTTTCCGGAACAGCCGGACAGTCCCGGAGTGGTCAGGAGAAGCATCCAAACACAGGCTGCGGAACGTACTTCCATGCTCCGATTGTCGCTGAGGAGTCCTGCTTTCGCCACCTCTTGCCCCACCTCGGCGATCGAGGCACCTTTACCCTTGCATGGTGACGCCCGCTCATCGAATCGACTACACGCTGAGCGACTACCTGCAGCTCGAAGCGTCCAGCTCCACCAAGCACGAGTTCCTGGCTGGGCAGATCTACGGGATGGCCGGGGGAACGCCGGAGCACGCTGCGCTCAAATCGGCGGTCACTGGTCTGCTCTTCCAAGAGCTCCGCGAAAAGCCGTGTCGTCTCTATGATGCAGATCTGCGCGTCGCTGTGCGGGCAACGGGCCTTTACACCTATCCCGATGTGACTTGTGTGTGTGGAGCCCTCGAACGGGACGCGGGCGATCCGAACGCGATCACGAATCCGACCTTGATTGTCGAGGTGACGAGCCCGAGCACGAAGGCCTATGACCGTGGCGACAAGTTCGAGCACTATAAGACGATACCGTCGCTCTGCGAGTACGTCTTGGTGGCGCACGACGCGCGGAAGCTCGAGGTGTGGCGCAGGCAAGCGAGCGGCGACTGGCTCTCTGATTCGCTGGGCGAAGACGAACAGGCTCGTCTCGAATCGATCGACGCCACGTTATCGGTCTCTGAGCTCTACGGAGCCGCTGGGGTGGAGCGGCAGTGATCGATGCATGTGCGAGTTCACTCTTAAGGCCGATCTCGCTGATGCTGCTCACGACCTCTGCGCTAGTCCTTCTCGCCTGCAGTCCTCCCGAGGCCGCCATCATGGGTTACGAGTATCGCCCGCTCGCGGAAGGTAAACTTGAGCCTACGATGCTGTGGGAAGGGCCACGAAGACGCTGACCGTATCGAGCGAAGTCGAGGCCCCTTGTGCGACTGGATGGCCGGAGGTCATGGACGGGCTGCCTCCCGAATGGGACACTGGTCTTCGCGTCACGTGCCCCCGGCCCGAGCCCCATTTCTACCTCGAGAACCGTGAGGCTCCGGTCGACTACCACATCGAGCTCTTGGAAGATCGGGGTGAGCTCACGCCGATCCCCATGAACGGCGATGACGCTTCGCTCGAACCCACGAGCCAGGACTACTTCCGGCGCTATCGCGTGACCGCCGCAGTCGACTGCGAAGAGAACGAGCTGCCCTGCGAGGGAACCTGGCGTCTCGACGTGATCTACGACCAGCCGCGTGACCGAGTCCGGTGGCTCTATACGGACGAGGAGTGAAGTGGCGAGAGCGGTGAAGAGCCAATGGATCGGGAGCGTCCCCGTCGTGCACCGGAAGGTCCCCGGAGTTCTGGAACCCGCTATGCCTCCGGAGCGACGCCTCGGAGCCGCTGGAAGGAGTCGATGATGAGAAAGATCGAAAAGATGAGGCAAACTCTCTGCCGAGGGACTGCTCTCGTAACGCTGTTGGCTTCCGGCGCTGCCTGTGAGAAGGGCTCGAGCGGGCCCGAGTCCGGGAGCGGCGGTGCTGTCGGCGCGCCCGGTTCGGGCGGAAACTCGGCCGCGGCTCCGCCTTGGCTGGGGGGCAATGACTTGTCTTGCCTCGAGAAGGCCAAAGTCAGTGCTTGCAGCTGGGCTGTGAGCGCGGACCGGATCGTCTGGGGAGACGTTGTTGCGTTCGAGCTGCTCACGAGCCCGGTCTTCCGTTCGAGCCCGGAGTTCGAGCTTTGGGAGGGGGCGTGCTCCTCGCCGCTCGATCCCATCGGTTGGCTCACGATCGCCGTGGAGGAGGATCTCTGGGGCGAGGGCGAGGATACCGTCGAAGTCACGCTCTCGTCGGGGCTGCTATCAGAGTTTCGGCCTGCGCCACGCCTCGGGCCGGGCGGAGAGACCGTCTGGCTCCCCGAGGGATCGGGGGCGGGGATCTTTCCAGGGATGAAGCTCGGTCTCGCCCTTCACCGGGTCGATGGCTACGCAGATTGGCTCGCCCTCGACGAGGAGCTCTTCGGACTCTACGAGGGAAAGCTGGCAACCTCTTCAGTCTACTGCACTGAGTTTCCACCAGTCCTCTACGAAAGGTCGCTCGACAAACTCCGGGAGGCGCTCTCCGCCTGCGAGGGCTCGGACGCGGAAAAGCGGGCTTTGCCCGCGCCGGCCTACGCGTTCCTCTATGCTGCCGCGCACTGTGACGACCCGGTGGGTCCAGGCGGCGAGGGCGGAGCGGCTCCGTAGCGAGAGCCCGACGGTTCTAGTTCGGAGGTCGTGTTGCGCCTGAGCAGGCGGACCACACCCTCGGTAGTACTCGGCAGGGCCTCACAGGCATCGAGACGAAAACGCAGGCCCGAGCCGCGACGCGGGATGTGTGAGCATACGGGGCGGCGGGGAGCTGAAGAGGGGAGTCCGCGGAGCGAGAGCCGTTCGCTTCGCCGCCTATCTGGATAGCGTTTCTCGGTGGTACCCTTCGGCCCTGCCACCGGGTTCTGTGGAGAACTCGGAGCGGCGAGCTGAAGAGGGGGAACGCATGGATGAGAAGACATTTAAGCTGGGCAGCTTTCTCACGGCGATGATCGCGGCGGTCATTCCGCTCACGACCGTCGTCTCGAAATGGTCCGAGAGCGTGCAACAGGACAGGAAGTTCGAGCACGAATCGCAGATGCGCTATATCGATCTGCTCGTCTCCGATGAGGGGCAACGCGACTGGTACTTCCGACGCGACGTGTTGTCCTTCTACTCGGAGGTGTTGCCCAAGGATCATCCTGTGAAAGCTTGGGCCCAGAAAGAGCTCAAGCTCGCCGAGCAAGAGGTCCTCGAACTCGAAAAGCTGAAGGGCGACCAGGTCAAAGCCGAGCTCGCGTTTGGCAAGCTTCAGGGAGAGGAGACGGCGGCGAAGGCGCCCGAGGCGTCTGCTGTCATCGGGAAAGAAACCGAAGCATTGCTCCTGGGAAGGCAGCTCGAACTTCGTGCCCAGCGCGGAGCTATTCAGCCGTCTTCGTCTCACGGCTTGTCGACGCACTCGTGCTCAGCCGAGGTCATCCAGCGCAGGCCCAGCACGAAGGTCCTGAGGCGCGCGGCGATCGATCTCACCTCACCGAGCGACGTCGATGCCCAGAAGACATGTGATGAGTGGGCGCTGCATGAGTTCGCAGAGATGCTAGAAGATAACCTCGTTTCGACCGAGGGAAGGTATTGTTTCCGGTCCCTCCGCCGCGCGGATCGAAAGGTCATCGTCAGCGGCGCAATCAAGATCTAGCCTGGCAGAGTTCGTTCCCAGGCGCGAAGCGGGAGCTGTCGGCGTCGAGCTCAGGCGAAGGCTCGGCTGGGGTCAGTCTTGTGTGATGGACCGGGGCCAAAAACGCACGATGGGCGGAGTCCGCACGAGGGCCGAGCTCCGCCCGATCGTCTCCGCTGTCGCGGAACTGGAAGTGGCGCCACCCTGGGACCATTCGCCCGCGTTGCCCATCCGTAGCCCTTTGTGGGGGGGCGAGGTGAGGGAGGTGCGGACTTCGTTCCCGGCCGTGGGAGGGACCGCGCTCTAGGAGCGCTTCATGAGATCGGCGAAGGGGTTGTGGGTGAGCTTCTGGCCGCCGGGGCCGGTCTGAGCGCGGGGTTCTTTCGAGCCGCCCTGCTGGCCACCGGCACGCCCGCCACCACCCCCGCCGAAACCGCGATTTTGGTTTCCGCCGAAAGGGCGCTTTCCGGGCTGTTGTCCGGGCAGGCCCGTCTCGGCCGGTTTTCCGCTCGCGCCTTGGGCCGGACCGTCGCCTTTGCGCGCGGAGAGGGAGATGCGCCCGCGTTCGAGATCGACCTCGATGACTGTCACTGTGATGCGGTCGCCGACTTTGACGACCTCGGCCGGGTCTTTCACGAACTTATCGGAGAGGCGCGAGATGTGGACGAGGCCGTCCTGGTGGACGCCGATATCGACGAAAGCGCCGAAGGCGGTGACGTTCGTGACGGCTCCTTCGAGCACCATACCGAGCTTCAGGTCGGCGAGTGTGCTCACGTCGTCGCGGAACTTGGCGCGTTCGAAGCTCTTGCGCGGATCGCGGCCGGGCTTGAGCAGCTCGGCGAAGATGTCGTCGAGGGTGAAGCTGCCGACGTCGCCCACTTGGTAACGGGCGCGATCGATGCGCGCGAGGAGATCTCGGTTTCCGATCATCTGCGCCACGGGCACGCCAAGGTCCTGCGCGATTTTTTCGACGAGCGCGTAGCGCTCCGGGTGGACGGCGCTGCCGTCGAGCGGGTTTTCAGCGCCATTGATGCGCAAAAAGCCCGCCGCTTGCTCGAAGGCGCGCGGACCGAGGCCGGGTACGCTGAGGAGCTCCTTGCGGCTCTTGAAGGCGCCGTGGGTGTTTCTATGGGTCACGATGCGACGGGCAGTGGACTCCCCGAGACCGGAGACACGAGCGAGCAGCGGGGCGCTCGCCGTGTTCAGCTCGACGCCGACTTCGTGCACGCAGCTCTCGACGACCTCATCGAGCTTCTTCGAGAGGTGCCCCTGGAAAACATCGTGCTGGTACTGGCCGACGCCGATGCTCTTCGGGTCGACTTTCACGAGCTCGGCGAGCGGATCTTGGAGCCGGCGGGCGATGCTGATCGCGCCGCGGATGGTCAGATCGAGGTCGGGGAACTCTTCGCGCGCGACGTCGCTCGCCGAGTAGACGCTCGCTCCCGATTCGCTCACACTGACGCAGAAGGCCTCGTAGCCGCTCTGGTTCTTCAGAATGCCTTTGACGAAGGCCTCGGTCTCGCGGCCGTGGGTCCCGTTACCGACGGCGACCGCGTTCACAGGGTATTTCTGGAGCAAAGAAATGACCGTCTGCTCAGCGCGCTTCAGCTGCTCGGCGCTCCCGACGAGGTAGATCGTCTCGTGGGCGAGGAGCTTTCCGGTTGTGTCCACCACGGCGCACTTGCAGCCCGTGCGCTGACCGGGGTCGATGCCGAGCACAGCCTTGGGGCCGAAGGGGGGCGCCATGAGCAGCTCCCGGAGGTTCGTGGCGAAGACGTCGATGGCCTGACGATCGGCGCGCATTTTCAGCTCGACGCGGACGTCGACCTGAGCGCCGGTGAGCAGGATGCGCGTGGAGGCGTCTTTGATGGCGAGCTCGAGCTCCGAGGCGAAGGAGGAGTCCTTCTTCAGCGGGCTCTTCTTCGTGACCTGTTCGATGAAGGCTTCTTCGTCGATGGTCAGGCGGCTGCGCAAAACGCCTTCGGCTTCCCCGCGGCGAACGGCGAGGAAGCGGTGGGAGGCGATGTTCTTGACCGGCTCGGAGAAGTTCGCGTAGTTATCGAATTTCGTGACGGCTTCGGCGTGGGCCGAGGTCTTCTCCACGACGAGCACTCCCGTCTCGAGGTAGAGCTCGCGGGCAGCCTTGCGGAGATCTGCGTCGTCCCCGAGGCGCTCGGCGATGATGTCGCGGGCGCCTGCCAGAGCGGCTTTGATCGACTCCACCTCCTTTTCGGGGTTTACGAAGGGAGCGGCGGCGGTCTCCGGGTTCCCCTCGGAGCCCTGGGCCCAGATCAGCTCCGCCAAGGGCTCGAGGCCGCGCTCGATGGCGATCATGGCGCGGGTGCGGCGCTTCGGCTTGTAGGGGAGGTAGAGATCTTCGAGCTCGGCCTTGGTGGCGGCGGCTTGGATCTTCTTCTTCAGCGGATCCGTGAGCTTTCCCTGCTTCTGGATCTCGGCGAGGATCGAGGCCCGGCGGGTCTCGAGCTCGATCAGGTAAGCCCGGCGATCGCCGATGGCCCGGATCTGGACCTCATCGAGGCCTCCGGTGGCTTCTTTTCGGTAGCGCGCGATGAACGGAACCGTCGCGCCCTCGGCGAGGAGCTGAATGACGCTGCGGATTCCGCGTTCAGGGAGCGAGAGCTCCGCGCAAAGCTGCGGCACGGGGTCGAAGCTAGAGGTCTCTTGGGTTTCGGGGGGCAGGCTGTCCACGGGAAGTTCGGCCGACATGGGTCCCGCATGGAAGGGAAAATCTGTACGTCTGTCCAGGCCCCAGCGGGTCCCGGCGGCCTCGCAGCGGGCCGAGGGGCCCAGGACGCCTTATTCAGGTCCGCGGTTCACGTTGAAGCGGCGCGCCACGTAGATGCGGCTCCATTCCGTCGAGGCGAAGCCGAGGGGCTCAGGAGCCTTCTCGTACTCGGGTTTCGCACCGCTCAGACAAGTCAGCGCCACGAAGGGATCGAGGCGTCGGGCGCGCGTGAGTTGGTTCGACTTGGGGCGGAAGCCTGCTGGGTCGAGGCAGCTCTCATGAATTCTTTCCGCGAACTCGGCAGCGGCGGGGGAGTCACTCTGGTCGGCCCCGAGGTGACGCTCGTCCATCGCGCTCCGCATGTTCTTCTGAACGATGAGCTCGAGGTGGAGATGCGGTTGGATTTCCGCGCCGCGAGCGTTGCCGGTCTTGCCGATGGTGCCGACGCGCTGTCCGCGCTCCACTTCAATCCACTTCCCCTTCGGCAAGTCCGTTTCCTGGAGGTGCGCGTAGAAGAAAGAGACCCAAGGCTCCGGTCCGCGCCCGGCCCAGAGGCCTTCAGGAACGGGACAAATCACCTGGACAGCGTTGCCGAAGCTGCGGCTCACACTGGCGAGGGCTTTGCCTGTGCAGGCGGCGAAAGTGGGCGTCCCGATGGGAGCGAGAAGGTCGATACCATTGTGCTCACCGTGGAAACGGGGGGCGCGGAAGGAGCCGTCGCCGCTCTTGTCCCGGCGGAAACCGTGGTCGACGGGGAGGACGTAGCTCCAGGGCGTCTCCCGGGACCAGGAGCCCGGCGCCTTCTTGGCGAGCTCGGGGGAAGGGGGCATGAGCACCGGCACCATCCCGGGATCGCTGTCCCCCTTGGAGATCATGCCGCAGGCGATGGTGGCACCGGCGATGAGCACTGAGGGCAGAAACCGTCCGGCTCGGAGGAGCAGCTTGTTCTGTGCGCCAGGAGCGAAAAACTCGCGAGAGGGCGCGTTAGAGGCGAAAAGGGCTCGCTCCAGGCGAAATTTCGCGAGTCGTGCGTGGCCCCAGAGGGCGCGCAGGACAAAGAGAGGGTTCGACGGAGCGGCGAGAAGAACACTCCCCGGACGAGCTCTCACCCCCAGCTCCGGGCCGAGGGGCGCGCGCTCAGGGCGCTCAGGACGGCGGACCATGGAAATCCTTTTCCACAGCACTGCCGGTTCGGGAAAGTTTTCGCCAGTCTCTTTGACGGAGCCCTTCGAGTCTGATAGCTGAAGAGGAGTTCGATGAACGCTTCTCTCATCAAGTGGAACGCCGTAGCCGCCCGTAAGAATGGTGCGCGCTCGGGGTCCATCTGCTGAAAGAAGTCAGAAATTTTCGCAGAAACCCCGCCGGACCAAAGAGGGCGGGGTGGTCGAAAAGAAAGAGACGATCCCGCTCACGAGGCCCGGAAAACGCCGGAAGTGTTCCTCCTCCCATGAGCTCGCTCACGTGAGATAAGGCGCAGCCGGTCAGCCGAGTCCCCGAGCCATGACCCCTACGAGCCCTTCTCCTTCCCCTGATACTTCGGGCGATCCATCGTCCGATCGGCTCTTCTCGCCGTCCTTCGTGCGGCTTCTGTTCGTGCAGATGCTGTTCGGTCTTTCGTACTCGACGTTCCTGCTCATGCCGAAGTACCTCCGGCTCGAGCTCGGCGCGACGGCGACGGAGATTGGACGCGTCTCCGGCGCCGCGACGATCGCCGCGGCCGTCATCGCACCCTTCGTCGGTTCGCTTACGCTCAGGTTCTCGCGGCGCAAGGTGCTGGTGGTCGCGCTCTGTTTCGAGGCCCTGGGCGCCTTCGGCTTCTGTCTGGCGACGGAGGTCGGGCCCTTCGTCTATCTGCTCCGGGCTCTGCAGGGCATCGCCTGGGTCATGGTGTTCAACGTCACAGCGACCATGGCGGCGGACGTCGTTCCGCAGGCGCGCATGGCGCAGGCGATTGGCTATCTCGGTACGGCCATGCTCGCGACGAACGCGCTCGCGCCCGCGGTCGCTGAGCCTGCTTCGGTGCACTTCGGCTATGTCCCTGTGTTTCTTGTCGCCGGCTGTTTGGTCGGGGTTTCGCTTCTGAACCTGATCCCGCTCCGCGTCGAAGGCGCGAGGGGCCTGGGTATCTCGCACACGCGAGAAGAGCGCAGAGCGCTCTTTAGCGTTCCGACGCTCTCGATCCACTACGGGTCGCTCCTGCTCGGCGCGGGCATCGGCGCCATGTTCACCTACGTCCAGCCCTACGCGATCGAGCGCGGCGCGACGGTGGTCGGCCCCTTCTTCTTTGGGTACGTCGGCGCTGCTGTTTTCGTGCGCGTCGGTTTCGCGCGGCTCGCCGATTCCGTCGGCCCTGCGCGCGTCTTGCTCTTTGCGCAGGTTCTCTACGCGCTCACGGTCGGCGCAGCTGCGTTCCTCCAGCCGAGCTGGCTCGTCTTCCTCGGCATCGGCCTCGGTGTGAGTCACGGCTTCGCGTACCCGGCGCTCACCGCGGCGGGCTTCTCGGGCGTGCCGCGGACGCTCCGGGGGCACTTCATGAGCGGCTACACGTTCGCCTTCAACTTGGGCTTTGCTCTCACGGTCATGACCCTCGGCCCGGTTGTCGATCGCTTCGGTTACACAGCGCTCTTCGTCACCTCGTCGCTGCTCATCGCAACCGGCGTGCCCATCACCTACTTCACCCACTGCGCTCCGCGCCCTCGCGCGACGCTGCGTCCTTCCTGATCGTGAGTGTCAGGACAGGGCTCGCCCTCGAGGGCTCGTGAGTGGCGGCGACGTAAATTCAACCGAGCCTTTGTCTGAGCCCGCCTCCGCCCACTTAAAAAAAAAGCGCGGCGCGCGGAAGCG
>JAEYYX010000073.1 GCA_023428245.1 Pseudomonadota bacterium
CGGTACGTGTCAACGATTTCGAGACAGGGGCGGGTTGAATTCTATGACGGAAGAGCTGCGGGCTGAGGCAGCGTAGCACCGGGTAGGTTGATGCACGGCACACGCTCGTTGTCCTTGGTGGGCCAGAGTCCATCGACGTCGTCGTCGGGCGTCGCGAGGAGTTCTTCGGCGGATGGTGGCGCGGCGTCGACAGGGTTGATGCGCACCTGGGCGGGAGGCAGAGCGACCTTGGGCGGTCCCGACACGAATCGCTCCGGGTGAGCGGCGTAGGCGGCGTCGAGTGCGCGCTGGCGGACGGCGGCGAGTTCGCCGACCTCGCCGCGGAAGACCTGGGCGGGAGTGAAGAGCGCGGTGCCCTCGTGATGGTGCAGCTCGTTGTACCAGGCGAAGAAGTCCTGAAACCACGCTCTGGCGGCGCCGATGTCGAGAAAGCGGCCGGGGTAGTCGGGCTGGTACTTCGCGGTGCGGAAGTGTGCCTCGGAGAAAGCGTTGTCGTTCGAGACACGTGGCCGACTCATGCTCTGGTTCACGCCGAGTTCTCGGAGCAGGTCCTTGAAGGAGTGGCTCGTCATCGGCGCCCCACGGTCGTGATGGACCGTCAGCTCGCCAGCGACGAGCCCGTAGCGCGGAATCGCCTCCTCGAAGAGCTGCTTCGCGAGCGCAGAGTTCTCGTGGGCCGCAATCATCCAGCCGACCACGTAGCGGCTGAAGAGGTCGAGCACGACGTAGAGGTTGAAAAAGACCCCCTGCTCGCAGCTGGGAATCTTGCTGATGTCCCACGTCCACACCTGGTTCGGAGCGGTCGCCTCCAGACGCGGAATTGCGAAAGACCGAGCCTCTCGCTGATTTCGCCGCTCACGCACTGGGCCCTGCTCACCGAGCACCCGGTACATCGTCCGCCATGAGCAGTGATACTCACCGCGACTGAGCATCGCTCCGTAGACCTCACGCGGTGGCTGGTCGATGAACTCCTCGGAGTTCATCACAGACAGCAGTGCCTCCCTCTGCTCGTCGCTGAGCCGTCTGTGAGAGCGCGACTTCTTCGGTGGTGCCTCGGTCGGCTGCTCGGGGCGCGGCTTGATAGCTCGGTAGTACGTGGCTCGCTTGAGCCCCACCGCGTCACACGCGCGCTTCACCGGGACCTCCTCGTCGCGCTTTCGGACGAGCTCGACTCGGAAGTCTCGTCGCTCTCCTCGATTCTCGGCAGCGCGAGCCCAAGAATCTCGTGCGCTTTTCCCGACAGCTCCAGGAGCTTGCGCTGGATGCGGTTTTCCTTCTCAAGCTCCGCCAGTTTGCGTTCGAGTTGCTCAACCCGGCGGTCCTCGGCCGTCTGCGATGGCTTGCGACCAGGACGCCCTGGGGTGAGTCCCTCGCGCCCGTGCTCTGCTCGCTGTTTGCGCCAGCTTCCCAGCTGCGAGCTGTAAATCCCTTCCCGGCGGAGCAGCTCTCCGAGCTGACCACGCTCGGTGCAGGCGTCTGCTTCTGCGAGAATTCGCTCCTTGTCTTGCGCGCTGAAGCTACGTCGCTGACGACGATCGTTTTCGGGTTTTGCCACCACTTCGGTGGCTCGGGTCTTTGGTTTCGGCACTGGTCTTTGACTTCTCTCGCCCCTCGGATTGTACTGATAATTCGAGAAGCCGCTGTCTCACCAGTTATTGGCACGGGGGGACCGTTCAACCTTCTCTTTCGCTGGCGCAAAGTGGATAGCCACGAGGCAGAATAGATAGGAGGACGATAGCGTGCAAGCTTCTTTGTAGGCTGAAAATGCGGTGAATGCGGTGAATGACGGGAGTTTCTGTGTCTATATGTTAGCTTAACGTTTAAGTTGACAGATAGGGAGGGGTGCAAGAACCTTAGGCTGTGAACTTCGACGCCGTCGCCCGGGCTTATTCGAGCAATCAGGTCATCGCCCATATCATCGACCTTTTGGCGACCAGACAGCGCGAACCCAAAAATAGTGAGACGCGGGTTCGGCATGTCCTTCGTGAGGTCCCCCCGAGCCTGAACGCTGGAGTCGAAGAGGTCCAGGCGGCTCTCGAGGCTATCGCGTCACATGCTCAGGATCGTCGAATCGAGTTCCAGAAGGGGCGACCGCTCGAGGAGTCACGCATCGAGTGGCAATGCTCTGCGATCGAGTTCGCAAGGGGTGTCCTTGAGAGGATCCGGCAGCCCTTCCATGCGCCAAGCGGCAATTCCGAGCAAACGGCTGAAGAGCTGGCTTTCGAAGGCTTCGAGGAATTCGCCTTTCCCGTGCGTCGCGGCGTTGTGATGCCTCTGCGCATTCGCGCCGATCTGACCGGTGACGAACTCTTGAATCTTGCCGAGTTCGTTCAGGTGCTCGCCCGGTCGCGAGGAGCGCAAGCGCGATAGAAGGCAGGAAGATTGCGAGAGCTTCACACGCCCGTCTCAGCTCGTCTCGCCCCATCCATTCGACGACCGATCGAAGTCTGATCTGGTCGGAGCTTCCGAGTTCCGCGACCTGAGCCTCTCTCGTTGCCTGGCGGGGAAGCGCGACGCCCAAGGATCGGGCGAGCTCTGCTAGACGCGCCTTCGAGAGGGTCTCGAGAACAGTTTGAACCTGAGGTGCTTTGGCAGTCATGACCCGGGGAACCCGAAGTCGCTGCTACTCATTCGAGCGCTGCTGAGCGCTCGGCGCCGGTTCAACTTGGCTCCGAGGCTCATTTCACAGGTCCCTCTGGCATCTGCCCCCCTCATCGGAGCTTCGCGAGGGTCGAGTCGCCGTCCCCGCTGTTTCGGCGCACGACGCTGAGCGAACCGTCGGTCTCGAGCACCACGGCTTCCGCAGCATCGAGCGATCGAAGGCCTGAGGCGCGGAGGGCCGCAAGCACCTCGTCCTCTCCCATGCGGGCTCTGCGCAAGCCTCCCTCGAGAAGCTTGCCTCGATAGAGAAGCATGTGTGGTTCGTCGGCGACGAGGTGGCGTATCCATGGCACCCGCAGGCTCGACCATGCGAGGACGAACTGGAGACCGATCAGGAGAGCGAACGCCAACGCGCCATCAGCCAGCGCGACATCCTTCGTCAGGAGCGCAGTCGCCAAGGTCGAGCCCAAGGCGACGGTGACGATCAAGTCGAAGGCGTTCATCTTCGAGAGTGTTCGCTTCCCTGAGACGCGCAACATCAGGACCAGCACGATGTACGCAAGCGGGCCCACGAGGAGCGTTCTGAGGAGGCTCTCCCAGCCGCTGAAGAATATCTGATCCAAAGTGACCTTTCGGTATCGAGCAAACCGCGGAGCGTTCGAAGATCGTACTCCGCGGTCGTCTGCTTGCCTGTCATGGGTCCGTGATCGTGAAGTTCAAGATCACCGGTGTGTTGTCCTGCGTGTTCGGTAGATGGGAGGCGATGCGGAACGCATTGAGTCCGGCTACTGCCGTGAAGGTAGCGGTCGGAGTAGGATCCGCCTCGCTGAACTCGCCGTGGAAGCCGGCGATCGAAGGCCCGAAGTAGCTGCTTTCCGGTCCTAAGTGGCTGACTCCGAACTCGGGGACCGCTTGTATGAACTGGAAGGTGAGGAGCTGTCCCTCCTCGGCCGTGAGGCAGGCGAGACCCGCGGAGTAGCGATCTCCGTAGAGCAACAGGTGGTTTTCGCCAGGCACGAGCATTTGACAGTCCGGACGTGCCCCGGCCGCCAGCACCGGCTCGGTCGTGAGCGCGCAGAAGGTCACGCGACCTACGGCGACCGAACGCTGCACGACCGAAGTGATGGGTTCACGAGCGTAGACGACGCCTGCGCTCGTCTTGAATTCGTTCCAGAGGAACTGAGTATAGCTTGCGTTCCCGCTTTTATCCGCCCACCAGATCGTTTCGCCGTCCGTGATGCCCATAGGTCCGCCCGCCTGCTGTTCGAAGCCGATCCCGACGTATTCGGGCGGAGGCGTCCAGAGCTGGGGCTCGCCGCCCCGCTGCTGGGCGACATGCTGCACCACCTCGAGAGCTCCCGGACCCCCGGTGAGCCCGCTGATGCACGCGGTTTCCCCCCGGAATTCCGTATCGCAGAGCCGGACGCCTTCGGTGCCGCGTGGAAAGTAGCTGCCATAAAACCCATGGCTCTCACGCGCGTCGATGTAGCCATCTTCGCCGTAGACCGGAGCTTCGGCCGGATCGTAGTCGCAAAGCCGATCGACGACCTTCACGACCAGTCGCACATTGCCGAGATCAAAGATGCTCCGGATCCCGCCGACCTGAAACTCATGGACGATAGGAGCACCGAGGGGCGCGTCCGTTTCGAGCTCGACGTTGACTCGGGCGTAAGCGGCTGGCGCCGTGAAGCCGAAGTTGCTCGGGCCGCCTTTCAGGATGATGTTGCGGATCGCGGGAGCCGGGCCGGGCAGCGCCGTCGCCTCGAGGCGGTCATAGTTCTCAAATATCCCACAGAAGCGCTCCGTATGGCTGCCCATTTCGACGACGCCGTCCGGGTGCTGCTGGTAGTCAAAGAACACGAGCGGATCGGTTTCCTCGATTCGCGCATCGGCGACGTAGCTCCCGTCGGGCTGCTCGATGAGCGGAATGCAGCCCTCGGGGATACTCGGCCCTCCACCTCCCGCGCTGCCGCCGCTCGAGGCATCCCCTCCGCCTCCCGGAGCGGCCCCGCTGCCGCCCGAGCTCTCTCCTCCCGTCGCTTCGCCGCCGCCGCTGCTTCCGCCGGTCGGGGTGCCTCCGGCGCCATCGCCATCGGTGTGCGCTCCGCCGCACGCCACCCCAGCGAGACAAACACTGATCAAACTTGCCGCTCCCCACTCACAATCCCGACGCTTCATGTGCAATTTCTCCCCTTCCTGATCTCGACGCGCGGCTCGCTTTCTCGAGCGCTCCTCGCCTCGCCGCGCCCCTGCAAGCTCCGTGCGAAAGAATGAGTGCAGTGTCAGCGTTCTGTGTCTTCCTCGGACCTGACGTCGAGGAGCGCCCCGACTCGCGTGCGAGCGCCGTTTTTGGCTCTTCGCGCGCATCCGTGACCGAAGCGCGCTTCGCCCCGAACCTCGGCCTCGCGACGCGCACCCCGGGGCAGATTGTCTCAGCGCGTGCGCAGGGGCACGAGGGGTCCCGCATCGCGCCTGCCACGGTCCTTCTGCGCACGGCGCGCAAGGGCTCGTTCGCCGAGATCTCGCCGGGGCTCTTTTGGGTGGGCTGGGAGACTCCTCGCGGGTGACGAGCTCAGGGAGGAGTGGGCGAGGCGCGACCGGAGCAACGCTCTTACGGAGCCGGCTCGATATAGGTCGCGAAGGCCGCGAACTTCACGACGCGGGCGCAGGGACGAGCTCCGAAGTCGCCTCGGCACTCGCTCTGGCCCTCGATCGTCCCCTCTTTGCGTCGAAGAGCCATCATGAGCTCGAGCGTCAAGTCGTGACCCCCCTCCTGGCATCTCGGCTCGCCGCAAGGGACCTCGAAGCGTGCCGGCGCGCCGCTCACGATGATATGTTTCGTGTAGCGCGCGCCGGGGATGTGCTGCTCGTCCCGCCATTCGTCGATGACGATCTTCAGTTCCCGCAGCCCTTGAACCTCATCGAGGAGCCGAGAGGACTCGTCTTCGCGCTGCCACCGTTCGCCTTGTCCTAGGGGGCGCACGCCCTTCCGGCGAAATGAGTTCATGGTGCGGCCCTCTGTGTCAGAGGGGCCCGGGAGCTCCTCGAGTCTTGAATGGATGGTTGGATGGTCATGGTGGTGCTCGCGATCCCGAGGCTCAACGGGCCTTTTTTTGGGCGGAATGTGCTCGACTCTTCGCGTATCCGACGCGGCGCACCATTTCCAGTTTTTGCTCCCATCGCGGGAGTAGGGAACCAGTATCCCACAGCAACCAGCCGAATGCGAGCACTCAATCTCGGGCTTCGGGGCCCCGCTTGTCCGAAGAGGCGCATCGCCGTGAGCAGTCCGCCGAAGGGGATTCAGGAGCCGGCGAGGCAAGCCGGCAATGAAACGAAGAAGCCACCGGGCTTCAGGAGGCGATGGGTCTGTTCGAGTGTATGGGCGTTCATGCGCGGGTTCATCAAAAACTCCCTGTGAGGCTCATGTGGAACCCGTTCGGTGAGGGCGAGCTAGCGAGCGAGACCTTCGGGCGCGTTTGGGCGAGGGCGAAGCCGGTCTCTATCGGCGTCGGCACGAACCATTGGACGGCGCTCTCCGCGATTCCGAGGGCTCCGCCGCCGATCAGGACCGAGCCAATGATGCGCTGTTGGTCTTCGGTGAGGGTACCGAGCTCTCCTTCGAAGGCGAGGACTCCGAGCGAGACGCTTGCGATGCCAAAGAGCCCCCCCAATGCCGCCTCGACTCTTCGGCCGACGAGCGCTTTGTGAGCCAGCCTTTCCCAGCGGCGCTCGAGTTCTTGTTCAGTGAGGGTCGCGGAGCTCCGCTCGAGCCCTTCGAGCTCCGAAGGAACCAACAGGTTCGCGATGCTTCCGAGGGCGACGATTCCGCTCGTCACCCAGAGCGCATGGGACCAGGTCATATCGGGCGCTTCGGCGGCGAAGCCGACGCCGAAGAGCACGCCCGCGCCCGTGAGGCCGAGCGCGCTTTCGCTATAACGGCGGAGCCGCATTTGGCCAGAAACGTGAGCTAGCGCGGGGCGCAGAAGAGGATCGGAGGTCGATTCGGGTGCTGAGCTCGTCGCTCGAGCAACAGGCGGTGCGGCTGATGGAGCGGGCTGTGCGGCGGCCTGAGGAGGGGGCTGCGAGGCGGGGGGAGTCGTCTCCAAGGTCGGTTCGCCAGACGGCGCGGAGGGCGCGTCCGCTGCCGGGGGCGCCGGCTCTACCGGCAGTTCTTCGGCGAAGGCGCTGCTTGCGGCGAGAAGAGAGAAAGGAAGGAGGAAATAGGCGGTGTTTCGCATGGGTCAGCTCGATTTTCGGGAGCGCTCGCGCGCTCTGGTTCTCCCTTCGTTCGAGCCCGCCGTTTTCTTTCAGGCCTCGGGAATGCTCTGGCCGAATGTCGACCGCAGGCGGAGAGCCTGGTCGCGTCCCCTCGGGGATCTCGGCCTCGGTCTCCTTGGGGCGCTCGGGCCCCTCACCCGCGCGCAGCTTGCCCTCGAGGCGCAGCGGGAGCTCCTTCGAGCACCCTGAGCTCGCCTGAGCCTGCGCCGAGGGGCTAGCGAGCACGGAGTCAGAGGGCCCCTTGCCGCGCGGACCAACGGGAGCACGGCAAGGAGTCACAAATAGCTCACTCGAGGGGGAGCCCTAAGAATCATTTTCGGCGTTCCTGGAGCGGCTGACCCCAAAGTGTCGGGACCACCGGTGACGGCGGGAGTATCGGACCCGATCTGCGATCAAGACGGTGTCCGGCGGCCGAAATGAAAAGAGCCCGGCTGGATCGTGCCTCCCGCACCCTTGATGCGCTGGCGCGACCGCTGACCGAGCTCTCTCTTGGATGCCGAGACTTATTCCGGCACGCAGAACTCACCTTCGCTCGTGAGATCGAAGGTATAGCCCTCGGGGCAGTCGCCGTCGTCGTTCGGGGGGCCGACGCAGACGTATTCGCCCTCGCTCGTGAGGTAGAGCTCGTAGTCGAGGATTGGGCAATCGTCGCCGGGAGGAGGTGGGCAATCGTCAGGCTCGACGAGGATCGTGTCCGTCTCTCCCTTCGCGGGCGAGGCGTGGACGTAGTCGATGTCCGTCTTGCAGAGGCCCGAGCCTCCGAAAGCTTCGGCGCGGATCCAGAGCTCGTACACCATGCGGAAGTCCCACTCGGGGGCGTCGGGGCTGTCCGAGTAGGTCGCAGGATCTTCGGGGCAGGGCGAGTTTTCGAGCTCGCAGTAGCCGCAGCCATTCAGGTTGCGGTGCATCGAGGAGCTGGCGGCGATGATGTCGTCCGCATCGCCTGCGTACATCTGCCCTTCACCGCCGGTCACGCCGAGAGAACCGTAACCACATGCAGCGCTGTCATCCTGGGAGATGAAGTCGACCTTCATGTGGAGCGAGAGGTCGTCATCACAGTTAAAGAGCTTGAGCTCGACGTGATCGCTGCCGACAAGGTCCTTGAAGGTGTGCCCGTACTTGGGCGCCTTGTCAGGCTTGTCCATCTTCTTGTCGTCCTTGGGCCCCTTCGGGGTCCAGCCCGTCTCTTCGGAGCACTCGCCATAGACGGTGTCGACGAAGTCAGGATCGAAGGTCACACGCACATGGACGTACTCGGTGCCCTGGTTGACCTCGGTGATGTATTCGACAGTGGCCGAGGGGGTCGTCTTGCGCGTCTCGCCATAAAAACACTCGACGCCGGCGTCGATGACCTGAACGTCGCCACCCTTGAGGAAGCCAGAGTCGTTACAGCCACCACCAGGGGGCGCACACTCAGACGCTGTCTCAGGACCACAGCCGGGCTTCAGAGGGCCCGCAGTGGTGCCGCCGCCGACGATCGGCGTGACGGGGATGAGCTGACGCCCGTCGCTCGTCTTTCCGTCGCTGCCGCTGCTTCCATTGTCGCCGTTTCCGCCGTTTCCGCCGTTTCCGCCTTTGCTGTCGCTGTCGTCCTTGTCGCCGGTGTCTCCGGAGTTCTTACCGCCGCTTCCCTTGGGACCGGGGCCCTTCGAGCCTCCGTCGGTGAAGTCGTCGGCGCTGCCGCCGCAGGCGACACTCACGAGGCCAGTAAAAAGGGCGATCACGGATGCTTTTTTGAGGAGTCTGCGCTTGATCATGGGCTCTTGGCTTTCTCGACTCGGCGAGCGCCGGAGTCGCGTCTTCTCGGGTCTCTTGTGCGAGGAAAGGGCCGGTCCACGCTGCGGAACCGGGGATTTAATCATGAAGAATTAGAATGGACGAGCTAAAATGCATGACAAGGTGTCATCATTTGATGATGTCCACGTCGAGGGGGCAGCCGAGCGAGTAGAAGAGCTGTTGGCCGCGGCTGCGGACTTCTGAGCAGGCTTCAGGACAAAGCTCGATGCGCTTCGGGTCCTCGGGGTTGTCGAAGAAGTACCCGAGGCCATCCTTCGCGCAGGCGGGAGCGTCGTCGACGCGCGAGAAGCCTGCGTAGGCGCAGGCAGTGTCGACGTAGGCGACCGTTGATTCATCGTAGTTCAATGCCTCGGAGGTCGTGCTCCGGACGATCTCGAAGTCACAGGGGATCTGGGCGGAGATGCGAATGCGGCGGAAGGCGTCGAGAACCTGCTCTTGATTGTCGAGGTCGGCGAGATAGGCCGAGCCCGTGCCGCCGGCTTCAGCGATCTCGTTCAAGTTGGTAAGCGACGGACCGACGCCGAGGACGTAGGTGAGAAGGCCCGTCTCTTCGTAACAGGTCTGGGCTGCCTCGATCGCGTCCTTGAGGGTCGGTGAGCAGTCGGGAGTCGCGGGAGCTTTCGGCTCGCCATCGGTGACGAGGAGAATCGAAGTGAACGCACTTTTCGACTCTTTGCGATGCTCGACGGCGAGGTCACAGGCGGCGCGGATGGCTGCGCCGGTTGGGGTTTCGCCCGTGGGCGCTTGAGAGTCGAGGGCCGAAAGGAGGGCGTTAGCGTGGTCGGGCAGGACTCCAAAGGGAACGGCGAGCTTTCGATAGTCCGCCGGGTCACAGCTCGTCTCTTGGAGAGGCATTTGACCGAAGAACGTGAGCCCGATGCCGATGCCTGAGCTCTCTTCCGCCTTCAGGAACGAGTCCAGGGCGCCGCGCACGATGTCGAGGCGTGTCGCGCCGGTCTCCTCGTCGACCTTCGTCGCCATCGAGCCTGACTCATCGAACACCAGGAGGAGATCGAGAGCCGCGGCCTCTCCTTCAAAGACAGATCCCGAGCAGCCTTCCGCCAAACTCAGAGCTCGGCACTGTCCACTCGGCTCGCGTCCATCGAGGTCCTTGTCGGAGCCAGAACCTGAGCCTGACCCTTTGCCATCGCCGTCTGAGCCGCTCTGGAGCCCGTCCGAGCCATCATCGCTATCCCCGACCAAGAGCCCGTCGTCGCTCTCCCCATCTGAGCCGCAGGCGACGAAAGCCAAGGAAAGTCCAAGAACCGACAGCAGGGCCCGGGGCAGGCCGCGCGATAGCGATTGCATGGGAGGCTAGGTGACGGCTGGCGCCCGGCGCGGCTCAAAAAAGTGAAGGGGATCGGCTCAGGGGGGCCCGTTCCAGCCCTCATGGCGCGCGAAAAATCCAATCAAGTCAACCAGAAGGGCGAGTCGCCTGCTTTCCGTTCGGGACTGCTTCCCGCGGCAGGATTCCTCTCCGGAGGGCGGGGAGAGGCGGCGGGCGCACTTCTGTGCGAATTTTGAGCCGCGGATGGCGACGGATGACACCTTACCCAAAGTGCTGCCCGCCTCCGCTGTCAGGCCTGCGACGAGCTCCGGCTCGGTCGTGCCCTTGCGCCCGGAGATCGCGATCGCACAAGGGCTCAAGGACGGCGAGCCTTGGGCTGCTCACGCCCTCTTCGAACGCTACTCAGCGTCGACACTCCGGCTGCTGCGCCGGGTGCTCGGTCACGAACGGCATATCGACATGGATGACGTGCTTCATGACGTATTCGTCGAAGCTCTGACGAGCGCTCACACGCTCAAAGATCCGCTCGCCCTCGGCGGATGGCTCCGGAAGCTCGCTGTCCACACCGCCTACCGCACGATTCGGCGGCGCAAGGCGCGGCGCTGGCTCGTGTTCTGGGAGCCGAGTGAGCTGCCCGAGGTGAGCTACGATGCTGTTGACTATCCTGCGAGGGAGTCGTGCCAGGCGGCTTATCGCGTGCTGGAGAAGCTTTCCACCGAGGAACACCTGGCGTTCGCCCTGCGTCACCTCGAAGGCCAAGAGCTCACGGAAGTGGCTCAGAATCTCGGGGTGTCCTTGGCGACAGCGAAGCGGAGGCTCGCCAAAGCCGAGCGGCGGTTTGAGATGTTTGCGTCCCGTGAGCCGAGTCTCGGCTCATTTTTCGCCGACAAGGAGGCGCCATGAGGTTCGATACGGAGCGCCTGCGAGCTGAGCTCGAGCGGATGGAGGAGAGCGAGCCCGAGCTCCTCGGGCGAGTGGGGGCGCGCCTGAGCGCTTTGGAGAGGAAGCGGCAGACCCCTCGGCTCTTCTGGGGACTCGCTTTCGCTTCCTGTTTGGTGGTGGGACTTGCCCTTTATTTTGTCGCGTGGCCGAGTCCTGAGCTCGAGGCCATCGCACGCATTGACGGCAGCGAGAGCAGCATCGTCGGGCGCTGGGTCAAGACGGGCGAGGAGACGCGCCAGGTTCATTTCTCGGACGGAAGTCAGCTCGCGCTGTTCCCAAACACCGAGGTCAAGGTCGAGAGCGCGAGCCACGAGCAGACGCGGGTACGGCTCGGCGAAGGCCGGACCCACGTCCACGTGATCCATAACAAGGCCACCGACTACCGGTTCCAGGCGGGACCTTTCGAAATTCGAGTCACCGG
Organism: Pseudomonadota bacterium; assembly: GCA_023428245.1. GTDB lineage: Bacteria > Myxococcota_A > Polyangia > Polyangiales > Polyangiaceae > NIC37A-2. The sequence goes on from JAEYYX010000073.1 coordinate 11,328, forward strand.
AACCAAGTTCGACTTGGCCTGGCAATCCAAAGAGAAGCACCTCGAGCTCGTGTTGCTCGAAGGAGGCGTCTTGGTGACGGGTCCGGGAGTGGAGGCGCCGCGTAAGGTGGGCCCGGGGGAGTTCTTACAGCTCGATGCGCTGGAAGGACGGGCTGGCGAAGCGCTCCGTGAGGAAGCTCGAGCGGGCGAAAGTGACGCTGGTAGCTCGCCAGCGGCGGAGAGCGAGCCGTTCCTCGAGAGCTCTCGCGAACCATCGGTGCCGACCCGTGAATCCAGGGAACAGGCGCTCGGGCCTGCTCGCGCAGAGCAAAAGGGCGCGGGACAGCCGCCCGAGGCTGCTCCCGCGAGCGTGGAGAGTGCGAGTTGGCAAGCGCTCCTCGAATCCGGGCGGCGTGGTCCAGCTGTGCGCGCGGCGGAAGCGAGAGGCGCTGCGAGTGCGCTGAGCGCAGCGCCCACTTCCTCTCTCTTCGCCTTGGCCCAGGCGGCGCGCCTCGAAGGATCGCCTCGTTTTGCGCGAGAACTGTTGCTCGGGCTGCGGGAGACCCGGGGAGAGCGTGGACAAACTGCGTTTTATCTGGGAAAAATCGAGTACGACCAGCTTGGGAAAAAAGCTGAGGCAAAGAAGTGGTTCGAGACGTATTTGCGCGAGGCTCCGACCGGCACGTTCGCGGAGCAAGCATGGGCGCGGCTCTTCGAACTCGCTGGCTCGGGAGAACAAGGCAGGAAGCTCGCTCGCGAGTACCTCGAACGTTATCCCTCGGGCGCTTCCTCCGCGCGAGCGCGTTCGCTTTTGCACTGACGTTGAGCTCATGGGCAAATGCCGCTGCGCGGGTGCTCGTCGTCGTAGCGCCTGAGCAGGAGGGTCATGCGGAGCGCATCGAGGAAGAGCTGCACGTGCTCGGTTACTCGACCTCAAGGGCTCGGGCGACGCCGCCGTCCCTCGAGAAGCTGCGCTCCGGTGAGGTGGATGCTGTTGTCGTTGTCGAGGGCCCCCATCAGACGAAGTACTACGTTCTTCGGAAGGGGGAGGTCATCGTGGAGACCGAGCTCGAAGATTCCAAAGATCCTGACGCCGTGCCCCTGAAGACGGCGGAGGGCGTTCGCTCGACGCTTCGGGCTGAGGCGGAGCGGGCGCGATCCGAAGTTCCCCTCGCCGAGATCGGCGCGGGGCTTCTCTTCGACGCCACAAGCTACACCCAGCCCCGACTCGGCCTCGAGGGGACAGGGCTTTTCCAGATCAGCCGCGGGCTTTTTCTCGGCCCACGAATCCGGGGCACGATCAAGAGTGACTACGGCGCGCACAACTCGGAGCTCGGGGCGTCGAATTTGGTTCTCGGGCTCCTGGGATGTGGTGTGCTGCCGGCGGGGGCCGTCGTGAGACTCGGGCTCTGTGGGTCGGCGGGCGCCCGAGCCATCTTCCTGAGCGGTATCCGCGGCCCGCAGAAAGGAGAGAGCGCAGGAGCGATCTGGGGTCCGGTGTTCGGAGGGGCCGCGAGCGTGACCTATGAGCTGAGTGAGAACTTCGCTCTCCGAAGCGCGCTGAGTCTCGACGTGGGCTTTGGGGCGCATAGTGGCCCCGAGGAGCTGCCGAAGCGCTCGACAGACCTGCTCGCCGAGAAAGGTCAGTCTTCTTATTTCGGCGTAGACGTCGGGCTCGGCTTCGCCGCCGTGTACCTTCTGCGTTAACGCTCAGGCGTCCTTTTCGCCGAATCTGCCCGTTCGAGTACCGCGCCCGACGAAGACGCTCAGACAGCGTGCGCTCTCGTCCTCAGAAGCAGCCGCAGCCGCTCCCACTCGAACAAGCGAGCAGCGCGAGTGCCCTGGTGAGCGAGCCACTCGCGTCCTCGATGACGTCTTGACAGGTGTCGGGACGATAACAATCCACTCCCGAGCAGCCACTTGCAGTGGCACAAGCGAGGATGTTCCAACAGCCGCTGTCCCCGAGACAACCAAGGATTTCGCTGCCGCATGTCGGACAGAGACACTGGCCACAGGTCGAGCCGAGGGCGGTCTGGCAGGCATTGATGAACGTGCCCCCGACTCCCTGGTTACCCGCAGAACCGCCGGCACTGATGCTGCCGCCTGCGTTGACTGCGCCGCCGACGTTCATGCTGCCGCCAGAGGCGCCTGAACCACCCACGTTGGCACGCCCGCCCACTCCGCCGCCTGCCGAGCCGCCGCTGTTGATGCTCCCGCCGGCGCCACTGCCGCCTGCTCCGCCGCCGCAGGCGCCGCAATCCTGGGCATTTTCGATACAAACCTCGTCCCAAGCGAACTCGCAGCAGTAGAGGTCTCGCGAGCACACGCAGACCAAGGTCTCGAGATCGTCACAGCCCGCCAGTGCGGGCGGGCCGACTGAGCAGCAGTTCCCCGGGCCTCCGCCTTGGCCGCCGGCGGATGAGCCGCCTGAGGTCTGAATGGACCCGCCGGCGGAGATGCCGCCGGTGTTGAACTGGCCGCCGATAGCCGCGCCACCGGTGCCCGGCAGACCGCCCACGCTCTGTCCGCCTCCGGCGGGGGTGAGCGAACCGCCCACATTGATTCCGCCGCCTGTCGATGGCCCGCCGCCTCCGCCTCCGCTTCCGGAGTCGCCCTCACAAACGCCGCACTCTCCGAAAGGGACGGTGAGCGCACAGCGCGCCGACCAACGGTCTGAGCAACAGGAGGGATCGAAGCCGCATACGCACTCCTCGATCGCCTTGTCGGAACAGCCGGGGCCCGAGTGAGCGGAGCAACAGTCGTGGCTTGGGCCTGCCGACCCGCCTGCCCCCGGGAAGTAGTCCGACGTATCCGTGCGGGCTCCACAGGCTCCCATGAAGAGTGAACTGCCGAGGAGCAGGGCCGCGGACCGAACGAAGCGCATACGGGCCCCAGGTTAGCAGGTCTCTCGGAGGCGGGCGAAAAAGGACCACTGGATTTTGGAAGCCCAAGGGTCGGGGGCTTGCGCCCGTAGCGGCCGAGAACTAGACGCGAGAGCCGTCCGAGCGAGAGGCTGTCCATGGATCTCATCAATATTGAAGGCCTTGAGCTCAGGTGCATCGTGGGCCTCAGGTCCCACGAGCGTCACCGGGAACAGCCTCTCCGTGCCGATATTTGGCTTGGCCTCGACCTTTCGGCGGCTGCGCGTAGTGGTCGGATCTCCGACACCGCTGACTACGGCAAGGTGGCCGACGCGGTCGCTTCTCTGCTCCGCTTCCGTGAGTACAGGTTGCTCGAGGTAGCGGCCGAGGAAACTGCGGCGTTTCTCTTCGCCGGGTATTCGTTCATCAAGTTCGTGCGCATCCGGCTCCAGAAACCTGAGGCCCTGGCGGGGCGCGCTCGGACTGCGGCGGTTGAGATCGAAAGGACCCGCGGCGCGTTCGGTGCTGTCGAGGCAGCCATGCCGTTCGGATCGCGGGTCGAACTGCTGCGGACAGGAGAAGCGACGATCGAGCTGCTCGGGATCCGACCCGGCGGTGAGGTCGATCTGGTAGCCGATTCGCCGCACCTCGACTGGATCCCCGGGGAGACATCGGCGGAGACTTGGACCCCAGTGATCCGTGAGGCCGGCGAGTCGTTCCGAGTCGTCGCACGTCCTGACGAAAGCATGACGATCGCGCGATGTTTGCGTCACGAACTCACCCGACAGGGATCGTGAGCACTCTGTAGATCCCGCTGGCGCTTTTTATCTTCCCTTCTCGATCTTGATGGAGTACCGAACGCTCTATCGCGAAGCTAAGAACGCGGGGATTCGAAGGCGACGGAGGCGGTTCTGGGAAACTCATCAGAAACAAAGCGTTGGACGCTGCTCCCGCCCCGTGATGAGAAGCGTCGTAAGCGCGAGGCCACTCGCTTCGAGATCTTTCGAATTCCGGCTCTGCGCGTGCCCGAGCTCGACCCGACCTCCGGCGCGCTCGACCCCGAGGACCGTGAGCTCTCGGAGCTGGCCGCCGGTCCCGAGTCCCGCGTGACCGATCGGGTGCCTGTAAGCGGGATCGAGCCGAGTTCCCTCGAGCTTGAGCTCGACTCAGCGTTTCCGACGCTGCCGGCCCCCTCGAGCGCAGTCATGGCAGAATATTCTGTCACCGAGCGAGCCCCGCCCCCGTGGCGCCATGGGTCTGAGGAAGAGATCGACACCTGGGGGCCGGAAGAGTGGATCGACGAGGACCCGTCGGACGTGTAGCCTCCCGCGCCCGGAGGTTTTCATGCATCGACTGTTCGCACGTCTTTCTCTCAAGCTCCCGCTTGTTCTGGCGGTCCTGACGATCGTCTCTCTCTCAACCTGGTCGAGCATCGCCTCGGCAGCGGGACGTGTCGTCTGGAAGCAGACGACGATCGAAGAGAAGGGCGGCGATGGCGAGGGAGAGAAGGGCTATTGGCGCCTCGACCTCGAGGTGCACCTCTCGCGCGCTCCTGACGTCGCTTATTACCCTGTCCGCTTCGAGTTCCAGCCGACCGCCTACTACGAGCGCGCGCTCGTCGATGGCCGTGAAGGACCTCAGGAGATCACCACTCAGCTCTCGGGCCAGCAGTCGCTCATTGAGAGCCAAGATCTCGGCTTCATGGATCCTGGTTCCGGCAAGACGCAGTCGCGAACCCGCTTTACCTTCAAGGTCACCCGCGGCCACGGTTACGTCGCTGGCGAGTACAAAGTAACGCTGCGCGACGCCGCGACGGGCTCGGTGATTGGCGTCCCGACCACCCTCAAGTTCAAGGGTCAGAACAAAATCGTCGATCGCCGTTCGATGGTGTTCCAGGCCAGCGACACGAAGAAAAAGAAGAAGGCGGCTGAGCCGGAGAGCGCTCCTGCGCCCGCAGCGGAGGAAGAGGAAGAGGACTACACGCCGGCTCCGCGTGACGAGAGCTCGGAAGGCAATGAGCCGCCGCCCGTCGAGGGACGTCCTGGTGGCGGTTGTAGCGTCGGACCTCAGGGAGCGACCGGGGGCGCCGCGCTGGGCCTGTTCGGGCTGCTCATGATCGCAGGGCTCGCGAGCCGAGCCGCCCGCCGCTCAAGGATCGGATGAACGAAGTCGGACATGTCACCGAGCTCCGTTACGGTGACAAAGAAATCTACCTGATCGGTACCGCCCACGTCTCCCAGAAGAGCGTGGAGGAAGTCGAGAGGGTCATCCAGGAAATTAGGCCGGATACGGTGTGCGTGGAGCTCGACGAGCAGCGCCACCGTATGCTCGTCGATCAGGACGCCTGGAAGAAGCTCGATATTTTCCAGGTCATCCGCCAAAAGCGCGTCCTATTCCTCTTGAGCAGTCTCGCGCTCGGCGCCTACCAGCGGAAACTCGGGGAGAAGCTCGGGGTTCGGCCGGGCGCGGAACTTCTCGCGGCCGTCAAGACTGCGGAGGCCGTCGGGGCGCATGTCGTGCTCGCGGATCGCGATATTCAGGCGACTCTGAAGCGGACCTGGGCGAACCTAGGGTTCTGGGACCGGGTGAACATCACCGGTGGGCTCGTGGCTGCGCCCTTTGAGACCGAAGAGATCGACGCGGAGAAGATCGAAGCTCTCAAAGATCAGGACACGATCGGTGAGATGCTCAAACAGGTCGCCGCTGAGCTCCCGAAGATCAAGACCCCGCTCATCGACGAGCGCGACTCCTATCTCATCTCGTCGATCCGGGAAGCTCCCGGGAAGAAGATCGTCGGCGTCGTCGGCGCAGCCCACGTCGAAGGCATGGTGCGCGCTCTCGACAAGCCCGTCGATCGGGCGGAGCTCGCGACCATTCCGCCGCCCTCTCCCTGGACCCGCATTCTCGCCTGGGTCATCCCCGTTCTCATGCTCCTGGCCTTCTACAAGGGCTACCAGGACCACGCCGGACAGCGGCTCGAGGAGATGCTTCTGGCCTGGGCGATTCCGACGGGCGCCCTCGCTGGCGCCTTTACCGTCGCGGCCCTCGGTCATCCGATCACGATCGTCACAGCTTGTGTCGTCGCGCCGATCACGACGCTCCATCCAGCGATCGGCGCCGGCATGATCACGGGCCTCGTGGAGGCCTGGGTGCGAAAACCGACTGTAGAGGACTGTGAGAAGGTCGCCGAGGCCGTCAGCAGCATTCGCAGCGCCTATTCGAATCGCGTCACGCGGGTCCTGATCGTCAGTGTCCTTTCGTCGATCGGTGCGGCGCTCGGCGCCTGGGTCGGTGCGACGTGGGTTGTCTCCTTGCTCTGAGAAATGCTCGAGCTGATCGACAAGGTAAGCCTCCTCGATGAGGTTCGGGCGCGGCTCGCAGAACAACTCGAGCGCCTGACGCAAGCCCAGAGAAACACCCAGGCCGGCGTCGTCCATGAGGACAACCGCGCCGAGGGGGACAAGGACATGCGCTCGACGGAGGCTTCCTATGTCGCTCGAGGGCAGGCGGCGCGCGTCGTCGAACTGCACGAGGAGGTTCGGCTCATGTCCTTGGTTCGGCCGAAGCGCTTCGAGGACCGAGATCCCATTGCTTGGGGCGCGCTCTTCACGCTCGAAGACGAGAGCGGTGCCCTCTCCTATCACCTGCTCATGCCCGGCGGCGCCGGACTCAGCCTGCGTGTGCCGCTCGGCGCGCCTGCCGCACACGAAGTCACAGTGACCCTCGTGAGCGCTCGTTCGCCGCTCGGCCAGGCGCTCCTTGGTCTCCTGGTTGGCGACACTGTCAGCCTCGACGCAGAGACGGGGAGCCGCGAGTGGAGTTTGATCGAAATCGCCTGAACCTTTTTTGGCCCCGGTCCAGCCCCCCATCCTGACTTTTCAACGGAGCAAGATGGACTCTAGAAAGCGCCGCGTGGTGGCGCTTGGTCGAGCGCTTCGAGCTGATCTGCATCCAGGAGGTCTTGGGGGCGGCCCGACGCTCGCTTTTGCGCGATGAGCTCGGTTTTGCCCACACAGACGACGGGCTGACCCGAGACTTGGAACACTCGACGGGTCGAGTATGCGCGGTTGAAGTCTCCGCCCGGTACGTTCTTCATGAGATCGATGCGCGCGGGAGGATGGCCCATCCATACGACGTCGAGGCCGCGCGCTGCTCTGAGGGCCTCGATGGTTCCTGGAGGAGCGCCAAAGGCAGTCAGTGCGAGGGCGGCGCGCCGGAGATTCTCGGGGCTGTCACGTAGCCAAAGATCGGCGTCTTTCGTGAAGCGAGGTACGCCATGAAGAGCTACGGCCTGACCACCCACGAGGAGGTATTCAACCTTCTCGTCGGCGAATTCCGAAAGCAGATCGATCAAGTCTGAGGGGAGGTCCATCGGGATGCTCGAGGGCCCACCAATCTTGGGCCATTTGCCAAACGGCAGCGAGACGCGCTTCCGCGCTCGCCTCACGCCAGAACTGGCGGTCCAGAGAACTCACCTGAACGCCAGTGGCGAGCGCGCTCGACCAGGTCGCGCGCCGCGCCTCGGCTCTCTCTTGGCGAGTCATTCGTCCAACTTAGCATGGCTTCCGCAATTGCTGAGAGTACCCCGCTCTTTTGGGGCCGAGCCCTTATCCTCCGGGCCGAGCGGCCTCGGGGCAATGGGGCGCCCTTCAGCGTCGGAACCGCGTAGGTGTGGACGTTGGCGCTGACGGGAAGGGCTAAGGATGGAACCTGGGCCGCTGAATGAACTGGTGTGCTCAGGCTTCGCCGGTGATCAGCCTCCCGGCGCGGACGGGCAGTCGAGGAAGGCGCTTACCAAGTGACCTCGCAGTCCTCGGCATGGATGGAAAATTTCTTCGGCTCGAGGGAGACCGGGAGCGGGGACCAATCGTCGCCGCGATCGATGCTGAGTCCTTCAGGGCAATCGACGAGCATGGTGACGGCCGATCCGACCTCGACCGCAGTGCCG
>JAEYYX010000100.1 GCA_023428245.1 Pseudomonadota bacterium
CGCGAGCGGAGCTCGCGCGGCGCGGCGCGAGGCCTTCTGAAGTAAGCGTGACGCGCCTCGATGTCTCGCGGCGCGATGATGTCTTCGACTGGGCTCGCGCGACCCGCGAGCGCTTCGGAGTCGTCCATGTTCTTATCAATAACGCTGGAGTGAGCCTCCACGTTCCGATTGCGGAGATGGATCCGGCGGATCTAAATTGGCTCCTATCGATCAATTTCTGGGGAGTGGTCCACGGGACTCAGGCGTTTCTCCCCTATTTGATTGAGTCAGGCTCGGGCCAGATCGCGAACCTCTCGAGCATCTTCGGCATCATCGCTGCGCCCGGCTCGAGCTCTTACGTCGCCTCGAAGTTTGCCGTACGCGGCTTCACCGAAGCGCTCGAGATCGAACTGAGACAAGCGGGGCACCCGGTGAGCGTAACCTGCGTCCATCCGGGCGGCATTCGTACCGGGATTGTCCGAAACGGGCGCGCCCGCGGCGCGGGCCCTTTGAGTTCGACGCTCGAAGAAGCGGCCCGCGCCTTCGATGAACGCCTCGCGCGCACCTCAGCGGAACAGTGCGCTGAGAAAATCCTGCGCGCCCTCGAAAAGAAGCGACCGCGCGCTCTGATTGGCCTCGACGCTCATCTCATCGATCTGTTCGCGCGCCTCCTGCCGTCGAGCTACCGCGCGCTCCTCGCGCGCTTGCTCCGCTGACCCGCAGTTGTGCCAGTTCGGCCGTGAGCGCTCAGACAAGCGCTCCGGGGTACTTCTGAAGGTTCGCAGCTCGCTTGCGCTCTCTCGTTAGAGGGTCGAGCGGATCGTGCGGCCGGCGCTGGTTCTGGAGGGTTTGGCTGGTTCCTGTGAGGATTTTGTGGGAGTCGGTTCCGAGGTTTTCGGTGGACTCTGCGGCGCGGTTGTCTTGGCTGGAGTCTGTGTGGGCGCTTTGGGGATCGACTTGGCCGTCGTCTTGGCGGGCACCGAAGCGGGCTCCTGCTCTTTTGCGGGCTCAGCAGGTTCGGGCGCCTTTTTTGCTTTGACCTCTTTGGGGCCGGTTTCTTTCTGCGGTTCCTTTGCAGCCTCCTCCGGCGGTTCGGGGGTCTGAGGAGGCTCGGAGGAGGTCGCCGTTGGGACGGACGGAGTGAGGGCGGGAGAGGGCTCGGGACTCGGGCGCGAGAGCGCGAGAGCGAGCGCTGCGCCCACGACAAGTACAGCCAAGAGACCGGAGAGTGCCAATAGCTTGCGCGAGGACGAGGAGCGTGGCGCGCCGGCGATCGTCGCGGCGGGAGCACCAAACTCGGTGTTCGAAACCCAGGCCCTCTGGGTGCCTATGGCGCGTGTGTGCCCCGGGGGGAAGTTCGAGCGGTGTTTGACGATCGTGCTGAGGGGCACCCGAAAAGTCGTTGCCCAGTCGTGGAGCTCGGCTTGGAAGTCGGCAGCGCTCTGGTACCGGTCCTTCGCGTCACGGGCGATGGCTTTCTGAACTATGTGTTGAAAGGCCGCTTCTTCGTCGTTTTTCGGGGGCTTCAGAGGGGGCGCGTCCTCGAGCACGATCTTGATGATGAGCTCGTTGAAGGTCTCGGCGTTGTGCGGAACGCGGCCGGCGAGAGCTTCGTAGAGGATGACGCCCAGGGAGTAGAGATCGGTCCGGTGATCGAGGTCGCGAGAGCCCCGCGCCTGCTCAGGGGACATGTAATAGGGCGTGCCCATCACGATGCCCGTTTGGGTCATGCTGAACTCGCCGCCTTGGACATTGAACTTCGAAATCCCAAAATCGAGGATTTTGACGAAGTCTGCGGCTTCACCTTCCGGGACGATGAAGATGTTATCGGGCTTTAGGTCGCGGTGGATGATGCCCGCGTCGTGGGCCGCGATGAGCCCTTCGAGGACCTGGACAGCGATCGGATAGAGCTCGCGCGGCGACATCTGGCCGTGAGAGCGGATACGCTGGGTCAGATCGACCCCATCCAAGAACTCCATGACCATATAGCGCTCACCGCCCGGCAGATCCCCGAGGTCGAGGACTTGGACGATGTGCTTCGAGCCAATGCGCCCTGCCGCCTGGGCCTCGCGCTCGAAGCGCTGGACCGCGTCTTGGTTCGAGGCCACGTTGCCGTGAAGGACCTTGATCGCGACGCGCCTTTGGATGCGCGTATTGAGCCCCTCGTACACGGCCCCCATGCCGCCCTCTCCAAGAAGGCGGATGATGCGATATTTGTTATCGAGGACTTCGTCGGGCAAAAGGGCCATGAACAGTTCACTTCGATCGGGGCGAAAGCGTCAGCAGCGACCCGCACAGCTCACGCCATTGCTGCAATCACAATTGCATAATGTGCGCAGCCTGCCTTTCTCGGCGCAGACCCAGCCCGTAACCTCGTCTGCGCAGCCACTGATTCCGCTCGCGGGACACGACTTTCCGTTGAAGCACGCGCCTGCATAGCAGAGGCCATTGATCGTCGTCGTGCTACAGTCCTGGACGGGCGAGAGCATCCCCTTTGATGTACAAGTGACGACATTGTCCATGTAACAGAAGTTGGTCGTTTCACCCTTCTTCGGGGGATTGCACTGCCCGCACTCTTTGTCGGTTTCGCTCAGGTGGACGCAAAGAGGCGTGTCGCGCCCGCAAGCTTCGTGGTTTTCCCAGGAGCCTTGAGCGCTGCAGCGGAGGACGGTGTTCCCTTCGCACATCTCAGTGCCCGGCACACACACGCCGGTGCACCCTACGCCCTCAGAGCAGACGAACGGACACCTGGTATCTGACCAAGTCCCGGTCGCCGAGCAGGTTCGGTAGATCGCCCCGGAACACGTCGTGTCTGTGGGGCGGCACTCGCCGACACAAGCTCCGTCGACACAGGCCTGATTCTCGCAGGCCGTTACGATCGCGTCAGCCCAATCGGCGCCATTTTCGGGGCAGGTGAGAACGGCGGGGTCGCCTTGTTCGGTGGTTCCGCACTGAGTGTCCCCTTGGCTGCAGCCTCCCGTACACTGGCCGTCCTCACAACTCTCACAGATCGTGGTCGTCCCTTTCCAGGTCCCAGTTCCGTCACAGACCTCTACCGGGATCAGACCCCCGTCCGGGTTCCCACACTGTCGATCGCCCGGGGCACAAGCGCCGCCGCACTTGTCCCCGACGCACGCAAAGTCGCAGGGCTCCGTCACCCACTGACCATTTTCATCGCAGACCCGCTGCTCCCTCTCGTTTACACATTCGTGGGAGCCAGGGATACAGACGCCGGTACACTGGTCGTTCGCGCAAACGAACTCACAAGGCTTTCCGACAGCGATGTAGCTTTCGCCCGTGCAGATCTCGAGCTGTTTGCCGTTACATTCGAGGTCACCTGTCAGGCAGGTCTGCGTTGTCTGAGAAGTACCGCCCGTCGACGTTTCACCCGCCTCACCGCCACCGCGACCCCCTGAGGAAACCGAGGGTTCGCCTCCTTCGCCACCATCGTTCTTCTTTCCTCCCGTCGCTTTGGTTCCCCCGCTCTTGAGTGCGTCGAACTTGTCATCATCGAACTCGTACTTGGAACGGTCGACGACACAGGCGGAAATGGCCAGGGCGCTGAGGGCGAAGAGGGTTGAGAAGCCGAAGAAGCGAACGTGACTCATAGCGAAGGGTTTCCAGAGCGAGGAGGGGACTTGGGAATCGGGGCGAGCTGTCAGAAATGACCGTGAGCGAACAGGCCGTAAGAGCCAGCCCCGAGGCGAGGGGTGAGCTCGAGTCGGGCTGCTTCGGGGGAGCTCCGCTTACTTCCCAAAATGACGAGAGTGACTCCTGTTGCGGTGAGCACACCACCAGAGATCAGAAGAACATTGGCGAGCATTGCGGTGTCCGAGGCGGACTGAAAGTCGCGCTCGGCGTCTTCAGGACACACAGTCCCTATGCAGCGGTCGCTCGCTTTGCCTTCGGCGTCTTTCGCGAGCACGCCGCTGATGACGCCGCCGACGAGGGCAGCCAGGCCGACGCCCCCGACGGCGTAACCAGTCGTTTTGAGGCCTGACCCTGACTTCGAGTCACGTGGGGGCGGTGGCGAAAGGGGCTCAGCCTGGGCCGGGGCTCTCGCGGGGGCGAACGTGAAAGCATGTTCGCGGCGCTCTTCGGGGCTCGCGGTGACCGTCCAAGTCTCGGTTTTCCCGCCGGCTTCGGCGGTGAGGGTGAGCTCACCGGAGCGGAGTCCGAGCGTGGTGCTGCCTGATCCGATTTCATAGATCTGAGCCGGAACGGAGGAACCCTTCCGCGTCACCTTTACTGTCGTCTTCTCGAGCGGCGAGCTCAGCTCGAGTGTCGTCATGTTGCCGCGCACGAGGAGAAGTTCACGTTCGATCGCGCTCCGCTCGGAGTCTTCGACCTCGGAGCCTCCTTCGTGGAGATACTGTTCGTAGAGAGCGAGCGCTTCTCCATCTCGCTCGAGCTTGAGCGCGCAGAGGCCGAGGTTCCCGGCGACCTTCCAAGAGCGGCCGGATTTCGCGTAAGCGAGGGCGAACTGCCGGTAGGCATCCTGGTAGTTCGGAGGGTCGGCTTGCAGGAGCTCGACGCCGTTCGAAAAATGAAGCCTGGCCTCCTCGAGAGCCCCGTCGGACGCAGGGGCCGGCTCCGGAGTTGTCTCGGCGAGGGCGGGTCCTCCGGTGAAAAGGAGGACGGAGAAGATGAGGGAAGCACGCGCCGTCGGACGGGTGAGGAGCGCAAACATGATCCGGGACTATACTCCAGACCTTCCGGATTTTGGCCTGATGGTTCAGGGGCGCCGGGGCTTTTTCGTTTCCACAATGGGGAGAAGCCGCGGGCGAAAAACATCGAGGGCGGAATCTCGCTCCCTGAAAGGGGGAGAGGGTCGGCGGCGACCATGCTCAGGGGGGCTCCTGGGCTCCTGGTGAGGGAGGAGGGATCGGTCTCTTGGACCCGGCACTCCGGACGTCGGGAACGCAAGCGAACCCGACGCTCAGCCTTTGAAACGATTCATAGGGGGCACACGCACCGGGCGCAGAGGCCTCTTTCCCGGTCTCATGCGAGCCCTCGCCTACAATTCGCCCAGAAATCGCCCGTGATGCATCGGTGAATGGAGGCTTCTCTTCCTCCGCATACCCATCCTCAGATGTAAGGGATATGGTCGCAATTTGCCATGAAATGGCGATAGTCACAGGTGAGTTCTTCGCCGGGGCGGATATCCCTGATGGCCGTGCCGACGCCGATGCTCGAGAAGTCCACGTTGGGCTCACGGGAGTGATTCATGTACTTGCCCATGGTGGCCTCATAAAAAAACGGTCCGCCCTCCTCGGGCTCGTACATGTGCCATTCGAGTTCTTCCTTCACGTTGTCCGGAAGCGCGTTGAACTCTTCCGGCGTGAAGCGAATGTCGAGCTTGTCGTGAAACTTCCAGACAGCCGTTCCTTTCTGGACGAACTCCTTCGCGAACACACCGAAACCGTGGATGGGGCTTTTCTCGAGATAGGTTCGAACCAAGAGCATGACCGAAGGCTAAGAGAGCCCAGAGAGTTGGGGAAGGGGCCCGGGCGAGGAATTTATGAGCCGGGGCTCTCGTAGTGGCTGAGATGGTCTCTGGAGGAGCTCTTGGGCTCCCTCCGAGCTTGCGCTTCGAGCTGCCGGAACGCTCTGAGATCCTTGGAGTCCCACGTTCTCTGCCCGTAGCGCCGTCCCAGAAAGGTGAGGACATAGGTACAGCGAGCGACCACGATCGGAGCGCCCCTCGCTCGCCCGCGCCCACGGATTGAGCTGGGCGAGGAGACCGATTCAGCTGCGTATCGACGGCGCGGTGGACGAAGTGGCGATTGCGATCTACCGAGGAGACGACGAAGACGCGTCGGTGATGTGTCTCACTGCGAGTGACGTGTATGTCGTCGCGGGGCGCAAGCACGGAGAGTGAGCCGTCTGTTGGCTGTGGGCCCGTTTGCTGCGGGCGGCCTCTGCCGAACTCGAACGGCACCGAGTCTCCCGCTGCCGTTGACGCTGCTTTGCCTTCGGCTCCGCCCGGATGAGCTCCTCTTCACGGAGCTCGAGTCGACATTGTCGTCGACTTGGTCGAGCGCTGATCGTCACGTCGTCGGTCCTCGCCGAGGGTGAGCGGTCGCCCTTGGGGCTCCGCGAATCTCGGCCGGTCGGGCAGGGGAACACAGGGCGGCAAGCGCGGCTTGGGGCGGCGCACCCGTGGAGCCCGGGTGGACAACGGACGTTCAGTTGAATAATGCAAATGCTTCGCATTGACATTCGAGGAAGCTTGGGATAAGAAATGAGTGCCTCGCTCGAACGAGGCCGAAAATCCTAGTGTCTGCGGGGGAACCCGTTTTGCTAGCTTCGCCGATCCGGGCCTCGGCCCCCTCTCTGCCCGCGGGTGTTGCAACTTTGACCAAGCGTGAGGGGGCTGAGGCCCGCCCCTATTTTACCTTTCCTTCGGGCCTTTCCTGTGCCAATGAGTCGCCGACCATGAGCCGATATACCGGACCCCACCTCAAAATCTCGCGCGCCGTGGGCGTTGATCTTCCTGGACTTACGACGCGCACCATTGAGAAACGCCCCTATCCCCCGGGCCAGCACGGCCACGCTCGCCACAAGCTGAGCGAGTATGCGATCCGCGTCATCGAGACGCGCAAAGTTCGTATGAACTATGGACTCACAGAGTCCCAGCTTCGTCGTCTCGTCGTCGAGGCTCGCACTCGTCCTTCGTCGACGACCGCGCTGCTCGAGATCATCGAGCGTCGTCTCGACAACGTCATCTTCCGCGCGGGCTTTGCTCGCACCATTCCCGCCGCACGCCAGCTCGTGACTCACGGTCGCGTTACAGTGAACGGAAAGAAGACGGACATCGCTTCTTACCGTGTGCAGCGTGGTGACACTCTCACGCTTCGCCCCCTTCCTGCTGGTCTGCCCGAAGCACGTTTCCCCATCCCCGAGTGGCTCGAGGTGAACCGCGATTCGAACACGATCGTGGTGCGCGATCTGCCCGACGGTCAGCAGACGCTGTTCCCTGTTCAGATGAAGCTCATCATCGAGCATTACGCGATGCGTCTCTGAGGCGCGGCCCAAGCTGCCCGCGGATTTGGCTGCATTGGTCTCGGTTGCCATTGTCTCATGGAGGCGCGTCTCGCTTGCGAGGCGCGCCTTTATCGTCGGTTCGAGCTTGACCGCGTGGCGACAAGCCTCAAAGCTCAGCCCCGCAAATGGTCCGAGCCGAGCCGAACTCCGACGACGACGAGCGGGCGCTTTCGCGTCTCCGTGAACTCGTTCGAAAGAAGGAGCTCAAGAACTCTCAAGTGCGCGAGCGCATCGCGCGCTGTGCTCTTGGCTACGAGGGCCATTTCACCGTCGAAGACTTGGCGCGTGTCCTTCGCGCGGGGGGACTGCGCAACGCGCATCCTGCGACGGTCTATCGATCGATACCGCTCCTTATGGAGGCAGGGTTGATTCGAGAGGCTCCTGCGGGGCTTGGAGAGACTCAGCGTTATGAGCGCGCCTTTGGACGCGATCATCACGATCACCTCGTCTGCACTCGCTGCGGTCAGCTCGTTGAGTTCCATTCGCCGACGCTCGAGTTGCTCCAGGAGGAGATCGCAAAGAACTATGGGTTCCGCCTCGAGAGCCACTTGCATGAGCTCCGCGGAACCTGCCCGAGCTGCCGGGTGGAAGGCGCACCGGTCGGACCGAGCTAGATGGCGGGGCGGGCAGCCGTCACGTGGCCCTCGGAATTTGACGAGGCTCCCTCCCGGGCCTAAAGAGAAAGCGCGACCCGATCGCATTTATGAGCGGGTCCAGGGACCACTGTGATTGAGAAGTTAACGAACTTGATGGTCCGCTCGGGCGCGGAGTGGGTGCTCTGGCTCCTGTTCGGTCTGAGTTTCTTGTCGCTGTCTGTATCGATCGACAAATGGATCGCGTTGCGCAAGGCGCTCGGGCGGGTGGAGCGGCTTGTCCCTGCACTTCGAAAGGCCCTCCGGAGCGACGACCATGAAGCCGCTGAGCGACTGCTCAGCGAAGCCAAGAGTGTTCCGGGTAACGTCGTACTGGCTGGACTCGCGGAGTCCGACTTGGGTTCGGAGGCAGCGGAAGAGGCCATGGCCGCGGCGCAAGGTCTTGAGCGGAAGCGGCTCGAGCGGGGCCTCTTGATCCTCGGAACGATCGGCAACAACGCTCCTTTCGTCGGGTTGCTCGGGACGGTGATCGGGGTCGTCGGGGCCTTCGACGAGCTCGGCAAGCCTGAGGCGATGACCAATGCTCTCGTGCAGGGGGCGGGTCTCGCGCCGGAGCGCGTCATGGGAACGATCGCCGAGGCTTTGGTCGCGACGGCAGTGGGTCTCGTAGTGGCGATCCCCGTGGTCGCCGCGTTTAACTACTTCCAAGGCCGGGTCAACCAGGCGATCGCGGACGCCGAGACTCTCGGACACGTTCTGCTCGCGCACCTTGTCGCTGAGCACGATCCAGATCTCCAGGCGAAGCGTGAGCGGCGGCGTCGCGCCGGACGAGAGAATGTCCGGACGAGCGAACGGCCTGTTGCTTCGAGCTCGGCGCTCGCCGCAGAGAGCACAGTCGGAGCCTAGGAACATGGCGGGCTTTTCCTCTCGAGGTGCGAGCGCTCCGATCACGGGCATCAACGTGACGCCCCTCGTGGACATCACGCTCGTGCTCCTGATTATTTTCATGGTGACCGCGAAGCTCGTGGTCTCACGGGCGGTCCCGATGGACCTGCCGAAGGCGGCTACCGGCGCCGAGGTTCAACAGATCTTTAGTGTCGCGGTGAGCGCGGACGGAACATTGCGCGTGGATGGCGTGAAGGTTGGAGACGAGCGCGAGGTCCACGCGAAAGCGAAGGCGGCTCTGGCCGCGCACCCTGAGCTCCGGGCTGTGGTCCAGGCGGACGGAGAGGTCCCTCACAGTCGAGTCCTCCGCATCCTCGATGTTCTGCGCCAAGCGGGGCTTTCTCGCGTAGCGTTTGGCGTCGAACAGGGGCCTCCGATTGAACCCCTGGAGACTTCGCCGTGAGAGAAGGCGGGCGTGCAGGAGCGCGAAGCGCGCACGTCCTCGATGCTCCCGCTCCGGCGAGCGCCCGGCGACGGGCCAGTGCTGTCACGCTCGCGATTCTGCTTCATGCGGGCATCGTGGTCGGTGTGACGACTTTGAGTGTTCGGGTGCTCTCCCGCGCGACACCCCTTGGGGCCGAGTGGATGGAAGTGGTGCTTCCGGTTCCGCCCCAGGTGCCTGAGCCCACCGTTGCTCCGGATGAGCCAGAGCCGCCACCTGAGCCCAGCGGGCCCGAAGTTCCGCGCCCCGCTTTGAAGATTACGCCCTCTGTCCCAGAGCCGCTGGCAGAAGAACCTCAACCTTCAGAGCCGCCGCCTGCGGCGGCTGAGGCAGGGAAGGTCCTCGAGGCTCCGGCGGAGGTCGTCGATATCGCGAATACGATTGTGAGCGGCGAGGGGAGCTACCGCGGCGGAACGACCGAGAGTGGTGGAATTTCGAAGGTAGCTGTTCGTGATGAAAGTGCGCGTGCGAGCGGTGTCCCCGGAGGAACTGGAGTGCGAGCTGAGCCTTCCCCTTCGCCGAAGAATCTCTCGCGCCCGCCGATGCTGGCGGGAGCTGGGAGGTGGGATTGTCCTTTCCCTTCTGAGGCGGACCTAGAGGATATCCATAGCGCCGTGGTCTCCCTGCGAGTGCGCGTTGGGAAGACCGGAGCCGTGGAGTCGGTCGACGTGACGCGCGATCCGGGCTTCGGGTTCGGGCGGGAAGCGCGACGTTGCGCGCTCCGCAAGAAGTGGCAACCAGGGCTCGATCGGAACGGACAGACGACAGAGAGCGTCGCGATCGTGAACGTCCGCTTCGGGCGCTGAGACGTCGCCGTCGCGGGAGGATGCGCTTGGGGCGCGGACGCGCGGAGCACTGAAAGGTCGTCAAAGAAAGGGAGCGTCCCGGGGGACGCTCTCGATTCTCACTGGTCGGTCTGTCGTGCGCGCTGCTTGAACTCGCTCGCGAACTGCTTCTCAGGCACGATGCCGCTCGGCCGCTGGGCGGGTTCTTCAGTTTTCTTGCGCGAGCGAACGGGCGTCTGAGTCACAGGCACGTCCGGAATTCGGTCGGGCGCCTGAGATGAGCCGATCGTGAACTCGGGTTCTGGCTGCGCCGTGAGCGGACGCGCCGCGGTCTTCGCCTCCTCTTTGGGTCTTTCGCCGCTGACGAGCGACAGCGCCGCCAAGAGGCCAGCAGCAAGGGCTCCGATCAAAAGGGGCTTGGTCCAAGTTCCCTTGCGGAACTCGCGGTGCGCTTCGCGAGTGAGCGGAGTGAAATCCGGGTCTCGCTTCACGGAGCGAGCGGCGTCTTGTGTCGTCGGCGCTGAGGCAACGGGCGCTGACGCGACAGGCGCGGATGCGACAGGCGCTGAGGCAACGGGCACGGATGCGACAGGCGCGGATGCGAATCCGTTCTGTGCGAAGGTCACAGGTGCAGCTGGCTCTTGTCGATTCAGGCGTGGCGGGCTCGGTGGCTGACGCCGCGCTTGGCCGTTTGTTGGATCTCCCATCGTCTCCTCCCCTCCAGTCAGTTTAGGCTCACCCGCTTCAGGAGTCAGGGGGGTGATCGCTTGTGACGGAGGAGGCGGAGCTTCGTCAGAAACAGACTCCGTTAGGAACGGATTCGAGCGTGCACGGAGCGGAGGCGGTCCATCGATGCGAATCGGCCGGGACGACGGGACCTTGGACCGTTCCGACGGAGGCGCCGGCTCGAGAGAAAGAAAAGCGTCCGAACTCATGGGGGCCGAGTGTAGCCGAGAACCGGGGAGTTTGAGTGCCCGAGGTGGGGAGGATGGTCGAAAGGAGGGAAGGCGCTCTAGACTCCCGGGGCCGATGACCTTTCCCCCTTCTTTTCGGCCGGCTCGCATCGTCCGGACCAAGGTTTGGACGGCGAGCCTGCGCTCCGTCGTGCTCGACATTGAGTCGACTCGTTTCGTTCCGGGCCAATTTTTTCAGCTAGGACTCTCGGTCGGGGAGAAGTGGGTCAAGCGCTCCTATTCCATAGCCTCCGCGCCGGGAGCTCCTGCCGAGTTCTTCTTGAGTTTGGTTCCGGGGGGTGAGCTCACTCCGAGCTTGTTCGATCTGACAGTGGGAGATGAGCTCGGCTTCGACGAGGGGGCGCTTGGCTTTTTCACGCTGGGCGAGGTCCCGCCGTGCCGCACCCTTTGGCTCGTGGCGACCGGGACCGGTCTTGGCCCCTACATCTCGATGCTCCGCGAGGGAAATGAGCTGCGGCGTTTTGAGCGAGTGATCGTTGTGCATGGGGCACGCTCGAAGAGTGAGCACGCCTACTCGGAGGAGCTCTCGGCTTTCCGCGAGCGCGACCCGAGACTCTCCTATGTTCAAGTGACGAGTCGCGAGCCGAACGAAACGGGCCTCTCCGGTCGCGTCACGACGGTCCTTGCCTCCGGTGAGCTCGAAGGCTGGGTGGGCGAAGAGCTCGGAGAGCAGAGTCATGTCCTGCTCTGTGGGAACCCCGAGATGATCGAGGACATGGTCACAGCGCTCCGCGCCCGCGGGCTGCGCAAGCACCGGAGGCGCGAGCCGGGGCACTTCAACTTCGAGAAGTATTGGTAAGGCACTGTTCCGGACCCTGAACAATCTGTTCCTGTTCGAGCGATTGTTTCACTGGCGGCGCCACCTTAACTGGGGAGTTGAAAGGCAATCATGAACACCCTCTTCTCTCCCTACCAGTTGGGCTCTTTGGCACTCAAAAATCGCGTCGTGATGGCGCCGATGACGCGCAGCCGCGCCCTGGGGAACGTGCCGAACGACCTGATCCGCGACCATTACGCCGCGCGGGCCAGCGCCGGTCTCCTCATCACGGAGGGGGTCGCGCCGTCTCCGAGAGGCCTTGGTTATGCGCGCATCCCGGGGCTCTATTCAGAGGAACAAATCAACGGGTTCCGGGCAGTTACGAATGCCGTCCACGACCGCGGCGGGCACATCTTCGCCCAGCTCATGCACACCGGCCGCATCGGTCACGAGCTCAACGTTCCCGGTGGCCACACGCCCCTGGCCCCGAGCGCGGTGCGCGCCGATCAGATGATGCACACCGATCAAGAAGGGAGCGTTCCGATGCCCGAGCCCCGCGCCATGACCGCGGAAGAACTGAGCGAGACTCGTGGCGAGTTTGTCAGCGCAGCAGAGAACGCGCGGCGCGCAGGGTTTGACGGGGTCGAACTCCACTCGGCCAATGGCTACCTGCTCGAACAGTTCCTCTCACCTCACACCAACCGACGGGAGGATGAGTATGGCGGCAGCGTAGAGCGGCGCGCGCGTTTCGTGCTCGAGACTGCCAGAGGGGTAGCTTCTGCGATCGGTCCTGAGCGAGTCGGGATTCGCCTATCCCCCTTCAATACCTTCAATGACATGTTCCTGTACGACGAGATCGAGGCTCAATATCGCCACATCGCTGCTGAGCTGAACGAACTCAAGATCGCCTACATTCACATCGTGCTCACTGCCGATCCGCGGGCGCGGGAGTTCTCAAAGGAGCTGCGTCGCCTCTTCTCCGGCACAGTCATCAAGAACGGCGGCTTCGACGCGGACACCGCTGAGCAGACTTTGTCCGCGCAGGAAGCAGATCTGGTCTCCTTTGGACGGCCGTTCTTGGCAAACCCCGATCTCGTCGAGAGGTTTCGTCAGAAGGCGGCGCTCGCGACCCCGGATTTCTCACTGCTCTATACGCCGGGAGCCGAGGGCTACAACGATTACCCGCCGCTCAGCGCGTGAGCAGCCCTGCCGCGCGCGGCAGCTTTCGCGGGGGCCGCGTGCACTCTTCGAACGGGCGCCCCGCGCGAGGTGCTGGTCAGGACCAGGGCTTGAAGACAAAGCAGGCGCCGACCAGAACGAGGCTGAAGCCGACGATGTGATTCCAGCGAATTGCCTCACCGAGGTAGAAGCGTGCGAAGAGCAGGAAGACCAGGAGTGTGATGACTTCCTGAATCGTCTTCAGCTCTGCGGCGCTGAGGCCTGCTTGATGTCCGAGGCGGTTCGCCGGGACCTGGAAACAGTACTCGAAGAAGGCGATTCCCCAGCTGATGAGGATCACGATCCAGAGAGGGGAGCTCTTGTGATCTTTGAGGTGTCCGTACCAGGCGAAGGTCATGAACACGTTGGAGACGATGAGCAACAAGACGGGCAAAGCCGGCATAGGCGGGCGCTGAGTGTCGCTCCAAAGGGGAACCGGGAAAATCTCCTTCGGAAGGTGGCTTCTTTGGGCCAGGGGCCTTGGGCGAGTCTCCAGCGCGCCGGGGTGCCTCAGTCGGGACAGCGCCCAGAGAGTGCGGTAGAGGGGGGACCATGACGCTTCGCTCGGCCTTTCCCCTCTGTGTGCTCCTCGGGGCCTCGTCGCTTCTCTTCTTTGGCGCCTGCAGCTCGGGCGAGGAATCTGACGGTACCGGCGGCGCTCAGAGTGGAGGGCAGGGCGGCGTGAATGCGTCGGGCGGTCGGAGTTCGTCCGGCGGAAGGGACGCCCCGGGTGGACTCGGAGGAGGCCTGGGCGGTCTTGGAGGAGCCGAGTCCGCGCTACCTCCAGGTGTTGAAAGTTGCTCGGCGCGCGCGGGGTCGTGTGAGACGCGCACCTGTGTGGCGATCGCCGAGCCAGCGCTCCATGTTTCCGAGTGCAGCGAGCTTACGCCTTCCACGAACCCGCCCACGATTGGTGCCCACTACCCCTATTGGGCGAACTTTGGCGTGTACGAGGAGCCGCTCCACGCGGGGCACTTGCTGCACTCCCTCGAGCACAGCGCAGTGGCGCTTCTTTATAACTGTGAGCTCATCGAGGCGCGGGGCGACTCTTGCGAGGAACTCCAAGAGGAGCTGAACCGCTTTTATGATGAGTGGCCGAGCGATTCGCTCTGTTCGAGCTTCCCCCATCGCCTGATCATCGCGCCCGATCCGGGACTCGGGGTGGCCTTCGCGGCGACAGCCTGGGGCCACTACCTGGAAAGCGAGTGCTTCGACGAAGCGGCGGTGGCGGACTTTGTGAACGCTCACTATGGGAAAACCTACGAGAATATTTGTAATCCCGGCATCGACCCACGGGGCCGCTGCGCCGAGTGACCGGCCCTGAGCAGAAAAATCTAGCGCGAGTGGTGCCTCGCCTACGATTCGTGCTCGGCGGGCTTTTTCTGGCTTCTCACCGCTCGCTCTCATGAGAACCTCAGCGAGAGGCGCCGAGCCCGAGCGGGTGGCGATCGACGGAGATGGCGGATTCTGTTCGAGCTCGATATCGGGCCCAGGCTGGTCGAGGCGCAGCACTTGCTCTTGCTTCGCTCGTGGCTTTTGCGACTGCCTGCAGCAGCGAGGGCGGAGCCGATATGTCGGGTGCCGGAGGGAATGGCATGCTCCCCTCTGGTGGCGCGTCTGGGCCTGGGGAGGGCTCGGGAGCGAGCTCAGGTGTAGGCGGTTCGGGCTCGCCGGGTGGCGGGGCAGGACCTGTCACGTGTGGACTCGATCTCGACACGGGCGCGGGAGTACTCCGGCGACTCTCGGCTCTCGAATACCAGCTCACGGTACAAGAGCTCTTGGCGCTACCCGAGCCTCCGAACGCCGAGGGCCTCCCTCTCGACACGGAGAGGCTTGGATTTCGTACCTACACAGATCTCCAGACCATGTCGGCCGAAAACCTGCGGGCCTACATGAGCTCAGCGGAGAAGCTGGCCGCAGCGCTCTTCGATGACGCGGCGCGAAGGGCCAAGGTCGTCGGCTGTGAGGTTCGGGAGAGTGGATGCCTCGAGAGCTTCGTCCGCTCCTTCGGACGGAAAGCGTATCGAAGATCCCTCGAGGCTCTCGAGATCTCGACGCTCTTGCAGGCGGTGCAGGCCGCTGCTCTCGATGAGCTCGACGCGTACAAGCTGGTCATCGAGGTTCTGCTCAGCTCGCCGAGTTTCCTCTATCGGGTCGAGGTGGGCAGCGAAAAGGAAGGGCTTTCGACGCTGAGTCCGACGGAGCTTGCGTCGAAATTGTCTTTCGCGCTCCATGGACGAGGTCCGTCGCCGGAGCTCCTCGACTTGGCTGAGTCCGGGGCCCTCGATTCCGAGGAAGGCCTCTTGCGCGTCGCCGAAGACCTGCTCGCTGATCGGCGCGCGCAGACATTTTTCGCTTCCTTCTTCCGTCAATGGCTCGGGTACCAAACCTTGAAGCCGATGACGCCTGCCGACGAACCTGTCTACCAGGATATGCAGGTTGAGACGGACCGCCTCATCGAAGAGTATGCCTTTGGCAGTCAAGATTTCCTGAATGTCCTTACTGCGAACCACACGTTCGTGACGCCTCGCCTCGCCACGTTCTACGGACTTCCGGCTCCCTCGTCCGACGGCCGCCTCGAATTCCCGGAGGACAGCCCTCGCGCGCACTCAGGCCTTCTGACGCACGCGAGCTTGCTCAGCGCCAAGGGCGACGGAGACCTGATCAGCATCCGCGGCAACTGGCTCCGAAAGACCTTTCTCTGCGAATCCCTCGAGCTTCCCCCGGATCTCCAGGATACGATCGGAGAGATCTTGGTCGGGCTTGACCGCATCGCGATCTTTCAAGCCAGAAATACGCTCGGCGATTGCGCGGCGTGCCACGCGAAGATCGATCCGATCGGCCTCGGTTTGTTCGTCTTCGATCGGCGTGGGCTCTTCGATCCGAAGGTAGATCTGACACCCTACGAGATGAAGCCGGCCTTCCCGGACGCTCCCGCGCCGAACTCCTTCGAGCGGATCGCCGAGCTCAGCGCATCTCTGGCGAAGCTGCCCGAGGTTCCGAGCTGCATCGCCGAGCGAGCGTTCCTCTATGTTCACGGGCGCGAGCCGAACGCGAGCGATGTGTGCGCGGTGCAGAGGATCGCCAGTGAGTTCAAGACGACAGGCCACGCATTCCGTTCGCTTGTCGGCGAAGTCGTCAAAGGTCCCGAATTCCGACTGCGCCGGGCGCCGGCCGTTTCTCCATGAGGTCATGATGATTCATCACCTGCCCCGAAGGACTCTGCTGCGAGGC
Source organism: Pseudomonadota bacterium (assembly GCA_023428245.1). Taxonomy (GTDB): domain Bacteria; phylum Myxococcota_A; class Polyangia; order Polyangiales; family Polyangiaceae; genus NIC37A-2. The sequence goes on from JAEYYX010000100.1 coordinate 15,975, forward strand.
GCTGGCGCGCTCTTGGCCCTGCCTTTCCTCGAGATCATGACTTCGAAGAAAGCAGCGGCTCAAACCACGAAACCGCAGCGTTTTTTCGCCTTCTTTTACCCGAACGGGACAGACCCCGGGCAGTTCGAGCCGAAGGCGGGGCCTCTCGTTCCAGGCCAGCTTCCGCCATGTCTCATCGATCTCGAGGGGTTTGTCTCCGAGCGGATCTGGCCCGCACAAGAGAGCGTTCTCTCGGAGGTGACGGTGGTAACGGGTACGAACCACTCGGGAGTTTCGACCGACATCCACATCCCGTCGATGGCGCTCTCCGCGCACAAAGGAATCAAGAACAACTATACGCCTTCGGGGCCAACCCTAGATCAGTATCTCGCTGATTCTCTGCGGGGCGAGACGCCCTTTCGCAACTTGGCCCTCTCGGCCACGTCGAGCACGGACATCGCGCAAGGGAACATCTCATTCAAAGCTGACGGCCAAGTCGAGACGGTGATTCGAAATCCTCGGCAGCTCTTCGCGAACTTGTTCGGCATGACAGCCGTCGATGCCGCGGGTGAGGCGCGCGCTCGGCGTCGCGCTTCCGTGCTCGATCTCGTCAAAGCGGACGCGGAGCGCTTGAAGGCGAAGCTCGGGCGAGCCGATCAAACGCGTCTCGATCAATACTTTCAGTCCGTGACGGAGCTCGAAGCTCAGCTCGGGGGCGGCTCGAGCACGTGTCAGGCTCCGAGTGAGCCTGCAATGGCGGGAGATTGGCACCAGAAGTCCAAGCTGTTCATCGATCTGGCGGTGCTCGCTTTGTCTTGCGATCTGACGCGCGTCGTTTCTTTTCAGTACAGCGATAGCTGGGGCGTAACGTACTCTGACTACAGCCTCGGCCAGGGCATCGAAGGGGTCGGGGATTGGTCCGATCACTTCATCTCGCACAAGCTCGATGACACCGATCGCGCGACTGATCTTGACGGGCTGAGCCGGACCGAAGCGATGCGCATCGCGAACGCGCGAGTGATCGCCACAACGCGCTTCAAGGTGCGACGTTTTGCATATCTCGTGAATGCCCTCCGCAGCGTCACTACCGAAAACGGCACGCTGCTCGACGAGACCCTCGCTCTCTACGCCTCAGAAAACGGTGACGGCGACAGTCACGCCAGGACGCGTATGCCGGTCATGATCGCGGGGCACGCCGGGGGCTTCGCTACGGGCCGCAGTGTCGACGCGAAAGACAAGAACACCGGAGCCCTTCACGCATCCATCATTCGCCGCTTTGGGCTCGACGTGTCGAGCTACGGGGACCCGGTCGGTACTCCCATCGAAGGGCTCTAGAAAACGCGCGTTTAGGTGCGCGATTTGCCGGACCTCGCCCCACGTGACACATTTTTGTCTCGTGTCTGGCGCTCGAGCACACTCATTGTCGGTGCGAGCCGCTCTCGCCTTTGCCCTTGTGGCCGCGAGCGCATCTGTGCGCGCTGAGGACGGGTCTCGGGCCCAGGCGCCGAAGGAACGCCAGACATCCGCTTCCCAAGCCCAGGCGACTCGTCCGAGCTCTTCGGGGAGCGCAAAGGACTTGCCGGCGCGGCCGCCTTCGCCCAGCGCGGCCCCGAGTGCGCCGCCCGGCGCGGCCCCGAGTGCGCCGCCCGGC